>NZ_BAGA01000144.1 GCF_000308595.1 Nocardia higoensis NBRC 100133 | reverse complement strand
GGGGCGGCGGGCCGGAACGCATCGGCGGCCTGCCGCCGTTGGGAGCCATGCCGTTCGGACTCGCGCCGTTCGGGCCCGGCCGCGGCCCGCCCTGCATCGGTCCACCCTGACCCGGGCCGGGCCGTGGCCCGCCCTGCTGCGGACGGGGCGGCGGCTGACGCCGGGGATATCCGTTCGGATCCGGTTGTGAACTTCGCTGAGCACGGCCACCGTGCGGGTCATCGCCGTAGGGGGAAGTCTCGTAAGGCGAATTCACTGACAAGATCTCCATAACTCGTAGCGGTGAAGCGTGGTCGGTGCCTGGGCGGGCACGCCCGGCACTGGCGGGCGCCGAAGCTCACCCGCTCGGCTGATGGCCGAACACATCACTCGGCGGCGGTCCGTCGGCCTGCCCGCCCACCGGAACGGCGACGGGTGGGCGCGGGTGTGGCGCCGAGTACGTAGGACTGCACCAGATGATTCCAGCTGCAGCTGCGGCAGACCTCGACGACGTGTACCGAGAACTCCTCGCGGGTCTCGGCCAGACGGACGAGTTCCTCCGGTGTGCGCGCCGAGCCGGCGACCGGTCCCAGGCCGTCTCCGTAGACCCAGGACACGAGCGTCAACTGCTCTTTGCGGCAGATCGGACACGTGACCTCGCTCCCCCGGCCGTGGAACTTCGCCGCCCGCAGCAGGTAAGGGTTGGCGTCGCACACTTCGGCGACGGCCACACGGCCCGCATAGACGTCGGCCAGCAGTGATCGGCGCCGGAGCGCGTAGTCGACCACCTGCCGCTGGATTCGCACGCCACCAGAGTAGCGGTGTGCGCCGCCGCCCGCGCCGGGCTGTCGTGATTGCCACGGTGGGCACTACGGCCCCCGGGACGGCGAACTGTGCATAGATGTATCGCTCCGATATAGTGGATATTCGTATCCATCGGTTAGATCTGAGGACAAGTCAGGGGGTGAAGCCCGGTGCTCGAATTGGCGATTCTCGGGCTGCTCCTCGAATCGCCCATGCACGGCTACGAACTGCGCAAGCGGCTCACCGGCCTGCTCGGTGCGTTTCGGGCCTTCTCCTACGGGTCGCTCTACCCCACCCTGCGCCGCATGCAGGTGGACGGACTGATCGCGGAGGAGATTCCGGAGGGCGCCACCACCCGCCGGGCCCGCCGGGTCTACCAACTGACCGACGCGGGACGTGAGCGGTTCAACGAACTGCTCGCCGACACCGGCCCGCAGAACTACACCGACGACGGCTTCGGCGTACATCTGGCCTTCTTCACCCGCACCCCCGCCGAAGCGAGGATGCGAATTCTGGAGGGCAGGCGGCGTCAGGTCGAAGAGCGCCGAGAGGGGCTCCGGGAGGCGATCAAGAAGGCCAGTGGCTCACTGGATCGCTACACCCGGCAACTCCATCAACTCGGACTCGAATCCAGCGAGCGCGAAGTGCGCTGGCTCAACGAGTTGATTGCGGCGGAGCAATCGACGAACGCGGCACCACAGAAAGAGGGAAACATCGGCCATGACTGACATCACAACGGCTGAGAACGCCACCGAAGTTCGCGTGGCCATCGTGGGCGTGGGCAACTGCGCTTCCTCCTTGGTCCAGGGCGTGCAGTACTACAAGGACGCGGACGAGACCGCGACCGTGCCCGGTCTGATGCACGTCAAGTTCGGCCCCTACCACGTGCGCGACGTCAAGTTCGTCGCCGCTTTCGACGTCGACGCCAAGAAGGTCGGCTTCGACCTGGCCGAGGCGATCTTCGCCAGCGAGAACAACACCATCAAGATCTCCGACGTGCCCCCGACCGACGTCGTGGTGCAGCGCGGCCCGACCCTCGACGGCATCGGCAAGTACTACGCCGAGACCATCGAGCTCTCCGAGGCGCCCGCCGTCGACGTCGTGCAGGCGCTGAAGGACGCGAAGGTCGACGTGCTCGTGTCCTACCTGCCGGTGGGCTCGGAAGAGGCCGACAAGTTCTACGCCCAGTGCGCCATCGACGCCGGCGTGGCGTTCGTCAACGCGCTGCCGGTGTTCATCGCCTCCGACCCGGTCTGGGCGCAGAAGTTCGTCGACGCCGGCGTACCGATCGTCGGCGACGACATCAAGAGCCAGGTCGGCGCCACCATCACCCACCGCGTGATGGCCAAGCTGTTCGAGGATCGCGGCGTCCAGCTCGACCGCACCATGCAGCTCAACGTCGGCGGCAACATGGACTTCAAGAACATGCTCGAGCGCGAGCGTTTGGAGTCGAAGAAGATCTCCAAGACCCAGGCCGTCACCAGCAACCTGAAGAAGGAACTGGGCGCCAACGATGTGCACATCGGCCCGTCCGATCACGTCGGCTGGCTCGACGACCGCAAGTGGGCCTACGTGCGCCTCGAGGGCCGTGCCTTCGGCGACGTGCCGCTGAACCTGGAGTACAAGCTCGAGGTGTGGGACTCGCCGAACTCGGCGGGCATCATCATCGACGCGGTGCGCGCGGCCAAGATCGCCAAGGACCGCGGCATCGGCGGACCGGTCATCCCGGCCTCGGCCTACCTGATGAAGTCCCCGCCGCAGCAGCTGGCCGACGACATCGCCCGCGAGCAGCTCGAGGCGTTCATCATCGACGCGTAGTCGCGCACGGTAGTCGTGCATCGCGTGGTCGGCGAGACGTCCGATCATCGACGCGCGTCGTCGTCGCGGCATGTGCGGGACGGGTGGCGCCGCGGCTCGACGGCCGTGGCAACATCCCGGCGCACCGCTGGAAAGCGAGAGCCGGAACCCGAATCGGGTTCCGGCTCTCGGCCGTTTGCGGCGCTCCGCTGTCCGGCTCGATGTCCGCCGGACGTCGCCCGCTCGCGCGTCAGTCCAGTGAGACGTACACCTCGACCGAGGTCGGCCCGGTGTAGCGCTCGATCTCCGCGCGGTGCGAGCGGGTGATCACGCCGGTCGCCTCCGCCTTGGCCACCTGTGCCCAGGCGGTGCGCAGCAGATCGTAGGGCTTGTCGGAGACGACGAACCGGGCGTAGCGGCCGTGCGGGATGCGGGTGAGCACATCGCCGGCATCCAGCTCGTCGAGCCCGGCGATCTCGTAGCCGAGCACGGCGACGGCGTGGTCGTCCTGCCCCACATAGGCGGCCACCCGCGGCACCGCCTTCTCCCGCGCCAGATAGCGGTCCCAGGTGAAGTTCACCAGATCCAAATCACGGGCGGTCACCTCGCGACCGGCCAGCGGAATGGTCAGTCCGGCGACCAGGCTCTCGTCCAGGGTGACGATCTCGAAATCCACAGTGCGTTCCTACCCGTCGTTCGGTTCGTCGGCCAGCGACACGAAGACTTCCACGGTGTGGGCGTCGGGATAGTGCTCCACGTCCCCGGTGTAGGCACGCACGATCCGCCCGGCCGTCTCGGCGTCCCAGACCGCCCGCCAAACGGACACGATCGTATCGCCGAGATCGTCGCCGGTGGCCGTGAATCTGGCGTAGCGCCCGCCCGGCACCCGGGCGAGCACGTCACCGGGCAGCAGGTCGTCGATGCTGCGGCACTGGTAGCCCACGATGTGGGTCAGGTACGAATTGATCTCCGGGGCGTGGTCGACATAGGCGGTGGCCGGCCGGCCGGGTAGTCGCCTGGACAGTTTACTCTTCCAGGCCTGCTCCACCTTCACTCGTCGCGGTCCTTCCACCGCGAGTGCCGGGCTGCGTAGAACTGTGCCCGCCACCAGCGTCTCGGGACGGTCAACGACATTGAAATCCACCGGCGTAGCCCCTAAATCTCGTGTGTTCTCATCGGCGGCGCTGTTTGCGGCGACCGCGCACGGCGGTCGTGGTCGCTCGTGGCGCCCATCCTTGCGTATTCCCGCGCGCGACGGGCGCCTACCCCGGCCACCGCACCCGATGCTGCCACGTCCCGCGGTTCCGGGTGGGCAGGCGGTGGGTGCGGGCGGTCGCGCGTCGCGCGCTCAGCCGGGGATCGGGACGGTGATCCCCGGGAAGATCTCGATCTGGCGCGGCGGCGGTGCGGGCGCGGGCGCCGGTGCGGGCGGCGGGGCCGGTGCCGGTGCGGGTGCCGGTGCGGGTGCGGGTGCTTCGGGCACCGGCGCGGGTGCGGGCGCGGTCGGGAAGACGATGATCGGGCCCTGCGGCTGCGGCGACTGCGGCGGATTGAGAATGTCGTAGGGATTGCCGTTGCCGTTGCCGCTGTCCTGCGGCGACTGGATCTGCGGCTCCCAGGACGATGACTCCGGCTCGGGGAACTGTTCGATCGGCTCGCCCTCGTGCCCGCCGTCCATGGTCGCCTTCCAGATGGCCGACGGCAGCCCGGAGCCGTAGATGCGGGCGCCGCCGGCGGTGCGGATCGGCAGGGACTGTTCGGTGCCGACCCACACCGCGGTCGACATCTGCGGGGTGAAGCCGATCATCCACGCGTCCTTGTTCTCCCCGGTGTCGCCGAGCTGGGTGGTGCCGGTCTTGGCGCCGGACGGGCGCCCGTCGGCCAGGGCGTTGCCGTTGGAGTAGGAGGCGATCGGCAGCATCGCCTGGATCGTCTTGTTCGCGATGGCGGGCGAGATGCGCTGTTCGGGGTCGGGCAGTTCCTCGCCGATCGGGCCGTCGGGGCCGGCGCGGTCCAGCAGTACGCGGCCGTCGCCGGTCACCACCCGCTGCACGAAGTAGGGCCGGTGGTACATCCCGGACGCCGCGATGGTGGCATAGGCCGAGGCCATGTCGATCGGGCGCACCTGGTACTGGCCGAGCACGATGCCGTTGTAGGGCGGCTTACCGAACTCGGTCAGCGTCTCGTACTCCAGGCCGGGAATGCGTTTCGGGATGCCTGCCTGGTGGGCGGCGTCGGCGATGGACTGCGCGCCGTTCATCATCGACAGCGTCAGCCGGTAGAAGCTGGTGTTGAGCGAGCGCTTCAGCGCCTCGGCGATCGTGCACCGGCCGCAGGTCTCGTTCTCGACATTGGTGATGGTGACGCCGTGATCGGTGACCGGGGAGGAGTCGAGCACCCGGGTGAGCGGAATGCTCTGCTGCTGTGCGGCGATCGCGGCGAACACCTTGAACGAGGAGCCGGTCTGCAACGGCGCCTGCGCGAAGTCGTAACCGGTGCCGTCCTCGCCGCCGTAGTAGGCGCGCACCGAGCCCCAGCGGGGATCGATCGAGACCACCGCCGCGCGCAGTTCCGGCGGCTGCCCGCTCAGCCGGGAGCGCACCGCCGCCATGGCCGCCTGCTGCGCGCGCACGTCGATGGTGGTGGTGATCTGCAGTGCGCCGGTGTCGATCTCGAGATCGCTGATGCCGTACTCGCGCAGTTCGCGCAGCACCTGGGTGCGGATCAGCCCTTCGGGCCCGCGGGCCGCGCTGTCCTGGGGCACCTCGGCCAGCGGCGCGATCTTCGGGAAGACCACCGTGTCCCGGTCGCCGGGGGCGAGCACGCCCATGGTCACCATGCCGTCGATCACGTACTGCCAGCGCTCCTTCAGATCCGCGAGATGGGTCTCCGGATCCAGGATGGAGGGCGTGCGGATCACCGAGGCCAGCACCGCGCCTTCGGCCGGCGTCAGTTCGGCGGGCGGCTTGGCGAAGTAGGCCCGCGAGGCGGCCGCGATGCCGTAGGCCCCGCGCCCGTAGTAGATGGTGTTGAGGTAGGCGGCGAGGATCTCGTCCTTGGTCCACTGCCTGGCCATCTTGGTGGCGATCACGAGTTCGCGCATCTTCCGGCTGACCGTGCGCTCGGAACCGACGAAGGCGTTCTTCACGTACTGCTGGGTGATGGTGGAACCGCCGCCCGCGTCCTCCTTGCCGAGCAGGTTGTCGCGGGCCGCGCGCAGGAAGCCGGAGGTCGAGAAGCCGGGGTTGGAGTAGAAGCCGCGGTCCTCGGCGGAGAGCACGGCGTCGCGCACGTGCCGGGGCACTTCGCTGAGCGGGACCGGTGTCCGGTTACCTTCCGGCGGCACGATCGTGGCGATCACGGTGGCGCCGTCGGAGGCGGTGATGGTGGCGATCTGATTGGTCCGCACGGCCGAGGGGTCGGGGATCTCCGAGCGCCAGTACACCAGCGCGAACAACAGCGCGGGCACGCCGACGAAGATCACGAACAGCGCCAGCGCCAGCCGCCGCCACCCACGCGCCCGCCCGTCAGCCGGTCTGTCCTGCGGTTCCGCCGGTGGATCGCCCTCTTGTTCCGGCGGACTCTGCTCCGGTTCCCGCCATCCCGCGAGCGTGGCGTAGGGCGTCTCGCCCGCCTCGCCTCCGGCGTCGCGCTGCCCCCGCCGCTTGCCGAACGCGCCCACGAGCATCTCCCTTCGGAGCGTCGGTCCCACACGAAAACGATCGAGCCACCCTGCACTTTACAGGGTGGCTCGATATGTTCCGCGCTACGGCAACGACCCAGCTACCGATGGCTCGATCAGCTCTTGACGCCGCCCGCGGTGAGACCGGAGATGATCCGGCGCTGGAAGAGCAGAACCATGATGACCAGCGGAAT
Organism: Nocardia higoensis NBRC 100133; assembly: GCF_000308595.1. GTDB lineage: Bacteria > Actinomycetota > Actinomycetes > Mycobacteriales > Mycobacteriaceae > Nocardia > Nocardia higoensis. The sequence goes on along the minus strand of NZ_BAGA01000144.1, from coordinate 61,656 downwards.
CGTCACCAGGGTGCCCGCCGCCATGATCGCCGCGTACGGCTGCACCAGCGGATTGTTGCCGGAGAAGCGGGCGATCGCCACGGTCACCGGCTCGGTCTTGTCACCGGAGAGCAACCGCGCGAGCAGGTATTCGTTGACCGCGGCGATGAACGCCAGGATCGCGGTGGTGAACACCGCGGGCGCGGCCAGTGGCAGCATGACCAGGCGGAATGCCTGCGCCTTGGTCGCACCGTCGATGCGGGCGGCCTCCTCGAGTTCCCACGGCAGTTCGGTGAAGAACGAGGCCAGGATGTAGACGGTCATCGGCAGCACGAAGGAGATGTTCGGGATGATCATCGCCTGGTACTGGCCGATCCAGCCGAGGCTGGTGAACAGCTGGAACAGCGGGGTCACCAGCACCACGACCGGGAACATCGAGGCGCTCAGGATCAGCCCGGCCACGATGTACTTGCCCTTGAACACCAGGCGCGCCAGCGCGTAGGCCGCGAACACGCCGATCACCAGCGCGATGACCGTGGTGATCGAGCCGATGATCACGCTGTTGAGCATCGCCCGGCCGAAGTCGTTGCCGCGGCTGGTGTCGAAGGCGTTGCGGAAGTTCTCCAACGTCACGTGGGTGGGCCACGGGGTGTTGTCGAAGGTGTAGGCCGGATCGCGGAAGGCGGTGACCGCCATCCAGTAGAACGGGCCCAGACCCCACAGCAGCACGATCAACGCGCCGATATAGATGCGCAGCCCCGCGATCTTCTTCGTCCACGGCACCGGGTTCACCTTCGGCTTCTCCGGTGCGGACTCTTTCCGCAGGCTCGTAGTAGTCGTGGCCATCAGTGCGCCTCTCGCTGAGCTTCCTGGGTCCGCACCGCGTTGGCGCCCAGGAACTTCACCATCACGAACGCCACGGCGAATATCAGCAGGAACGTGATCGTCGACAGTGCCGCTGCGCTGTTGGGCCCCTGCCTGACCTGATCGACCACCAGGATCGACACCGTCCTGGTGTCCGGGTTGTTCAGCGTCAGGATCGCGGGCAGGTCGTACATGCGCAGCGCGTCCATCGTGCGGAACAGGATCGCCACCATCAGCGCGGGCTTGAGCAGCGGCATGGTGATCTGGGTGAACCGCTGCCAGGCCGAGGCGCCGTCGACCTTGGCGGCCTCGTACACGTCGTTCGGGATGACCTGCAGTCCGGCCAGGATCAGCAGCGCCATGAACGGCGTCGTCTTCCACACATCGGCCACGATCACCGCGAACCGGGCCGCCCACGGGTCCGAGGTCCACAGGATGTGGGTGCCGAGCACCCGGTTGACCACGCCGTCGTACTGGAACATGAACTCCCACAGCCGCGCGGTGACCGCGGTGGGGATGGCCCACGGGATCAGCACCGCCGCGCGCAGCAGCGCCCGGCCGGTGAAGCTCTTGCTCATCACCATCGCCATGATCAGGCCGAGGGTTGCCTCCAGCGTGACGGTGACGACCGCGAAGAAGACCGTGATGCCGATGGCGGTCCAGAACTGCGAGCCCAGGTTGCCGGTGGGGCAGGCGATGGTCTCGCCGGTCGGCAGCGTGCACTGCTGCAACAGCCAGTGCAGGTAGTTGTCGAAGCCGGCGTTGCCGCCCTCGACGAACATCCCGGTGCTCGGGTCCAGCCCGGCATCCTTCTGGAAGGACATGTACAGCGCGCGCGCGACCGGGTAGCCGATGACCACGGTCAGCGCCAGCAGCACGGGTGTGACCAGCAGCCACGCCCGCCGCGAGGCGCGCAGTTCGGCCCCCAGCCCGCCGAAGAACCCGCGTTTCGGCGCGAGGAATTCGTCCTTCGACAGGGGTGGGGCCGCGTTCGGGGGAACCGACACCGTTATCTCTCTCCTACGGGTTGGTCGGGTCCGGTGCGCGTTACCGCCTACGAACCGGCGGTCTCGATGCCCTTCTGCATGTCGACGATCGCGGCGTCGACGGACTTGGCTCCGGTCAGGGCAGCATAGGCGTTGTCCTGGATGGCCTTGGACACCGCCGGGTAGAACGGGGTGACCGGCCGCGGCACGGCGCCCGCGATGGATTCCTTGAGCGCGGGCAGGTACGGCATCTTGGCGATCAGGGCGGGCTCGTCGTAGAGCGAGGCGCGCACCGACGGCAGCGCGCCCGAGGCCACGATGTGCTGGGCGTCCTCGCTGATCAGGAAGCGCAGGAAGTCCAGCGCGGTGGCCTTGTTCTTGGAGAACGAGCTGATCGCGGCGTTGTAGCCGCCCAGAGTGGAGGCGCCGATCCCGTTCTCGCCGGGCAGCGGGGCGACCCCGAACTTGTCCTTCACCAGCGAGGATTCCGCGCCCGCGTCACCGAAGGTGGACGGCCAGCCGCGCAGGAACATCAGGTTGCCCTGGGTGAAGGCGTTGGCCGACTCGGGCTCCTTGAAGGTGATGGCTTCCTTCGGGATGTCGCCGTTGTTGTAGGCGTCTACCAGGGTGCTCAGGCCGGTGCGGGCCTGCGGGCTGTCCACGGTGGCGGTCTTGCCGTCGGAGCCGACGAAGGTGCCGCCGAAGGCGTTGATGACCTCGGAGGTGTTCACCGTCAGGCCCTCGTAGGGCGCGAATTGACCGGCGTAGCAGCCGATGCCGTTGTCACGGGCGATCTGGCACTTCCCGAGCATCTCGCCCCAGGTCTTGGGCGGCTCGGGCACCAGGTCGGTGCGGTAGAACAGCAGCCCGCCGTTGGTGTTGCGCGGCGCGGCGTAGAGGGTGTTGTTGTAGGTGGCGCTGGCCACGGTGGGGGACAGCAGCGTGGAGGTGTCGATCGAGAAGGAGTCCTTCAGCGGCTGGATCCAGCCCTTGGCGGCGAACTCCGCGGTCCACGGCACGTCCAGGGCGATCACGTCGTAGTCCGACTGCTGGGAGCGCATGTGCTCGACCAGGTCGTCGTACTGCTGGGAGGCGTCGTTGGACTGCTCCTTGAAGGTCACCTGCTCGTCGGGGTGCGAGGCGTTCCAGCGCTCGATGAGCTGCTTGACCACGCCGGTCTCGGTGGTGTCCTTGCCCTCGACGTAGGTGATCGGGCCACGGCCCTCGAGGTTCTCGCTGGTGGGGTTGCCGCCGCTGTCGCTCGAGCAGGCGGTGGCGAAGGTGGCCGTCAGCAGCGCGGCCGACGCGGCGACCATCGCGGCGCGCGGTACGACCGATGAACGTAGGGACGACACCTTTTTCCAAGCCATCGCGGACACTCTCCAAAAATTTCCGACGTCTGCGGGTTACGACGTGAGCGGCAGCACACCGAGGCCGGTGCATCACGCAAGATACATGGTGCGGTCTCGCCGCGTCCGATCATGCTCGGGATTCGGGGTGACCCGGAGCGGTCGGCGCCCGGGGTTAGGCTGGCGTGCGATGAGTGCGCCGAACCAGGTTCCCGAGCGGATGCTGACCCGCATCGGCGGGTTGCTGCGCAAGGCCGAGGCCACCGACAACGAGCACGAGGCCGAGGCTTTCCTGGCCGCCGCGCAGCGCCTGGCGACCCGCTCGTCCATCGATCTCGCGGTGGCCCGCGCGCACGTCGCGGGCCGGGAACGCAAGGTGACCCCGGTGCAGCGGATCATCCCGATCGGCGAACCCGGCCGCAAAGGGCTGCGCACCTACGTGCAGCTGTTCGTCGCCATCGCGCACGCCAACGACGTGCGCTGCGATGTCGCCCGCACCTCCACCCAGGTCTACGCCTACGGTTTCGCCGCCGACATCGACCTGTGCGAAGCCCTCTACGCGAGCCTGCTGGTGCAGATGGTGCGAGCCGGTGACCACTACATCAAGTCCGGCGCCTACCGGGAGGCGACGGTGGACAGGATCGTCACCGAGCGCCGCGGCGGCGCGGTCGTGCGCCGCCGGGTCCGCACCCCCGCCGCCGCGGTGACCGCGCGCCTGAACTTCCAGATGGCCTTCGCCGAACGGATCGGACGCCGCTTGGCCGAGGTGAAGTCCTCGGTCGAAGCCGAAGCCGTCGAAGCCGATGCCGCCGCGGGGTGCAGCGTGGCCAGCGGTACCGCACTCGCTCTGCGGAACAAGGAGATCGAGCTGGTCGACTTCTACACCAGCACCTCCGAGGCGCGCGGCACCTGGCGTGGTCCACAGGCCTCGACCGGGCATTCCGCCGCCGCCCGGCGGGCCGGTGACCGGGCAGGCCGGGCCGCGCGCCTGGGGCTGTCCCCGGAATTGGGCGCCGCCAGGGGCGAATTGGCGCCGGGACGCGGTGCGCGCGAATGACGGCGGCGGTGTCCCGCGCCGGATCAGCGCACGGACGGCGAGATGATGGTGCGCGACATCGTGTCCGCACGTGACATCCAGCGCGCCAAGGTCTACGACGCCGAACAGTTGGTGCGCGGACTGTTCGACCGGGCCGACGAATCCGGCCACCGAACCGTCGAATTCCACGGTTCGCGGCTGACCCTGCCGATCGAGCGCCGTTTCGCCTCCGTCGACTCGGTACAGACCTACGCCGATCGGGTGCTGGCCCTGAACTGGGTTCGTGCCCGATGGGCTCGCGCCGAGGCTCCGGTCCGCGTGCGCGCCAGGGCGGGAACCGCTGCCGCGCACTACGACCCGGCGGGCGCGGAGCTCGCCGTACCCCTGCACGCCGGCGGCACGGCCTGGGCATTGCGCGAATTGGTCGTCCTGCACGAGCTGGCCCACCACCTCGCCCCGGAGGTGGACTCCTCGCCTGCGCACGGACCCGAATTCTGTTCTCGCTACCTCGAACTGGTCGACGGCATCATCGGCCCCGAAGCCGCCCTGCTGCTGCGCGCGACCATGTCGGGATGCGGGGTGCGCATCGGCTAGTGGTCCCCTCGCGCGTCGACCAGCGCCCGGACCCGCCGATATCTGTCCTGCCACCACGCGACCCGTGCGGGGTCGGGATGGCGATACCGCTCCAGCAGGGCCGGGTCGGGATCGCGCGGGCGCAGGGGGACCGGCAGATAACCGTCGACCGGGAGCAGCGGCTCGGTCACCAGATCACCCTCGAACAGCGCGGCCGTTCCCAGTCCGCACGCGAAGTCGAGCTGCGGCAACGCTCCCGCGAGCGCCAGCTGCGCCCCCAGCCCGACGCTGGTCTCCAGCGCCGAGGACACCACCACCGGCAGCCCGGCGGCTTCGGCCACCCGCAGTGCCCGCCGCACCCCGCCCAGCGGTGTGCACTTGATCACCGCGATGTCGGCGGCCTCCGCGACCGCCGCCCGCATCGGGTCCTCCGCCCGTCGGATCGACTCATCGGCCGCGATCGGCACATCGATCTTCCTGCGCACCGCGGCCAGCTCCTCGATCGTCCGGCAGGGCTGCTCGACATACTGCAAACCGCCTGCCACCCGGTCGATTTCGGTGATGTGCGCGACAGCGGTGTCCACATCCCACACCGCGTTCGCGTCAACGCGCACGGCCCCGTCGGGCCCGAGCGCCTCCCGTACCGCCGCCACCCGCTCCAGATCCTCGCGCAGCGACTCCGGGTGATCGGCCACCTTCACCTTCGCCGTCCGGCAGCCGGAGTCGAGCACCATCCGACGCGCCCGCTCCGTGTCGACGGCGGGCACGATGCAGTTCACCGGGATCCACTCGCGCACCGGCTCCGGCCAGCCCCTCTCGGCCTGCTCCAGCGCCGTGGCCAGCCAGCCGGCCGCCTCCCTGTCGTCGTACTCGGGGAACGCGCAGAAGTCGCCCCAGCCCCGCGCGCCGGGAATCACCATCCCCTCCCGCACGGTGATGCCGCGAAATCGGGTGCGCATCGGGATCGCGTAGACGAGGGGCTCGACGGGCAGGCTCATCCCGCCACGATAGGTCGCGGGGTCGGCGCTGTGCCGATGGTGCTACGCGTCGTGTCCGCCGACAGGGGATCGAGGGGGGCGCGGGGCGGTCGCGAGCCGGTTCCGCAGGCCCGAGGTAGCCCTCCCGGTTCGGCTCAGCCCTGATTGCCGGGAACCGGTCTGCGGTCGGGGTGCGGTACGGGGGGCTAGGCTGCGGCCGTGACCAATCAGGACGGCCGGGAGGCGGGGGCGCGGCAGCGGGCGAGGGTGAACCGGATCCCCGTTCCCACCGCGCGAGCGATCGTCGACTGCGCGGTCTACCGGCACGGCAGGCGGGTACCGGGCCGGTTCACCCACGCGGAGGCGTTGAAAGCGGTGCGCGGGCCCGAGGGCGGGTTCGTCTGGATCGGGATGCACGAACCCGACGAACGGCAGCTCGGGGACGTCGCCACGGAATTCGGTCTGCACCCGCTGGCGGTGGAGGACGCGCTGGTCGCGCGTCAGCGCCCCAAGCTCGATCGCTACGACGAGGTGATGGTCGTGGTGCTGCGCACGGTCGCCTACGTCGAGCACGACAAGAGCAGCGTCAGCGAGATCGTGAAGACCGGCGAGATCCTGGTGTTCGTGGGGCCGGATTTCGTGGTCGCGGTACGGCACGGCTCGCACTCCCAGTTGAAGACGGTGCGCGCGAACCTCGAGGCCGATCCCGAACGGCTGTCACTGGGGCCGGGCGCGGTGCTGCACGCGATCGCCGACCACATCGTCGACACCTATCTGGAGGTGACCGCGGCGGTGGAGGAGGACGTCGAGGAGATGGAGGAGGAGGTGTTCACCCCGCGCTCCAGGATGCCCGTCGAGCCCATCTACCAGCTCAAGCGGGAGATCGTCGAGCTGCGCCGGGCGGTGCTGCCGCTGGCCGCGCCCCTGCAGGCGTTGGCGAAGGCGGACTCGGGGCTGCCGAAGGAGATCCGCCATTACCTGCGTGATGTCGCCGATCACCACACCAACGCGGCCGAACGCATCACCGACCTCGACGACGCGCTGTCCTCGCTGGTCAACGCCTCGCTCACCAAGATCACCGTGCAGCAGAACACCGATATGCGCAAGATCAGCGCGCTGGTCGCGATCGCCGCGGTGCCGACCATGATCGCCGGCGTCTACGGCATGAATTTCCAGCACATGCCCGAGCTGACCCACGTCTGGGGATATCCGGCGGTGCTGCTGGCGATGGTCGTGATCTGCGGCGGCCTGTTCGTGGCCTTCCGCCGCAACGGCTGGTTGTGAGCTAGTCACGCAACAGCGGCTCGGCCATCGCCGTGACATAGCGCGCGATCACGTCGACATCGGCCGCGGCCAGCGCGGGGCTGCCGATCTTCTTGCGCATCACCGTCACGCCGACGACGAGCGCGTTGAGCAGCTCCGCGCGCAGCCCGCCGTCGGGGTCGCCGAGTCGGTCGCCCAGTTTCGTGGTGAGGGTCGATTCGACGATGTCCCTGATGACAGCGGTGATCGTCTCGTTGTTGACCACGCCGGCCAGCATGGCGGTCGCGCCGCGCCCGGAATCGGTGACCTCGAGGACCTCGTGCAGCATCCGGGCGGGTATGTCCGGCAGGGAGACGGTCGTCACGATGTCGGCCATGCCCGCCTCGTTCGTGCGGACCGCCTCCACGAACAGGTTTTCCTTGGAACCGAAATAGCGGTTGATCAGGGCCTGGTTCACACCCGCCGCGGCGGCGATGTCGCGGCTGGTGGTCTGGGTCGCGCCGCGTTCGGCGAGCAGGGACCTGGCTGCGGTGAGCAGCGCCTGACGGGTGGCCGTCGCGTTTCGGCGTCGGGGTCGGTCGGGTGCGTCGGCGGCCATCGGAAGTGTCCTCCAGTCGGATAGACGGCTCCGCCGAGCGTAGAGCACCGCGCCACCCGCCTGAGTGTGACGAGGCATAAGTAAACATTTGTTGACTTGCTGTGGTCGCGGGCTCTAACCTGATCAGTCGTCAGTTGTTTACTTGGACGGATCGCGCCGGGTCGCCGCCGCTCTGTGCGCGCCGCCGTCTGATTCCGGGGTCTTCCCGAAACCAGATCCGATCCCTGTCCGGGATCTGCCGCCGAGGAGTAGTTGCCGTGTCCCCATCGTCCGAGCAGGCCGCGCGCCCAGGCCTGGTGGTCGCCACCCTGGCCCTGGCCGGAACCGTGGCCGCGATCATGCAGACCCTGGTCACCCCGCTGCTTCCGCAACTGCCGCAGATTCTGCACACCTCGCAGTCGAACGCGACCTGGGTGATCACCGTGACCCTGCTCGCCGCGGCGGTGTTCGTCCCGCTGTCCGGCCGGGCCGGTGACCTGTTCGGCAAGCGCCGTGTCCTGCTCGCCTGCACCGTTCCGCTCATCGTCGGATCCGTGCTCTGCGCGCTGGCCTCGTCGGTGTGGCCGATGATCATCGGCCGCGGCCTGCAGGGCATCGGTATGGGCATGGTTCCGCTCGGCATCGCCCTGCTGCGCGATGTCGTGCCCGGGGAGAAGATGAGCTCGTCCATCGCCCTGGTGAGCGCGTCCATGGGCATCGGCGGCGGCATCGGCCTGCCGCTGTCGGCGGCCATTGCCGAGTACGCGAACTGGCGGGTGCTGTTCTGGCTGTCGGCGGTCCTGGCCGTGGCGATCGCCACCCTGGTGTGGTTCGTGATCCCGGACGTCCCGCCCGCCGCGAAGGGGCAGCATTTCGACATCGTCGGCGCCATCGGTCTCGGCATCGGCCTGATCTGCCTGCTGCTCGGAGTGTCGAAGGGCGCGGACTGGGGCTGGTCCTCGGCCACCACGCTCGGCCTGCTCGTTGCCGCCGTCGTGGTGTTGATCGCTTGGGGCGCTTGGGAACTGCGCTCCCGTGAACCCATCGTCGACCTGCGCACCACCGCGCGTCCCCGGGTGCTGATGACCAACATCACCTCGATCTTCGTCGGCATCGGCATGTACGCGAGCATGCTCGTGCTGCCGCAGCTGCTGCAGTACCCGGCCGCCACCGGTTACGGCCTCGGCCAGTCGATGCTCGCCGCGGGCCTGTGGATGCTGCCCGGCGGCCTGATGATGATGATCGTCTCGCCGCTCGGCGGAAAGCTCACCGACGCTCGCGGTCCCAAGGTCACCCTCATGTGCGGCGCACTGGTGCTGTCCCTCGGCTACGGCCTGACACAGGTGCTCTTCGGCACCGCCTGGGGTCTGATGATCGCGCTCATGGTCATCAACGGCGGTGTCGCCCTCGCCTACGGTGCGATGCCCGCGCTGATCATGAGCTCGGTCCCGCGCACCGAGACCGCCGCCGCCAACGGCTTCAACACCCTGATGCGCTCGCTGGGCACCTCGGTCGGCGCCGCCGCCATCGGCGCGGTCCTGGCCCAGATGACCATCTCCATGGGCGAGCACACCATGACCTCCGAGGCGGGCTTCCGGGTCGCCCTGGTCATCGGTGGCGGCGTCGCCCTCGTGGCGCTGCTGCTCGCCTCGCTGATCCCCGCCGCTCCGGCGCCCGCCGAGGTCGAGGACGACCACACCGGGCACGCGCCGCAGGCTCCGGCCGCGGGCGCGCGCGCCTCGCTGGACAAGGCGACCGCCGACGCCTGACCCGCAGCGGGCCATCGGGTTCGTGGGCTGACCGCCGCAGATCCGGTGCGCCGGAACGGAGTACACGCGCTGCTGAGCGTTTCCGCGAACGGAGCACCACGCGGGCCGCACCTTTCGCAGGTGCGGCCCGCGTCGTCGTCGGCAAAGGCCTCGGTCGAGGCGGTGACCGTCCGGGCGGAGAGCTCTCAGATCCTTTCGAAGATCGTCGCGTTCGCCAGACCGCCCGCCTCGCACATCGTCTGCAATCCGTACCGCGCGCCGCGATCACGCATGGCGTGCACCAGTGTCGTCGCCAGCCGCGCGCCCGAGGCGCCCAGCGGGTGGCCCAGGGCGATGGCTCCGCCGTTGACGTTCACCTTGGCCAGGTCGGCCCCGGTGTCCGCGGCCCAGGCCAGCACGACCGGCGAGAAGGCCTCGTTGATCTCGATCAGGTCGATGTCGGAGAGCTGGAGTCCGGCGCGCTGCAACACCTTTCGGGTGGCCGGGATGACGGCGGTCAGCATCAGTAGCGGGTCGTCGCCCGCTACGGCGAAGCTGTGCACCCGGGCCAGCGGCGTCAGGCCGAGTTGCGCGGCCCGCTCGCTGGTCATGATCAGCACCGCAGCGCTGCCGTCGCTGACCTGGCTGGCCGAGGCCGCGGTGATGCGCCAGTCGATTTCGGGGAAGCGCGCCGCCATCGCCGGGTCGTGATAGGCGGGCCGCAACGCGCCGAGTGTTTCCAGCGTGCTGCCGACACGGATGCCCTCGTCGGTGGTCAGGCCCGCGATCGGGGCCAGTTCGGGGGTGAACAGCCCGTTCTTCGTCGCCTGCGCCGCCTTGTCGTGGCTGGCCAGCGCGAATTCGTCGAGCCGGGTGCGGCCGAGTCCCCAGCGGGCCGCGATGAGTTCGGCGCTGATGCCCTGCGGGACAAGGCCTTCCGGGTAGCGCTCGGCGAACCCGACGCCGGAGATGTCGCCCGCCCCGGCGACGCTCGCGCCCATGGGAATCCGCCCCATCGACTCCACGCCCGCCGCGACCACGATGTCGTAGGCGCCGGCGATCACGCCCTGCGCGGCGAAGTGGATGGCCTGCTGGCTGCTGCCGCACTGCCGGTCGACGGTGGTGGCGGGCACCGATTCGGGATATCCGGCGGCGAGGGCGGCCCGCCGGGTGACATTGGCGCCCTGCTCGCCGACCTGGCTCACCACGCCGCCGATCACGTCGTCGATCAACGCCGGGTCGATGCCGCTGCGGTCGACCACCGCGCGCAGGCTGTGCGCCAGCAGGTCGACGGCGTGCACATCGTGCAGCGCCCCGTTCGGCTTGCCCTTGCCGATCGGGGTGCGGACGGCTTCGACGATCACCGCGTCTCTCATGGTGGTTCCTCTCGGACCGCGAGCCGGGCCCCGTTGACCTGACTCGACTTTTGTATAGTCAGACTAACGCCTGGCTATAGTTCACTCAATCCAGAAACCCGTATGATGTGCGTCATGGCAGCGGTGATGGAAGGCCCCCTGGCGGATCTGAGCGCGTGGAAGACCGACGAATGCTCGATCGCCAAGGCCATGGACCTGGTCGGCAGTCGCTCCGCCGTGCTCATCCTGCGCGAGGCCTACTACGGCACCCGCCGGTTCGACGGTTTCGCCGCCCGCGTCGGCATCACCCCCGCCGCCGCCTCAGCCCAGCTGCGCAAACTCACCGAGGCCGGCCTGCTGGAGAAGATCCCCTACCGCGAGGAGGGCAAGCGGACCCGGCACGAATACGTCCTCACCCCCATGGGCCGCGACCTGCTCCCCGCCGTGCTCGCCCTCATGCAGTGGGGCGACGCCTACCTCCAGCCCGGCCCGCCGCCCCTGCAACTCGTGGAAGCGGCGACCGGCGCGCCGGTGCGCGTGGAGGTCCGCAGCGCCACCGGCAAGCAGATCGAGCTGGAGGAACTCGGCGTCCGGGTCAACGAGGACTACCTGCGCACTCGCCGCCGCGCTTGAACCGGCAACGCGCCGCCCGCTTTCGAGGGTGCGGCCGGCGGCGAGGCGCGGATCGAAAGCAACGGGCCGCACCCCGGTGATCCGGTGGTGCGGCCCGTGGCGTCGGGGGCGCTGTCAGTTCAGGCGGCGGCCGTCCGCCGGGGCGAAGAAGTAGGTGCGCTCCGGCGTCGTGGAGAGGAAGAGCCGGTCGCCCTTGGCGGGCGGGTTGCGCCAGTCGGCGCGGGCGACGATCGTCTCGCCCGGGCCCTCGCCGAGCGTGCGCCCGTAGACGTAGGCATCGGAGCCGAGCTCCTCGACCACGTCGACCTCCATCTCGATGCCGGAGTTGCCGAGCTCGAAGTGCTCGGGCCGGATGCCGACGACGAGTTCGCGGCCGCCCTGCTCGGCCACCGAGCGCGGCACCGGCAGCCGGAACCCGCCGAGGACCACCGCGCCGTACTCGACCGGCAGCGTGAACATGTTCATCGCGGGCGAGCCCATGAAGCCGGCGACGAAGGCGTTCGCCGGGTCGCGGTAGAGATCGCGCGGGCTGGCGCACTGCTGCAACAGCCCGTCCTTGAGCACCGCCACGCGATCACCCATCGTCATGGCCTCGACCTGGTCGTGGGTGACGTAGACGGTGGTGGTCGACAGCCTGCGCTGCAACTGGGCGATCTGCGTGCGGGTCTGCACGCGCAGCTTGGCGTCCAGGTTCGACAGCGGCTCGTCCATCAGGAAGACCTGCGGCTGGCGCACGATCGCCCGTCCCATCGCCACGCGCTGACGCTGACCGCCCGAGAGCGCCTTGGGCTTGCGATCCAGAAAGGGCTCCAGATCCAGCAGCTTGGCCGCCTCCAGCACGCGCTGGTCCCGCTCGGCCTTGGCGACCTTGGCCAGCTTCAACGCGAAGCCCATGTTCTCGGCCACCGTCATGTGCGGGTAGAGCGCGTAGTTCTGGAACACCATCGCGATATCGCGTTCCTTCGGCTCCACGTGCGTCACATCCTTCGCGCCGATCAGGATGCGTCCCCCGTTCACCTCCTCCAGGCCGGCCAGCATCCGCAGCGAGGTGGACTTCCCGCATCCGGACGGACCGACCAGCACCAGGAACTCGCCGTCGGCGATCTCCAGTTCCAGTTCGTCGACAGCGGGCTTGCTCGCCCCCGGATAGAGCCGGGTAGCGCGCTCGAAGGTAACCGTGGCCACGGCAGATCATTCCCTTCACCGGCAGGAACGTGCCGGACGATCCGAGTTACAGGGGTCGGGGGGACTCTAGACCAGCGCGGCGTGATCCGCGGTTCGCGGGAGTGGTTCAGGGCGTGACGCACCAGGTGAAGTACCACTGGATCCCGAAGGCGGGCGTGCAGAGCCTGACCGAGGCCGACACCGCCGCCATCCAGGCGAACGACCTCGGCCACGCGAGCAAGGATCTGTACGAGCACCAGCGCGTTGCCAACCTGGGCGAGCACGGTCCGCGCGATGTCTCCGGCCCGCAGATGACGCACTGCGTGCCGAACGAGCGGGAGGTGCTCGCGGCCTGATCGCGATTCGAGGTGGTTCGGACATTCGTGTCCGAACCACCTCGTGCGTGTTGAAGCCGAGCTGTGAGTCGACGTAGGCGGCTGTTCGGTGTTCGGTAACGACCGAACGCCGGGGCGTGATCGCGGTCGAGATCGTCGGACGCATTCGGCGCGTCCGCACATGACCTCTTCGCCCCATGTCGAGGATGCCCGCTGCCGGTAGGGTCGATCGGGGACAGCGCTGCCTGAGAAGGAGGACTTTCATGAGTCGACCGGTTCGGATCGGACTTCAGCTGCAGCCGCAGCACGCCCCCGACTACGGCCTCATCCGCGACGCGGTGCTGCGCGCCGAGGACGCGGGCGTGGACATCGTCTTCAACTGGGACCACTTCTATCCGCTCAGCGGCGACCCGGTCGGCGCCCACTTCGAATGCTGGACCATGCTCGGCGCTTTCGCCGAGCAGACCGAGCGGGTCGAGATCGGCGCCCTGGTCACCGGCGGCGGCTACCGCAATCCCGATCTGCTCGCCGACATGGCGCGCACCGTCGACCACATCAGCGGCGGACGACTGATCCTCGGCATCGGCGCGGGCTGGTTCCAGAAGGACTACGACGAGTACGGCTACGAATTCGGCACCGCGGGAACACGTCTGGCGCTGCTGAAGGAGTACCTGCCGCGCATCACCGCGCGCCTGGGCAAGCTCAACCCCCAGCCGACCCGCCGCATCCCGATCCTCATCGGCGGCGGCGGCGAGCGTAAAACCCTGCGCCTGGTCGCCGAATACGCCGATATCTGGCACAGTTTCGCCGATCTCGACGCGCTCGCGCGCAAGAACGCGATCCTGGCCGAGCACGCCGCCGAAGCAGGCACCGACGCCAAGCGCATCGAGCGCTCGGTCGCCTGGCCCGGCCTCGACGAGGCCAAGGCCTACCTCGACGCCGGCGTCACCCTCTTCACCGTCGGTTCCTCCGGTCCGGATTACGACCTCGAGGAACTGAAGACGGCGATCCGCTGGCGCGACGAGGTCAATCCGGTGGACGTGAGCGGCGGGTCCTAGGCCCGGCGATCGCCCACGCGCCTCACTGCACCCGGTGGCTGAAGAACCCGTGTCCGCAGGACGTGTCTGCGCAGTTGAACGGGCGAGCCGCGGTGGGGCCCGGCTGCCGGTAGCCCTCGCAGCCGCAGCGGCGGCAACTGAAATCGCCCTCCTCGTCGATGTCGACGTCGGGGACCGGGATAGCGCGTGCTTCCCCGAGCGCCCGGTCGAGCACGGCGTCGCGGGCGTCGAGCGCTTCCCGCTGGGCGCGGGTCAGGGTCTTTCCTGAGAGGGACATGATCGCTCCTTCCTTGTGCACAACCTGCCTTGTGCACAACCTGGAAGAGCAGCATCGCTCCGGATTCGGGGGTGCGCGCGAGTGGTCGCTACTCGTTTTCGGCCGCGCGTGCAGGTGGCCGGGTGCGGTTGGGCCCCGTTGCGCCGCGGTGTGGTGTTCCGAAACCTCGGGCTCGGACGGATACAGTTTGATCGAGTCCGTCGCGGACGTCTACGGCCGCTATCCCTTGTTCATGCCGTCGAGCGACCTGCTCCCGCCGGGTAGCTCATCGGTACGGCGGATCTCCACCGCCGAGCAGAACCCCGCCCACCCAATCGACGGCCCGCGCCGTGCCGGCGTCGCTGCGGCCGACATCCACATCGACACCGCCTTCAGTGCGAAAGCCTCCCGCCCGCAACCGGACCCGGTGCTCGAGATCGCTCGCGAGGGCGACACCATTGTCGTCACGCCCCTGGACCGGCTCGGCCGCTCGGTCCTGCATCTGGTCACCCTCGACGCCCCAACTGCGTGAGCGGGATCGCGGCCGCGTCGGTGGCCGCCGCCCGAAACTCACCGTCGCCCGGTCCGAGACCGCGCAACGGCTCTACGACGAACGCCAGCACACCGTCCAGCAGATCGCCGACATCCTCGGCGTGAAGCGCTCCACTCCATGTCCGGAACCGGAACACATCCAGCTCACGCACACGCGTGCGAGCGAGCGGCGTCCATGATCGCAGTTCGGGCCTCCGGCGGGCCAGGCCTGACTGTCGATACCCACGTCGCCGTCGCGCCCGACCGGCCGTGATCGCGCCGGGCCGGTATGGTCTGCGGATCGGAACCGGTTGTCGTGGAACCGGATCGGCTCCGGCGGCGTCCAACCAGATGTCCAACCAGATGTCCAACCAACCATCTACAGGGGGAACATCATGGTCGGGACAGTCAAAGCAGTGGTCGGCGCCGTCATGCTGGGGGCATTGGTGCTGGCGCCCGCCACGGTGGCCGGCATCGCCGCCGCGACCACCATCAACTGCGTGTACACCGGCCCGATCGTCGGGCACCCTGGCATGCAGTATGTCTGCTACGTGATCCATGACGACGGTTCGAGGGAGACTTTCTATGCACCAGGCCCCGCAGGCCGGCTCTGACCCGGTCGTCCATGTCAGCCAGAAGCCCGAGTTCGTCGACCAGGCCGACGGCACGGTCCGCGCCTACTACCCCGGCGAGGACTGGTATGTGACCGGCGCCGACCGCGCCGACGCGATCCGCGCCCTCACCACCGAGGTCGACCGCCGTATGCAGGACCCGAACTATGTGGCCCAGCACTTCGCCATGGCGCAACGCCACCTCGACGGCGAACACACCCCCGGCTTCGAGGTGCAGCTCTTCGACCAGGACCAGTACCGGGCCCGCATGAGCGAGATCGGTGACGCCCTGCGCGAAGGGCGAGCACCCGACTCGGAGTAAGGCCCGCAGCGATCCGATCGCCGCAGGGTTCGAACAGCAATGGGGCTCGGCGGCCGATGGCGGCCAGGCCCTATTCCCGATGGCGTCAATCAAGTGCTGGACGACGACGCTCTGCGCGACGACTCCGCCCGTCCGCGATCGCCCTACAGCGGCTACAGAACGGACGTCATTCAGCCGGTGTGCTTGAATATCCAGCCTGTCGTGTGTCGCTGGTAGAGACGTGCGGCGGATCCGGCGATGTCGACCGATGCCGGGTTGTTGTCGAGGAGTTGCCAGCCGGTCATGGGGGTGCCGGTGAATTTGAAGATTGCGCCGGTGCTGTGGCGTTGGTAGAGGTTTCCGGCGGCGGCGACGATCTGCTTGGTGGCGGTGTTTTTGTCGAGGAGCTGCCAGCCGGTTATCGGGGTGCCGGTGAATTTGAAGATTGCGCCGGTGCTGTGGCGTTGGTAGAGGTTGGTGCCGTCGGCAGCGATGTCGACCGATGCCGGGTTGTTATCCAGCGCCTGCCAGTTCGGGAACGGATTCACGTTCCAGGCTTCGAAAGCCAATTCGAAGCGTCCGCCGTCGCCGTTGATGTTGACTGACTTGCGAACTGGTTCACCTGCGTTTGCCCGGCGTAGTTCGTCGGCTGTGAACCGCAACTCAGTGATCCCGATCTTGTCATCGAAGTTCGGGGCGCCCGTGGGTGTTCCCATCGCCGAGTTGATGTCTCGGATCAGTGCTTTGACCTTGTCGTTCCGCGATGCGGAGAGGCTGCCGAGAACAGAGCTACCGACAACGCCCTTCACGATTCCTCGCAATGCTTCGGGGTCGCCGTCGTCGTTCTCCATGAGGCTGACAACGAAGATTGCCTTCTCCGGGTCGGTGAGTTCTGCAGCCGAGCCGTTCAATCCCCAGAACGATTGCGACGGTCCTGGGGCGGGATGTGTCTCTTCGTCGTCGACGTCATTGAAGCCGTATCGCGTGACCTCGAATGCCGGCTCAGGCGCCGCCAGATTCACGCTCGTCACCAGGACGTACGGTTCGTCGGCGCCGACTTCATCGGTTTCTTCATGACTGTGTATGGATTTCAGGTAGATCTGGATCATCGTCACATTCCTCTCGGATAGCGAGCGGCACGCTCTCGTCTGCGGGATGACTAGGTGCAACTCGGCAGGTTGGTGCTGTTCACCTGGGGCAAGACGGTGGGCACTTCGAAGTGTTCACTCACGCTCGACCGATCACGCGAGTAGTGACCTACGCGTTTATTCACATGCCGGGAGTCGGCGGTCGCGAGGGCTGCAGGACCCGCTCATGACGTGTGCGCGATAACGGCTATCGGGCACGCCGTCATGGGCAAGGGGGTGCTGGTTGTCGGGGTGCGTGCGGGCGGCAACGGATAAGGGCGGGTCTTCACCGCCGAGCAGAACCCCGCGCACCAGATCGACGCCCTCACCCGTGCCAGCGTCGCCGAGGATTACATTTCACATCGACACCGCCTCCGGCGCCAAAGCCTCCCGCCCGCAGCTGGACATCGTGCTGAAGATTGCCCGCGAGGCGACACCATCGTCGTCACCCGGCTGGACCGGCTCGGGCGCTCCGTCCTGCACCTGGTCACCCTCGGTGCCCGGCTGCGCGAGCGCGGGATCGGGTTGCGGGCGATCGAGCAGGGCATCGACACCGACACTGCCGAAGGCCGCGCCATGTTCGGCATGCTCTCGGTCTTGGCCGAGTTCCAGCGGTGTTGTTCTCGGGCACCTACACCTCCGGACCCGGCCTGGGCCGACGGCTTGTTCCAGGGCGGTGGTGATCGTCTCCCACGCCCCCTACGCCCGCCAGAACAGCGACGACTCGACCGTCTCCCCCGTGCGCAGGGCCTCGAATGCCCGGTGCAGGGCGGTCGTCCGGTTGCAGACCTCGCCGTGGTCCCACCAGCGCGGGCACCACGCGAGCAAGGGGAGCGGTTGGGTAACGCGCGCGGGACTGGCTCAGGTGAGGAAGGTGGCGAGGGCGGACCAGAGCAGGGGGGAGTGTTCGACGGCTCCGGTGGTCCGCCAGGCGTCGAGGTGGGTGCGTTGCCAGTGGTGCAGGGCCGCGAGCGGGTCGTCCTGGTCGTGGGCGGCGTCGACAGCGCAGATGGTGTCCTGGAGCGGAATGGCGTGGGTGGCGCCGGCGAGGCGTTGGACGGCGAGGTCGGTGGGCAGGGGCCAGCGGGTGGCGGTGACGAGTTCGGCGCCGCCGTGGATCATGGCGGCGACGAGGCCGAGGGATTCGGTGAAGCGTAGGTCGCCGCCGCTTTCGCAGGCGATCAGGGCTACTCGGCTCGGGATCGGCCACAGGTCGGGGCCTGCCACGGGGTCGGGGGTCAGCGTATGGGTGCCGAGCAGGAGGTCCTTGGCCGAGAGGGGGCGGTGGGTGCGCTGGGGGGTGGCGAAGCCGGTGGTGTCGGCGGTGCAGGCGAGGTGGAGTTCGGCGTTCTCGCTCTGGCCGGATTCGGGGACGGCGGCGGTGACGTGGCCGACGTAGACGAGTCGTGAGGCGCCCGCGCGCAGGGTGTCGGAGAGCCAGGTGCGGTCGAGGTCGGTGCGGCGGAAGACCTGAGAGGGGTCCTCGGCCTCGGGGCGGAAGCGGTTGAGCGACAGGTGTTTCGCCACCCGTTCGGTGAGCGGGGTGGGCGTGGTGATGCGGCCGAGGACCGAGCCGAGCGCGGAGTCCGCGCGGAAGCCGGGGACGCGCGGGTCGAGGACGGCGACCACGGGCAGGTCGCGGTCGGCGGCCCAGCTGCGGGGGATGCGGGTGGGGGCGTGGACGATGCCGGCGGGAGCCAGCAGACCGAGGTCGGCGATGTCGAGCAGACGCAGGCCGGGATCGGGGGCGAGGATCTCCCAGGGCACCTGGGCGACGCGGGGCGAGGGTTGCAGGCGCAGGTGGGGGCGGATGCCGCGGGTGTGGAGGTCGTGGAGTTCCACCGCGAGGCCGTGCGGGATCAACGCGCGGGAAAGTCGCTGGGCCAGTGCGTGTTCGCCGTCGGCGACCGCGAGGGCGCCGGTGGTCAAGGCGCGCTCGAGCGTCCCCGGGACGGCGGGATCGGGCAGCGCTTCGGCGAGTTCGCGCACGGCTTCGTCGATCGCGTCTCCGGGCAGTGCGGCGGCGCCACGGCGGTCGGGATCGTCCAGCCTCCGCCAGGACATGTAGAGCTCGCCCGCGTCGGCCATGCGCACGATGATGGTCGGTCGGCCGGTCATGCGGGGAGCACCTGGTCGGTGCGGACGGGGCGGCCGTACTTCTGCTCGGCGGCTGCGATGTAGTCGGCCAGGGCGATGCGGCCGTCCGGGGCGAGCGCCAGGCGCGGCGGCGGGGCGACGGGCAGTCCGGCGGCCGCAGCCACGTGCGCCAGCGCCGCGCCCAGATGCAGGGTGGATGTGCCGTCGGTGGGCGGATCCAACTCCGGCGCCAGCGGTGTCGGTGGCAGCTCGGGGCGCTGTGGCAGCTCCACCCGCGTCATGTCCAGGGTCGTTCCCGCGCATTGTGTTTCGATCAGATCGGCGACGAGCGGACCGTCGCCGCAGCGGGCGGCGAAGCGGAAGGCCAGGCGCATGGCGGGCTCGGCGACCTCGCGATTCCACCGGTCGCGCTGGTGGCCATTGGGCAGGCTGTAGCGAACGGCGTCGATGGCGATGGCGGCGGGGACGGCGAGGGCGCGGCCCAGGGCGAGCAGCTCGGCCGCGGGCTCGGCCATGTCGTCGAGGACCGACTCCAGCAGAGCGGCGTGCCAGTAGTCCAGCTGCGCGCAGTGCAGGCCGAGGCCGTGCTCGGCGTAGGTCCGGTAGGCGGCGGCGAGCAGGTCCCGGCCCGTGCCGATCTCGCCGTGGGTGTAGGCGAGGGTGGCCAGGCGGGTGCGCACGGCCGCGACATCGAGGACGGCGCCGGAGGATTCGAAGCAGTCCAGTGCGCGGCGATAGAAGTCGTCGGCGCGGTCGAGGTCCAGGCGGCGCTCGTGGAGGAACCCGAGATTCTTCAGCCCGACACCGGCGCGGTAGGCGAGGCCGGCGCGCTCGAAGTAGTCCTGGCAGGTCGTCAGCCGGGCCTCGGCCTCGTCGAGGCGGTTCAGCCGCAGCAGCAGGACAGCCAGATCCTGCTGGGTCTCGGCGATCGCGTTGACATTGCCCGCCGCGTCGAACGCGGCCAGTGCCTGCCGGGCGAAATCGAGGCCGAGGTCGTGGCGGCCGGTCTCGAAGTACGCGCCCGCCAGGTTCATCAGCGGATGACCGCTGAGCTCGGGGGCGAATCGGACGGCTGCCTCCAGTGACTCGGTGGCCAGCTCGATCACGCGCGGCCACTGCGAGCGGTGGAAGGCGACAGCGGTGAGCGAGAGCAGGCAGGCGACCCGCAGCGAGGCGGGGATGCTCTCGCCCGCGGCGAGTTCGCGGGCCTGTTCGAGCGCTGCCTGCGCCTCGTGCAGAGCGCCGATGTGTTGCAGCGCCTGGGAATAGTTGATCAGCGCCGATGCGCGCTTTTCCGCGGCATCGGCCGGTATGCGGGTCAGCGCCTCGCGGTAGCGGGTTATCGAACCGTGGTGGTCGCCGAGTTCGTCGTACATGGCGGCGGCGTTGATCAGCGCGCTGACGCGTACGCCGTCGGTGCCGATGCGCGCCGCCTCCTCGAAGATTCGCGCTGCCTCGGCCGGGTCGCCGCGCTGGTAGGCGGCAGCGCCCGCGTGCAGCAGGTCGAGGCCGGGCGGATCGGCGGCCGCGTCGTGGGCAGTCATGCGCGAGTCCCAGACATATTGCGGCCGCGATCGACTCGCATGTCCGGCGGCCTGTCATTCGGGTGTGTCGGGGCGCTGCCGCCGGAGTAGCGGGTCGCGGCGCTGCCGGCGGCCCGTGCCTCTTGCCCGCTGTGCCGCACAGTGGTGACGACCCGGTCGTCGCCGGTTCCCAGGTCGATGAACTCGGTGCCGCTGCCGGAGGGGTCCGTCAGGTCGC
Source organism: Nocardia higoensis NBRC 100133 (assembly GCF_000308595.1). Classification (GTDB taxonomy): domain Bacteria; phylum Actinomycetota; class Actinomycetes; order Mycobacteriales; family Mycobacteriaceae; genus Nocardia; species Nocardia higoensis. The sequence goes on along the minus strand of NZ_BAGA01000144.1, from coordinate 41,075 downwards.
TGTAGGTGGAGGCGTGGGCCTGGGTGCTGTCTGCGGAAGCGATGGTCATGTCGTCTCGGGGCATGTCAGAAGTCCGAATCCTCGGCAGCTGCGGCGATTTCGGCGAGCAGAGGGGTGTCCCCGGTGCCGGTGGCCTCCGGCTCGGCGGCTCGGCGGAGTCGTTCGGCAGCCAGTGCCCGGATGCGCGCCCGGGTCGCCGGTTCGATCGGGTCGGCGACGGCCGGCCCGACGCCGGGCACATGGACATCGACGCGCGCGACGACTTCCGATGCGATTTCGAATGCTCCTTGCCAGGTGTCGCCGGACAATCGGAGTGCCGCGTCGACGGTGCCCGCGCCGGTATCGACCAGCGCGTGCGGCCGCAGATGGGCGGGCACGTCGCCGGTCAGGCCGGGTGCGGCGACCGCGCGCACCCGCACCACGGTGAGGCCGCCCGCACGGGTCAGTTCCCAGGAGACGGCCTGTTCGGAGGCGTCGACAAGGCCGGGCGGGCAGCGTCGCCAATCCCATCCGCCGACACCGCGCCCGAAAGTCAACGCTCCACGTGGGTCGCCCGCCGCCTCGCCCGCCGCGAGGGCGTAGTCCTCGGCACGGGCGGTCGCCGGGACGGCGGCGAGTTCGCGGACGGGCGGCTCGGCGTCGTCGCCGTCGACGAGCAGATCGCACGCCTCGGTGAGAGTGGCGATCTCGTCCTCCAGCAGGCGCTGGTCGAGGGCGGGAATGCCGTCGAGTGTGGAGGCGGGCCACCAGCGGGCGGCCCAGTGCGCGTAGGCGAGCCGCCGTGCTGCCGTGGCTGTTTCGGGCAGGTGCGGATCGGCCGCGAGCTCGACGGGCTCGGCGTGGTCGTTCAGTGCCACGGCCACGGATTCGCCGTAGACCGCCCACAGCCAGTCCTGGGCGGCGGGGAGGTCGTGCAGGATCGCGGCGGGGAGTTGTTGCCGCGACAGCAGGCTCCAGCTCAGATGACCGCCGACGACCTCGATGACGGTGGTGTCGAGGGCGGGCGCCGGGTCGAGGACGGTGGGCGCGCCGGGCGGGGCGATGCTCCACAGATCGGGCTCGACGCGGCGGACGAGCACGGTGCCGGGCATCAGCTCGCCCTCGATTCACCCGTGCCGGCCGCGGGTGCGAGGGCGGCCACACTGAGCGCCTTCTTCACCCTGGTGCGGTGGTCGAGGATCACCGAACGGACCACGCCGTCGAGGAGATCCCACAGCTCGTCCGGGCTGTCCATGGGGACCGCGCGTACATCGCGGCCGTGCAGTCGCACCCAGAGTCTGCGCAGGTAGGGGCGCCAGGGAGCGCCGAGTTCGGCGGCGATCACGGCGAGCGGGTCGCGGTCGGGCTCGGCGTCCGCGACGGAGTGGACGCCGAGCCTGCGGGCCTGCAGCACATAGGCTTCGCGGCGCCAACGGGCGTTGACCACCCGGTGGGCGGCCGACTCGTCGTTGCCGTGTGGTGCGGCCGCTTCTGTGGCGATCGCGGTGAGCGGGGGACGGTCGAGCGGGGCGAGTCCTGTCGCCAACGCGACGCCGACCGCCGCTGTCGCGCGCAGTGACTCGTCGAGCAGTGCCCACGGCGCGCAGCTGCGTGCGATCTCGTCGGTGACCAGATCCGGGATCGGGGGCAGCTCGGCGCGTTCGGTCGAGGCCTGCAAGACGGTGAAGACGCGCTCGTGGATCGTGCGGTCGAACGGAAGCGCCAAAGTGGCTGTGGCTGCGGAGGAGCCGACGTCGGGCTGGGGCGGCAGTGGGTGCGCGGTGAGCCCCAGGCCTCTGCCGGATGCCTGATCGGACTCATGGGAGATGCCGGCGGAGTAGCTGGAGGTCCGTATGGACTGGCTCGAGGTCGGTGCAGGCGGCCGGCGGGATGGCTGCGCGGTTCGGCCGGGAGGCTCCGGGTGCGAACCGGAGGCGACTTCGGTGGAAGTCGTCGTGTCAGGGCGGGATGCTCCGGCCGCAGGCGCGAACGCGTTGTACCACAGTGTTATTCCGGCGTGAGTGCCCACATTGGCCGCAACGGCGGTGTCGAAGAGGTCGGCGGTCGATCGCGGCCGATCATGCCGTGCGTATCCAGCGCCGGAAGGGGTCGGCGATGCACCGTCCACTCCGGCGCGCGCCGCCACGGCCGCGTCGAGCAGTTCGCGCAGCAGCGGCCCGTGATCGGGCGTGGCGACAGGCCCTGGACGGCGCGCCCATGCGGTCTCGATGAGCGTGCCGAGCCGGGCTGCGGTGGCGGGATCGGCCAGGTGCTCCTTGAGCGCCTGGGTGGTTCGGCCGGCGGAGTTTTCGTGGATCTCGCGCAGGGTCGCCTCGGCGCGTAATCGATCTCGGGCCGGATCGGGATGGCCTCGGGTGACGGCCAATTCGAAGCAGCGCTGGAAGTACAGGTCCTGGGCATTGCCCTCGGTGATGCGCAGTGCCCGGCGCACCTGTTTGAGCAGGGTGAACCAGGCGGCGGTGGCGCGCAGCCGGTCGGCGGCGGCGTGCACGCGGGCGGCCAGCAGGGTCGCGCCGTCGTCGGTGAGCACCGCGCCGGCGCAGGCGGGATGCTGCATCGGCCGGATCACCAGCGGATCGAGGATCAGCTTGACGGTGCGGCGCAGCGGACCGCCGTGCGGCCCGCTCAGCGCCTCGACGCCGTCGAGCCCGCGCCACACCTCGTCGAGCACAAGGGCGCGGGGTCGTCGCATGCGCTCAGGCTAACGCGTCGTGCCCCGACCCGGGAGTGGTTGTCGCCGCACCGCTGTGACCAGGGTGGATGCCGAAAAGTTGGGATCGGTAGGCGCGGAGCCGTTCCTACTTTTCTCTCAACGGCCCGAACCGAAAGGCCGCACCGCACAGACAGACAGGATCGAACACCATGAGCACCACGACCTTCCGCACCGCCGCCCTCGCCGCCTCCGCCGCCGCCCTCGCGCTGCTGGTCACCGCCTGCGGTGACGACGCCGGGAGCACGGCCACCCCGCAGAACGGGCCCTCGGCGGCGCCGACCGCCCCGGCAGGCGGATCCGCCGCCAGTGTCGACGGCAAGGCGCTCGAGGCCACCTTCGACACCACCTGCGCCAAGCAGGGCGACACCCTGGCCCTGGCGCTGACCGACAACGCCAACGGCGCCTACGGCCAGTTGTCGGTGAGCGCGACCATCACCGGCGACACCGTGCAGGCGGTCGGCATCGCGGGCACCAAGGGCGGCGACTCGGGCACCCCGTACGCGGTCGGCTACGGCAACGGCCAGCCCGGCGGCTCGGCGAAGCTGACCAAGGACGGCAACACCTTCAAGGTGACCGGTGAGGGCGTCGGCGCGGTGGATCTCACCAACCCGCTGGCCGGGCCCAGCACCGCCACCTTCGACATCACCTTCGCCTGCTCCGACATCGTCGGCGCCTGAGGCGATCTCCGCTCGGTCCGAGCACCCGGCTCCCCGTCGTCGCGCACCGCAATCGCGACGACGGGGTGGCCAGGAACCCGGAACAACCTGTTCCCCAACACTTTCGAGGAGTTCTCATGATCCGCACCCTGCGCGTCGCCGTCGTCACCGCCGCCGCCCTGGCCATCGGCGTCTACCTCTGGCACGGCCTGACCTACCAGCCCGGCTCGCCCTGGGAGCCCGGAGTCCTCGCCTGGGCCAACGGCTACCTGGCCCTGCCGATCCTCGCGGTCGTCGCGGTGAGCACGGTCTTCACCTTCACCTCGCTCGCGGGCGGACTGTTCGGCGGGGACCTGTTGGCGGCGTTCACCGGCGGCAACACCGGTGAGTTCCGCGACGCGCTCGTCGGCATCGGCACCGTGAAGTCGGTCGGTGAGACCGGTGTGCAGGTCAACGACCGGCCGATGGTCCGGATCGACTTCAGCGTCGAGGGGGCGGACGGCGCGGTGTTCCCGGCGTCGGCGCGGATGGTCGTGCCGCTCACCGAACTGTCCCTGCTGCGGCCGGGCGTGGTGCTGCCGGTCCGGTACCTTCCGCACCGGCCCGGCAAGGTGCAGGTCGACCTGTCCGGCAACAGCGTCGCGGCGCAGCAGGTGATGAACCAGTCCATGCTCCGCAAGGGTTTCACCACGCAGGCCAAGCTCGACATCGCCGCGCGCGGTATCGCCGCCCAGGCGGTCGTGCAATCGCTGGACGTGCCGGGCGAGATCCGCGACGGGTACACCAAGGTCGTGCTCGGTCTCGCCGTCACCCGGCCCGACGGCAGCATGTTCAGCACCCGCGCCGAGAAGTTCCTGCCGCCGGCCGGCGTCGCCAATGTCCAGGTCGGCCGGATCGTGCAGGTGCACTATCTGCCCGGCAACGAGACCGACGTCGTGCTGTCCGTCCCGGTGAACGCCTGAACCCGGCCACCTGCCCGACGCGCCGGGCGACGCATCCCGCCCATCCTGAACCCGAACGCCCGGCGTGTACCGCCGGGCGTTCCCGCGCACGCCTGCCGCCGTGCCCGCCGTCTCATGCGATAGCGACTCGGGTCCGCGCCGTCTCAGGCCGCATCGACTCGGGGCCGCACCGTGCTCGCCGAGGGAGTCGGCATCGACTCCGGGGTCGCGCCCGTGCCCGCCGCCGTGCGCGGGATCGACTCGGGGTTTCACCGTGCCCGAGTTCAGCCGCCGAGCGCTGCGGCCTTCTCCTCGAGCACCGAGCGCTGTGCCGCATTGGCGCACAGCTTCGCGGCCCGCAGGTATTCCTCGCGTGCCTCGTCCCTGCGTCCCGATCGGGCCAGCAGCTCCCCGCGCACCGCGGGCACCAGATGCGAGCCGGGCAGATCGATTCCCTCGACCAGGCCGAGCGCGGCCTCCGGGCCCGAGAGCATCGCGACCGCCACCGCCCGGTTGAGCTCGACCACCGGGGACGCCGTGGCCTGCACCAGCGCGTCGTACACGGCCACGATCCGCGCCCAGTCGGTCTCCGCGACAGAGGGTGCCCGGGCGTGGCAGGCCGCGATCTCCGCCTGCGCGGCATACGGCCCGAGTCCGCGTTCGCCGCGCGCCCGCTCCAGCGCGGCCAGGCCACGGCGGATCGCGGCCCGGTCCCAGCGCGTGCGGTCCTGGTCCTCCAGCAGCACCGGCCTGCCCGCGCCGTCCAGCCGGGCCGGGAACCGCGCGGCCGTGAGCTCCATCAGCGCCAGGAGTCCGAAGACCTCCGGTTCGGGCGCGAGCCGGGACAGCACCCGGCCCAGACGCAATGCCTCCCCGGCCAATTCGGTGCGCAGCCAGGTGTCGCCGCCGGATGCCGACGACCCCTCGGTGAAGATCAGGTAGATCACCTGCAGCACCGACCCCAGCCGCTCCCGCCGCTGCCGTGCGCCGGGCACCTCGAACTCCACTCCGGCCGCCGTCAGCGCCTTCTTCGCGCGGGTGATGCGCGCCTGCACGGTGGAGACGGGGACGAAGAACGACTGGGCGATCTCCTGGCTGGTGAGGCCGCCCACCACCCGCAGCGTCAGTGCGATCCGGGCTTCTCTGCCCAGTACAGGATGGCAGGCGACGAACATCAGGGCCAGCACGTCGTCGTCGATGTGCTCGGGATCGAACAGGTCGTCCTCGACGGATTCGTCCAGGGTCCTGGCGAGTTCGGCGTACTTGGCGTCGAGGGCGGCGCGCCGCCGGAATCCGTCGACGGCCCGGCGGCGGCCCACCGTGAGCAGCCAGGCGGTCGGCTCGCGGGGCACCCCCTCCACCGACCAGGAGACCAGCGCTTCGGCCAGCGCCTCCTGGGCCAGGTCCTCGGCGAGCGCGAAATCGCCGGTGTAGCGGGCGAGACCACCGACGATCCGGGCGGACTCGCTGCGCCACACCGCCTCGACGGTGCGGCGCGCGGTCCCCGCGGTCACAGCTGGCCGGTCTCCTCGCGCCAGGCGCGCTCCTTGGCGATCCACTCGTTGTCCTGCGGGAACTCGTCGATCGTCGGGATGCGCCGGATCTCGACCTTGCTGCCCTGCTGGTTGGGCGCCCGCTTGGCCCACTCGATCGCCTCTTCCTTGGACGCGACGTCGAGGATGTAGTAGCCGGTGAACAGCTCCTTGGTCTCGCCGTAGGGGCCGTCGGTGATCACCGGGGTGTCGCCGGTGAAGTCGAGGACCACGCCCTCGGCCGGATCGTCGAGCCCCTCGGCGGCGAGCAGCACGCCCGCGCGGATCAGTTCGTCGTTGAACCGCCCGACCTTGTCGAGCATCTCCTCGAACGGGGTCTCGGCCATCGCGGCCATCGCGGCGTCGGTCGGCCGCCAGATCAGCATGTACTTGCTCATGGTGTGCTCCTCGTTTCGCGGGCCCTTCCGGCCCTCTCACCACAAGGTCGAACAGGTCGCCGCCGGATCGACACCTCGCCCGGAAATTCTTTTCGGGGAATCCGCGTCCACCCTAATCGGGCGGCCGGGCGTAGAAAGGGCACAACGGGTGGGTACGAGGCGTTGTCCGGCTGTTCACCGCGCTGTCGCCTCCGACTCGTCTGCGGCGTTTACGGTGCGCGAACAGCCTCAGTCAGGAGTGATCGTGAAGCCTCTTGCCCTGTTCGTCACCCACGACGGACGTTCGTCCCGGTCCAGGGTGACGTGCGAATACAAGTGCGCCAACGCCTGTTTCCACGAGGTCCCCAACACCTCGGGCAACGCCTACTTCGGTGACATCGTCGCCTCCCTGAACCGGCGCGGACTGCTCAAGGGCAGTGCGGCGGCCGTGCTCGCGGTGGGTGCCGCGAGCGCGCTGGCGGCGTGCGGCGACGACGCCTCCGCGCCGTCCGGTGAGGGCGGCGAGACCATCCCCGGTACCGACTTCACCGCCGTCGCGCCGAACACCGAGGACGCGGTCGTCGTCCCCGAGGGGTACGAGCAGGGCGTCGTCATCCGCTGGGGCGATCCGGTGCTGCCCGACGCGCCCGCCTTCGACTTCGACCGCCAGACCGCCGAGGCGCAGAGCAAGCAGTTCGGCTTCAACAACGACTTCGCCGCGCTGCTGCCGATCGACGGTGAGCCCAACAGGTACCTGCTGGTGGTCAACCACGAGTACACCACCGGGCCGAACATGTTCCGCGGCTACGACGCCGACAAGCCCACCGACGAGCAGATCGCCGTCACCCAGATGGCGCACGGCCTCAGCGTTGTCGAGGTGGTGGGCGAATCCGGTTCCGGTGCACTGAAACCCACCTTCGGCAAGTACAACCGCCGCATCACCCCGAATACCGAATTCGTCCTGACCGGCCCGGCCGCGGGCAGCGATCTGGTCAAGACCTCCGCCGACCCGACCGGCACCAAGGTTTTCGGCACCGTCAACAACTGCGCGGGCGGGGTGACGCCGTGGGGCACCGTGCTCTCCGGCGAGGAGAACATCCACGGCTATTTCGCCAATGCCGACAAGGTGACCGGTGAGCGGCCCGCCGCGGCACTGAAGCGCTACGGCTTCGCCGGGGGCGCCACCGTCCACAAGTGGGAGCGCGCCGACAAGCGCTTCGATCTGGCGCAGGAACCCAACGAGGCCAACCGATTCGGTTATGTGATCGAGGTCGACCCGTGGGATCCGGCCTCGGTGCCGGTCAAGCACAGCGCCATGGGCAGGCTCAAGCACGAGGGCGCCACCATCCACGTCACCGCCGACGGCACCGTGGTCTCCTACACCGGCGACGACGAACGCTTCGACTACATGTACAAGTTCGTGTCCGCGCGCCGGATCCAGCCGGGCACCGGCGCCGCGAGCCGCCGCGCCAATATGACCATCCTGGACGCGGGCACGCTCTACGTCGCCCAGCTGACCGGCGATCACGCCGAGGCGATCGACGGTTCCGGTACGGTGCCCTCCGACCGGGGCTTCACCGGCAAGGGCCGCTGGATCCCGCTGCTCGAGACCGGTGCGGACGGCAGGGGCAAGTCCCTGGTTGAGGGTTTCACCGCCGAGGAGGTCGCGGTCTACACCCGGCTCGCGGCCGACAAGGTGGGCGCGACCAAGATGGACCGGCCGGAGGACTTCGAGGCCAGCCCGGTCACCGGCAAGGTCTACGTGGCGCTGACCAACAACGACAAGCGCGGCACCGAGGGCAAGCCCATCGCCGACGAGGCCAATCCGCGCCACCTGAACAAGAACGGCCAGGTCCTGGAGATCGACGACGACCACGCCGGCACCGAATTCACCTGGTCGCTGCTGCTGGTCTGCGGCGATCCGGTGGCTGCCGACACCTACTTCGGCGGGTTCGACAAGAGCCGGGTCAGCCCGATCTCCTGCCCGGACAACCTGGCCTTCGATCCGTACGGCAACCTGTGGATCTCCACCGACGGCAATGCGCTGAAGTCCAACGACGGGTTGTTCTCGGTGGTGCTGGACGGCCCGAATCGGGGGGAGACCAAGCAGTTCCTCACCGTGCCGAAGTCGGCGGAGACCTGCGGTCCGATCGTCACCGAGTCGCGAGTGCTCGTCTGCGTGCAGCATCCCGGCGAGGACGACGATGCGACGGCGGAGAACCCGACCTCGCACTGGCCCGAGGGCGGCGACGCGCAGCCGCGTCCGGCGGTCGTGGCGGTGTGGCGCTCCGGTGGCGGCCGGATCGGCGTCTGACCGCCTCGGGCCGGCCGGCGCGGCCGCCCCGGTTCAGCTGCTGCCGAACAGCCCGCTCATGTTCGCGAAGCGCGCGAAATCGCCCTGGGCGCCGCTGTAGACGTTGAGATCGGTCGGGCCCGCGATGCCGGGCACCGAGCCCCGGTCGGTGGTCTGCCAGAACGTCCAGGTGGGCCACCCGCCGGGTACTTCCGGTGCGGCATTGCCGCGATAGTCGGCGATCCACAGCGGATAGTGGGTGAACTGATTCGTATCGGCCATGGCGGTGCGCCAGAACACCGGGTAGGTGTAGATGATCGGCGTCCGGCCGGTCAGCGCGCGCACCGTGTTCAGGTAGCGATGCGTCCAGTCGATCAGCGCGCCGGGGGCGAGGCCACCGGAGTGCTCCAGATCGAGCACCGGCGGCAGATCGAGCGGCCCGTTCTGGCCGAGGACCGTCGCCGCGTACAGGACGGCCTGCGGTTCGGGCGGCAGCTGGGGGCGGGCGTAGTGGTACGTGCCGCGCGCGACGCCCGCGGCACGCATGAGCAGTGAGTCCGGCACGAAATAGGGGTTGACGTAATCGAGGCCCTCGGTCGCCTTCACCATGGCGAACGGGTGCCCGGCCCGGCGCACGGCGAACCAGTCGATGAGCCTGCCGTCGATGTGTTGCCAGGAGGACACGTCGGGTCCGGTGGGGGCCGCCGTCGCCGTGGGAGCGGGGACGGTTGCGGTGAGGATGCCACCCAAGGCGAGCGCGGACAGCATCAGTGCGCGGGTCGATCTCCGGGAAGTGGAGTCCATGCCGGTCGACGATAGCTACCGGTTAGCGCGGTGACCAGTGTTGCTGGTGTGTCGTGAGCTGGGAACCGCGGTAGTCCATCAGCGCGTCCGTCCACCCGCTCGTCCCGCCCGGCACCGGCCAGGCCATCGTCCGCTCGTGACCGTAGGCGAACCGCGCCATGCCCGCGTCCATCCGGGCCGTGGCGGCGCGCCGGGCCCGGTCGTCGCGCAGTCCGGCCAGCACCTTGCGCTGATGGTCGACCGCGCCGAGGATCGCCTCGGTCTGCCGTGCGACGCTCCACCCGCGGGCCAGCACGATCGAGGCGGGTTCGCGCCCCTCGGCCAGCGCGGCGACGGCCCGGTCGTGACCGTCGAGGATCACCCAGCCGTCGAAACCCGATACCTCCCAGAGCAGTACCGGCGCGAGGTCGCCGGTGCGCGCCCGCTCCCGCAACGCGGGCATCCACGGGGCGTCCGGCTCGGTGAGCGGCCGCAACGGGATGACGGCCGTGCAGCCGCGCCGCCAGTCCAGGTATCCGCCCGGCCAGTCGCGCAGCAACTCCTCTTCCCAGGTGCCGGGGGTCAGGCGCTCGCGATACTCCAGCAACCAGCGGCCAGGGTGCAACGGCGAGTTGTCCGCGCGGGCGAGCATATCGGCGAAACACGACAGCCACTGCGCGTCCGCGGCGGGGCCGGACTGCGGTGCGGGCGGCAGTGGCGGGAGCGGAGCACGGAAACCGGTGCGGCGGAACAGCTCCACCCCGGTGCGGGTCGCGTCGATGCGGCCCAGCAGAATCGCCAGCCCCTGCTGGCGCAGCAACATCCGATCGGTGCCCGCCACCTCCATGTGCAGTGGCGGGCGGCGTAGCGGGCCGGTGGACGAGAGCACGATGGCGTCGTCGAGATCTTGGCGTTTCATCGGTGGTTCAGCCGAGCCAATCCAGTACTGAGGCGGCGGTCCAGGATTGCTGCATGCTGCCCAGCGGTTCGCCGGTGAACGGCTCGTAGTACTCGGCGAAGCTGCCGTCGGCGGCCTGGCGCAGCCCTTCGGCGCGCAGGGTGTGGGCCCGCTCGGCCCAGCCGCGGCGGGCGAACGCCCAGGAGAACAGCCAGCTCATCACCGGCCAGACCGGGCCGCGCCAGTATTCGCGGGAACGGAAGTCCTTGGAGACCGGCGAGGTGGACGGCGGCAGCGCGTAGCGCAGATCCGGGTGCCCGCAGAAGCGCGGGCCCTCGAACAGCCGCAGCAGCGCCCGCTCGGTCGCGCGCGGCAGCCCGCCGCACAGCAGCGGCGCGAACCCGGCCAGCGTCTCGGTGCTGATCGAGCGTTGCATGCGCACGTCGAAATCGCGCGCCACGCCGCTGCGCGGATCGGTGGTCGCGATGACGCCGGTGCGGAACCGGTCCGCCCACGCCCGCAGGTCGCGCACATCGACGTGCGGCTGCCGGTGCTCCTCGCCGATATCGGCCAGCACCTCGCAGGCCAGCGCGAAGATCGCGGTGACGAACACGTCCTGCACCGCGAAGCTCATGGTGGCGCGCAGTTGATCGTCGTCGTAGCCGACCCGGCGCATCTGCTCGACCAGCCACAGGTAGCGGTCGTACTCCCGGTCGCTGGGCCGCTGGGTGGGATCGGATACGACGAGCACGTCGGCGCGCTCGTAGGGTGGCAGGTCGCCGGGGGCGACGTTCGCGTAGGCGCGGTCCCAGCGCGGCGAGTTGTCCATGCCCGATTCCCAGCCGTGATACAGCGTGATCCGCCCGTTCGACTCGGAGTCGCGGGCCTCGGCCAGCCAGCGGTGCCAGCGCACCAGATCCGGCCAGCGCCGGTTCAGGAACTCCTCGGCCACCGCCCTGGTGCTGCGCCCGTGCCTGCGCGAATGGTCGAGGACGCGCTGCACGGCGATGGCGTGCACCGGCGGCTGCATGATGCCGGAGGTGTCCGGTCCGTCGGGGGCGTGCGCGGCCAGCTGCCTGCACTCCCAGCGCGCCGGACCGGGGAAGTAGCCGTCCTTGCCGTTGGCGAAGACGATGTGCGGGATCATCCCGTTCTTCCATTGCGCCGAGAGCAGGGTGTCGAGCTCGACGACCGCGCGCTCGACGCTCAGCGGGGCCAGACCGACCGTCACGAACGCGGCGTCCCAGCTCCACATGTGCGGATACAGGCGCGGCGCGGCAGTGGTCATGGTGCCCAGGTCGTTGCCACGCAGAAGGTAGGCGGCTCGTGCCGCGAGTTGCGTGGGGGTGAACCCCGGATGTGCCATTTCTCTATTCTGCGTTGCCGGGCGCTTACCCGCCCGCTCTGCGGGGTATGTACGCGGTGCGGCCGCCGCGCGTTCGCTCCGACACCCCCGGGCCTGTTCCGCCCGGCCCGGCCGGACACGGCGGCGCTGTCTACCCTGGGCGCCATGACCGCAGTCACGAGCCTGCCCAAGCCCGCCGCCCTGATCACCGGCGCGAGCCGCGGCCTGGGGGCAGCCATCGCCCGCGAACTCGCCCCCACCCATGAACTGCTGCTCGGTGGCCGCACGGCCGAATCGCTCGGACCGATTCTCGCGGAACTGCCCGAGGCGACGGCCTGGCCGGTCGAACTCACCGACTACGAGGCGGTGGCGGCAGCGGTGGCGCCGATCAGCCGGCTCGACGTGCTCGTGCACAACGCGGGCGTCGCCGACATCGGCACCATCGCGGAATCCTCGGTGGCGCAGTGGCGAAAGACCCTGGAAGCCAATCTCATCGCCGTCGCCGAGCTGACCAGGCTGTTGCTGCCCGCCTTGCGCGCCGCCGAAGGCCATGTGGTGCTGATCAATTCGGGTGCGGGCCTGCGCGCGAGCGGCGGCTGGGGCTCCTACGCGGCGAGCAAGTTCGGGCTGCGCGCCTTCGGTGACGCGCTGCGCCTGGAGGAGCCGAAACTGCGGGTCACCTCCGTGCACCCCGGCCGTATCGACACCGACATGCAGCGCGAGATCGTCGCGGGCGAGGGCCGCGACTACCACCCGGAGGAGTTCCTGCGCCCGGAGACCGTCGCGCGCGCGGTACGCCAGGCCGTGGAGACGCCGCGCGACGGACATCCCACCGAGATCGTGCTGCGGCCCGTCCCCGCCCGCTGAATCCGCTCGTCGCATCTCGGTCCCGCATCGCGCGGGCCCTGCCTCGCGTCGTGTTCCCGCCGCACGCCGTTTCCCGCCCCGTGTGAGCGCCGGCCGGCCAGCGGCGACAGTGCCGGCGGTTGCCGTGGATCTGCTTCGGGCCGGTCTATCATCCCTGCGTTCGACGAATTCGAAACCGACTACCGTCGATCCGCTCGCGCGGCGGCGGGGGACAGGCGGGGCGTATGCGACGACGGGAACTGCTGACTCTGGCCGCGGGCGCCGCATGGTTGCTCTCCGCCTGCACCGCGGGCAGTGAGGCCGCCGAAACGCTCGCCTCGGACGGCGCGGCGGGCGGTCCCGAGCCGTTGCCTCCCGCACCGACTCGGACGCCGCTGCTGCCGCCCCCGCCCGGCGGGCCGAAGACCCGGCTCACCCGCCAGACCATCACCGCACTGCCCGGAGCGGGGACCGCCATGGCGCTGACCGTCGACGACGGCGCCGATCCGGAGGTGGTGGGCGGCTACATCCGGTTCGCCCGAGACACCGGAGCCCGCTTCACCTTCTTCGTCACCGCGCACTACGACGCCTGGACCACCCACCGGGCGGATCTGCGCCCACTGGTCGAATCCGGCCAGGTGCAGCTCGCGAACCACACCTGGAGTCACGCCGACCTCACCACGCTGCCGCCCGCGGGCATCGCCGCGGAACTCTCTCGCGCCCGGCAGTTCCTGCGCGACAACTACGGAGTCGACGGCACCCCGTACTATCGGCCGCCCTTCGGCAGGCACAACGCCGCCGTCGACGCGGTCGCCGCCGATCTCGGCTACACCGTGCCGACGATGTGGTACGGCTCGCTGTCGGACTCCGGGCTGATCACCGAGCAATTCCTGCTCGAGTGCGCGGACCGCTGGTTCAATCCCCAGTCCATCGTCATCGGACACGCGAACGCGCCCACCGTCACGCACTGCTACGCGCGGCTGGTCGAGATCATCCGGGCGCGCAACCTGTCGCTGGTCACCCTCGACGACGTCCTGCTCCCGCCGGTGTGATCCGGTCGCTCCCGTCCACCGTGCAGGTGGCTGCTCCCGACCGTTCGTGCGGCCGGGAGCAGCCGGTGACCGGCCCGAACGTCAGGCGACGATATTGACCAACCGGCCCGGCACCACGATCAGCTTGCGCGGCGTCTTGCCCGCCAGCAGCGCGGCCACCTTCTCGTCGGCCAGCGCGGCGGCCTCGATCGCGGCGTTGTCGGCGTCGGCCGGCACCTGGACGCGGCTGCGGACCTTGCCGTTCACCTGGATCGGGTACTCGACCGACTCGTCCACCAGCCACTTCGGATCGGCCGCCGGGAACGGGCCGTGCGCGAGGGATTCGTTGTGGCCCAGGCGTTCCCACAGCTCCTCGGCGATGTGCGGGGCGAGCGGGGCGACCATCAGCACCAGCGCCTCGGCGGCCACGCGCGGCGTGCCGTCCGGGTAGTTCTTGGTGAGGTGGTTGGTCAGCTCGATCAGCTTCGCGCCCGCGGTGTTGTCGCGCAGCGCCGCGAAGTCCTCGTCCACGCCCGCGATGGTCCGGTGCAGGAAGCGCATCGTCTCGTCGGAGGGCGCGTCCTCGACCACCCGGGTCGCGCCGGTCTCCTCGTCGACGACCAGCCGCCAGACGCGCTGCAGGAAGCGGTGCGCGCCGACGACGTCCTTGGTGGACCAGGGGCGCGAGGTGTCCAGCGGGCCCATCGACATCTCGTAGAAGCGGAAGGTGTCCGCGCCGAACTGGTCGCACACCTCGTCCGGGGAGATGGCGTTCTTCAGCGACTTGCCGATCTTGCCGTACTCCTGGAACACCTCGTTCTCGGAACCCGAGGGATCGGTCCAGAAGAACTTGCCGTCGCGTTCGGTCACCTCGGCGGCGGGCACGTACGCGCCGCGCGAGTCGGTGTAGGCGAAGGCCTGGATGTAGCCCTGGTTGAACAGCCGCCGGTAGGGCTCGCTGCCGCTGACGTGGCCCAGGTCGAAGAGCACCTTCTGCCAGAACCGCGCGTAGAGCAGGTGCAGTACCGCGTGCTCGACGCCGCCCACATAGAGGTCGACGCCGCCGGGATCGTCCGGGCCGTGCTCGGCGGTGCGCGGGCCGAGCCAGTACCGCTCGTTCTCGGCGGCGCAGAACATGTCGGTATTGGTCGGGTCGGCGTAGCGCAGCTGGTACCAGGAGCTGCCCGCCCAGTTCGGCATGACGTTGGTGTCGCGCCGGTACCGGCGCGGGCCGTCGCCGAGATCCAGTTCGACGTTCACCCAGTCGGTGGCCTTGGCCAGCGGCGGGGAGGGCTCGGAGCTCGCGTCGTCCGGGTCGAAGGTGACCGGGGCGAAGTCGTCGATCTCCGGAAGCCGCACCGGCAGCATGGATTCCGGCAGGGCATGCGGCGCGCCGTCCTCGTCGTAGACGATCGGGAACGGCTCGCCCCAGTAGCGCTGGCGGGCGAACAGCCAGTCGCGCAGCTTGTACTGCACGGTTCCGGTGCCGTGTCCGTCGGCCTCCAGCCTGCCGATGACGGTGGCCTTGGCTTCTTCGACCGAAAGGCCGTTCAGGTAGCCGGAATTCACCAGCTCGCCCTCGCCGTTGTGGGCCGCCGCGGTGATGTCGCCGCCGGAGATCACCTCGAGGATCGGCAGGCCGAAGGCGGTGGCGAACTCCCAGTCGCGCTGGTCGTGGCCGGGGACGGCCATGATCGCGCCGGTGCCGTACCCGCTGAGCACGTAGTCGGCGATGAAGATCGGCACCGGCGCGCCGTTGACCGGATTGACCGCGTGCACGCCGAGGAAGACACCGGTCTTCTCCTTGTTCTCCTGGCGCTCGAGATCGGTCTTGGCCGCGATCGACTTGCGGTACTCGGCGACCGCGTCGGCGGGAGTGGCCGCGCCACCGGTCCAGCGGGCGTCCACGTCGGCGGGCCACTCGGCCGCGACCAGCGCGTCGACCAGGTCGTGCTCGGGGGCCAGCACCACATAGGTGGCGCCGAAGAGGGTGTCGGGGCGGGTGGTGAACACCTCGATCTGCCCGGCGGGGGAGTCGAACTTCACCTGCGCGCCGCGCGAACGCCCGATCCAGTTGCGCTGCATGGACTTGACGTTCTCCGGCCAGTCCAGCAGCTCCAGGTCGTCGACCAGCCGATCGGAGTAGGCGGTGATGCGCATCATCCACTGCCACAAGCGCTTACGGAACACCGGGAAGTTGCCGCGCTCGCTGCGCCCGTCGGCGGTGACCTCCTCGTTGGACAGCACGGTGCCCAGGCCGGGGCACCAGTTGACCACCGAATCGGTCTGGTAGACGAGGCGGTAGGAGTCGATGATCGCGGCGCGCTCGGCCGGGGTCAGGCTCGCCCAGTCCGCGCCGCCGGGGGCAGGGCGCGCACCGGAGGCGAACTGCTCCTCCAGGTCGGCGATCGGGCGGGCGCCGTCGGCCTCGAGGTCGTACCAGGCGTTGTAGATCTGCAGGAAGATCCACTGCGTCCAGCGGTAGTACTCCGGATCGGTGGTCGCGAAGCTGCGGCGGCGGTCGTGGCCGAGGCCGAGGCGATCCAGCTGGCGCTGCATGTTCGCGATATTGGCCTCGGTGGTGTCGCGCGGATGCGCGCCGGTCTGCACGGCGAACTGCTCGGCGGGCAGGCCGAAGGCGTCGTAGCCGAGCGCGTGCAGCACATTGCGGCCGCGCATGCGGTGGTAGCGGGCGAACACGTCGGTGGCGATGTAGCCCAGCGGGTGGCCGACGTGCAGGCCGACGCCGGAGGGGTACGGGAACATGTCCTGGACGAACAGCTTGTCGGCCGGGGTGTCGCCGGCCAGCGGTCCGGTGGGGTTCGGCGCCTGGAACGTCCCGCGCTCCTGCCAGCGCTCCTGCCACCGGCGCTCGACGCGCCCGGCGAGCGCCGCGTTGTACCGATGCTCGGGTACATCGCTTTCGGTTGCACGAGTGTCCTGCACGATCCCGCCTTCTCTTGTGCGCCGTTCCGGACAGAGTCGGCTAACAGGGTAGAACGTGCTCCCGAACGGACCGGACGTCGGGCCGTGTGGCCGCTGCGATAGCCTGCACTGGTGTTCGCCGTAGCCCTAGTCCTGTTCCTGCTGGCCATCGTCGCCATCGGGACCGGCATGCTCGGCTTCGTCGGCAGGCTGCCGCGCAACCGCTTCGTCGGAGTGCATACCGAAGCCGCTCTCAGCACCGAAGACACCTTCCGCATCGCCAATCGCGTCGCCGCCCCCACCTCGGTGGCCGCGGGCGCGCTGCTGTTCGCCGGCGGTTTGATCGTGTTCGCCGCGGGCGAGCCGATCGCCCTCGCGGTCGCTCTGGTCGCCGCGGTGATCGCGGTGTTCACCCTCGGCGCGGGCGCGGACGCGGCGAACCGGGCCATCGCCGGCCTGGTGCCCGCGAGCGACACCGGCTCCTGCGGCCAGTCCTGCGGCGCCTGCTCGCTGCGCGACGCCTGCGGCCCCACGCACTGAGCTACTCTCCCGCCTCAGCGGCGGCGCAGGTCTCCGCCCGGCGAACGCCTGCTCCCCTCGGCGGTGTGGCGAGGTGATCCTGCTCGGCAAGTCACCCGCTGATCGGCTCGAAACGGGCTGCCTGCGGTTCGCCGATCGCTATCCTCGGCGGTAGTCACCGGGGATGACCACCGGTCGGGGGAGGTTTCATGTTTCTGGCGCTCGCGGCGGTGGTGTTCTTCCTGGCGCTGTTGACGGGGATCGCGGTGCATCCCATGGCGGGACTCGTCCTCGCGGTCGTCGGGTTGCCGTTTCTGGTCCTCGGCCTCGTCCAGCGGGCTCGTGCCGCGCGGCAGGGGCGGGGTGGACGAGGCCGATCCTGGGGTGCGGGCGGTTCGGCCTCGGGCGGCGTGTGGTTCTTCGGCAACGATTCCGACGGTGGCGGCTGCGGCGGCGGGGGTGGGAGCTGCGGTGGCGGTGGATGCGGTGGCGGTGGCGGCGGCAGCTGAGCCGACCAGGGGCCACTCGGCGCGTAATTCACCCGTGGTCGTCGGCGCTCGGCACGCTGTGGGCCAGCGGGCTGCCCTTCGGGTTCAGGTACAGCACGAACAACGTCACCGGTTCGGTGCCGGTGTTGCACGCGACGTGGCGGTTCGCCGGGCCGCTGGGCTCCCGGAAGATCCGGCCGCGCCGGTAGTGGACCGGGACTCCGTCGGCATACGGGTGGTCGAGCGTACCTCGGGCGACGAGCACGAACAGCGGCCCGTCGTGGTAGTGCCAACCACTGCTGCCGCCCGGCGCGATGACGGTGTGGCGGGCGATCAGCTCGCGGGGGCCGAGGGTGAGGCGCAGCAGGATCCGGCTGGCCGTCCCCGACGCGGGCGCGGGATTCGCGCGGAGCACGCGTTCGTAGCCGGGAAGCACCACTCCATGAAACCACCGCACGCGATTTCCACGCGGACCTCTTGTATCTACGTATACATCTACGTATAGTCATGGACATGCCCAACAAGACGATCTATGTGGCCGACGACGACCTCCCGCTGTTCAAGCGCGCGCAGGAACTCGTCGGCGGCAATCTCTCCGGTGCGGTGGTGACGGCCCTGCGTCGCTTCATCGATCTGGAGGAGGGCCGTCAGGAGGGTTACGACGAAGTGATTCTCGGCGTCGGGCACAACGGCGTCAGGCAGGTCCGTTTCGCGGGCATGCTGCTGAGCGAATGGCGCGATATCGGGGACGAGCGGTTCGAACTGTTTCGTGTCTATCGCAGCCGAAAAGGCAAGTACGTCGTGCACGCGCAGATCTCGAAGTGGGTGGACTACCCCACCGGTAAGTCCAGCCTGAAGGACTGGCGCACCTGGCGGCGGGCCTTCGGCGTCGGTGATCCCGACTGGGGTGAATTCGCCATGGAGATCGTGGATTCGGTGGAGGAATTGAAGGGCAAGCTGCCCGACAGGTTCTACGAACGCGTCGCCGATCTGGCGGCGAATCCGAGGATCGAGGATCTCGACATCTGACCGACGCGCGAACCTCCTTCGCGCACAATCGCATACCCGAACGCCGAACCCCCGCGGGGGCGGTGTGGCTGAAACATGCACATATTCGAATCAAACCATGTAATGTCGAAAGGAAATCCCATGGGTGACAACAGGTCTGCGCCGGCCATCTCGGCGCGCGGACTGCACAAGAGCTACGGCGACCACCGTGTGCTCGACGGCATCGACATCACCGTCGGGCGAGGCGAGATCTTCGCGCTGCTCGGACCCAACGGGGCGGGCAAGACCACCACCGTGCAGATCCTCGCCACGCTGCGCGGCGCCGACGCGGGCGAGATCACGATCTGCGGGCACGATCCGGCCACGGCCCCCGCCCGGGTCCGCGAGGTGATCGGGGTGACCGGCCAGTTCGCCGCCGTCGACGAACTGCTCACCGGCCGGGAGAACCTGCGGCTCATGGCCGATCTGTGGCACCTGCCCCGGGCGCGGGCCGCGCAGTTGATCGACGACCTGCTCGTCCGCTTCGATCTGGTCGAGGCGGCGGATCGCGTCGCGAGCGGCTATTCCGGCGGCATGACCCGGCGGCTCGATCTGGCGATGACCCTGGTCGGCGGCCCACGGGTGCTCTTCCTGGACGAGCCGACCACCGGCCTGGACCCGCGCAGCAGGCGGGCGGTGTGGCAGACGATCGACAACCTGGTCGCCGACACCGGCGTCACGGTCTTCCTGACCACGCAATATCTCGAGGAAGCCGACCAGCTGGCCGATCGCATCGCCGTGCTCGACGGCGGCCGCATCGTCGCCGAGGGCACCGCCGCCGAGTTGAAGCGCCTGGTCCCCGGCGGCCACATCCGCCTGGAGTTCACCGACCGAGCCGAACTGGACGCCGCGGCGGCCGGGCTGCCCGGCTCCCGCGTCGTCGACGACGGCGACCACCCCACCCTGGCCGTGCCGGGCGACGGCGGGGTGCGCGCCCTGCGCACCGTGCTCGATCAGCTCGACCGCGTCGGCGTCGAGGCCACGGCCCTGGCCGTGCAGACGCCCACCCTCGACGACGTCTTTCTCACCCTCACCGGCCACCCCACCGCCGACCGGGCCGCCGCGGCGACCGGCGCCACCAGCAAGGAGATCGCACGATGACCACCGCCACCCCGCCCGCCTCGGCGGCAGGCACCCGCGCGCCGGCCGACTCCCTGCGGGAGTCGTGGACCATGCTGCGCCGCAACCTGCTGCAGGCCAGGCGCTATCCCAGCCTGACCGTCAGCATCATCGTCATGCCCGTGATCCTGCTGCTGGTCTTCGCCTTCGTGTTCGGTGGTGCGCTGGCGGCGGCCTCCGGCGGCGAGTACATCGACTACCTCGCCCCCGGCATGCTGCTGCTGATCCCGGCCTACCTGATGGCCTCGCTCGCGGTGCAGATCGCGACCGACACCACCAAGGGCATCGTCAACCGGTTCCGCACCATGCCCATCGCGCCCTCGTCCATGCTGGCCGGCCACGTGGGCGGCACCCTGGTCCTGGGCATGCTCGGCACCGGGGCGATGGCGCTGGTCGCGCTGCTGATCGGCTGGCGGCCGAACGCGCAGCCGCTCGAGTGGCTCGCGGCGTTCGGCCTGCTCACGCTGTTCACGTTCGCGCTGTCCTGGATAGCGGTCGGCATGGGCCTGATCTCGCCGAATCCGGAGAGCGCGAGCAATCTGCCGATGCCGTTCCTCCTGCTGCCGTTCCTCGGCAGCGGCCTGGTCGCCACCGATACGATGCCGGCCGGGCTGCGCCAGTTCGCCGAGTACCAGCCGTTCACGCCGCTCACCGAGACGATCCGCGGCCTGCTGATGGGCACGGAGATCGGCGGATCGGGCGTCGCCGCCCTGGCCTGGTGCGCCGGGCTCGGGCTGATCGGGTTCGTCTGGTCGGCGCGCGTGTTCGCCCGGCAGTCGCGATAACCGCGGGCGGTCCGCACGAGTGCGCGACCGGACCCGGGCCGGTTCCGACCGGCCCGGGTCAGTTCCGTTCGACTTCGATGGGATGGGTCGCCAGCAGCGCCAGCGGCAGCGGCTGGCGGCGCAGCACGTCGGCCCACAGGTCGGGCCTGGCGGCGGAGATGGGGTCGTGCGGCAGGGCCGAGAGCACGATCCAGTCGTCGTTGTCGAGCTCGCCCTCGAGCTGGCCGAAGGTCCAGCCCGAGTAGCCGGCGAACACCCGGACCCCCTCGACCAGCGGCGCGATCTGCTCGGGATCGGCGGACAGGTCCACCAGCACCACCCGTCCGTCGATGCGCCGCAGCCCGGGCACCCCGGCGGTGGACGCTCCGACCCGGAGAATGCCGAGGCACAGGGCGGCGTCGCGTTTGACCGGGCCGCCGACGTGCAGGGTAGCCGGTTCGGCCGCCAGATCCGCCCAGCGGGGCAGCACCTCGCGGACCGCGGTGTCGCTCGGCCGGTTGATCACCACGCCCAGGCTGCCCGAATCGTTGTGCTCCATGATGTAGACGACCGTGCGACGGAAGGTGGGTTCGGTCAGGCCGGTCGCCGCCAGCAGCAGTGACCCGGCACGGACCACTCGCTCGCCGTCGCGCGAGCCGCGCCGCCGCCGGTCGCCGTGCCCGCCGTGAGTTTTGCTCTCGTCCGGGTCGTCTCCGCGTGCCACCTCGTCATCATCTCAGTTTGTCGGGGGAAGTGCTCGTCCGTCCCGGTACCGATCTAGAGTCGTCGGCATGGAACCGCCCGTGGTCAGTCTCGACAATTTCGACGCCGTCTACGACTACTACCGGGATCATCGCCAGCGCCGGCTGACCGCACTGGCCGCCTACGCACTGCTCGCGCGCCGGTTCCATCCCCGCATCTCCTACGCCGATCAGGCCAGGGATCGGCTGCGTGAGCTGCTGCGTTCACGGCAGCCGACGATCTTCTCGATCAACCACCTCTCCCAGCACGACCCCTACACCGTCGCCGCGATGACCTGGCGCAGCCCGCTGCGCTCGATCATCGGGCGGGTGCGGGTGCTGGCCAAGGACGAGCTGTTCGTCGACCCCGAACAGCGCCGCAAGGTCGACATGATGGGCGCCATCCCGGTCTTCCGCGGCAAGGACCACGGCATCAGGGCGGTGAACGCGGCCGGCCAGCAGATGATGAACATCTGCGCCGAGCGCCTGACCCGCGGCGACCATCTGGCGATCTTCCCGGAGGGCACCTGCAACGACGTGGATCCGACCACGGTGCAGGCGGTCGGCAGCGGCATCGGCCATATCGCCTTCCGCGCCATGAAGCTGGGCGTTCGTCCCGCGCTGGTCAGCATCGGGCTCAGCTACGGTCCACGGCCCGCGGACGCGATCGAGCCCGACCGCGAGGAGGCGAAATCGGCCAGCTTCCATTTCGGCGTCCCGGTGCTCGACCTGCCCGACAAGCCCGGCGAGGTCGCCCGGCTCGTGCGCACCGATCTGCAGACCGCCCTGAACGGGGCGATCGCCAACTACTGAACCGCCCCCGCCGAACCGCTACTGGGGCAGACCCATCCGGCCTCTGGCCCATTGCGGCACCGAGGAGATGAACTGCGGGTTGATCTCCACGAAGTGGCGCACCATCGAGCACATCGGCAGGATGCCGAAGCCCTCGCCGCGGGTGTCGCGCAGCGCCGTGCCGATGAGTTCCTTGGCGTAGCCCTGGCGTTCGTACTGCGGATAGATCTCGGTGTGCACGAACGCCCGCTCGGATGCGGTGTCCTGGTACTCGGCGTAGCCGGCGATGTCGCCGTCGACGTAGATCTCGAAACGTTCCAGTGCGGTATTGATGCGGACCTCGGTCGACATGGTTCGACGCTACTCCGCCGGGACGCGGCATGAGACATCGCAACGCTGTGCCACAGCGAAATAGACCTCCTGCCGCCGGGAAATACCTGGTCGACTTGTCCTCCCGCGCCCACGCGGTAAGAATGCTCGCAAGACCGGGTCGCGCTCAGCCGGTACGGCGGCGCCCCGCGGAGGTGCGAAAGATGATGCGGAAAAGGCTGTTTCGGGCGATGCTCGGCCTCGGCGCGGTGAGCCTGGCGGGCGCCTCGGCACTCGTCGCGCCTCCCGTGCTCGCCGCGCCCGCCCCGGTGTTCGGATCCTGCCCCGAGGGCGCGGTCACCCCGGGCGCAGGCGCGCAGTGCGCGGTGGTCAGCGTTCCGATGGACCACGCCGAACCCGGCGGCGCCCGAATCGAACTGACCGTCAGCAGGATCGCGGCGCGGGGTGAGCGGCGCGGCGTGCTGTTCACCAATCCGGGCGGCCCCGGCGTCGATGCCCTGGACTTCTGGGCGCAACGCGTGGCGACCATGCCGGCCGACATCGCCGCGCACTACGACCTCTACGCCGTGCAGCCGCGCGGCCTGCGCTGGGCCACCCCGCTCTCGTGCGCCGTGGAGACCACCGAGGACGGGCAGGTCGCGCTGAGCGACGCCGACCTCAGGGCCGCCTGCGAACAAGACCGGCCCGGCTATCTGGCGACCATCACCACCGAGAACACCGCCCGCGACCTCGACGCCGTCCGCGCCGCGCTCGGCCTGGAACGCATCGGCTACCTCGGCACCTCCTACGGCACCTATCTCGGCGCCGTCTACGCCACCCTGTTCCCGCAGCGGGTCGAGCGCATGGTGCTCGACTCCAATGTGCACCCGGGCTGGGTCTGGACCGAGGAGTTCGCCCAGCAGCAGGCGGCGGGCAAGCAGCGCCTCGACGACCTGTTCAGCTGGATCGCCGAGCGCGACGCCGAGTACCACCTGGGCGACACCAGCATGCAGGTCTACCGGACCTGGGTGCGGCAGGTGTCCGCGCAGGGCGGCGGCTGGTACGCCAACATCACCCCGCCGCCCGCCCACGTCTCCGACCTGCCCGGCGAGCTGCCCGAGCCGCTGGCCGAGATCGCCCGTGACGGCGTCAACGGCGGCACCGAGCAATTGGCGAAGGTGCAGAACTTCCTGCGCCTGCTGCTCTCCGGCGGCGCGTCCGCGCAGGTGCCGCTGGTGAGCGCGACCTCGGTGGCCACCTACACCCGCGCCTTCTGGCCCGCCTTCGCCGAGGCGATGGCCCGGGCGCAGGCCGACCCGTCCGATGTCGAGCAGTTGGTTGCCATCGCGGGCGCCACGAAGACCGATCCGGCCGGCCGCATCGTCTTCTCCGCCATCACCTGCAACGAGAACGCGGTGCCCGGCAGGCCCGAGATGCTCGGCGCCGCCGTGAGCACCCTCGCTTCCGGCGGCAATGCCCTCGACGCCCGCGCCGCCCTGGTGCGCTCCGGAATGAGTTGCGGCTCCTGGCCGCCGGTGACCGAGCCGGTCACGATCGACGGCTCGGCCCTGGCCACCGCCCCGCTGCTGCTGCAGAGCGAGCACGATGCCCTCACCCAGTACGAGGGCGGCCCGGCGCTGGCGAAGGCCCTGCACGGCTCATTGATCACCGTCGAGGGCGGTGATCACGGCACCTTCGGACGTGGCAACCCGGTCGTCGACGAAGCCGTGCTGACCTACCTCCGTACCGGCGAGGTCCACATCTCCGAGGCACCCGAAGCGCCGCTGCCCGCTGCCTGACCGCCGCGTCGACCCGGCGCTCGTCGCCGCCGTCGGCGGTGCACAGGGATGCGCACCGCACGGTGCAGGGCACGGCTCGGTGCCGGCACGGGCACGGGCGGGGCGCGGTGGATGGGGACGGCGCGGTGTACGGCCGGGGCGCGGTGCGTGGGCGGGGCGCGGTGTATCGGCCGGACACGATGTGTGGGCGGGGCGCGGGCGAGGCGTGATGCATGCCCGTGTCGTGCGCCCACCGGTGCGGTCGTCGAGAATGACCCGATGACCTCCGCGCCCCGGGTGGTGCTCGCCCCGGACAAGTTCAAGGGCTCGCTCACCGCACCCGAGGTGGCGGCCGCCCTCGCGAGCGGCATCCTCTCGGTGTCGCCCTCGGCCGACCTGCGCACGGTGCCGGTCGCCGACGGGGGCGACGGCACGGTCGACGTGTTCGTCGCCGCGGGCTGGGAGCGCGTCCGGCTCACCGCCCCCGGCCCTACCGGGCAGCCTGCGCAGACCTCCTACGCTGTGCGCGGGGCCACCGCGATCGTGGAGCTCGCCGCGGTGACCGGGCTCTCCCGGCTGCCCGGCGGGCGGCCGGACCCCTTGGGTGCGAGCACCTTCGGCCTCGGCGTCGTCATCGGGCACGCCCTCGACGGCGGAGCCGAACAGATCGTGCTGGGCCTGGGCGGCAGTGCGTCCACCGACGGCGGCGCGGGCATGCTGCAAGCGCTCGGCGCCCGGTTGCTCGACGCGCACGGTGACGAATTGCCGCGCGGGGGAGCGGCATTGGCGAACCTCGCCCGTCTGGAGACCGGCGCGCTGCGCGAGCGCATCGGCGCAGCCGGCTTCACCCTGGCCTGTGATGTCGACAATCCGCTGCTCGGCCCGCGCGGCGCGGCCGAGGTCTACGCCCCGCAGAAAGGCGCCGACCGCGAACAGCGCGCGATCCTCGAAGCGGCACTCGCGAATTGGGCGACGATTGCCGGACCCGCATCCGCCGAGCTGCCCGGCGCGGGTGCGGCGGGCGGCACCGGCTTCGCGGCTCTGGCTGTACTCGGCGCGCGGGTCCGCAGCGGCATCGAAATCATCCTGGACCTCCTGGATTTCGCGAGGCTGGTGTCCGGCGCCGACCTCGTGGTCACCGGTGAGGGTGCACTGGACGAACAGAGCCTGCACGGCAAGGCCCCGATCGGCGTGTGCGCGGCGGCGGGGCAAGTCCCCGTGATCGCCGCGGTCGGCAGCACGCTGCTTTCGTCGGAACGCCTGCGCGAGGCGGGATTCACGGCCTGCTACGCGCTCACCGATCTCGAACCCGACCCCGCCCGCTGCATCGCCGAAGCGGCACGGCTGCTCGAAGAGCTCGGCGCACGCATCGCCGTGGATCAGCTGGCCGGCTCGACTGCCGGGAACTCATGAACCGGTGCCGTAGTTCGCCGCGAGGTCGGACGGCTCGCCGAGCGGCCGAGTTGCTGCGCCCGCTGAGCCCGCAGGAGTACCCGGGCGAGGACGATGGGCTGGCCCAGCTCTACCACCAGGGGCTGCTGACGGTAATTCATCCTTGGCTGCTCGCCTTCGAGCAGGCCATCGCCTTGATCGCGAACGCCGGGCACGACATCGGTGCGTTCGTGGGGTACGCGGTGCGGTCGAACGCGGCGTGAATCGGAAACCGCGCTACCGGTACTCAGCGGGTGGCGAGGAATTCGATTGCCGCGGCATATCCCTGGATTCCCATTCCGGCGATCACCGCGGTGGCGATCGGGGAAATGAAGGAGTGGTGCCGGAATTCCTCGCGGGCGTGCACATTGCTGATGTGTACTTCCACGATGGGCACCTCGGGAATCACCAGCGCGTCGCGAAGTGCGACCGATGTGTGGGTGAGGCCGCCGGGATTGATCACGATGGCCGATTCGGCGCCTCGGGCCTGATGAATCCGATCGATCAGCGCGCCTTCGTGATTCGACTGGAAGGCGGTGACGGTGCGATCGAACCGGGCCGCGGTGCGTTCGCAGAGGGTCACGACGTCGTCGAGGGTGGCGGCGCCGTAGACCTCCGGCTGGCGGGTGCCGAGCATGTTCAGGTTGGGGCCGTTGAGCACAAGGATCGGGGCGACCGTGTCTGCCATGCCCTCACCCTAACGGCCCCGCGTCACAGGCCTCGCGGTCCCTGCGAACGCAGGTCCTCGACCGTGCGCATGGCGGTGCGCAGCTCGGCCAGCCACTCTTCGGCGTGTTTGCCCGCCAGTCGCACAGTCCACGCCAGTGCGTCCGAGCGGGACCGCGCGACGCCCGCGTCGACGAGGGTGTCGAGGACTTTGCGTTCGGGTTGCCGCAGGCGGGTCATGACCGGGACGGCCAGCTGCGTGAACATGACCCGCTCACCGCCTGCCACCACGCCCCAGGCGACTTTGCGCCGGTAGCGGTACTCGGCCTCGCTCGCGATCTGCATCCTGGCGGGCCGGGTGCTCTCCCGGAACCGGGCGATCGCCCCCTCCACCGTGGCCGCCGGAACCTTCGCCTCGGCCCGGCTCGACTCGCCGCCCGCCGCGGATTCGGGGCGGGGGAGGGGCAGCGTGCCGACGACGACGATCTCGTCGCGGTCGATCTCGATGTCGGGGGCGCCGGTGAACCAGTCGCTCGGCAATCTTCCGGCGAACCAGTCCGGGACATCCGCGGGGTCGGGCAGATCGGCCTGCTGCCAGCCGCCCGGACGCCCGAATTCGCGTCCTCGATGATCATGTCGCATCGCACTCACCTGCTGCACTATGTGATCGCCATTACAGTGATTACAAGATTACGCTGTTTCCCGCTATTCCGGCAGGGCGTCGGGAAAGCGGGATTGCGCCGGGGGCGAACAAGGCGGGCCGGAATGCGGCCGAGGGTTGTCGCACGCGCCGCCGCGCCGCCCGGTACGGTGGCGGCGCCGGTTATGGCCTTGTAACCGGACGCCGCCCATGTTCGGCCGCTGGCGCGCGGCATTTGGGGCACAATCGATGTGCTGAGCATGGGTAACGTCCCGGTCACCGGGGCGACGCGGGCGTATTGCATTCAGGTACGGTGGTCTTGTTGCTGGAGTGGCAAGAGTGAAGAGTGGGCGATATGGATGTGTGGGGATCCCGCCGCTTTCGCGTCCGGGGCGCTATGGCACTCGCGGGAGTGACGGCTGTGGTGATGGCCTTGACGGGGTGCGGATTCCATACCGAGACGAGTGAACCCGAGGCACTTGTCGACCGCTTCACCGAACTGCTCGACGAGCAGGAATATCGCAAGGCCGCCGATCTCACTTCCTACCCGAACGCGGCTTCGGCAACGATGGCGCAAATGTTCGACGGCCTGCAGCCGGGCACCGTCGACTACGAGAAGACGCAATTCATCGGGCTGGACGACGAGTCGGCCATCTTCAGCATGGACGTGGTCTGGAACTTCGGCGAGAACAAGGAGTGGGACTACAGCCTGCAGGGCACCGTCCGCAAGCTGGCGATCGGCTGGCGGATCTCCTGGGAGCCCGAGCTGGTCATGCCCGAGCTGGCCGGCGGCCGGACGGTGAAGCTGGTGCGCACGCTGCCCTCGCCCGCCCCACGGGTGATCGACATCGTCGGTGAGTCGCTGATGCACGAGCAGGTCATCAATCTGATCAAGCTCGATCCCGCCCGCACTCCCGATCCGGTCGCCTCCACCGACGCGCTCGCCAAGGCCATCGAGCCGGTGGCGCCGCTCATCACCGGTGCCTACCTGAGGGACCAGCTCGCCGCGGCCAAGGGCGAGCCCGTCCTCGCGGTCCGGCTGCGCGAGGGCGATTTCGCGATCCTGGAACCGCGGATGGCGCCGATCCCCGGCGTGGTCATGGAGAAATCGCCCGAGCTGATCTCCTCCGACCGGCGGGTGTGGTCGCCGATGCTCGACGCCATGCGCAATGTGTGGACCGAGAGCCAGGACCGGCACGCGGGCTGGGGTGTGCAGATCTTCGAGCCGGACGGGCGCTTCGTCCGGCAGGTGGCCGGCTATCAAGGGCCGCCGGGCCCGGACATCACCTCGACGATGGATCAGCGGCTGCAGCGCGCCGCGGAGGACGCGGTGGTCAGCGTCGGCACGCCTGCCTCGATCGTGGCCATCCAGCCTTCCAACGGCGCTGTCGTCGCGGTCGCGCAGAACAGTTACGCGACCGAACAGGGACCGGTGGCCTTCACCGGCCTGTATCCGGTGGGCGGCAATGTGGAGCTGCTGCGCGAGGTCGCGGCGTTGCGGAAGAACAAGTCGCCGCGTGATGTCACCGTGCAGGACGCGGCCGAGGCGGCGGGCGAGCTGGGGCTCGGCGTCGACTTCCAGGTGCCCGGCCTGGACGAGGTGACCGGGCGGATCACCGTCGGCGGCCGCGGCGCCGAGCAGGCCAGGCAGGGCGGCGGCTCCGATGTCGTGCTGGCCAGCCCGTTCGGCATGGCGATCGCGGCGGCGGCCATCGCCCGGGGCGAGGTGCCCGCGCCATCGGTCGAGACCGGCAGACCGGGGACCACCGACGCGCAGCTCGGCCCGCTCGGCAATCCGGTCGTCGACCGGTTGCGCACCGTGCTTCGCGAGGAGATGGGCAAGCCGCACATGACCCCGCTGCGGACCTTCCCGGTGATCGCCTACGCGGCCGAGGCGGATTCGGACGGCTGGCTGATCGCGAACATGGGCGACCTGGCCTTCGCCATCCATATCGCCGACATCGACGCCGCCAACGCGACGGCCCGGATGGCGGCGCGGATGCTGCAGTCGCTGGCGCAGCCCGAGACCTGAGCCGCTAGGAGCGGGTCGCCAGCGCGAAGATGGCGCGCCAGCCGATCAGGAACACGGCCAGCACGGTGCCCGCGACGATGACGAAGCTGAAGGCAGTGCCCTGACCTGCGATCACGCGCATGACCATGCCGCCCGCCAGCGTGCCCAGCCAGACGGCGACCCCGGTGGGCCACAGCGCGGTGGGCGCGAACGTCGCCAGGCCGAGCAGTCTGCTCAGCAGCACGGCCAGCGCCCACCCCAGCGCCAGGCCGACCGCGAACGGCCACAGCGTCTTCGCCAGCCCGGTGAGCACCGCCTCGTCGTGGCTGCGTCGCCCGATGGCGCAGAACACGGCCACCAGGACCAGATCCACCACTACCGCTGTCAGCACAGTTCGCACCCTGGTCAGGGTAGTGCCGACGGTCGGCCCTACTCCGCGGGCGTCTGCTCCGCGGTCGCGGTCGGCTGCTCGGTGGGAGTCCGGGCCTGTCCGTCGGGGCCCCGGCCGGCCGGGGCCGCGCCGTCGGTGCCGAGCCCGGCCTCGATGTCGGTGGCGGGTTCGGCGCCGACGCCCGCCCTGGGCCAGGCCAGCTGGGTGTTGCGGCGCCTGCCACGCAACTGCACCTCTTCGCCGGTGATCCACAGTGCCGCCTCGGCCTCCTCGGCGAAGTACAGCGCGCTGCCCGAGGCGAGTACCCGGCCTGGATGGTCCTTGGCGAGTTCGGTGAGGCGCGAGGCCTCGTTGACCGGGTCACCGATCACGGTGTACTCGAACCGGTTGGCCGCGCCGATATTGCCCGCGACCGCCAGTCCGGCCGACACCCCGATGCCGATGTCCAGCCCGGCCACCTCGCGCAGGGCTTCGCGCAGATCCCGGGCCGCGGCCAGCGCGGCGGTCGGTGCGTCGGGCCGGTCCAGCGGCGCGCCGAAGATGGCCAGCGCCGCATCGCCGACGAACTTGTTGACGAAGCCGTTGTGGCGGTCGATGACGTCGACGACGACCCGGAAGAACTCGTTGAGCAGGCTGACCACCTCGGTGGGTGGCCGCTCCGCGGCGGTCGCGGTGGAGCCGACCATGTCGACGAACAGCACCGCCACGAATCGGGTTTCACCGCCGAGTTCGGTGCCGTAGTCGAGGGCGCGCTGGGCGACCTCCTCGCCGACGTGCTGGCCGAACAACTCCTGCAGCTTCCTGCGCTTGGCGGCTTCCTCCATCATCCGGTTGAAGCCGACCTGCAGCATGCCGATCTCGCTGCCGTCGAACACCTCGACCTGCACCTCGCGGGTGCCTTCCTGGGCGCGGGCGATGGCCTGGCTGAGCTGGCGCACCGGATCGGAGATGCTCGAGGCGGTCAGCATCGACAGCGCCAGCGCCTGCAGAATGATCACCCCGCACAACAGCAGGATCGAGATCGCCAGCGACTGCGCCGAGAACTTCACGTCCGAGGAGATCTGCGTGACGCACAGCAGCACGATCGCGAAGGTGGGCGCGAAGGTGCCCATACCCCAGGTCATGCCCATCCGGGTGCCGACGCCGGGGGTCAGGGTGTGGTCGAAGGTGCCCTCGGTGAGCGCCTGCGCGGCGACCGGGCGCAGAATGCGCTCGCCGAGCATGTAGGTGAAGCCGAACACGATGGTCGCGGCCATGCACAGGGTGACGATCACCGCGCCGGCCAGCTTGGGCGATTCGGAGATGATCAGCCCGGCGAGCACCGCGCCGCCGAGCAGCCACAGCACCAGGTGCAGGATGGCCTGCCGCAGCGGCGCGTGCAGGGCGGCCATCTGCTCCTGTCTGCTCGGCGGGCCGCCGCGCATCTGCCAGCGCATCACCGGGCGCAGCATCAGCGCCGAGGCCGCCAGGCTGAGCAATCCGCCGGCGACGAACACCACGCCGGGTACGAACAGGCCGATGCGCCTGGCGTCGGCCGCCTCGCCCTCCGGCACCGGGAGCCCGTATTGCAGGAACGCCCACATCAGCACCGCGCCGAAGGCATTGGCCAACAGCATCGACGTCAGGTACAGCGGCCAGCGCGTATGCATGGTCTGTTTGACCGCTTCCAGAGGCGCTGACACGCTCACCAATCTAGCGTTTCGATCATGTGCGCATGTTCGCGGCGCTGAGCGGCGGATAGGCTCACGAGCGTGACCCACCCCGAGGAAAGTGCCCCCGGCACAGCGGACACGGGCGGTACAGCAGGCGCGGGCGCATCGGACGGCACGGCGGGCGTGTGGGAAAAGCCTCGATCGGCCGCCGATTCCGTGCATCCGATCGTGCGGCAGGCCGCGGAGTGGTCGTGGCGGCTGCTGGTGATCCTGGCGGCGGCGATCGCGGTGGCGATGCTGGTGGCGCGCCTGTCCACGGTGCTCATCCCGATGTCGATCGCGCTGCTCGCGGCGGCCTTGCTGGCGCCGTTGGTGGACTGGATGCAGCGGCTGGGTGTGCCGCGCTGGATCGGGGTGGTCGTCGCGCTGATCGGCTCACTCGGCTTGGTCGCGGGCACCATGACATTCGTCGTGGAGCAGTTCGTGGCCGGTGTGCCGCAATTGTCCGACGAGGCGACGGCCAGCATCCACAAGATCCAGGACTGGCTGATCAACGGTCCGCCGCACCTGAGCGACGAGCAGATCCGCAGCGCGGGCGACACCCTGGTCAGGACCATCGAACACAATCAGGACAGTGTCACCAGCGGCGCGCTGACCACCGCGACGATGATCGGGCAACTGCTCACCGGCAGTTTCCTGACGCTGTTCATCCTGGTCTTCTTCCTCCACGGCGGCGCGCAGATCTGGGAGTTCGTCACCCGGGTCGTGCCCACCGAGCACCGTGAACGGGTCCGGGTGGCCGGTGCGCTCGGCTTCGGCACCCTGGTCGGCTTCGTCCGGGCGACCGTCGTGGTGGCCGCGGTCGACGCCATCGGCATCGGTTCCGGATTGCTGATCCTCGGCGTGCCGCTGGCGCTGCCGCTGGCCTCGCTGGTGTTCATCAGCGCGTTCATCCCGATCATCGGCGCGTTCTTCGCCGGCTTCGTCGCGGTCTTCGTCGCGCTGGTCACCGAGGGGCTGGTGACCGCGCTGATCGTGCTCGGCATCATCATCGCCGTCATGCAGCTGGAAAGCCATGTGCTGCAGCCGTTGCTGCTCGGTCGCGCGGTGAGCGTGCACCCGCTCGCGGTGGTCGTCGCGATCGCCTCCGGTCTGGTGCTCGGCGGGATCGCGGGTGCGTTGCTCGCGGTGCCGTTCGTGGCGGTGATGAACACCGCGATCCGTTCGTTGCTGGGAGCGCCGGAAGAGGTGGTCCACGATCTGGTGACCGGCGGACCCGGAGTTCATGCGACACAACCGGATGAACCGGACGTACCCGGCGGCGAACGACTCCGATGAGCCCGGCCGCGCGCGTCGGGCCCGTCGAGCCCAGCGCCGACGACACCGCCACGGCGCCCCTGTGGCGGGCGGTGCAGGCGTTCCGGCTGGTCACGCTGTTGTATGCGATCGGCCAGCAGATCGCCTCGGTGCCCTATTACGAGAATCAGCGCCTGAGCTGGGTTTTCATTGCCCTGATGGTGGTCTGGTCGGGCGTATCGGCGCTGATGCTCTCGCAGTGGCGCACCGAGGTCGTGCGGTGGCGTACCGCGGTGGTTGTCGGCGACCACATCGTGGTGATCGGGCTCATCGCGGCGACCCGCCTGGTCGCCGAGTACGACTGGTACCACGGCCACCAGACCCTGCCGACGACCATGTGGGCGGCCAATGCGGTGATCTCCGCGGCGATCCTGCGCGGCCCGGTGCTCGGCGTGACCTCCGGGCTGCTGATCTCGGCGGCGATCATCACCGTGCGCGAGCAGTGGGGCGCCGATGTGTGGACCGATGCCACCGCGCCGGTGCTGGTCTCGGTCGGGCTCGCGCTCGGACTGGCCGCCGATACCGCCCGGCGCGCCCAGGACCAGGTGCGCCGCGCCGTGCGGCTGACCGCGGCCGCCGAGGAGCGCGAGCGACTCGCCCGCGAGGTGCACGACGGCGTGCTCCAGGTCCTCAGCTACATCAAACGCCGGGGCACCGAGATCGGCGGTCCGACCGAGGAACTGGCCGTCCGCGCGGGCGAACAGGAAGTCGCGCTGCGGGTTCTGCTGTCCGAACAGGGCGGCAGGCACGCCGCCGGACGCCGCGGCAACGGGGATGCCGAGGTGGATCTGCGCGGCCTGCTCACCGCCTACGCCACGCCGAAGGTGTTCGTGTCGACGCCGGGGGAGCCGGTGCCGGTCGGGCCGTGGATGGCCGGGGAGATCGCCGCTGCCGTCGCGACCGCGCTGGCCAATGTGGAGCTGCACGCCGGATCGGAGGCGAAAGCCTATGTGCTGCTGGAGGATACCGGCGACGAGCTGATCGTCAGCGTGCGCGACGACGGACCCGGCATCGCGCCGGGACGGCTGGCCGAGGCCGAAGCCGAAGGGCGGATGGGGGTTTCGCGGTCGATCGTCGGCCGGATCGCGGCACTGGGCGGCAGCGCGGAACTGCTCGGGGGCGGCAGCGGCGACGAGGGCGACGGGGCCGAATGGGAATTCCGGGTGCCGCGCGGCTGATCCGGACGGTGGCACGATGAAACCGACACCGGCCGACCGGGTGCGGCGGAGAGGAGCGGGCGATGACCGACGGCGCGAGCGCGGGGACGATCTCGGTGATGGTCGTCGACGATCATCCGATGTGGCGGGACGGGGTCTCCCGGGATCTGGGGGAAGCCGGATTCGAGGTCGCCGCCACCGCCGACGGCGTCGGGTCGGCCACCCGCCGCGCCGCCGCCGTCCGGCCCGACGTGGTGCTGATGGACATGCAGCTGCCCGACGGCAACGGCGCCCTGGCGACCGCGGAGGTGCTGCGGGTCTCCCCTGCCAGCCGGGTGCTGGTGCTCTCGGCCTCGGCCGAACGCGACGACGTGCTCGACGCCATCAAGGCGGGCGCGTCCGGCTACCTGGTCAAGAGCGCGTCGGCCGCCGAACTGGTCGAGGCGGTGCGCGCCACGGCCGCCGGTCAGCCGGTGTTCACCCCGGGCCTGGCCGGTCTCGTGCTCGGCGAATACCGCAGGATGGCCAGTGCTCCCGCGCAGCCTGACCAACCGCACCGGCCCGCCCTCACCGAGCGGGAGACCGAAGTGCTGCGGATGGTCGCGAAGGGCCTGTCGGCCAAGCAGATCGCCGGCCGGCTCGGGCTCAGCCATCGCACCGTGGAGAACCACGTGCAGGCCACCCTGCGCAAACTCCAGCTGGCCAACCGGGTCGAGCTGACCCGCTACGCCATCGAACAGGGACTCGAGTAGGGGGCAGGATCAGGGTTCGCCCTGATGCCGCGGCGCACCCGACGTCGGTACCCTCGAGTCATGGGCGCTCCCGAACCGGAACCCCACCGTACGGCCGAGTCGGTGGGCGATCGCGACCTGCGCGTCTCCGACGCCGAACGCGAACACGTCGGTCAGTTGCTGCAACGCGCGGTCGGTCTGGGCATGCTCTCGCTCGGGGAGTTCACCGAGCGGATGGACACCGCGCTGGCGTCGCGGACACGCGGCGAACTGAACTCCGTGCTGATCGATCTGCCCGGCATCCGGTTGGTCGGGCAGCCCGCGGCGCCGCCGAGCGGCTACGTCGGCCCCGGGAATACGCACGGCCCGCATCGCGCGGGCTCGTTCCCCGGTCAGGTGTTCTCCGGCGCGGCGTTCCCCGGTCCGGCATTCCGGGGACCGGGATTCCACGGCCCGGGCTTTCCCGGTGCGCGCGCCGCCTACCGCCCGCCCGCGCCCGGCCGGCCGGTATTCGCGAACGATTCCTCGTCGAATGTGATCCGCTGCCGGATGTCGGAGGTGACCCGGCGCGGCCGGTGGAATGTGCCGCCGACGCTGCACCTCGAGAATTGGCTCGGCTCGGCCACGCTCGATTTCACCGAAGCGGTGATGGCGACGCAGGTGGTCGAAATCGTCGTCGACGATTTCTGTTCGTCGCTGAATCTGGTGCTGCCGTCGGAGGCGACGGTGGATCTGGACGGGCTCGAACTCATCGCCGCCAGTGTGAAGAACAAGGTCGGTACCGCACCGCCGTTGGGGCCACTGCATCTGGTGGTGCGCGGGCGGATCAGGTTCGGCTCGGTGATCGCCAAGCGGCCGTTGATGGATCACTGGCGCAAGCTGATCGGCGGCTGAATTCCTTCCGGGATCTTTCTTCCGTGATCGCCACCCGGGGCCGTGGTGGGGTCCCGGGTGGCTGATCGGCCGGCCCGCACGTACCCGGCGCCGCCGGGCGGTACCCGGCGAGAGACCGTCCCCGACGACCGGTCTCTCGCCCCTGCCGCGCGTCGAGCGGGGCGCCGACGACTACAGGCAGAAGGCGACTTCGAGCGGCAGGCCCGGGATCGGGATGCACACCTCCACCGAACCCGCGACGGCGGTGGCCGAGTTGTTGGGGGCGGTGGGCGCCGCCGCGGTGGCGGTGCCCGCGCTCAGCGCGCCCGCGGTCAGCACGAGAGCGGCGATGGCGGCGGGGCGGGTGAACTTCGAAGTCATGGTCGGTCCTCTGGTCGTGTGAACTGCTTCCCCAACTGGGGGCAGGCACCATCAGACCATTTCTTGTTACCGGCGGGTAGCGCTCTGTGGCGTCCCTATGGATGCGACAAAAAGCCCTCGCGGGATCTGTGTCTTTCCACTTTCCGGGTGTCTCAGGTATTGACACCGAGGCGACGCGCAAAAGCCCGTAACGGCATACGGCGATCGTTGTCGAGTAATTCCGAGACGATATGGCGTGGCAGCGACTGGTATTTCATCCAATCCGCGCCGCCGACCCGTTCGGCATCGAGCAGTGCGCCCAGCGCCCGGCCGTATTGCCCGGTCCTGGTCCAGGCCACCGCGGTATCGGCGAGGTGCCGCGCCCGCGATGCCTGCGGCAGTCCGCCGTTGACCGGCATCTGCGCGGCGGCGGTGAGCGCCTCCGGGTAGCGCTCGGCGGAGACGTTCACGTCCACCGTCTGCATGACCACTTGGGAAGGGCCGAAATAGGTTTCGTAATCCTGCCGATCGACGCCGAGGCGCAGTGCCACCTCGCCGGCCGCTTCCAGCAGTGCCAGCGCGTCCGGCACGTTCTGGGCGCGCCCGGCCGCGGTGGCGCCCTGCAGCACCAACGAGCCGTAGGCGGACAGATGCGCGGGCGCCACCTCGCCGTCCGGCTCCAGCTCGCTCGCCGCACGCAGTGCCACGCCACGGGATTCGGCGTAGCGGCCCTGAACCAGCAGCTGCCAGGCCACCGAGCCGCGAATGGTGGCCAGCAGCAACGGGTCGTCACCGCGCTCGGCGGCGGCCAGCGCCAGCCGGATCGACAGGAAGGCCGGATCGGTCTGCCCGAGATGCACCAGCGTGCAGCCGGTCACCCAGTACATCCGGGCCAGCAGTTCGTTCGCCGGGGCGACCGAGCCGTTGCGGGCGGCGTGCACGGTCGCGCGCAGCTGGGTGAGTCCGGTGGGCAGAATCGTGGTCAACAGCTCGTAGTGGCCGGACCAGTAAGCGCCCCAGGCGTACTCGACGGCGCGGCGGCCGTCGTCGAGCGAGACCGCGGCCTCTTCGGGCGCGAAGCCGAGCAGGTCGTCGACCGGGGTCAGCGCCCGGCGGATGGCCACGATGCCCGCGTCCGGATTGCCGGACGGGATGCCGTGGCGGTTGCCGATCAGATCGGCGATGTCGACATCGAGGGCGCGCGCGATCTTCTGCAGGCTGGCGATCGAGGCGGTCTGCCTGCCACCCTGCTCCAGCTTGCGCACCAGATCGACGCTCACGCCGGCCTGATCGGCCAGCTGGCGTTGAGTCAGCGCTTTACCACGAAAGCGCCTGATGCGTACACCGATCGAAGAATCGTCCATGACCTCGCGCCCTCTTTTGTTACATCCACGTTTCAGGATACCGACGGTAGGCCTTGTATCGGTCGTGAAGTGGGACATTACGTACGACTCTCAGGACGCTAGTTGGAATACCGTTGTCCTTCCGCAACTTTGAGAACCCATTGTTGAGAAGGCAGGGGCGGCACATGATCACGATGCCGAGCGCTACCGCACCACAGGCATTGTCCGCAATTCTCGCGCGCCGACCGCGCGCACGCGCCGGAATCGGAAACGGGCGACTACACCCCTCGGTCCCGATCCGTCACTCGTTCACCACCACCGTCTGAGGAGCCCCGCGCGATGTTCGAACGCTGCCATTCGTCCCAGGAAGCGGCGCTGCTGTTGCAGGACCAGTACGGCCTGCCCGTGCAACTGCTCGGCGGCCGCCCCGTCGTCACCACCGGCAGTGTCCTGGGAGCCCTCGTCATGCCGCCCGGCCTCGGCCACGACGTGCTCGGGGCACTGAACTGTTCCTACCCCGTCCCCGTGATCGCCGATCCCGGTGAACGCACCTGGACTTTCCTGGTCACCCCGCCCAGCCCGATGTCGCCGGTCGACGTGCAGGTCCGCCACGAACTGGCCGAACACCACGTCACCGTCGTCCCCGGCGGCCGTCACATCCTGCTGCCCACCACCGATTCCGATCGTGGCTGGCACTGGGCCGCCGAACCCACGCCCGGCGCGCTGGCCATGCCCGGAAGGCGTGCGGTGATCGAGGCGGTGCGCCGGGTGATCAGCATGCCCGCTCCCTCACGCTGACCCGAAGCACGGTCCTGCGCGGATGCGTTCGGACGGGCTGTCCCGATGGCGCGCCGACCGCGGGATTCGGGTAGATCTCCCGCGGCCCGGCGGGTGTTTCTACTCATGTCGGGTGGCGCCGGGAACCCGACCATGGATCCATGACTGGTTCGATCGACCCGGCGCTGGTCTCCCGACTCTCCGGTGAGTTCACCGCGCTGGGAACGCAGATGGGCGCTCTCGGGCGCGACTTGGATCTCCTGCACCGTCAAGTGCTCGCGTCCTTCGACACGGGTGCGGTGGGTGTACGGCGGGGACCGGCCCCTTCGACGCGGAACTCCGCGGCTCCCGGCGCGGGCGAGCCCACCGACTCGGTGAGCGATGCGGCCGATGAGGCCACGCACCTCCAGGGGGCCGACGCCGCGACCGAGGTGGCGACCGAATCCGGCGCGCCCGAGCCCGGATCGGCGCCTCGATCGGGCGCGACATCCCCCGCCGATGCCGAAGGTGTTCCACGCCCGATCGCCGATTCGGGCGGCGCACCGCCGTGGAGCCGGACGGGTAGGTCGACCGAGGATGTGCCCGCGGAGGGTACTTCGGCTGAGCCCGCCGGGACGGGGCCGCACGTGCCCCCGGTGACCGCTCGGGAGCCGGGCGGGACCGGACAGCCGGGTGTGGTGGGTGGTGCCGGTGTCCCGGTCGGCGCGGGTCGATCAGCGACGCCGGGGATTCCGGGTCGGCCGGCGACGCCCGGGTTATCCGGTGGGCGCGGGGGTTCCGGTGTGCCGGCGTTGTTCGGTGGTGCCGGGGGTTCCGGTGTGCCGGGGTCGTTCGGTGGTGCCGGGGGTTCCGGTGTGCCGGGGTCGTTCGGCGGATCGGGGGGTACCGGCGTGCCCGGACTGTTCGGCGGTCCCGTTGGGCCGGGGGCGCCGCCTGCCCCCGGCCCAACGGGGGCGCCGGGTATGCCGGGGAGGCCGCGACCGGGATACCGGCCCGGTTACGTACCAGCCCCGATGCCCTCGTGGGGCGCACCGCGTCCGGATGGCCCGCCTTCGGCAGCGCATGCGCGAGGCTACCCGAATGCGACTCCGTGGTGGCAGCGCGACGGGATGATCAGCCGACTCCTGGCTGTCGCAGGGGTCGCGGTGACCTTGATCGGCGTCGTCATGTTGCTGGTGCTGGCGGCGCAGGCGGGCTTGTTCGGGCCCGTGCCGAGAGTCGTGGCCGGTGCGGTGCTCTCGGCGGCGTTGGTCGGGGCGGGGATCCGGGTGGCGGGCCGGGCCGGTGGGCGGGTCGGCGCAACAGCGTTGGCGGCCACCGGGATCGCGGGCGCGTATCTGGATGTGGTCGCGGTGACCGCCATCTACGACTGGCTGCATCCGGTGCCGGGATTCGGTGTGGCGCTCGGGGTCGCGGCCGGTGGCGTGGCCCTGGCGGTGCGGTGGAATTCGCAGCCGCTGGCGGTACTGGTGGTGGCGGGCGCCGCGGCGTCGGCGCCGTTCGTGACGACCGGGACGGTGCTGCTGAGCTTCCTGATCGTCCTGCAGCTGAGCTGGCTGCTGGTGCACCGGGTGCGCGACTGGCCGTATCTGCACGTAGCCCGGACACTGCCGGTGGTGGTCGCGGCGATCGCCTTCATCACGGCGGCCGCGATGGAAACTCCCCGCGAGCAGGTCGGCACGTTGATGGCGGCGTCGGTCGCGATCGCGTTGGTCGGATTGGCAGGCGCCCTGCTGGTGGTGCGGATCCGGCCCGCCGATCTCACGGCGAGCCTCGCGCTGGCGGCGGCGGCCACACCGCTGCCGGTGGCCGCGCCCGCCCTGCTCGACCGGTGGACCGCCGTCGTCGTCGCCATCGTCTACGCGGCCGTGCTGCTGACGGTGTCGGCGGCCCATCTCCTGCCGAAATCGCGCGCGCTGACCGGAATTCCCGGACACACCGCGACGGTCGCGGCGGTCCTCGGTGCGGTGGCACTGCTGGAAGCCTGTGTCGGCGGGACGAATTCGCGGACACTGCCCATCGCGCTGTTCCTGGTGGCGCTCGGGTTCACCGGTGTGGCCGGGCAGCAGCGCTCGCGCGTCGCGGCGGGTATCGGCGCGGCATTCGGCGTCATCGGCGGACTGGCCTTCCTGTCCGATGCGGGCCCGGCAACCCTCGCCTCCCGGTGGATCGCGCAGGACGACCTGGGTGCGGGCACCGCCGTGGCGGCCGTCGCCGGGCTGGCCGTCCTGGCGGCGACCGTGTGGAGCCTGCGCCGGATCGGTGCGGCCGACGCTTCCGCCCGTGGCGCCGAGGAATCGGTGGTGTGGGTCGCGGCGAGCGTGGCGGCGCTGTACCTGGTGAGCGCCGCATCGGTCGCGATCGGCGTCGCCGTGGGCGGGGCGGACGGGTTCGTCGTCGGGCACAGCGTGGCCACCATTCTGTGGATGGCGAGCGCGACCGGCGCGCTGTTCTACGGCCTGCGCAACCTGTCGGCGGAATCGGGGGCGATCGCCAAGGTGGCGCTCGGTTCCGGCCTGCTGCTGACAGCGGCGGCCATCGCCAAACTCCTCCTCTTCGACCTGGCGACCCTCGACGGATTCGTCCGGGTGATCGCCTTCCTCGCCGTCGGCGTCCTGCTGCTGCTCACCGGGACCCGCTATGCCCGCGCCTTCGCCGAAGCCGGCGCATCCGCGGACCGGCCGCGGGGACACGCCGGTTCCGAATCCGGTGCGCAGAACGCGCCCGGGCGCGTTGCCGACCGCGCGACCGCCGAAGAGCGTTCGCGCACAGGGCTGTTCGCCGCCCCAGATGCCGGAGCCGGCACGTCCGGGGACGGCGCGTCCACGGCTCCGGACGCCGGGCGGAGCGCGGACGGCGGTTCCGCGCCCCGGAAGGCCGGGCAGGTCGTCGACGGCGGCTCCGCGGCTCCGGACGCCGGGCGGGCCGGGGAGCCCGGCCCGGCGGGAGGTCAGTCCTCGTCGTCCTGACGGCGCAGCAGTTCGTCGACGCTCACCGACTGGTCGTCACCACTGTGGTGGCGGCCTTCGTCGGCGCCGGGCT
The DNA here is from genome assembly GCF_000308595.1 of Nocardia higoensis NBRC 100133. Taxonomy (GTDB): domain Bacteria; phylum Actinomycetota; class Actinomycetes; order Mycobacteriales; family Mycobacteriaceae; genus Nocardia; species Nocardia higoensis. The sequence goes on along the minus strand of NZ_BAGA01000144.1, from coordinate 749 downwards.
GCGAGCCGCGGCTTTCGTCGTCGGCCGCCTGTGTGCGGCGCCGCGAGGAACGCAGTTCGGCCATCCAATTCTCGATGCTGGCCCGGTTGTCGCCGGAGGGCTCGCCGGGATCCGTTGCGCCGCGCGGAGATTCACCGGAGGTACCGGGACCGGGCGGCACCGGCGCGTTCGGACCGCGTCCGGGTCCGTTCGGCACCGAGCCCGGGCGATTCGGCGCCGGGCCCGGACCGGCCGGGAATGCGCCGGGTCCGCTCCGAGCGCCGGATCCGGGGAAGGCGCTGGGGTCGTTCGATCCGCTCGACGCCGCACCCGGCCCGTCGGCGACATGATCGGTGCCGTTCGAAACCGCGCCGGGACGGTGCGGAACCCCGCCGGGACCGTTCGAGGCCGAGTCCGGACCACCGGCGCTCGGGCCGGGCCCGCTCCGGAACACGCCGGGTCCGCTCGGACCGGGCAGCGGTCCGTTCGGAGTCGAATCCGAGCGGTTGGGCGCCGGGGCGGCCGGTGGCACGGGGCCGTTCACCGGCCTGCCGGGAACCTGGGACGTGCCGTTCTGCGCGGGTCCGGCGGGTGGTACCGGGCGCGGGGTGCCTGCGTGTGGCCGGGTCGGCTCGCCCATCGAGATATCGGCGGGCGGACGCGGACGGACCGGCGGCACCGGTCGAGGCGGCATCGGCGTGGCACTCTTCGCCGGATCGGCGCCGGTGCGCGGAGGCAGTGAGGGGCCGCTCGAACCGGCGGGCGGCTGT
>NZ_BAGA01000145.1 GCF_000308595.1 Nocardia higoensis NBRC 100133 | reverse complement strand
GAAGACCTGGAGCGGGTGGCCGAACTGCTCGGGACGGAAGTGCGCGCGGTGATCGACCGGCACACCTCCGCCCTGTGGCGGTGCGAATTCGTCGGATTCGCACCGGGATTCGGCTACCTACGGGTCGCGGGCGCCGAGCTGGCCGTGCCCCGCCGCGACAAGGCCAGGACGTCCGTGCCCGCCGGCGCGGTCGCCCTGGCGGGCGGCTATTCGGCGGTGTACCCGCGCAGTTCGCCCGGCGGCTGGCAGCTGATCGGGCACACCGAAGCCGTGCTCTGGGACGAGCGCAGGGATCCGCCCGCGCTGATCCGGGCCGGCGCCGTGGTGCGATTCGTGGAGGCCGGACGATGATGCGGGTGCTGGCGGTCGGGCCCGCGGCGACCGTGCAGGATCTGGGCAGGCCGGGGTGGTTCGATTCCGGCGTCGGGGTGGCCGGCGCCGCCGATCGCGCTTCGCTACGGCTGGCCAATCGGCTCGTCGGCAATCCGGAGGACGCGGCGGCGATCGAGGTGCTGCTCGGCGGCCTGGCCGTGTCCGCCGAGCGTCCCTGCGTCGTCGCGATCACCGGCGCGCCCGCGCCCGCTTCCGTCGACGGCATCCCGGTCGGTCACGCGAGCGTGCTGGTACTCGACGAGGGACAGACCTTGCGACTCGGCTTGGCCGCGAGCGGCCTGCGGACCTACCTCGCGATCCGGGGCGGGGTGGCGGTCGAGCCGGTGCTCGGATCCCGCAGCCGTGACACCCTGGCGGGCCTCGGTCCCGAGCCGTTGCGGCCCGGCGACCGGATCCCGGTCGGTCCGCCGCCGCGCACCTGGCCGCCCGTCGATTTCGCCCCGAGCGGACCCTTCCCGGAAGTGATGGAGGTGCATGCCATGCCGGGGCCCCGGGCGGACTGGTTCGCCGATCCGGCGGCGTTGTTCGCGGGGGAATGGTCGGTGGCCGCCGAGACCGATCGGGTCGGCGCGCGGCTGCATCGCCGCACCGGCCCGCCGCTGCGCCGCGCCATCGAAAGGGAACTGCGGACCGAAGGCATGGCGCTGGGCGCGGTGCAGGTGCCGCCGAGCGGCGAGCCGGTGGTGTTCCTCGCCGACCACCCGATCACCGGCGGTTATCCGGTGATCGCGGTGGTGCGCTCCGTCGACGTCGACCTGGTCGCCCAGGCCAGGCCGGGGCAGCGCTTGCGGTTCCGGTGTGCCGACCTCAGCGCCCGCTCAGCTCGGCGCGCATGAGATAGACGTTGTAGCTGTCCCAGGCCGACATGGTGAAGTACAGGTCCGCACCGCTCGACCAGGGGTGGATGAATCCGCCGTAGGCCTTCGGATAGTCCGCGGTGTACAGCACCGGGACGGCCTCGCTCCACGCGCCCTGCGGGGTTGTCGCCTCGCGCAGCACGATGGCACCGCGCGCGGAATCCAGGTAGCTCATCTGCCAGCGGCCCGCGTGCTCGTCGTAGCGCACCGAGAGCTCGCTCGCGATGCCGAAGAACAGCGGCGTGGCCTCGTTCTCGGCCGCGGGTCGCCAGCTGCCGTCCACCCAGTACTGGTAGGCCGACTTGTTGAGCACGTGTTCCTTCGGCACGCGAGCCAGCCCGGTCACGCCGACCCGGCCGTTGGGGGTGCCGAACATGTAGACGTACTCGCCGTGCGGCACCATCGCCGCCACCTGGAACCGACCCAGTCCGAACAGGTTGTCCCACTTGGCATGCTGGTCTTTGGTCCACGTCGAGCCGTTGTCGTCGGACCAGGCGATGCCGCCGTGGTTGGTGTACCACAGGCCCGGCACGGCGCTCCACCGGTTGACCGACATGTAGCTCATGTACTGCCTGCCGTCGAGGGCGAACCCGGAGGTGGGGATGACCGTCGTCTCGTAGTTCTTGATCTTCCTGCTGGACAACAGTTCCGCCGCGTGACAGCGGCTGTCCTGCACCATGGAGTCGATGGTCAGGCCGTCGGAGAGGTCGGTGTCCGCGCTGAATCCGAGGACGTTGGAGCGCCAGTCCGAGCCGTTCGCGCCGCCGTAGGTCCAGCCCTCGCCGAAGGTGTCGCCGAACACGACGGCCACTTCGCCGGGCCTGCTCTCCCACATGACGCCCAGGTCGGTGCCGTTGACCCGCCATCGGGCGTCGGTGCGATTCTGTGAACCGTGCCCGGTGACCTGGCCGACCATGTCCGTGGAGCCGATCACCGGTGCGTCGGGTGCCGGAGCCTGCGGTCCCGGCTCGGTGTCCGGGCTCAGTTCGGGCGGCGCGGGCTGGGGATCCGGGCGCGGCCCGCCCGGAACCGGGATCGGAATCGGCTCGATCTGCGGGCGGAATTCGATGCGCGGCAGTTGGACTCCGAAGAAGCTGCTGCCCACGCTGCTGCCGCCGGTCGAGCCGGTGCCCGACCCGGCGCTCGCCGAACCGGGATCGGGCAGCGCCGCTCCACCCGACCCCGCTCCCTCCGGCACGGACGGTTCGCGCAGGTCGGGGCAGGGATCCCCGCACGGGTCCGCGGGCGGCGGGTCGGCCGCGACGCGCACATTCCGCTGAGGCGGGTCGGGCACCGGCACGAACGTGAGTTCCGGCAGCGGGAACAGCAGCTCGATCTTCTCCGGCAGGGTCAGCGGCGGCGGCGCCTCCGGCTCGGTCGGCATCGGCAACCGAGCCAGCGGATCGAATCCCGTTTCGCCGCACTGGTTCACCGGAGCAGGCGTCCACGGATGCGGCGCGGCGACCGCGGGTACGGTCGCGGTTCCCACCAGCCCGGTGACGAGGAATCCCAGGAGTACCGGGACTGCCGGTCTTCTCGGCGTGTCCGTCATCCGCCGATCACCCTGCTCATCACCACAAGATCAAACTACCCGGCCCGGCATTCGTTCGTCTCGGGGACGGAACCGGATGGAGAATTTTCGCGTCCAATCCCATATGACCGATATCGAGTACTCGTTCGGCACCGGCGACGGCGTCGTCCACGACTGGTCGAGCGCCGCGGATCTGGACCTGGCGGGTACCGGCCTGTTCGACGCCGTGCGGCTGGATTTCGACGGCGACGGCCTGGCCGACGACGCGCTGTGGGATTCCAGCGGCGCCGGCGCCGCCGATCTCGCCGCCCTCGACCTCGACGACGACGGCCTGCCCGACCACTTCTACACCGACCCGACCGGCCAGGGCACCTGGGACCACCGGGTCTCCGGTCTCCCCGCCGACGCGGTCAGCGAGCCGCTGGACTGGATCACCCGCACCGGCCCCGCACCGGGCGTGGACGCGCCCGCCCCCTCGGCGGACGCCTTCCCCGGCGTCACCGGGACGTGCGACGTCGCCTTCGGCCCGTCGGCGTACGGCCCGGGGGCCGATGCGGGCGAGTACTCCGGTCGTCCGGGTGAGCAGCGATCCGTACCGGCTTACGGCGACTCCCCCGCAGGCGGCGCGGCCCCCTGATGCCGTCCCGTCCGCCGGTCTTCCTCAGGGGCCGGTACGACCGGTCGGCACCTGTCGGCCCCGCCGTGTGTTCAGCACGACGATCCCGATCGCGAGCGCGTATCCGGCCGCACCGGTCAGCACGATCGCCGCAGACCGTCCGTCGGCGGGAATCACCAGCGCGGTCACCGCGATCGACAGGACGAAGGCGATATTGAACACGGTGTCCTGCAGGGCGAAGACCTGTCCGCGCCGGGTGTCGTCGATATCGATCTGCATCGCCGCATCGCCGGTCAGCTTGATGAGCTGCCCCGCCACACCGAACAGGAACGCGCCCGCGAGCAGCAGCAGATGAGCTCGCCCGGCCGCCTGCCCGGTTCCGGCCAGTGCGGTCGGCATCACCAGGGTCAGCTGCACGAACACCGCCGCCACCAGACCGGCGAGCACCGTGCGCGGCCTGCCGAGGCGCGGGATCACCCAGGGCGCGAGCGCCGCCGCCACCAGCATGCCGGTGGCGCTGGCCGCGATCGCCACTCCGAACCCGATCAGCCCGCTGTCGACCGCCGCGCTCGCGGCGGGCTCGCGCAGCACCAACACCATGATCAGCGTGTTCGCGCCGAACACCACCCGATGCGCGCCGATGCCCACCATCGCCGTCGTCACCTCGGGCGCCCGCCACACCGCCCGCGCCGCCGTCGAGAGCCCGCCCGCGATCGCACGCAACGTCCCCCGGTCCGGCGCCGCGTCCGGGGCGGGCCCGTCTCCCGGCGTGCCGGGCCAGCCGGGGCCGAGGACGTGCGGCCGGAATCCGACCGCGAGCCCAGCGCCGATCATCGATCCCACGGCACTGCATCCGACCGCGATCGCGGAGCCGGTGTCCCCCGCCCCCGCGAATCCGATCACCACCACGGCCGCCGCCGCACCGGCGCCCGCGAACGCCGATGCCACCGTCGCGAGCACGGAGTTCATCGCGACCAGCCAGTGCCTGGCCAGCACGCGCGGCAGTGCCGCCGAGACGCCGGCGGCCACGAACCGGCTCACACCGACTGTCGCCAGCGCGAGCAGCAGCAGCGGGGTCTCCTCGACGCCCGCGGCCAGCACGGCGGCGGCGGTCAGGATCAGCACGATGCGCAGCAGGTTCGCCAGCAGCAGTACCGCCCGCCGGTCCCATCGGTCGAGCAGCGCGCCCGCATAAGGGCCGATCAGCGAGTAGGGCAGCAGCAGGACGGCGAAGCCGGCGGCGATCGCCAGGGGGTCGGTCTCCCGCTCCGGGTTGAACAGGATCGCGCCGGACAGCGCCGCCTGGAACATGCCGTCGCCGAACTGCCCGGCGAACCGGACGACCGCCAGCCGGGCCACGCCGGGACTTTCGCGCAAGGCGGTTCGCCACGGTGGCCGGCTCTTCGGGTCGGAACGTCGCTGCGGCTCACCATCTGGCACCGGGCCGATTCTGCCGTGCCCGCCGGTGCCGGGCCGATCCCGGATCAGCCCGCCGGGAACAGGGCGCGCACCGCCGCGCGCGTATCGGGCGTCATCGGCAGGGTGTCGAGGGTGCTCACGTCGGTCCAGGCGAAGGCGTCGTGTTCACCGGGCGAGAGCGCCACCTCGCCCGGGTCGGCAACCACCAGAAAACTGAACTTGCGGACCCGCGGTTTGCTGCGCGTCGCATAGTCGATTTCTCCGAGAAATCGTTCGATCCGGCGCACCCGGAGACCGGTCTCCTCGAACAACTCGCGCACCACGCATTCAGCCAGAGTTTCTCCCGATTCCACCCCGCCGCCGGGTAATTCGTACATTCCGCCGAAATAGTCGTCCGGAACCCGGCGGATTACCAGTAGACGACCTTCCCGGAATACCGCGATACCGACCACGAAATCGGTGATCCCCGCCGCGCGTGCCCGTTCACGCAACTGTTCCTCGACCTGCGCGAGTGCGTCCGGTCGCATCTCGTCACCTCCGCCCTCGCCCAATGTGGCCCAGGGTTTTCCCCGCCCCGGCGTCCGGCACTGCTCGCCTGCCGTTCACCGGCCCGACGCTCGCGTAATATGCCCGATGCGGGACAATTTACTAGGAATACGGGTTACCGCACGGCCGAGTACACGTTCACGCCGCGACCGTGCCGTGCGAGCTGAGAGAGGAGGACCGGGTGTCCACACTCGCGACGCCGCACATCGATGTCCATCGAGGCGGTGACCGTATGAAAACCCGGGTGTCCTGGCTCGATTCCAAGCATTCGTTCTCGTTCGGCCAGCATTACGATCCGGACAACACACACCACGGCCTGCTGCTGGTCAACAACGACGACATCGTGCTGCCCGGTCAGGGCTTCGACACCCATCCCCATCGCGATATGGAAATCGTGACCTGGGTGCTCGAGGGCAGCCTGGTGCATCAGGATTCGCTCGGGCACAGCGGTGTCATCTATCCGGGTCTGGCCCAGCGGATGAGCGCGGGCACCGGCATCCTCCATTCGGAGAAGAACGATTCCTGGCGGTTGGACAACAGTTCCGCCCACGACCGGCCGGTGCATTTCGTGCAGATGTGGGTGATGCCCGACGAACCCGGCGTCGAGCCCGGATATCAGCAGCTCGAGATCGACGACGAATTGGCTTCCGGCGGATTGGTGACGGTGGCTTCCGGCCTGCCGCGCTATCGCGATCGCACCGCGATCGCGATCAACAGCAGCCATGCCGCGCTGCACGTGGCCAGGATGCCCGGCGCCGATGCCGGCGGCGCGCCCGCCGTGGTGCGCCTGCCCGAGGCGCCCTACCTGCATCTGTTCGTCGCGCGCGGAGAGGTCGAGATGGAAGGCGTCGGCCCGCTCTACGAAGGCGACGCGGTCCGCGCCGGGCACAGTGGCGGGCAGCGGATAACAGCGCATAAGCCCGCCGAGATCCTGGTGTGGGAGATGCACGCCCGCCTCGGCGGCCGGTAACCGGCACGTTTCCGGGTGTACAGAGCTCCCGATTCGTACGATTAGTCCGGCTACCATCGGGTAACGGACAGCGCGATCGAGACGGGGTGAGCTCGTGCGAACGCGTCCGACCGACTGAGAGGTAGGTCCATGTCGCAATACCCTCCCCCGGGTCGGTACCCCCAACCCGATCCGTATCAGCCTCCGCCCGGGCAGTATCCGGGCGCGGCCGGCGGCTACTGGCAGGAATCCCCCAAGCGGACCGGGCTCGCGGTCGCCACCCTCGTGCTGGGCATCCTGGCGCTGGTCAGCTTCTGGACCGTGGTCGGCGGCTACCTGTTCGGCGTGCTCGGGGTCATCTTCGGCATCATCGCCGCGGTCAAGGCCCGCAACGGTTCCGCGGGCGGCATCGGCATGACGATCACCGGCATGGTGCTCAGTGTGCTCGCGCTCATCGGCGCGACCCTGTTCGTGATCGTCGGGTGGAGCTTCTTCGTCGACATGGGCGGCAAGGACCTGGTCGACTGCTTGAACAAGGCGGGCAACGACCAGGCCGCGATCGACGAATGCGAACGCCAGTTTACGGACAACGTCGAGAACCGGTTCAGCATCACGCTCACCCCGGCTCCGTTCCCGACCTCCTGACCTGCGACATCAGTTGACATTGCCGCGTGGCGCGGCCGCGGCCGTCCGCGTCACGCCGGTGACCTCGGCCAGGTCCGGCCGGTAGTCCTCCTCGGGGGCGCTGATCCACGAGCGGTAGCCCGTGCGTTCGTCGGCCGGCGAGGGCAGCACGATCCGGCTGCCCGGCAGCGCGATCGAGGCGCACACCCGGAACAGATCGGCGAACAGGCCCATGTCCAGGTAGGAGTTGTCGGTCGGGCCGGTCAGGAAGGTCCAGCGATCCGAGCGCGGATGGGCGATGATCGGACAGCGGTGCGAGCCCGACAACGCCGCGGCGACCGTCGCACCGAGCGCGGCGGGCATGACGACCGCGCCGACGGCGCCGACCTCGAGCATGATCCGCCCGAGGGCGGGATCGACCTCCGCGAAGAGGCGGTGGTCGGTGCGATAGCGACGGCAGCGGTGGAAGGCGTCCTCCTTGCCCGCCGTGCGATGCCCCCCGGGGCCGGCAGGCAGCACCTGAGTGGCGCCCAGCGTGCGGTGATTGCCAGATCCAATGCCGGACGTGCTCATGACGAACCTCGTCTCGATGCGGAGTGGATGTTTCGGGTGAACCAGCCGCTAACGTGACAGTAGACCCGGCCAAGTGCTGTGACAATAGTCACCGACGGCTCGTCGATCACGAAGTAGCATCGACTCGCATGGCACCCGTCTCGCCGACTGTCGCCCGCTGGGAACTGGTGCTGCGCCTGCGTGAGCTGCGCGAACAGCGCGGATTCGACTCCGCGAGCTTCGCCAGGCAGGTCGGGTTCACCCCGGCCAACTGGTCGCACGTGGAGAACGGCAGGCGCGTGCTGACCGGCCGGACCATCGTTCCGGTCCTGGATCTGCTCGAGGTCGAGGGCGAGGAACGCGCCGAACTGCTCGCCCTGCTACACGCGGGCAAACAGCGCGGGTGGTGGAGCAAGTCCTCGGCCCTGATCGGCCCGGAGCTGCAGCGGCTGTACGGCATGGAGCACGGCGCGCAGAGCATTCGCAGCTACGACAGTCTGATCGTGCCGGGTCTGTTGCAGACCGAGGCCTACGCGCGTGCGCTCATCAGCGCCGATGTGATGATCCGGCCGGTCCAGGTCGACCAGTTGGTCGCCATCCGGATGCGCAGGCAGCAGCGCCTGCGCGGGCCGGAGCGGGTGGAGCTGACCGCCGTGGTCGGCGAGGCCACCCTGCTCCAGCAGACCGGCGGCCCGCAGATCCTGCGCGGACAGCTCGAGCACCTGGTGGCGCTCATCGACGAACTCGACACCGTGGACGTGCGGGTCATTCCGTTCAGCGCTCCCGACGGGGCGATACTCGGCGGTTCCAGCTTCCATCTGCTCGACTTCGCAAGCGAGCAGCTACCCACCTTCGGCTGGGCAGAGAGCGCGGTCTTCGGCGGTCCGGTGGACGATCTCGAGCTGGTGCGCGACCTGGGCTTCGCGTACCTGCGAGCGCTCGAGCAAGCTCTGTCACGAGCCGATTCCGAAGCTCTGATCAGGCGTTACGCCCAGGGGTAGACTTTCGGGCATGGCCACCAATGCCGGGGGCCGGCCGATTCGCACCGGCTGGTTCACCTCGTCCCGGTCCAACAACGGCAACCAGTGCGTCGAGGTGAAGTTCGACGCGGACGCCGTCTGGATACGAGACAGCAAATATCGTCGCGGGGCAGCGGGCGAGTCCGCGGCCCAGCCGGTCCTGGCGGTCTCGGTGAAAGTCTGGGACGACCTGGTGGCGCGCCTGCGGGCAGGCGACGCGGTCCCCGAGCTGATCACCGAGAACGCCGCGGGCGGTGTGGAATTGCGTCGCGGCGGCACTGTGCTGAGCTTCACCCGCGCCGAGTGGGACGCCTTCCTCGCCGGGGTGGCCGACGGCGAATTCGACCGTGTCCCGCAGCCCGGCTGAGCAGGTATCCGCGGGGACCGTCGGCCGGTGACCCCGGCCGTCCCCGGCCGCGGATCGGCATACTGGACGGCGTGACCTCCGAGCTGATCAGTCCTTCCGGTATCGATCTATCCCATCTCGACGAGGCCGTCCGGGTCCAGGACGACCTGTTCGCGCACGTCAACGGCAAGTGGCTGGCCGAGCACGAGATCCCGGGCGATCGCGCCGTCGACGGCGCCTTCCGCGACCTCTACGACCAGGCCGAACTCGACGTCCAGGCGATCATCCAGCGGTGCGCGGAGGGCGCTTTCGGGAGCGCCGCCGACAGCGATGCCGCCGACGCCCGCCGGATCGGGGATCTCTATCGCTCCTTCATGGACACCGAGACGGTGGCGGCCGCCGGCCTGTCGCCGATCGCCGGTGAGCTGGCCGCCGTCCGCGAGGCGACCGACCGCTCGGCCTTCGCCGCGTTGCTCGGGCGGTGGCAGCGCACCGGCGTCTCCGGCGCGGTCGGCTTCTACATCGACTCCGACGCCAAGGATTCCAGCCGTTACCTGGTCCAGATGTACCAGTCCGGCCTGGGCCTGCCCGACGAATCCTATTACCGCCAGGACGAATACGCCCAGATCAGAAGCGCCTACATCGCCCACATCGGGCGCATGTTCGCACTGGCGAGCGACGACCCACGGGTCGGCGCCCTGCTGCCACCGGATCTCGGCACCGTCGGGCAGCGGATCTTCGAGCTCGAACGCCGCCTTGCCGCCGGGCACTGGGACGTGGTGCGCCGCCGCGACGCCGAACTCGCCTACAACCTCACCACTTTCGACGCGTTGCGCGCCGAACATCCCGAATTCGACTGGGCCGCATGGACGTCGGCGTTGGCCGAGGGCGTGGACCGGTCCGGCGCCGAGCTGTTCGCCGAAGTGGTCGTACGCCAGCCCGATTACCTGGGTGTCTTCGCCCGGCTGTGGGCCGAGGCCGAGCCGGCCGACTGGCAGGCATGGGCCGTCTGGCGGCTGTTGCACGCCCGCGCCCCGTACCTCACCGACGACATCGTGGCCGAGAACTTCGACTTCTACGGCCGCACCCTCACCGGCGCCACCGAGAACCGTGAGCGCTGGAAGCGCGGCGTCTCGCTGGTGCAGGAGCTGCTCGGCGAAGCGGTCGGCAAACTGTATGTGGCCGAGCACTTTCCGCCCGAGGCCAAAGCGAAGATGCAGGAGCTGGTCGCCAACCTCACCGAGGCCTACCGGCGCAACATCGGCGAGCTCGAGTGGATGAGCCCGCAGACCAGGCAGGCCGCGCTGGCCAAGCTGGAGAAGTTCACCCCCAAGATCGGCTACCCGGACCGCTGGCGCGACTACTCCGGGCTGCACATCGACCCGATGGACCTGCTCGGCAACTACCGCAACGGCTGCGCCGCCGAGCACGACCGCGAGCTGCGCAAACTCGGCGGGCCGGTGGACCGCGACGAGTGGTTCATGACCCCGCAGACGGTCAACGCCTACTACAACCCCGGCATGAACGAGATCGTCTTCCCCGCCGCGATTCTGCAACCGCCGTTCTTCGACATGAACGCCGACGACGCCGCCAACTACGGCGGTATCGGCGCGGTGATCGGGCACGAGATCGGCCACGGTTTCGACGACCAGGGCGCCAAGTACGACGGCGACGGCAACATGATCGACTGGTGGACCGAGGCCGACCGCGCCGAGTTCGGCAAGCGCACCAGGGCACTGATCGAGCAGTACGACGTGCTCTCCCCCAAGGATCTGGCCGACGAGCACACGGTCAACGGCGAGTTCACCATCGGCGAGAACATCGGCGACCTGGGCGGGCTGTCCATCGCCCTGCAGGCCTACAAGATCTCCCTGGGTGACCGGGAGGCCCCGGTGATCGACGGTCTGACCGGGCTGCAACGGGTGTTCTTCGGCTGGGCCCAGGTGTGGCGCACCAAGGCGCGCGAGGAGGAGGCCATCCGCAGACTGGCCGTCGACCCGCACTCACCGCCGGAGTTCCGCTGCAACGCGGTGGTGCGCAATATCGACGGCTTCCACGAGGCGTTCGGCGTCGAGCCGGGTGACGCGCTGTACCTCGACCCGGCCGAGCGCGTCCGGATCTGGTGACGGCTCCTCTCCGCTGATACAGCGAAAGCCGGCCACGCGGACAGCGCGGCCGGCTTTCGCTTTCGGTGTGGAGCTCGGGCGATCAGTTCCAGTCGCCCAGACCGTCGCGGGCGTTGAGAGTGCCGCCCGCGGTGTTCTGCACGATGACCGGGTCACCCTTCTGGGCATTCTCGAAGAACCAACGGGCGTCCTCGGTGCTGACGTTCAGGCAGCCGTGACTGGCGTTGGACACGCCTTGCTGGGCCACCGACCACGGCGCGGCGTGCACGAAGATGCCGCTGTTGGAGATGCGGGTCGCGTACTCCACGTCGAGCTTGTAGCCCTCGGGCGCGTCGATCGGCACACCGTAGGTCGAGGAGTCCATGACCATCTCGCGGAAGCGCTCGCCGACGATGTAGGTGCCGTTGGGGGTCTCGTGGCCGGGCTTGCCCATCGAGGTCGGCATCGTCTTGATCACCTCACCGTTGCGGGTGACGGTGATGGTCTTGGTGTTGTCGTCGGCGGTGGCGATCAGGGCGTCGCCGATGCGGAACGCGCTGGTCGTGCCGCCCGCCTTGACGAAGACGTCGGTGTTGGCCGGCCAGAACTCGTTCGGCTTCCAGCGGACCTGCCTGTCGCTCCACCAGTAGAAGTGCCCGGGCGCCTCGTTCGAGGAGGTGATCTTGATGGCCTTCTCCGCGGCGGCGCGATCGGCGATCGGCTCCTTGAAGGTGATGATGATCGGCTGCGCCACGCCGACGGTCTCGCCGTCGGCGATGTTGATGTTCGGCGGCGCGAAATTCGCCTGCGGCTCGGGCTCGGTCACCACCGGTGCGGTCGACCCGAGGTCGACGCCGGGGATCAGCGGCTCGGCCTGGGCGGGGGCGATGATCAGCGCGCCCGCGGCAGCGATCGAGGCGGACAGCAGGACGCCCTGGCGAAGCCGGAGGGACAGCCGGTCTCGCGTCGGCAGCGACCTGTTGTTCGAAGCGGCGTGCATAGGTTAATCGTCCATTCCATCGCCCGCGCGGGTGCGCGGGCGATCTCATCGGCGTGGCGCCTCGACGGTCATCTCCCCGAGGGGCTGACCACGTGGGTGTTTCACGAAGGCTGGCCACGGGTACTGATGCGGGACCGGGTTCTGTCAGCGGCACCCGCGGAGTAGTAACGGCCCGACCGCGTCCATTCCTACCCTCCGCGCCCGTCCCGGGGCCAGTCGTCGCGGGCGGTCATGCGTCACACCCATGGCCGGTGAGCGGCGTCACAGAAGTTGTTGTGCGGCGCGGATTTCGGTGAAAATCGCCGGTCACGCCCTCGCCCGGCGACCCGGTGGCCAGTAGGCCGTACGTTCGGTTTGCACGCAGGTCAGACGGCATTGTGAGGCATATCACCGGCTCCTCGCCGGCCGCGCGGCGCGCATCGAGAGGGCGCCCGAGCGCCGCACGGGTGGCTCAGGGCGCGGGCGTCGGGGCGGCCCAGTTCCCGACCGGAGTCGCCAGGCAACTCGCGCCGCTCGTCGCGTTCCAGGCGAAGGCGCCCGCGCCCAGGCAGACGACCGTGCCGTCGGCGGTACCGCCCACCTCGGCGCGCGAGCCCCCGAAGGCGACCGCCACCGCCACCTGCCTGCCGTCCTCGGGCGTCGGGTCGGCGACCGAACTCAACGCCATCGCGTCGGGACCGACGCCGATCGCGATCGGGATGCCGCCGAAGCCCTCGCTCGCGCCGACGCCGCCCGCCGCGCCGATCCCGAGCGCGTTCGCGCCCGTCGCGGCATAGGCGTAGCCCACCCCGTCGAACCCGGTGGCCTGTGCGCGCCCGTCCGCGTCGGCGGCGGCCCGGCACCCGGTCTCGCCGTCGATGCGGGTCACGTCCGCGCCCTGCTCCGCGGTGCAATGCAGAGGGGTTGCTGAGGCGGTCGCCGGAATCGTGACCGCGGCGCCGAGTGCGGTGGCCGAGCAGAAGAGCGCCCTGATCAGGTTCATGAATTGCCCCTTTCGCGCCGTGATCACCACCATACCCAGAGAGGTTGCTGGAGGCGGGTCGCCGTCGGGGCGAAGGTACCCGGTCACCGGCGACTCGACGCTCACGGCGCGGGTGGTGTATGCATGGCGTGATATTTCAGCTCAGCTCGTCATCTGCGGGTCAACAGGCCGGGTGTGAGTTCGGAGCGTTACAGCTCGGGAGGACTGTACGTGTCTCGTCAATTGTTATCCGGTCTCGCGCTCGCGGTGGGCATCACCGTCGCGGCGTTCACAGTGTCGGCCTGCGGGTCGACGGTCGACGGCCATGCCCAACCCGCCGTCGGGGACACCATAGATGCCGTCGCCACCAGCACGCCCAAGCCCGGCCCCCCCAAGCCGAGCACGCCGAAATCCAGTGCGCCGCGCACGACGACGCAGGAAGCCGGGGACACCGACTTCCAGGCCGAGATCGGCGACTGCGTGACCCTGGGCGGCACCACCACCAGCGCGACCATCGCCAGGGCATCCTGCGGCAGCCGCGCGTCCAACTACAAGGTGATCGGCAAGGCCACCAACAGCGCGCTGTGCCCGGCCGATCGCGACAACTACTACGCCGAGACGCTCAACGGGCTCGAACAGGGCGCGTTCTGCCTGGACATCGACTGGGTGGTCGGCGGCTGCATGGACATCGGCGGCGACGATCCGCAGCGCATCGACTGCAGCGAGCCCGGCCTGCAGCCCGTGCGGGTGGCCGAGGTCGTCCAGGGCGTCGGGGATGTCAGCGCCTGCGACACCGGCTACGGCTTCGAGTACACCGAGCGCCGCTTCGTGGTCTGCGTCGAGGAGTTGTAGGCCGCTCGCGCGCGGCTCCGGCATCGGCCCGGGTCCGGGGGGATCGGGCGAACGCAAAGGGAGCGGACCAGAAGGTCCGCTCCCTTTGTCGTGTCCGACCGGCGTGGTGCCGGATCAGATGGGCCGGAAGCCCGCTCCGATGTCGCCGCGGGCGTTGAGGTCGTCGATGATCGCGGTCATGTTGGTGCCGACCTCGGGGCCGAAGCAGGCGATGGCCAGGTAGGCGTTCACCATGCCGACCAGTGTCGTGCCGACGACCACCGGTGCGCCGGAATCGCCTTCCACGACGCACATCTGCGCCCAGGTCTCGACATTGCTGCCGAAGATGTCACCGTAGGCCAGTCCGCAGGTGTTGCCGGTGGTGCGGCCTTCCTTGCAGACGATCATCGGGAACTGGGCGGGTGCGCCGATGCCGGTGATCGTCACATTGCCGACCCGGTTGACCGGGGTGATCGCGCCGGGCTGGAACTGGATCACCGCGTAGTCGAGAGTCGGGTTGGAGTAGACGAAGCGGCCGATCACACCCGCTCCCGGATCGGTCTCCGAGTACACCTGCGCGCCCGCCTCGCCGCAGTGGCCCGCGGTGAGGCCGACCAGCCTGCCCGCGTTGTCGTGGCCGACGGTGGTGACGGTGCACTCGTACATGTTGTCGACGATGATTCCCGAACCGCCACCGATCACCGGCGCGCCCGGGTCCGCCGCGGCGGCTCCGGCGCCCGTCCCGAGCAGCGCCGCGACCGTGGCCACGGCGAGGACGGCGTTGGCCGCCTTGGCGAGTTTGCTGAACATGTCCCTCCAGATGTCGGAAGCCCGCACGATATCAATCTGTCGCATTCATCGTGTCAGTATTCGGTCTCGGTCGCGTCTCGCGGGGTGAAGGGCGTGAGCGGCCCGGTCGCCCGGCGTGTCATAGCTTATCGGTATCAAAAGGGTGGATGTGGCGCGTCATATTGCGGTTTCGCGTCTGTCGTGCGGTATGTCCACTGCATTCGGATACCGAAGAAGATTTTAGATGATTGTTTTCCCCGCAATTACGCGGACTCTATTGCGCAAGGCCATATCACGGGGTCGGGACTGCAACCTGTGCCAAGAAATATGCACGTTTACCGGCGTGCTCCCAGAGTGTCGTTGTGGCTGCTCCCAGTCAATTCGGACAGGTGATCGACATCTATGACTGCGATCACATGTCAATGGTGTGTTCAGCACTACCCCGTAGTAAGGTGCGTCAAGCAAACAAGTCGTCGGGGTTGTCCAACCGGCGTCGAGAGGGGTTAGCCAGTGCAGTCGACCAAGAGTCCCCCGGGCGGGTCCCGCATAAGTGAAGCGGTCGATTGGACGAGGGCCTATTGGGAAGACCACCCGAAACGGTCGCTGGAGACCTTCGGTCGCCAGATCACCATGGGCATCTCGGCGGTCGCCGAGTTGTTCATCGCCATCCTCCGCAGGCGCTTCCCCTTCGGGGAATTCGTCCGCCAGTGCGCGTTCATGGCCAATGTGGCCGCTGCCCCCACGCTACTCGTCGCCATTCCGATCGGCGTCATCGTCTCCATCCAGGTCGGCGCGGTCGCCGGACAGGTCGGCGCGACCTCCTTCATCGGCGCGGCCAACGGCCTCGGCATCGTCCAGCAGGGCGCGCCGCTGGTCACCTCGATCATGATCGCCGGCGCGGTCGGCTCGGCCATCTGCGCCGACCTCGGCTCGCGCACCATCCGCGAAGAGATCGACGCCATGAAGGTGATGGGCGTCGACCCCATGCGCAGGCTGGTCGCCCCCCGGCTCGGCGCGGCGATGCTGGTCAGCGTGCTGCTGTGTGGCTTCGTGGTGTTCGTCGGCTTCCTCACCGGTTACGTGTTCAACATCTTCGCCCAGGGCGGCACCCCCGGCTCCTACATCGGCACCTTCTCCTCGTTCGCCGTCACCAGGGACCTGTTCGTCGCGCTGGTCAAGTCGATGATCTTCGGCCTGCTGGCCGCGATCATCGCCTGCGACACCGGTCTGAACACCCGCGGCGGCCCCGGTGGCGTCGCGAACTCCGTCAACTCCGCTGTGGTGAGCTCGGCCATCATGCTCTTCGGCGTGAACCTCGGGATCACGCAGATCTACAGCGCCCTCTTCCCCCCACAGGTGGTCTGAGCCGGTGTCGTCGACTTATGTGCCGCCACTGCTGCGGCCGCTACAACAACTCAAGAAGACCGCGCAGGCGCCGGTCGACCTGCTCGCCCGCATCGGTCACCAGGTGTTCTTCTTCCTGCGGTCGGTGGGCTCGATCCCGTTGGCGCTCAAGCAGTACCCCAAGGAAGTGTGGCGGCTGCTCACCGACGTCACCTGGGGCAACGGCAATCTGGTCGTCGGCGGCGGCACCATCGGCGTGGTCGTCATCCTCAGTGCCTTCGGCGGTATGACCGTCGGTATCCAGGGGCACACCTCGCTGAACCTGCTCGGCCTGAGCCCGATCACCGGCGCGATCTCGGCCTTCGCGACAACCCGCGAGCTGGGGCCGCTGCTCGCCTCGCTGGCCTTCGCCGCTCAGGCGGGCTGTCGATTCACCGCGCAACTGGGCGCCATGCGGATCTCCGAGGAGATCGACGCGCTCGAATCGGTGGCCATCCGCCCGCTGCCGTACCTGGTCAGCACCCGGATGTTCGCCGCCATCGTGGCGATCGTGCCGCTGTACTGCCTGGGTCTGGCGGTCGCCTACATCTCCTGCTCGCTGACCGTGCAGATGATCGGCGGCACCGCCCCCGGCACCTACTCGCACTACTTCTACCAATTCCTGGTTCCGACCGATGTGCTGTACTCGCTGCTCAAAGCGATCGTCTTCGTAGCGATCACCACCTTCATCCAGTGCTACTACGGGTTCTTCGCCTCCGGCGGCCCGGAGGGCGTCGGCGTGGCGGCCGGTCGCGCGATCAAGATGTGCATCATCCTGGTCGTGTTCGCCGATCTGTTCATGACGTTGGCTATCTGGGGCGTCGACCCCGGCATCCGGATCTCGGGGTAAGGGCGAGATGATCATCGATCCCAGTGGGCGTGGGCCCACGATGCGGCAATTGCTGATCGCCGGCGCGTGTGGGCTGGTGGTCTTCGCGGTGGTGCTCGGCCTGCTGATGGCGCGCTACCAGGGCTATTTCGTGCCCAAGGTCAATGTGGTGGCGAATCTGACCACCACCGGTGACGGCCTGCCGTCCGAGGCGGATGTGAAGTTCCGCGGCGTGCTCGTCGGCGCGGTCGACGAGGTCGAGGTGGCCGCCAAGGGCGAACTGCAGAAGGTGCAGATCGAGCTGAAGCCGGAGTACGCCAGGAGCATCCCCGCCAATGTGACCGCTCGCGTGGTGCCGAGCAACCTGTTCGCGGTGACCTCGGTGGAACTGGTCTTCAACGGACCGTCCGACAGCTATCTCGAGGAAGGCTCGGTCATCGAGGAGGACCGCAGCAAGGGCACGATCGCGCTGCAGGACACCCTCACCACGGTGCGCGACATCCTGGAGAAGATCGACCCGGTGCAGTTCGGCCGCGTGCTCGGCACCCTGTCGCAGGCCCTCGACGGCAGCGGCCGGTTGCCCGGCTCGACCATCGAGCGGCTGGACCGCTGGGTGACCTCGGTCGACCAGGCCATCCCGGACCTGGGCGTGCTGCTCACCGACTTCTCCAATTCCTTTGCCGCGCTCAACGAGTCGGCCCCGGAACTGGTCGACGTGCTCGGCGAATCGGTGCTCACCGCGCGCACCATCGCCGACCGGCGCACCGAGCTCATGTCGCTGATCACCGGCACCAGCGGCACCGTCGATTCGGTGAACACCCTGTTCGCGCGGAATCCCGACGCGGGCAAGCAGATCACCGCGGGCACCGCGGATCTGTTCGGCGCGATGACCGCGGATCCGACCGCGATCACCCGTGCGCTGCTCAACCTCAGCGAGTCGCTGCGCAAGCTGAACACCGTCTTCCACTGGGGTCCGGCGAACCAGATGGTGTGGGACGCCGGCATCACCCTGACGCCGTACAAGCCCTACACGGCCGAGGATTGCCCGCGCTACGACGAGATGGCGGGCCCGAGCTGCGCCACCGCGCCGACGGTGGCCGAGCTGCCGCCACTGCCGGAGAATCTGCGCCCGCGCGCGCTCGATTCGGCCAAGGGCCTGCCGCCCGCGGTCCCGGTGCCCGGCCTGCCGCTGATCCCCGGCCTGACCGCGCTGGAATCCCCGGTCGTCGCGCCGGACAACCCGGCCGCTCCGGTTCCGTTCGCGGGTACCCCGCTGGAAGGCATCATCCCGGGCCTGCCCTCGCTGCCCGGTCTGTCGCTGCCCGGCCTGACCGCGCCGCAGCCGGCCGCCGAGCCCGCGCCCGCCACCGAACCCGCCGCGGACCCCGAGGCGGTCACCCCGCAGGCGAGCGCGATCTCCTATCGCGGTGACGACGCGATCGCGGTGCTGCTCGGTCGTCAGCCGACCACCGCGGAGTACCTGCTGCTCAGCCCGATCCTGAAGGGCGGAACCATGACCGTGTCCGAGAGCGGGGATCGCCGATGAGCATCCGCAAACCGCTGATCGGCTTCAGTATCTTCGCGCTGGTGTCGATCCTGGTGACGGTGGTCGTCTGGAACACCCTGGCGCGCACCGTCGCCGGCAGCACCAACACCTACACGGCCGTGTTCACCGATGTGCTCGGCCTGCGTGAGGGCGACGACGTCCGGATGGCGGGCGTGCGCGTCGGCAAGGTCGACGACATCGCGCTCGTCCGCGACGAGAACAACGAGTCCGTCGCCGAGGTCACCTTCGTCGTGCAGCGTGACCAGACGATCTACGAGGACACCAAGGCGCTGGTGCGGTACCAGAACCTGATCGGTCAGCGTTATGTGGCGCTCGAACCCGGCCAGGAGGCCTCGCCCGCGCCGCTGGAGAACAAGGGCACCATCCCGGTGGAGCGCACCGAGCCCTCCTTCGACATCTCCGCTCTGCTCAACGGATTCCAGCCGTTGTTCCAGGTGCTGCAGCCCGAGCAGGTCAACCGCCTGTCGGAGACGATCATCCTGGCCCTGCAGGGCGACAACGTGTCGCTGAGTTCCTTCATCGTCCAGGCCGCCCAGCTGGCGACCGATTTCCAGCGCCGCGACGCGATCCTGTCCGATGTCATCGCCAATCTCTCCGGGGTGATGTCGGGTCTGGCCAACCGCGGCGAGGAGCTCGAGACGCTGGTGACCCAGACCAGGGCGCTCATCGGCGGTCTCTACGACCAGGGCCAGTCCCTGCTCGGCTCCACCGAGACGATCACCGCCGCGACCACCGATCTGGTCGCCATGGTCGGTCGCATCGAGCCCGGCCTGCAGCTGGCGCAGAACTCGACCACCGCGGCGCTGACCATGCTGCTCTACAACGGCGCCAAGCTCGACCAGGCGGCGGTCGACGTGCCCAGCCTGCTCGCGGCGGCCGGCCGGCACACATCCGAGGGCGCCTACGCGAACGCCTATCTGTGCGGCCTGGACCTGTCCCTCTACGGTGTGCTCTTCCCGCGCGGCCTGTTCTCGCAGATCGGCGGCAACTCCCATTCGGCGGTGTGTGGACCATGATCGCGAAGATGAAACGCCGCTTCGACGGCAACCGGCACTTCTGGCTCGGCATCATCGGTGCCGTCGTCGTGGTGGCCCTGCTCGCGGTGGCCAGCGTGTTCCGTCTGCTCGGCGTCGGCCAGCAGGAGATCGAGGCCGAGTTCGTGCAGGCCGCGGGCATCAGGGTCGGCGACCGGGTGAACGCGGCGGGCGTCCCGGTCGGCACTGTGGCGGGTGCGAAGCTCGAGGGCGATCATGTGCTGCTCACGCTGAACATCGACAAGAGCGTCGACCTCGGCCCCGACGCCGGCGCCTCGATCAAGATGGCGACGCTGCTCGGCGCCCGCTACGTCGATCTGAAGCCCGGTGACGGCTCGGGTCTGCCCGGCGGGCGCATTTCGCTGTCCAACACCTCCGTTCCCTACGATCTGGCCGATGTGGTGCAGATCGGCACGCCGAAGTTCGAGGCACTGAACACCGAACAGCTGGCCGAATCCCTGAACGTGATCAACGAGCAGTTCGGCGACACCCCGGCGCTGACCGCGCAGGCGCTCGACAGCGTCGGCGCGCTGGCCAAGACCATCGACACCAGGCGTGAGCAGGTCGACCAGCTGCTGAAGGACATGGACCGGGTCACCGAGATCCTGGCCGACAACCGCAACAGCGTGCTGCTGGTGATCACCCAGGGCGAGGCCATCGCCAACCGGGTGATGGAACGCCAGGACCTGCTGCGTCAGTTGCTCGACAACGTCGCGACCCTGTCGCGTCAGCTCGAGGAGATCGGCGCGCAGAACAACGACCAGCTCGGCCCGACCCTCGCGCAGCTGAACACCATGGCCGAGGGCCTGCAGAAGAACAAGGACAACCTGGACCGGATGCTGTCCATCATGCCGCCGTCGGTCCGCTACCTGTCCAACTCGTGGGGTGGCAGCGGTCCGTACGGCGTGGTCGCGGTGCCGTGGCTGTTCCCGGACAACTGGTTGTGCTTCGTCCAAGTCATCGAGGGGTGCCAGTGATGAAAACCGCCACCACGGCGAAACTCCGGCACGCGGTCAAGGCCGCGGTGATCGGTGTCGCCGCGCTCTCCCTCGGCAGCTGCTCGCTGCTACCGGACGCGGTGAATCCGTCGGCCGACACCCGGATCACCGCCGACTTCCAGAACATCGCGGGCATCTTCGTGGGCAATCCGGTGACGGTGCTCGGGCTCGAGGTCGGCACCGTCGAGAAGATCGTGCCCAAGGGCACTCTCGTCGAGGTGCACCTGTCGATCGACTCCGATGTGAAGATCCCCGAGGACGCCGAGGCCGCGATCATCTCGCCCTCGATCGTCACCGACCGGCACATCGAGCTCACCCCGGTCTACACCGGTGGCGAGGAACTGGCCGACGGCTCGCACCTGCCCCTGGCCCGCACCCGCACCCCGGTCGAGCTGGACACCCTGATCAAGACCATCGATCAGTTCGCCGCCGCCCTCGCGCCGAAGGAGGGCTCCGAGGGGGTCGGGCCGCTGTCGGGCCGGGTGCTCTACCCGATGCTCGACGGCAACGGGGCGCGGATCCGCGACACCCTCGACGCGCTCTCCGGTGCGCTGAAGGTCGGCGTGGACAACAAGGACGCCATCTCCAATATCATCGTGCGTCTCAACGAGCTGACCACCATGCTGGCCGACAACGACCAGTCGGTGCGCGATTTCAGCAACCGGGTCACCCAGATGACCGGCCTGCTCGCCGACCAGGCGCCCGGCCTGCAGGCGACGCTGGACCAGCTCAACGCCTTCCTGGCCAACACCTCCACCACCCTGGGCGACTACCAGGGGGAACTGCAGGGCACCCTGACCGGCCTGACCAACGTGACCCAGCAGTTGCGCGACAACGCCTACGGCGTCACCGAGGTCGTGGACGTGGCTCCGCTCGCGCTGCAGAACATCGACCGGATCGTGAGCCGGGAGCATCAGTGGGTGCGCCTGAACGCGGCCATCGGCACCTTCCTCAACGGCGAGATCGTCAGCCTGTTCTGCGAACGGCTGCAGATGCGCGAAGACGGTTGCCGCACCGGCAATGTGCAGGACATGGGCCCGGACTACGGGCTCACCGCCGCACTGCTCGGACTGACGAAATGACGAACCGAATGAGCAACAAGGCACGCCGGGCGCTGGTCGCCCTGGCCGCGGTCGCGGGAGTCGGCATCACCTCGGGATGCAGCTTCACGGTGGAGGATCTGCCGCTGCCCAAGCCCGGGCAGGCCGCGGACACCTACACCCTGCACGCGGTGTTCGAGAACGCGCTGAATCTGCCCGATCAGGCCAAGGTCAAGATCGGCGGCTCCGATGTCGGCGTGGTCACCAACATCAAGACCAAGAACTTCCAGGCGATCGTCGATCTGACCATCGACAGCGAGATCGAACTGCCCAAGGGCAGCACCGCCGAACTGCGCCAGGCGACGCCGCTTGGCGACGTGTTCGTCGCGGTCTCCAAGCCGGTCGCCGAGCCCGGCGCGGCCATGTTGTCCGACGGTGACACGCTCACCCTGGAGCAGACCTCCGCGGGCGCCACCGTGGAGCAGTTGCTGATCTCGGTGTCGCTGCTGTTCAACGGCGGCGGCGTCGCGGCGCTGTCCAAGATCGGCTCGGAACTCGATTCCATCGTCGGTGGCCGCGGCGATCAGGTGGCTCATCTGATCACCGAGCTGACCGGCGTGGTCGGCAGCCTCAACGCCAACTCCGCGCAGGTGGATGCCACGCTCGACCAGTTCCACGCGCTGGCGGGCACGCTGGAGAGCAGGCGGGCCGAACTCGGCGAGGTCGCCGACACGCTGCCGCAGATGATCGGCGCCATCGCCGAGAACAACCAGGCCATCGGCGAACTGCTGACCAAGCTCTCGACGGCGAGCGCGGCGATCGGGGACTACTCGGTCACCTCCACCGCGCAGCTGGAGAACCTGCTCAACAGCACGCACGAACTGATGAACGCGCTGGCGGCGACCGGCAGCGAGTTCGAGGTCATGCTCGATCGCATGCACGAGATCCGCCCGAAGGTGGACGCCACCTTCCGCGGTCGCAGCTTCTCGGTCTACGCGACGGCGACGAACCTGGACGTGAGCGCGCTGACCGACCCCGCCTACGCCGGCCTGTGGGACCTCAACGACGTCGCCGACTTCACCGGCAGCATCCTGCAGGTGCTGCAACTGGTGCAGAACCGGGTCGAAGGGGGACAACGATGAAGTTGTCACGCACGCAATGGCTTTCGGCGCTGGGCCTGCTACTGGTACTGGTCGTCGGCGCGAGCTATCTCGCCGTGGCTGTGATGCGGTTCAACCCGCTGCGTTCGGAATATTCCGTCACCGTGAAGCTGGACCGCTCCGGCGGTCTGCAGCCGGGCAACGACGCGACCCTGCGCGGATTCCGCATCGGCAAGGTCGATTCCATCGATCTGATCGATCGCGGCCAGGCGATCGCGGCCGTGGTCCGTATCGACAGCGGTTACGAGATCCCGGTCGACACACTGGTTTCGGTGCAGGCGCTGTCGGGCGCCGGCGAGCAGTACATCGATTTCCGGCCCAACACCGAAGAGGGACCGTATCTGGCCGACGGCGCGGTCATCGAGTTCGACAGCGCGCGGGTCACGACTCCGACGCCGGTGTGGTCGGTGCTCGACAATTCCAGTGCGCTGATCTCGCAGATCGATCCGGACAAGTTCAGCGTGATCCTCAACGAACTGGATATCGCGCTCAGCGCCGGCCCGGATCAGCTGCGCGGCTTGATCAACGGCATCTCGCTGGTCACCGCGGGCCTGGATTCGCTGCTGCCGCAGACCACCAATCTGATCACCAACCTGCGCACGATCGCCGATACGACCTCGCACGCGCAGCCGGACCTGGCGACCTTGACGGCCAATTCCGGCGTACTGTTCGAACAGTTCGACAACGCCAATGCCGAGGTGCAGCGGGTGCTCGAGCAGGCGCCGGCGCAGCTCGCCCGGCTCGGCGCGGTGCTCGACACCACCACCGATCCGATGACCAGTCTGGTCACCAACTTCGTTGCCATCACCAGGGCGGCCCAGTTGCGGCTGCCCGCGCTGCGGGCGCTGTTCCCGTCGCTGGCGGTCGGTGTCGAGGCGCTCGGCGTGCCCGCGGTCAACGGCGAGTTCCGCGCCATGATCGACATCTGGCCGCGCCCCTTCTGCACCTACGACACCCCGGTGTACCGCAACGAGGTGGTGCAGGACGGCGCCATCCCGAAGTGGAACTACTGCGTGAATCCGCCTCCGGGACAGCAGATCCGCGGCGCGGCCAACGCGCCTCGCCCGAATGTGCCGAACAACGGCGCGCAGATGCCGCCGGGTGTGGATCCGAACGAGCGGACCCTCCCGCCGATCAAGTGAGTCGACCCGGGCCGTGGGTGTTCACCTCGGCCCGGCATACTCGCCGACAGAACGGGCACGGAAGCTCTCTACTGGTGCGACCGGCCACCCGATCGGTGCGTTCACGCGCCGGGAAAGTGCAGGTATCCATCGATGGCCACCGACAACGCCGACAACACCGACGACAAGGGCGCCAAGGGCACCGATGACGAGACCGTCGTGCCCGACAAGGAAGCATCCGCCGATCGCGACGCGGAGACGGTCGTGGTGAAGAAGGCCGCGTCGACCGAGGCCGGGGACGAGACCGAGAAGGTCTCGATCGCGAAGGCCGAGCCCGCCGCGACGGCCGACCGCGCCGCGCCCGCGCCCTCGGGCGACGACGGCAAGCGCCGGGGCATGGCGCCGATCATCGCCGCGTTCGTGGCGGGCATCCTGCTGGTCGCCGCGGTCACCGCCGTGGTGGTCTTCTATCTGCAGGCCGATCGCCGCGGCGCCGAGCTGGCCGCCGTCGACGACGCCACCCGCGCGGCCTGCGACTTCGGCCGCACGGTCTCGGAGTACGACTACGCCAACGACCTCGAGGGCTACTTCACCAAGGTCAAGGACAACGCGACCGGTGAGTTCCGCGAGGAATTCGATCAGGCCGGCCAGGCGCTGTCGGAGGCGATGGTGCAGGCGCAGGTGAAGTCCTGGGTCGACGACGTGCAGTGCGGCTTCCAGAACGGCGACACCGAGCAGGCGACCGTGCTGGTCACCATGACCCAGTTCCGCACCAACTTCACCCAGCCGACCCCGGATCGCCAGTACATCGTGGTGATCGCCGATCTGAAGAACGAAGACGGCAAGTGGAAGGTCGCCAAGCTGGATTCGCCGATGCTCAAGGGCTCCGGCGGCGCGCTGCCCGGCGGCACGCCCGCCCCGGCCCAGGGCGCTCCCACCGAGGGAGCTCCGGCAGAAGGCGCTCCGGCGGAGGAAGCGCCCGCGCCCGCTCCGGGCAACTGACCGCCCGCACAATCGAATAGCGAAGACGCCTCCGGCGGTGGGATCTGTGTCTCCACCGCCGGAGGCCTTTCTCCGTGGACTTCGCGCGCCGCGCGCGGGTCAGAACAGGGTCAGTGCCTGCGGACCCGCCGTGACCACCTTCCCCGTGACCGGCGCTTGGGCCGGCGTGGCCACGACAGGCGCGACGTCTTCGCGCGGAGCCTCTCCCGGAGCTGCCGCCGCGCGCCTGGCCGCCTCGCCTGCCAGCGCGTCGGCGCGTTCGTTGAAGTAGTTGCCGACATGACCGCGCACCCACCGGAACCGGACCGGTCCCGGCCGGCCGGCGATGGCCCGGTCGATCCCGGCGATCAGCTCGGCGTTCTTGACCGGGTTGCCGTTGGAGGTGCGCCAGCCGTTGTTGCGCCAGCCGTGGATCCACTCCGAGGAGCACTTGATGGCGTAGAGCGAGTCGCTCTCGATCAGCAGGTGCTCCTCGCCGGGGTGGGCGAGGATCGCCTCGAGCACGGCACGTAGTTCGGCGATCTGATTGGTGCCGGAGGGC
Source organism: Nocardia higoensis NBRC 100133 (assembly GCF_000308595.1). Taxonomy (GTDB): domain Bacteria; phylum Actinomycetota; class Actinomycetes; order Mycobacteriales; family Mycobacteriaceae; genus Nocardia; species Nocardia higoensis. The sequence goes on along the minus strand of NZ_BAGA01000145.1, from coordinate 109,088 downwards.
GCTCCGCCGCTGTCGCTGCCGCCGCCCTGATGATCGACCCACGCCCAGCCGATCGCGCCGCCGGGGTTGCGCAGACACGAGCCGTCGGTGCTCACGATGATCATGGCGGGCACTCTATGCGATCCGCCCGACAAGATCGGTCCCGTGGAACTCTTCGATCTCTCTTCGTAACTGGGCCTCGGTGCGCCGCACCGCCCGGCGCACAGCCGCGTCGACGAGTCCGGCGCTCATCCGGCCCATCAGCCCGCGCGGGTCGTCGTAGCGGGCTTCCGAGGTCAGCACCGAGCGGCCGTAACCCAGCGGGTCGAAACGCAGCGTCAGGGTCCCGCGCAGGCGCCGTCCACGCAGCGTGTAGGCCAGCACGGCATTGCGCCGGTGTTCGGTGATCTCGCAGGTGATCCGCTTCGGTCGCAGGATCAGGCGCGTGGTGGCCGCGAAAACCGCACCGATGCCCTGATCGGCGTCTCCGATCGGCTCGAAGGCACTGACGCCGAACATCCAGTCCGGCACGAACAGGTGGTTGTCGGTGTAGGTGAAGGCGACCTCGACGGGTGCGCCGACATCGCTCGCGTACTTGATGTGGCCCATAGGCCCTCCCTGATCCACAGCTGCGACAAAAGTACTACAGCAGTCCTCTTTATTCGAGAGGTTGATCGGGAATATTCGGCGTTTCGGAGCCGGGCGGCACCGATTCGCAACGGGGCGTTCCTTGTTCAGAGCTGGTCGACGATGTACTCCGCGATCGGAACCGCCGAGGTCGCCGCGGGCGACGGCGCGTTGAGCACGTGAATCGAGCGCGGGGTGCGCTCGATCAGGAAATCGTGCGCCAGCGTGCCGTCCGGCAAGACCGCTTGCGCTCGGATGCCGGCCGGGCGCGGCCGCAGGTCGGCCGTGGTGAGTTGCGGGCAGTACTTGCGGCACTCCGCGAGATAGCCCCGCTTGAACAGCGAGTTGCGCAACTCCCTTGCGCCCGTGCGCAGATGGGTCCTGGCCACTCGCCGCATGCCGGGGAAGGTGATGATGTCCAGCAGATCGCGCCGGTCGACGCTGCCCTTGCGGTATCCCTCGCGCGCGAGGCCGAGCACCGCGTTCGGGCCGACGGTGAGCGCGCCGTCGACCGTGGGGCTCAGGTGCACTCCGAGGAACGGCAGGCTCGGATCGGGGATCGGATAGATCAGCGTGCTCACCAGATTCGCTCGCTCCGGGGGCAATTGGTAGTACTCGCCGCGGAACGGAACGATGCGCAGGCCGACCTCGAGCCCGGCGAGCCGGGCCATCCGGTCGGCCTGCAGGCCCGCGCACACCACCAGGGTGCGCGCCGTCCACCGACCGGCCGGGCCTTCGACGGTGACGTGCTCGTCGGTCTCGGTGATCGCGGTGATCGGCGCGCCGAGCACCACCGTCCCGCCCAGCGCGCGCACCCGCCCGGCCAGCGCCTCGGTGATCGCGCGGTAGTCCACGATGCCGGTGCTCGGCACGAACAGCGCACCGACGCCGGTGACATGTGGCTCGCGCCTGCGCAATTCGGCCGCGTCGAGCAGTTCCACCTCGACGCCGTTGGTGATCGAGCGCGCGTGCAGCGCCAGCATCCGTTCGTGTTCGGCCGCGTCCGTGGCCACCAGCAGCTTGCCGCAGATCCGGTGCTCGATGCCGTGCGCACGGGCGAATTCGGTGGTCCAGCGCGCACCGGCGCGGCACAGTCGCGCCTTCAAACTGTCGGGCTCGTAGTAGATGCCGGAGTGGATCACGCCGCTGTTGTGCCCGGTCTGGTGGACGCCGAGCCGGTCGGCTTTCTCCACCAGCACCACGCTCGCGCCGGGATTCCTGGTCAGCAGTTCGTGAGCCGTCGCGACACCGACGATGCCGCCGCCGATCACACAGAAGTCGTACACGTCGGCACACAGTACTTCGCCGGTCCGGGACGATCCCGGCGCGTGCCTACCCGGACACGGCGCCGGTGGCCCGCTCCGATGGCATCGGGCCCGGCATCCGCACGCTGCGCTCGCCGAGCACCGGATCGGAGAAGCCGACCGCGACGACTCCGTGCGCGCGATCGATCTCGGTGCGCAGCGTGGTGGAAACGCCCGGCTCCGTGGGCAGTTCGGTGACCAGCTGGTGCACGGCCGCGGTGACCGAGGGATCGACGGTGAGGGTGACGGTGGTCCGCTGGTCTTCGCGCCGGGTGTCCAGCGCGGCGACGCCGAGATCGAGATACCCGCCGGGCTCGGATCGTGGTACGCGGCCGGTTCCGGCGGGTGGCTCGGTGACCGGCGGATCGGTCGGGGTCGGATCGGTCGCGGCCTCGTCGGATGCCGAGGGGACCGGGCTCCGGGCGCCACCGGATGTGAACGAGGCAGGGACCGGGAAGACGGGGGCGGCGGCGAACGCCCGTGCGATCCGGGGCTCGGCCTCGACGAGGGAATGGTCCGGCCTGTCAAGGATCGTTGCCGGTCCGTTGGTCGAGATACCGGGCGCCATCTGGCTCATCACGTAGGCGCCCGCGGCGATGGTCAGGGTGAGACTGGCCGCGCTCGCGGACACGATCGCGGTGTACCTGAAGGCCTGGTTCGTGCGTTGTGCGGTCACGATGCGTTCCTCTCCTCGGTGTCCCGGGAGTCCCGCTCGCATCATCGAAAGCCGGACGCCCGACCAGAGTACGACAGTGACCGGATGACGAGTTCCGGTACGTCCAGGATCACACCCGCCGGTTGCGTGCGGGTTTCCAGCGGATGGAAACGGGTATCCCCAGCCGAGCAGGCGAGCGCCATACTCGACTGCCAACGAGACTCCCGGCCAACGGCGTCCGGTCCGTCGACACGAAACGGCGCACCCAAGTTTGGCGCTCGCTTGCTGCCTACCCGAACCCCGGCCCGAAGGGCTCGGCGTATCCGTCCCGGCCGGATCAGCCGAACTGACCCGCTGTGCGCCCGGGCCCGCTGGGCCCGGCGAAGGCCTGGGCGAGAGTCAGCCACTCGACGGCGTCGGCGCCCTGCGCGCGTATCGCGAGATCGTCGGGGTGCCGTCGCTGCGTCACCAGCAGGCAGAAGTCGAGCGCGGGCCCGCTCACCCGCTGGTCGGCCGTCTCCGGTCCCCAGGTCCACAGGCTGCCGTCCGGCGCGGTGAGTTCGATGCGGAATTCCGTCGCGGGCGGGGTCTTGCCGCGTACCGCATACGCGAAATCGCGAGTGCGCACACCGATGTGCGCCACCCCGCGCAGCCGTGCGGTGGGCTCCCTGCGCACGCCGAGGGCATCGGCCACGTCCTGCCCGTGCGCCCAGGTCTCCATCAGCCGGGCGGTGGTCATCGAGGCGGCGCTCATGGGCGGCCCGAACCAGGGCAGCTTCGTCCCCGCGGGCACTGCCCGCAGCGCCTCGATCAGTCCGGTGCGGCCCGCCTGCCACCGCCGCAGCAGGTCCGCGGGGGCCATCTCGGCGGCTTCGGCGGCGACGTCGTCGACCATGGTGAGCACGCTCGCCCCGGCCTCGGTGACCTGCCGGGTGAACTCGGCGGGATCGGTCGCGGCGACGGTGGCGATCTCGTCGGTCCAGGCCAGGTGCCCGATCTGATGGGCGATGCTCCAGCCGGGCGCGGGCGTATCCAGAGCCCACCGCGCCTCCGGCAGCGGCGCCACCAGGTTCTCGAGATCGGCGCATTCGGCGGCGAAATCCTCGAGCAGAGCGTCCAGATCAGCCATCACTACCCCTTGCCGGTCGGGCACACCATCGTCGTGTGCCTGCTGCCGCCCAGCATGGCAGCGCACACCGGGCAAAGACAAGCACGCGTGCTGGTTTTCTTCGATCGGTGCCGAACCGGTTCGCTCACCAGCCGAACAGCACCAGGTGCACCGCGCCGACGCCCAGGCCGAGCACCGCGCCGTGCAGGTAGAGCAGCCAGGCGTCCTGTTCCACCGAGGCGTAGAACATCTCCATGAATTCGCCGGGCGAGAGCATCCGCAGTTTGCGGGTGGCGAAGTCGTCGATCTTGGCGGCCTGCTCGCGGGCGAACTTCTCGTCCTCGGCCAGGCTGGGCGCCAGCCCCACCGCCGCGCCCGCCGCCCCGACGGTCAGATTGTCGAACTGCCGGGCGCCGAAGGCCGCGCGCACCACCGAATGGGTCGGTCCGAGCTGGCGGTGGATCTCGTCGGCGATCAGCCGTTCGATGAGCTGGCGGGTCTTGTCCCCGTTGGTCCCCTCCAGCAGTTCTTCCGACAGGTTCGGCAGGGTGAGCACCTGGTAGGCCAGGATGTGCGCGAGGTCGGTCGCGGCCTGCGGCTGCCGCTTGGCCAGCAGCGCCTGGCGCCACAGGTACTTGTAGCGCGGCTGCGGGTCGCCCGGCTCGAACACCATCTTCACCGCGATCACATTGACGATCACGCCGATGGCCGCCGAGGCGAGCAGCACGATCACCCACGCCGGAATCCAGCCGATCACCGGAATGCTGTCGTGTACGTGCAGATACAGCGCGAGCAGCAGGCCGAACGGCGCGCCGAGCAGGCCGATCCGCACCATGAACTTCAGTTCCGGCTCGGCGATGGTGGTGGTCAGATCCTTCAGGATCTCCGGATTCTGACGCAGGTAGCGGATGACGAAGGTCTTGATGTCGATCAGCTGGTCGATATTGTCGCCGAGCGAATCGAACGCGCGCCTGCACAATTTCGGCAACTGGGCGTCGACGCGCTGGTAGACCGCCTGCTTGACCCCGCGCGGCACCGCTTTCCACAGATCCGGGTTCTCCCGGTACATCACCTCGTCGACCATTTCCGGTGTCCGTGACCTGGCGGTCTCGGCGATATGGTCCGCGACGCCGTCGAGGTCGAGTTCGTGGATGAAGTCCCGGGGACTGCCGATGCGCAGCAGCGCCTTGTCGACGCAGATGCTGGCCATCTTCTCCGCGCGGGCCGGAATGAAACCCTGGAAGCCCAGACGTCTGCCGTCGCCGGAGAACGTCGGCAGCACCTGCACCCGCCTCGGCAGATACGGGTAGAGCACGTGCAGTCCCGGGATGCGCACACCGCGGAACTCCACCGGCCAGAACAGCATGAGCACGCCGGTCCAGTTGGTGAGCAGGCCCGCCACCGCGCTGAAGACCGGAAAGCTGATCAGTTCGACGACGAATTTGGATTGCCCGGTCAGTTCCTCCCAGTCGACGAACACCCCTGCCGCGAGTGTCGACATCCTGGAGGCCCCCTTCAACCGATCTTGTTCACGAACCGAGGCCTCACATTCTCATTGCCCCGATCGGGTGTCAACGCGTGCCGCCGCCGGGTCGCCCCGGCCCGCCGCTGCTGTGGATTCTCGGTCGACGTGTGACCAGCTGCCAGCGCATTCTCACGATTCTGTCCCGTCGAGGGTCGCGCGTGATATCGACCAGAGTTCACGCGCGGCGTCCGGGTCGATGGCCCATCGCTCGACACCGTGCGGGTGGTCGGCGAGGTCGGCGTCGTCGTCGATCGTGTATGCCTCCCGGCAGTCGTCGAGATAGTGCCCGCCGGTGGCCTCGAACTCCGGCGCGATGGCTGCGACCATGGTGGTCGCGGCCCCCTGCTCGACGGTCTTGAAGGGTCAACGGTGCCTGGCTTCGCTGTCGGTGAACACCGTCACCAGGCGGAACAATACGAAAACTCGACGGGTTGAGTAGGTATCGCTCAACTCTTGGAGGGATCGAAACGTGACTACACCCCGTGATCTGCCGGTGCTGTTCCTGACCGATCCGATCGTGCTGCCGGGCATGGTCGTGCCCATCGAACTCGACGAATCCGCGCAGGCCGCCATCGACGCCGCGCGCGCCGCCGGAACCGACGCCGTACTGCTCGCTCCCCGCCTGCCCGAGGGCTACGCCGCCTACGGCGTGGTCGCCACCGTCGAACAGGTCGGCCGGATGCGCGGCGGCGCGCCCGCGGCCGTGCTGAAGGCCGAACGCCGCGCGAAGATCGGCCACGGCGTCACCGGACCGGGTGCCGCGCTGTGGGTCGAGGCCGAACCGGTCGAGACCCCGGCCGCCGACGGCCGGACCAAGGAACTGGCCGCCGAATACAAGAAGCTGGTCATCTCGGTGCTCCAGCGCCGGGAGGCCTGGCAGCTCATCGACGCCGTCGATCAGCTGACCGACCCCTCGGCGATCGCCGACACCGCCGGTTACGCCCCCTACCTGTCCGCCGAGCAGAAGCGCGAACTGCTCGAGACCCCCGAGCCCGCGCAGCGGTTGACCTCGCTGATCGAGTGGACCAAGGCGCACATCGCCGAGTCCGAACTCACCGAGAAGATCGGTGAGGAGGTCCGCGAGAACATGGAGAAGACCCAGCGCGAGTTCCTGCTGCGCCAGCAGCTCAACGCCATCCGCAAGGAACTGGGCGAGGACGAGCCCGACGGCGCCGACGACTACCGCACCCGTGTCGAGCAGGCCGACCTGCCCGACGCCGTGCGCGAGGCCGCCCTGCGCGAGGTCGGCCGGCTGGAGCGGGCCAGCGATCAGAGCCCGGAATCCGGCTGGATCAGGACCTGGCTCGACACCGTGCTGGAGCTGCCCTGGCAGGTGAAGACCACCGACAGCACCGATGTCGCCGCCGCCCGCGCCGTGCTCGACGCCGATCACCACGGCCTCGACGAGGTCAAGGACCGCATGGTCGAGTACCTCGCGGTGCGGGCCCGGCGCGCCCGTCGCGGATTGGAGGTCGTCGGCGGACGCGGCTCCGGCGCGGTGCTGGTGCTGGTCGGCCCGCCCGGCGTGGGCAAGACCTCCCTCGGCGAATCGGTCGCCCGGGCGCTCGGGCGCGAATTCGTGCGCGTCGCCCTGGGCGGCGTGCGCGACGAGGCCGAGATCCGCGGCCACCGGCGCACCTACGTCGGTGCGCTGCCGGGCCGAATCGTGCGCGCGATGAAGGAGGCCGGGTCGATGAACCCGGTGGTCCTGCTCGACGAGATCGACAAGGTCGGTTCGGATTTCCGCGGCGACCCCGCGGCCGCCCTGCTCGAGGTGCTCGACCCCGCGCAGAACCACACCTTCCGCGATCACTACCTGGATCTGGACCTGGACCTGTCCGACGTGCTGTTCATCGCGACCGCGAATGTCATGGACACCATCCCCGGCCCGCTGCTCGACCGCATGGAGCTCATCACCGTCGACGGGTACACCGAGGACGACAAGGTGGCCATCGCCCGCGACTTCCTGGTGCCCAGGCAGCTGGAACGCAACGCGCTGACCGCCGAGGAGGTGCGCATCACCGAGGAGGCGCTGCGCGAGATCGCCGCCAACCACACCAGGGAGGCAGGCGTTCGGCAGATGGAACGGCTGATCGCGAAGGCCTTGCGCAAGGCGGCGACTCGGCTCTCCGAGGCCGAATCAGGTGCCGCCGCAGGCGATGCGGATCAGGGCGCGAGCCGGACAGTCGCCGGCTACGGCCCGGAACTCGGCTACGACGAGCCGCTCGTGGACGAGACCGCGCCGGGCGCGGACGGAACCACCGCGCAGGCCCCGGCCTCGGACCCGTTGACCATCGACGTCGGCGACCTGAAGGACTACCTGGGCAGGCCGCGCTTCACCCCGGATTCGGTGGAACGCACCGCGGTGCCGGGCGTCGCGACCGGTCTCGCGGTCACCGGCGCGGGCGGCGACGTCCTCTACATCGAGGCCAATGCCGCCGAGGGCGAGCGCTCGCTCACCCTGACCGGTCAGCTGGGCGAGGTCATGAAGGAATCGGCGCAGATCGCGCTGACCTACGTGCGCTCGCATCTCGAGGAGATCGGCATCGAGCCCTCGGTGCTCGACCGCAATATCCACATCCACTTCCCGGCGGGCGCGGTGCCCAAGGACGGTCCGTCCGCGGGCGTCACCATGGTCACCGCCCTGGTCTCGCTGGCGCTGGGCCGCCAGGTCCGCGCCGACGTCGGCATGACCGGTGAGGTCACGCTGAACGGCCGGGTGCTGCCCATCGGCGGCGTGAAGCAGAAGCTGCTCGCGGCCCAGCGCGCCGGCCTGAAGACCGTCTTCATACCGGCCCGCAACGAGCCGGACCTCGACGAGGTCCCCGCCGAGGTGCTCGACGCCCTGGACGTGCGTCCGGTCGCCGACGTGGCCGACATCCTCGCCTACGCCATCGAGCCGGTCGCCGAACCGGCGGCGGAGGACAGGACGCTGGCCGCGACGGCCTGACAGTCGCTCAGCGGCCGGGCACGCAACTGCGTGCCCGGCCGCTCAGCCGAGCGTGCGTTCCACGGTTCGCGTGGTGCCCTGCGCCAGCGCGCACAACACCGGCTCCGTGCCATCGGACTCGGCGAAGATCTCGCAGTTCACCACCGCCTGCCGGCGCGTCGATCCGGTCACCCGGGCCTCGGCGCGCAGGGTCTGCCCCGCGGCGGGCCGCAGGTAGGTGATGCTCAACCCGCCGGTGAGCACATTCGCGCCGAGTACGGTGCCCGCCGCGAAAGTCAGTGCGTTGTCGGCGAGATACGACAGCACACCGCCGTGCACGTACCCGAACTGCTGGCACAGTTGCGGACGGATCGGCACCAGCAGCGTGGCCGCCCCGTCGCCGAAAGCGGTCAGCCTGGTGCCGACCAGATCGGCGAACGGCTGAGCCGCGAGCACCTGGGCGGCGCGGTCGAAGTCGAGTTCGGTGGTGGCGGTCATCGGGTGTCTCCTCGGGTGTCGATGCCTGTCGCGGCGGACGGCGCGCCCAGCACGAGCCAGGCCGCCTCGGCGAGTTCGTCGCCCACGTCGGCGGGCGGGACCGGGATCGCGCCGCTCAACCACTGGCGCGAATACTCCTGTGCCGGACCGAGCCACAGCGCGTAGAGCACGTCGAAATCGAGCGCGCGGACCGCGCCGTAACCGGCGTGCGTGCGCCACCAGCGCGCGACGTCGGTCAGGAACGTCCGGTTGCTCTCGCTCTCGCGCACCCCCGGCGGGCGCGTCGACAGCAGGATGGTCGCCCGGTGCGGGTGCTCGCTCACCCAGCGCAGGTGCGCGCGCACGCCCTCGACCACGCCGGTCCGCGCATCCGCGCTCTCGCCTACCGCGCCCCAGAAGCAGCGCTGGTAGTCGCCGAGCGCGTGCGCCCACACCTGGCGGTACAGATCGGCTTTGTCCGGGAAGTGGTGGTACAGCGCGCCGACGCTCGCGCCCGCCGACTCTCTGATCCGGGCCAGCGTGGCATCCAGCGGCCCGTGCTCGGCGAACTCGCGCTCGGCCGCCGTGAGCAACCGATCTCGAATCTTCATATCCAGAATTTAGTTCTGTTTCCGGCGCCGGGCAAGACAGTGCCGCGGTTCATGCTGGTAAAGGGGTATGACGGACGAATGGCCCGGTGGCTGTTGCACGTGGATCTCGACCAGTTCCAGGCGGCGGTGGAGTTCCGCCGCCACCCGGAACTGCGCGGCAGGCCGGTGATCGTCGGCGGCAACGGCGATCCCGAGGAGCCGCGCAAAGTGGTGACGTGCGCGTCCTATCCGGCCCGCGCCTACGGCGTGCGCGCCGGCATGCCCTTGCGCGCGGCCGCGAAGCGCTGCCCGGAGGGCGTCTTCCTCCCGCTGGACATGACCGCCTACGAGGACGCCTCCAGGGAGGTGATGGATCTGCTGCGCACCTTCCCCGGCCGGGTCGAGGTCTGGGGCTGGGACGAGGCGTTCCTGGCGGCCGACACCGATGATCCGCGCACCCTGGCCACCGAGATCCGCGCGGCGATCGCCGAACTGTCGCTCACATGCGCGATCGGCATCGGCGACAACAAGCTCACCGCCAAACTGGCGACCGGATTCGCCAAGTCCACCGGCAAGTCGTCCGCCGCACCCGCCGACGAACCGGGCTCGGCGACAGGTACTTTCGTTCTCACCGCCGCCAACTGGACCGAGGTGATGGGCCACCGCCCGACCGAGGCGCTGTGGGGCGTGGGCCGCCGTATCGCCGCGCGCATGGCGGCCATCGGCATCGAGACCGTCGCCGACCTGATGGCCGCCGATCGCGATCGCCTGGCGGCCGAGTTCGGCCCGAACACCGGGCCCTATCTGTGGGTGCTCGGGCACGGCAGAGGCGACACCGATGTCCTCACCGAGCCACGAGTACCGGTGGGCCGCAGCAGATCCCACACCTTTCCCCGCGATCTCACCGATCCCGGCGAGATCCGCGCCGAGGTCGCCCGGCTCGCCACCGAGGTCGCCGAGGAGATGGCCGAGGCCGGTCGCATCACCGCGCGCGTGTCGGTCACGGTGCGCACCAACACCTTCTACACCCGCAGCAAGCAGACCAAGCTCGCCGCCCCGAGCGCCGATGTCGCGACGATCGTCGAGGCGGCGGTGCGCGTCATCGACCGGTTCGAGCTCGACCGGCCGGTCCGATTGCTCGGCGTGCGACTGGAATTCGCCGCGGATTGACGGCGCCCACCGATTACCGGTGCGCGTGCCCGGTCCATGATCGTGTGCACCGCCGCACCGCTGTCCGCCTGACCCCGGCGCGGGGTACGCCGCGGGGCGGGGGCCGGGAGCTGGTCGCGCCGAGCTCTGTCGATGCGCCCGGGCGGTCCGGTCAGCGCCGCTGCAGTCCGAGACCGGCCAAGGGTTCCGGGATCTGGAATCCGCCCACGTTCGGAGTGCCGGTCCAGATGCCCTGGCGCGGATCGATGTCGTGCAGCGACAGTCCGAGCGGCACGCCGTCGAGCACGATGTCGGTCTCGTTCGGGCCGCGCGCGATCTGGCGACCCGCGCGATCGAAGGCCGGGCAGTCCAGGAACACGTTGGTCGTATTGCCGTCGACGTGCAGGACACAGCCGTCCAGTGGTGTCCCCACGACATTCGCCGCGCCACGGGGGATGTGGTAGGCCCCGGGCGGCACGATGCCGTTGCGCGGGAACTCCGGGTCGTCGGCATGGGCGGCGGCGGGCAGCGCGCACAGTGCGGCGGCGGCCAGTGCGGCACCGGCGGCGAGCGAACGCAGGGTCATGGGTGAAACCTCTCTTCTCGGAACCGGATGTCTCCGTCGTGGGTCGAGCGGCTCGTATGCTCGATCCCATGGCATTCGCAGCGATGGTGGCGCACGAGTCCGGCAGCGGGATCGCCCTGGTTCGCGAGGAGGTCGAAGAGAGCTTCCTCGACGACGGTGACGGCGGCCGGGTGACGATCGCGGTGCACTACTCGAGTGCCAATTACAAAGACGCGCTGGCGATCACGCCGCGCGGCGGAGTCGTCCGGGCCTATCCGATCATTCCCGGCATCGACCTGACCGGCGAGGTCGTGGCCTCCGACAGCCCCGACTTCGCACCCGGCGACCGGGTCGTCGCGCACGGGTACGGGATCGGCGTGTCGCATCACGGCGGCTTCGCCGAGTACGCGAAGGTCCCCGCCGACTGGGTGGTCCGCCTCGACGGGCTGAGCACCGAGGAAGCCGCCACCATCGGCACCGCCGGATTCACCGCGGCACTCAGCGTGGTCACGCTGCTCGACCACGGCCTGACGCCGGACGACGGCCCCGTCCTGGTGACCGGCGCGACCGGCGGCGTCGGCAGCGTCGCCGTCGACATCCTGGCGGGTCTCGGCTTCGAGGTCGTCGCCTCCACCGGCAAGGCCGAGGCCGCCGGACTGCTGAGCGAACTGGGCGCGACCGAGGTCATCGGCCGCCTGCCCGAGGATCCGGAAGCCAGGATCCGCCCACTCGGCGCGACTCGCTGGACCGCGGCGGTGGACAGTGTCGGGGGCCGTTCGCTGGCCTACGTCCTGAGCAGCATCGGGTACCGAGGGGCCGTGGCCGCCAGTGGCCTCACCGGCGGCTCCGATCTGCCGACCACTGTCATGCCGTTCATCCTGCGCGGCGTCGCCCTGCTCGGCGTCGACTCCGTGGCCTATCCCATCGCCGAACGCCGCGCCCTCTGGTCCCGCCTGGCCGGTGACCTCCGGCCCCGCCACCTGAGCCGGCTGCGCAACGTCGTCCCGGTCACCGACGCGGAACGAGTGCTGCGTTCCCTGCGGGACGGAACCCATTCCGGTCGAACGGTTCTCGCGGTCGCGGGCGGGTTCTGAGCGCACAGCGGAGGTCGTCACGAGGCGGCAGGCGCACCGCCGCCGCCGCTGGACCCGACCGCCAGGGACTCGTACAACGCGATCCACAGCTGCATCAACGGACCGCACTCGAGCGTGCAGCCGTAGGCGGACGACCCGCCGTCCGCCACTTCGCTCGCCTCGGCCGGAACGGCGGCAGGCGCTCCGGCCGAGACCGATCCCGCTGCCGCGAGCTGACCGGGAAAGAGCAGTGCGCCGGCCAATGCCAGCCCGGTGATCGTCCGCTTCATATGAACCTCGCATATCTGTGATTCGGCGTGTCCGCGCCGGCCCGAACGCTACCGCTCGGAAATTTCATTGCGAAGCCCTGGATTTCGGGGGCCTGCGCCGCGCCGTTGCCGTGCCTGTTCAGGCGGCGACCTCGTCCGGTTCGGCGAATTGAGTGCGGTACAGCTCGGCGTAACGGCCTCCGCTCGCGAGCAGTTCGGCGTGGGTGCCCCGTTCGATGATCCGGCCGTCCTCCAGCACGACGATCAGATCGGCCGCGCGGATGGTGGACAGCCGGTGTGCGATGACCAGCGCGGTCCGGCCGTCCAACGCCTCGGTGAGGGCTTCCTGCACCGCGGCCTCCGAGGTCGAGTCGAGCGAGGCGGTGGCTTCGTCGAGGATCACCAGGCGCGGCTGCTTCAGCAGCAGGCGGGCGATGGTGAGGCGCTGGCGCTCGCCGCCGGAGAGGCGGTAACCGCGTTCGCCCACCACGGTGTCGAGTCCGTCGGACAGGGATTCGACCAGGTCGGCGAGGCGAGCGCGGCGCAGCGCGTCCCACAGTTCCGACTCGTCGGCCTCGGGGCGGGCCAGCAGCAGGTTGGCGCGGATCGTGTCGTGGAACAGGTGCCCGTCCTGGGTCACCAGGCCGACGGCGGCGCGCAGCGAGCGGGCGCTGATGCTGCGGACGTCGACTCCGTTCAATCGCACCGCACCCGAATCCACGTCGTAGAGCCGCGAAACCAGTTGCGCGATGGTCGATTTGCCCGCGCCGGAGGAGCCGACCAGCGCCACCAGCTGTCCCGGCCGGGCTCGCAGCGTGATGTCGTGCAGCACCTCCACGCCGCCGCGGGTGTCCAGCGTCGCGACTTCCTCCAGCGAGGCGAGCGAGACCTTGTCCGCCGAGGGGTAGCCGAAGCGCACGCCGTCGAGTTCCAGCTCCACCGGGCCGTCGGGCACCGGCACGGCATCCGGCGCGTCCTCGATGAGCGGCTTCAGGTCGAGCACCTCGAAGACCCGCTCGAAGCTGACCAGCGCCGACATGATCTCCATCCGCGCGCTGGCCAGCGCCGTCAGCGGAGCGTAGAGCCTGGTCAGCAGTAGTGAGAGCGCGACGACCGCGCCCGCGTCCAGCCTGCCCACCAGGGCGTACCAGCCGCCGAGGCCGTAGACCAGCGCGACCGCCAGCGCCGACACCAGCGTCAGCGAGGTGACGAACACCGTCTGCAGCATCGCGGTGCGCACTCCGATGTCGCGTACCCGCCCGGCCCGCGCGGCGAACTCGGCGGATTCCTGCTCGGGCCTGCCGAACAGCTTGACCAGGGTCGCGCCGGGGGCCGAGAAGCGCTCGGTCATCTGGGTGCTCATGGCCGCGTTGAGTCGCGCGGCCTCCCGTTGCATCTCGGCGAGTCGGTGGCCCATCCGCCGCGCCGGCACCACGAACACCGGGAGCAGCAGCAGCGCCAGCAGGGTGATCTGCCAGGAGATGGTGAGCATCACCCCCAGCGTCAGCGCCAGCGTGACGAGATTGGTCACCACGCCGGAGAGGGTGTCGCTGAAGGCGCGCTGCGCGCCGATCACGTCGTTGTTCAGCCTGCTCACCAGGGCGCCGGTGCGGGTGCGGGTGAAGAACGCGACCGGCATCCGCTGCACGTGGTCGAACACCGCGCGCCGCAGATCCAGGATCAGCCCTTCGCCGATGCGCGCGGACAGCCACCGGATCACCAGCCCCAACCCGGCGTCGGCGACGGCGAGCGCGCCGATGGCCGCGGCCAGCAACACCACCACCCGTGGTTCGGCCGCGCCGACGATGCTGTTCACGACCCGTCCCGCCAGCACCGGGGTGGCCACCGCGAGCAGCGCGGAGACGATGCTGAACAGCAGGAAGACCCCGATCCGCCGCCGGTGTGGCCCGGCGAAACGCAGAATCCGGCGGGCGGTGGCGGCACGGAACGGCCGTCGCTCGTCGGGCGCGTTGGCCTGCCGGTACATCTGACTCCAGGCCACCGATTCGATGCTCACGTCTGCTCCCTTTCGACCGCGCTCATTCCACCCCAGGCCACCGACACTAGAACCTCAACTATTGTTCAGATCAAGGTTGTTCCGGCTTCGCCGTGGGCGAACAGTGCCGGGACGCGCTCACTAGGCTGACGGGGATGACCGAGGAAAAGCTGTTCGCGGCGCTGCGGGCCCGACTCGACGGCGAGGTCGACATCTCGCCGCGCAGACGTGCCGAGTACTCCTCCGACGCCTCCAACTACCGGGTGCCGCCCGCCGCCGTGGTCTTCCCGCGCGGCGACGAGGACGTCGCCGCCGCCCTGGCTTTCGCCCGCGAGCACGGCCTGCCGGTCACCGCGCGCGGCGCGGGCACGTCGGTGGCGGGCAATGCCGTCGGTCCCGGCGTGGTCCTCGATTTCAGCAGGCACATGAATCGTGTCCTGGACTTCGACGCCGATCGCCGGGTGGCCACGGTGCAACCCGGCGTCGTGCTCTCCGCCCTGCAACGTGTCGCCCGCCCGCACGGGCTGCGTTTCGGCCCCGACCCGTCCACCCAGGACCGCTGCACCCTCGGCGGGATGATCGGCAACAACGCTTGCGGCCCGCGCGCGGTGTCGTGGGGCCGGACCAGCGACAATGTCGCCGCGCTGCGGGTCATCGACGGTCGTGGCGCCGAACGGGCCCTGGCCGCCGACCCGTCCGTCGTGCCCGGCCTGCCGGAGTTCACCCGCTCCCATCTCGCGCTGTTGCGCACCGAGCTGGGCCGCTTCGACCGCCAGGCCTCCGGCTACGGCCTCGAGCACCTGCTGCCCGAGCGCGGCTCCGACGTCGCCAAGACCTTCGTCGGCACCGAGGGCACCTGTGGCCTGCTGCTCGATGCCGAGGTCCGGCTGGTCCCCCTGCCCGGCGCGACCACGCTGACCGTGCTCGGCTATCCCGACATCGCCACCGCCGCCGACGACATCGCCGCGGTGATGTCGTGCGATCCGATCGCGGTCGAGGGCATCGATTCGCGCCTGGTCGACGTGGTGCGCACGCACCGCGGATCGGTCCCCGAGCTGCCTCGCGGCGGCGCCTGGCTGTTCGTGGAGACCGGCGGCGCGACTCCGGACGAAGCGCTCGAGTCGGCCCGCCTGCTCTGCGGCGCGGCGCACGCGCTGGAGGCCAGGATCGTCACCGAGGCCGCCGTGGCCGCGACACTCTGGCGGATCAGGGCCGACGGCGCGGGACTGGCCGGGCGCACGGAGCAGGGCCACCCGGCCTGGCCGGGCTGGGAGGACGCGGCCGTCCCACCCGAACGCCTCGGCGGCTATCTGCGCGAATTCGCCGCGCTCACCGGCGAACACGGTGTCGACGGCCTGCTCTACGGCCACATCGGCGACGGCTGCATCCACGTCCGCCTGGACCTGCCGATCGCCGACGCGCCGTCCCGCTTCCGCGCCTTCCTCTTCGACGCCGCCGAACTCGTTGTCCGCCATGGTGGTTCGCTCTCCGGTGAGCACGGCGACGGCCGGGCCCGATCGGAACTGCTCGCCGTCATGTACCCGCCGCCCGTCCTCGCCGCGTTCGCCGAGTTCAAGGCGCTGTTCGATCCGGACGGCACGCTCAATCCCGGCGTGCTGGTCGAGCCGAACGCGGTGGACGCCGACCTGCGGGTGGCGGGCGTGCCGCCGCTGCCGTCCGTGGGTGGTCTCGCCCTCCCGCACGACGGCGGCGATCTGGCCACGGCCGTGCACCGCTGCGTCGGCGTCGGCCGCTGCCGCGCCGACAACCGGGCCGCGGGCGGCTTCATGTGCCCGTCCTACCTGGCCACCGGCGACGAGAAGGACAACACCAGGGGGCGGGCCAGGGTCCTGCAAGAAGTGGTGCGCGGCGCGCTGCCGATCACCTCGCCGGCCGTCGCGGAATCACTGGATCTGTGCCTGTCGTGTAAGGCCTGCCGCACCGACTGCCCGGCGGGCGTCGACATGGCCGCCTACAAAACCGAAATCCTGTACCGGCGCTACCGCCGTCGCCTGCGCCCCGTCGATCACTACACCCTCGGCATGCTGCCGCGCTGGCTCGCCTCCGCGTCCGGATTCCCCCGGCTCGCCAACGCACTGGCGAGCCGGAAATCGCTGCGACGCTGGGGCTTACGCGCGGCCGGACTGGACCCGCGCCGCCCGGTCCCGCGGCTGGCCGACCGCACCTTCCGGCGCACCTGGCCTACCCGCGACGCCACCTCGGCCGGCGCCACCTCGGCCGGCGCGCATGGCCCGGGCGGGGCCGGAGCGGGTACGCCGACGGTCATGCTGTGGCTCGACACCTTCACCGACACCTTCGCCCCCGAGATCGCCGAAGCGGCCGTGCGCTTGCTGGAATCGACCGGCCACACCGTCACCATTCCCGGCAAGCGCGTCTGCTGCGGTCTCACCTGGATCAGCACCGGACAGCTCGACGGCGCGCGGGCCAGACTGCGAGCCACCCTGGACGCCCTCGACGAGCACATCCGCGCCGGCGGCCTCGTCGTCGGCCTGGAACCCTCCTGTACCGCGGCACTGCGCGCCGACCTGCCCGAACTACTCCCCGACGACCCACGGAGCGAGCCGACCGCGCGGGCGGTGCGGACGCTCGCCGAATTCCTCGCCGAGCAGCCCGGCTGGCGTCCGCCGGACCGATCCGGTCGCTCGGTGGTGGTCCAGCCGCACTGCCATCAGCACGCCGTGCTCGGTTTCGATGTCGATCGCCGGATGATTGCCGAAACCGGCGCCGAGATCGTCGAGATCAGCGGCTGCTGCGGTCTGGCGGGCAACTTCGGCATGCAGGCCGGCCACTACGACATCTCCGTGCAGATCGCGGGCGCCGGTCTGCTCCCCGCGCTGGCCGAGGCCGGAGAAGCCGCCGTCTTCCTCGCCGACGGCTTCTCCTGCCGTACCCAGGCCGCCCAGCTCACCGGCCATGGCGGCACACACCTCGCGCAGTTCCTGCTCGAGGCCGAGCCCGGCGCGGATCAGAGGCCGAACGGCAGCGTGCCCGGCGGAATCTGATAGCCGGAGCTGCCTGCGGAGCCGGTGCCCCATGCGCCGAGCAGCCAGTTGAGTGCGTTGGTGATCATCGGGAACCTCCGTTGTGCCAGCTGTTTGCCGATCGCGGTGAACATCGGCCGATCGCGGGTGTCTGTTACGTGAGGTCCGCTTCCGAGCGCCGCCCGGATGTCCCTCGATCCGCTCCCGGGGCGGGGGCGCACAATGGACCGGTGCGCGCACCGAACACACCGGCGATCGAGGGCGGGCGATCCCGGACGGTCGTCTCGCCCCGGCCGGTCGACCTCGTGCACACCCTCGACCCGCTGCGTCGCGGCGCGGGCGACCCCTGCACCCACCGCGATGCCGCGGGTGGGCACTGGCAGGCCGTCCGCACGCCCGCAGGCCCGGTCACCTACCGGCTGATCCAGGCCGGCCCGCGGACCGTGCACGCGCGTGCCTGGGGCCCGGGCGCGGAGCGCTTCCTCGACGACCTGCCCGTCATGCTCTGCCTCGACGAGAATCTCGACGACTTCGCCCCCGAGCATCCGCTCGTCCGCGAGGCGCATCGCCGTCACCCCGGCCTGCGGATGCTGCGCACGGGCCGCGTCTTCGAAGCCCTGGTCCCCTCCGTCCTGGAACAGAAGGTGCACACCGTCTCGGCACTGGCCTCGTGGCGAAAGCTGGTGCGGCAGTACGGAGAACCCACACCGGGCCCGGCGCCCGCCGGTCTGCTGCTTCCCCCCGGCCCGGAGACCTGGCGGCGGATCCCGTCGTGGGAGTTCCATCGCGCCGGCGTCGGCCCACAACGCGCCCGCACCATCGTGCGCGCCGCGGCGATCGCCGATTCCCTGGAACGCACCGCTGCGCGCGCTCCCGCCGAGGCAGCTCGAATGCTGTGCACCGTGCCCGGTATAGGGGTCTGGACGGCAGCCGAGATCGCCCAGCGCGCCTTCGGTGACGCCGACGCCCTCTCAATCGGCGACTACCATCTCGCCGCGATCGTCGGCTGGACGCTGCTCGGTCGTCCGCTCGACGACGACGGCATGGTCGAGTATCTGGAACCTCTTCGCCCGCATCGGTATCGGGTGGTCAGGTTACTGGAGATCAGCGGTCACGCCCGCAAGCCGAAGTTCGGGCCGCGCACCCCGCTCACCGACCACACCTGGCACTGAACCCGGCTGCTCGGGACCGCGGCCGTGCATCCCGTTACCGGACCGGCCGCCGCGTGAGCGGACTCGCGCGGCGGCCGTATGCCGCTCAGATCCGTAGGGCGCGTTCGTCGAGAACGCATTTGCCCGCCTCGACCAGCGTCGCCCGGGCCCGGCGACGCACCAGGCACCGGTCGACGGTGCAGTCCAGATGGAGTTGCATCGCCGAATGTGCCTGCGTGGTCGTCATGATTCCGGGATCGCGACCGCAACTGAGCAACCCGGACGACCACATCCCCTGGTTCGCCATCTGCATCACGCCACCGCCGCGTCTCGGACCATCGACGGCGACGCTATGACATCTTCAGCCATGATTCCTCGTTCCCCGCGTGCGATCGGTTGACGCGCCCGGAGAGTTCCACGCGCGCAAGGACAGTCGCACGCGAGCTCCGAGCACACTTCCAGCACACCACTTGTGCGGCGCGTCGGCGGGCGGCTCGCGGGAGATCTGTGAGATTTCGCGCGAATTCCCAGCACGTCATCCGTCGTGGGGTGCAGGATTATCCATATTGGATGAACACGTCGGTAGCACGAGCACCCGAGCGACATCGCGGGGAACCGAGCTCGCAGGTCCGCCCCGATGCGCCCTCCGGCCGGGCCGGAGCAGGAGAACGGAGCGTAGACGGTGACACCGAGTTCGGCACGCGCACTACTGGATTCAGCCCCCTCGACGGATTCGTCGTCGACGATCGCCCGTCGGCAACTGGGTCGCTATCTACGCGACTGGCGTACCCAGGCCGGCCTGACCATCGCCGACGCCGCCCGCTTGATGGAGTGGGGAGCGACCACTCTGCAACGGGTGGAGAAGGGACAGGCCGACCGCCTGCGCACCGTCGACATCCAGGAACTGTGCCGGATCTACGGCATCCCGGACGACATCAGGGAAGCGCTCGCCGGTCTGGCCAAGCAGCGCCCCGGCTCGAGCTGGTGGCACGCCTTCGGTGAACTGATCCCGGCCGGCTTCGACGTCTACGCCGGGGTGGAGGCAACCGCGCGGGAACTGTTCTCCTATCAGCCCGAACTCGTTCCCGCGCTGATGCAGACCCCGGACTACGCGCGAGCCCTGTTGCGGCACCTCACCGCCGAGGTCGACGAGGAGGACATCGAGCGCCGGGTGCAGACCCGGATCCAGCGGCAGGCGGTGCTCATCAGGAAGGCCGCGCCGGTGCACGCCGAGGTCGTGGTCCACGAAGCGGTGTTGCGCCGGGTGGTCGGCGGCCCGAAGGTGATGGCGGCGCAATTGCGTCACCTCGCGGACCTGAGCACGCGATCGAATGTCGGCCTCCGGGTGCTGCCGTTCGCGGCGGGCGTACCGCTGGGCGAGCCGACCGGCCCGTTCACCGTGTTGTGTTTCGACGGCGAGGCGCGCGGGAAACGCGCCGACCCGCCGATCGTGCACGTGTCCGGCTTCACCGGCGACCTGTACCTGGAGCGCGGGGTCGACGTGCACCGGTTCCTGGCCGCCCATGAATGTCTGCGCCGCAGCGCCCTGGACGGGCAGGCGAGCAGGCGTTTACTGCGCGAACTCGCCAAGGATTACGCCACCGCGCTGTGAGTGACGACACCGTCGCTTCCCGAGGCGTGCCGACACGCGGATGAAAGATCACGAAACGACGCACATTCGGCAACGGAACGGGGGTTTATCCCCGGCGCGGGCGGGGTAACCGGAATACATGGACCGTGGGATCAAGAATTATCAGACACGGTACCGTAAATTGCGGCCCGGCGACTGGGTGGAATGGCTCATTGTCGCGTTGCTCTTCGCGGTGTCGACAGTGGGTGTATTCGTGCTGACCGGAGCTTTTCTGCCCGCCCTTTTCGTGGGTGTCCTGGTGTGGGTAGTGGCGTTGGGAGTCGTCGCCACGCTCTAGGCAGGTCCGCCGCGACCCGGCGCCGGCGGACGGATCCGGCGCCGAAAGGTGATCAGCGCCGAAAGAGCTTGTTGCCCAACCAGACCAGTGGATCGTACCGGCGATCGGCCACTCGCTCCTTGAGCGGGATCAGCGCATTGTCGGTGATTTTGATGTTCTCCGGGCAGACCTCGGTGCAGCATTTGGTGATATTGCAGTAACCGAGGCCGTGCTCCTCCTGAGCCAGCTGCCTGCGATCGGCGACATCGAGCGGGTGCATTTCGAGTTCGGCGATCCGCATCAGAAAGCGCGGGCCCGCGAAAGCTTCCTTGTTGTCCTCGTGATCGCGCACCACGTGACAGACGTTCTGGCAGAGGAAGCACTCGATGCATTTACGGAATTCCTGCGACCGTTCCACGTCGACCTGCTGCATCCGGTATTCACCGGGCGCCAACTCCGGAGGCGGCGTGAACGACGGGATCTCGCGCGCCTTCCGATAGTTGAACGACACGTCGGTGACCAGGTCGCGGACGACCGGGAAAGTGCGCATCGGCGTGACGGTCACCAGTTCTTCCCTGGTGAACGTCGACATCCGGGTCATGCACAGCAGCCGGGGCCTGCCGTTGATCTCCGCCGAACACGACCCGCACTTGCCCGCCTTGCAGTTCCAGCGCACCGCCAGATCGGGAGCCTGGGTGGCCTGCAGCCGGTGGATGATGTCGAGCACCACCTCGCCCTCGTTGACCTCGACGGTGAAATCCTCCAGCGCACCGCCGGTGGCGTCGCCGCGCCACACGCGGAACTTCGCGTCGTATCCCATGACCTAGCCCTGCCCTTCCGAATCAGACCCCGCCGACCCGGCGCCGGACGGATGGCCGGCGAGTTCGCCCTGGTCGTAGTACTTCTCCAGCTCGCCGAGATCGAACAGCGCCAGCAGATCGGCGCGCATCGGTATCTGGTCCTTCGGCGTCACCCGCACCGGCGGGGAGACCGGATCGGCAGCCGCTCCGGTATCGATCGAGCAGACCAGCAGCCTGTTGCGCCAGGCCGGGTCCATGCCGGGGTGATCGTCGCGGGTGTGCCCGCCCCGGCTCTCGGTGCGCAACAGCGCGGCCCGCGCGACGCACTCGCTGACCAGCAGCATGTTGCGCAGGTCGAGGGCCAGGTGCCAGCCCGGATTGAACTGCCGGTGCCCTTCGACGGTCACCTTGCCGAAGCGCGCCCGCAGCTCGGCCAGCCGCTCCAGCGCCTGCTCGAGTTCGTGCTCCTTGCGGATGATGCCGACCAGGTCGTTCATCACGTGTTGCAGATCGGTGTGCAGGGTGTAGGGGTTCTCGCCCCGGCCGTCGGCGGGCGGATCGAACGGGGCGACCGCGGTACGGGCCGCCTCGGTCACCGCGTCCTCGGACACCCGCGGGCGTCGCGCGAGCCCCTCGACGTAGGCCGCGGCGCCGAGACCGGCGCGCCTGCCGAACACCAGCAGGTCCGAGAGCGAGTTGCCGCCGAGCCGGTTGGAGCCGTGCATGCCGCCCGAGCACTCGCCCGCGGCGAACAGGCCGGGCACCGTCGCGGCCCCGGTGTCCGGATCGACCTCGATGCCGCCCATGACGTAATGGCAGGTCGGCCCGACCTCCATCGGCTCCTTGGTGATGTCCACATCGGCCAGTTCCTTGAACTGGTGATACATCGAGGGCAGCCTGCGCCGGATCTCCTCGGCGGGCAGCCGGGAGGCGATGTCGAGGTACACCCCGCCGTGCTCGGTGCCGCGCCCGGCCTTCACTTCTTCGTTGATCGCGCGGGCGACCTCGTCGCGCGGCAGCAGATCGGGGGTGCGGCGCGCGGAATCGTTGTCCTTCAGCCACTGGTCGGCCTCGGCCTCGGATTCGGCGTACTGGCCCTTGAACACCGGCGGGATGTAGTCGAACATGAACCGCTTGTCGTCGGAGTTCTTGAGCACCCCGCCGTCGCCGCGCACGCCCTCGGTCACCAGGATGCCCTTGACGCTGGGCGGCCAGACCATGCCGGTCGGATGGAACTGCAGGAATTCCATGTTGATCAGCGTGGCCCCCGCGCGCAGCGCCAGCGCGTGTCCGTCACCGGTGTACTCCCAGGAGTTCGAGGTGACCTTGTAGGACTTGCCGATTCCGCCGGTGGCCAGTACCACCGCGGGCGCTTCGAACAGCACGAACTTGCCCGACTCGCGCCAGTAGCCGAAGGCGCCGGAAATGCGCCCCTCGTCGGTGAGCAACTCGGTGATCGTGCATTCGGCGAAGACCTTGATGCGGGCCTCGTAGTCGCCGGTCGCCGCGAAATCCTCCTGCTGCAACGCGACGATCTTCTGCTGCATGGTGCGGATGATCTCGAGGCCGGTGCGGTCGCCGACGTGGGCGAGCCGGGGGTAGGTGTGCCCGCCGAAGTTGCGCTGGCTGATCCGGCCGTCGGCGGTCCGATCGAACAGCGCCCCATAGGATTCAAGCTCCCACACCCGCGCGGGCGCCTCTTGGGCGTGCAGTTCGGCCATCCGCCAGTTGTTGAGGAACTTGCCACCGCGCATGGTGTCCTTGAAGTGGGTCTGCCAGGTGTCCTTCTCGTTGGCATTGCCCATCGAGGCCGCGCATCCGCCCTCGGCCATCACGGTGTGCGCCTTCCCGAACAGCGATTTGCACACCACCGCCACCGAGAGGCCGTGCTCGCGGGCTTCGATCACCGCCCGCAATCCGGCGCCGCCCGCTCCGATGACGACCACGTCGTAGGAATGTCGTTCCACTTCTGGCATGACTGGGAGTACTCCTGAAGCCGGTGCGGATCAGTTGACGAACCGCAGGTCCGAGATCGTGCCGCTGGCCACCAGCAGCACGTAGAGGTCGGTGAGCACGAGGGTGCCCAGGGTGGTCCAGGCCAATTCCATGTGCCTGGTGTTGAGCTTGGAGACGAAGGTCCAGAACCGGTAGCGCATCGGATGCGCGGAGAAGTGTTTGAGCCTGCCGCCGGTGATGTGCCTGCAGGAATGGCACGACAGGGTGTAGGCCCACAGCAACGTCACATTGCCGATCAGGACGAGATTGCCCAGTCCGAAGCCGAATCCACCGCCCGAGCCGTGGAAGGCCGAGAGCGCGTCGTAGGTGTTGATCACCGAAACGATCAGTGCCGCATAGAAGAAGTAGCGATGCGCGTTCTGCACGATCAGCGGCAGCCTGGTCTCGCCGGTGTAGCGCTGGTGCGGTTCGGCCACCGCGCAGGCGGGCGGGGAGAACCACACCGAGCGGTAGTAGGCCTTGCGGTAGTAGTAGCAGGTCAGGCGGAAGCCGAGCAGGAACGGCAGCACCACGAAACCCAGCGGAATCCACATCGGCAGTTCCGGGAACGGGGTGCCGAAATGGCTCGAGCCCGGTACGCACGACTCGCTCAGGCAGGGCGAGTAGAACGGCGTGAGGTAGTGGTACTCGGGCACCCAATAGGCCGTCCGGACAAACGATCTGATCGTCGCGTAGACGACGAAGGCGCCCAGGCCGAGCACCGTGAACAGCGGTGGTATCCACCAGCGGTCGGTGCGCAGGGTACGTGCGGCGATTCGGGCCCTGGTCTTGCTGAAAACGCCCGTCCCCGCGGGGACAGCGGTCGGTGCGGCACTCACGGGAGAACGCCTCGCTGTTTCGCTCGGCGGGCGGAGATCGATGCCGTCGCGGGATTGCGTGCCGTGTCGAGTATCGATGCCGTCCGCGCTCTGAATGTGATGTACAGCACCTTACGTCAGGTGGACTATCGCTCGAGGGTGGTCTCGGCGATCTCGGGCGGGCGCGGCTCCTATGATTTGCGCCACACAATCGTGGTCTGCCTCACGTCGGCGAGATGGCTTCGCAGATGTCACGTCTTCGCAACATCGGCGTGTTCCCCTTTCCTCAGCGAGACCTGCTGACATGCGTGGACGAGTGTCAGCACACTCCGGAATCCAGCCGGGTAAGGAGAGACCGACCATGAGAAGAGCCGCGATCGTCGCGCCGGTTCGGACCCCCAGTGGGGTCGACGGTGGGGCACTGTCGAGGATGCCGGCGCAATGGCTGGCTTCCACCGTGCTATCGGCGGTCATCGAGCGTTCGGGCATCGAACCGTGGCGGATCGAGGATGTCGCGATGGCGTGTTCGCGCACCGGCATCGACTCCGGTCCGGACCTGAGCAAACTGGCTGCCCGTGATGCCGGATTACCGTTCGCGGTACCGGGTTTCGTCACGGATCGGCACAGCGGCAGCGGGCTGCAGGCGGTCATCACCGCGGCGATGATGGTGCAGACCGGCGCGGCGGATGTGGTGGTGGCCGGCGGCGTCGAGGCGGGGGGCGCAGGGCCGGGCGGCCTCGGGCGCAACGGTCACGCGCCGGGTGATCGGCGACCGGCCGGCTACGGACCGCGCGGCCAGGGGCCGGCGGGCTACGGGCCGGGCGGCTACGGGCAGGCGGGTCCGGGGCAGGCCGGTTACGCACCGGGCGGTTATCCGCCGGGTGGCTATGCACAGGGCGGTTATGCACAGGGCGGTTATGCGCAAAGCGGTTACGGCCGCACCGGTTACGCGCAGGAGGGCTACGCACCGGGCCGGAGCGGATACGGCCCCGTCGGGGCGCGCCATGGTGGCGGTGTCGCCTCGGCCGCCCGGGCGTGGTCCTCGTCCTCCATCGATCTGGCCAATGCCGAGGAGGTGGCCCGGTACTACGGCATCACCCGGGCCGAGGCCGACGAGTTCGCCGCCGCCAGCCATCGCAAGGCGGCCAGGGCCTGGCGGCAGGGCTGCTTCGGCGCCGAGGTGGTCAGCGTGCGCGCGGACCGGCCCGAGTACGGCATCGCGGCCGACGACACCGGCGGGCATCGGATACTGCGCGATGAGGGCGTCGACGGGGAGATGTCCTCGCACACCCTGGCGGCGCTCCGGCCGCTGCTCTCCGACGGAGTGGTGACGGCGGGCAATATGAGCACCCACCGGCACGGCGCCTCGGCCTGCTTGGTCGTCGCCGAGGACCGGCTCGAGGAGCTCGGGCTCGAGCCGATGGCCTATCTGGTCGGCTGGGCGGCGGCGGGCAGCGATGTCGACACCGCATCGCTCGGCGCGGCGCCCGCGGTCGCGAAGCTGCTGGGACGCACCGGATTCGGCATGGACGATCTGGATCTGATCGAGGTCAACGAGGGATTCGCCGTGGAGGTGCTCGCGCTGGCGCGGGAGTGGGATCTCGACCCCAACGACCGGCTCAACGTCAACGGTTCCTCGATCGCGCTCGGCCACCCGGTCGGCGCGACCGGTCTGCGCATCATGACGACGATGCTGCACGAACTCTCCCGCACCGGCGGGCAGTACGCACTGGAGGCCATCGCGCTCGGCCACGATCACGGGATCGCGGCGCTGTTCGAATCCGCCGTCGCGCCGCCGCCGGTTCAGGCGCCGGCGGGTGCGCGCTTCCACGGTGCGGCTCCCAGCAAACGGTCCGGGAAGCACCGGGCCGCGGGTCTGCGCAACAAGTGGCCGCAGCGTCCCTGACCCGGCACCCGCCTCAGGTGGTGCGCGGACGGGAGTGGAAGCCCAGGCCCTCGTCCTGTGCGCCCATCCAGGCCGCCTCGTCGGACTTGCTGTCCGGGACATAGATGGTGTTCTGCGGTCTGCGGGTGACCTCGGGCGGCGGCGCCTGCTCGAACTCGTCGGCGTCGATGGTGAGCCGCTCGAGATCGTTCTCCAACCGGCGCACGGTGTTCGCATCGCCGTAGTGGGTGCGCAGTGCGCCGATGGATTGCCGGAGCTGGTTGACCGCGTAGCGCAGTTCCGCGATATCGCTGCGTGTCATCGTTTCCTCCTGTGTTCCTGGCGGACGTGCGGACCCGGGTCGGGGGCGTCGCCCCGCGGGGTACCCGCAGGCCATGCATCACCGGGTCATGTGACCCACCACACAACGTGATCTAAGACACAGTACCTGAACAGTGTCGTGGAGTCTCGGGAATTCTTCGTCCGTACCAATTGCTGAAAAATTGCCCCCGCTGGGACACGTGGTCGTCGCGAGGGCGTCGACCGCCCCGATGAGGTCGGTTGTCGATTGCTGGTCAATCGCTTTCGTCAGCCCGCGACGGCGAATCCGGTGGCTCCTCCCCTGTCGCCCGCCAGCGGGATGCGGGTTCGCGCGACCAGGCGGGCGATGGCCTCGGCCACCTCCTCGGTGCGCTCGCCGATCACGCTGTGACTGCCGCCCTCCACTCGCACCAGCTCGCAGTCGCCGAGCTGTGAGGCCAGTACCACCGAGTGCGCGAACGGCACCACGATGTCGGCCGAGCCCGCCAGTACCAGCGTCGGCACCGCGCCGAGTCGGTACAGTCCCGCGATCTCGTCGAAGTGGATGAGCGAGGTGAGAAAACCCGCCATGGTCAGCAGCGGGGTCTCGTTGAGCACCGTGGTCGCCACCGCGAGCAGGTGTGGGCTGATCGTCCTGGCGCCCGTGTCCGATCCGCGCGTCAGTGGCTCGAACAGGTACCGCGAGAGTTTTCTGGAGGCCTGCATCGCCCGCGGCGCCCGCCGGATCGCGGTCTGCAGCGAGGTCACCGTGTAGCGGTGCAGGAACCTGCCGAGGCCGATATCGGTGAGCCCGGTCGCCGCGCCGGCGATCAGTCCGACCCCGACGACCCGGGCGCCGATCATCTCGGCGAACAGCCGCGAGTAGGCCAGCAGCACCATCGCCCCCATCGAATGCCCGACCAGGACGATCGGGCCGGCGGGTGCGACCGCGCGCAGGACGGTGTCGAGATCGCGGGCGAGCTGATCGATGGTGTAGGTGGCCGGATGCCCTTCGCCGGACTCGCCGTGACCGCGATGGTCGTAACAGATCATCCGCACGTCCCGGCCCCACCGGGTTCGCAGCCGCGCGCACAGCAGTGACCAGGACTCGGTGTGCAGGCAGTGGCCGTGGGCGAAGACCAGAGTCAGCGGCGCGTCGTCCGGTCCGGATACGCGCACCGCCAGGGTGACCCCGTCGTCGGTGCGCACGCTGACGGGTCTGCTGTCCGGATCCGGTGCGGTGCGGACGGGTGCGGGCTCGATGGCGGCGTGCCGGGAAGCGGCGCGCGCGGTGCCGGTGCGGGATCCGAACATGCGATCTCCCAGTGGCGTGAGCCCCCGGGGCGGGGCGGTATGGCCGGGATGTCGGTATCCATTTCCATGCCGTTAGCCGCTCTAACCGGTTGTTACGCACCTGATGCGCAACCGCTCCCGCCTCGCTGCCCGGCCGCCCCCCGGTCGCGGACCATCGCGGCATCTACGGGAATCTCGCAGATTCCCTAGAAAGCCGAATAGGGTCATGTGCGCTCGCCGCGGACAAGGCGGCGGCCGCGATAGATTTCTACTGAACTCTAGGATGTTTCCTAGAATTAGGAATACGTCGGATACAGCCTCGGTGTCCGACACTCGGGCCGCGGAGGCGGTCGAGACCGCGGAGAACTCCCAATTTCTCTACCCGATTGTCGAAGAGGAACTTCGTTGTTCGCGCGGTGACCCGATCACAGACTGAGCTCAGCGCATTCGCGCGAGTCAGTCGAAGGATCGGATACAGCAGTGAGTTACCGCACGCTCGGCCGCACGGGTGTCAAGATCAGCCCGCTCACCTTGGGCGCGATGAACTTCGGTTCGCGCGTGAGCGACGACAGCGACGAGGCGGTGCGGATCATCCACCGCGCCCTCGACGCGGGGATCAACATCATCGACACCGCGGACTCCTACTCGCAGGGTGAGAGCGAGACCATCGTCGGCAGAGCTGTCCGCGGCCGCCGTGACGACGTGGTGATCGCGACCAAGTTCCACAGCCAATGGTCGGACGGGGTGAACACCCGCGGCAGCTCGCGGCGCTGGATCCAGCAGGCCGTGGAGAACTCGCTGCGCCGCCTCGGCGTCGATCACATCGACATCTACCAGCAGCACAAGCCCGACCCCGAGGTCGACATCGCCGAAACCGTCGGTGCACTGGACGATCTCGTGCGACAGGGCAAGATCCGCTACTACGGCACCACCACCAACGAACCGCACCTGCTGGTGGAGGCACAGTGGGCGGCGGCCCGCGACGGGCGCAGCAGACCGGCCACCGAGCAGGCCCCGTACTCGATCCTGGCCAGGGGCGCCGAGCGCGCGACCCTGCCGATCGCCGGGCGCTACGGCCTGGGCGTACTGACCTGGAGCCCGCTGGCCGGTGGCTGGCTGTCCGGCCGCCACATCGCGGGCAGCGAAGCGCCCGCGTCGGCCCGCGCGGCGCGCCAGCCGGCCCGCCACGACCCCGAGCTGCCGGTCAACCGGACCAAGCGCGAGATCGCGATCCGGCTGGCCGAGGTGGCCGCGGAGGCCGGCCTGACACTGCCCCAGCTCGCGGTGGCGTTCGTGCTCGAACACCCGGAGGTGGACAGCGTGATCATCGGTCCGCGCACCTACGAGCATCTGGAGAGCCTGCTCGACGTCCCCGAGATCGTGCTCGACGAGGCGGTGCTCGACGCGATCGACGAGATCGTGCCACCGGGCGTGACGCTGAACCGTGCCGACGAGGGCTGGCTGCCGCCCTGGCTGGATCGCGATCCCGCGCCGCGCCGCCGCGGGCGCGCGCATCGTCCCGCCCTGCTGCCCGCGCACGCCTGAGCGAGAGGTAGCGGACGTGCCCGAGCAACCGCCGCTGCACCTGGGCGTCAACTGCCCCGGGCACGGCTCGTATCGCAACGCGTGGCGCCGGGAGGGCATCGACCCCCTGGGCACCGCCGATCCCGGCTTCTACACGCGGATCGCCCGGACCGCCGAGCGCGGCCTGTTCGACGCGGTCTTCACCGCCGACGTGCCCGCGCTCACCCCGACCTGGGAGAACGAACCGCAGCGTGCCACCTTGGACCCGATCCTCGCGCTGACGGCGGCCGCTCTGGAGACCGAGCGAGTGGGAGTGGTGGCGACGGTGTCCTCGTCGTGGCACCACCCCTTCAACCTGGCCCGCTCGATCGCCAGTCTGGACCGGATCTCGCACGGCCGGGCCGGCTGGAACGTCGTCACCAGCTACAACCCGTTGGTTTCGCCGAACTACGGACTCGCCGAGCTGCCGCCGAAGGAAGAGCGCTACGCCAGGGCCGAGGAGTTCCTCGACGTGGTGCTCGACCTGTGGCGGACGTGGGCGCCGGACGCCATCGTCGCCGACAAGAAATCGGGCCGCTACGCGGTGAAGGACCGGGTCCGCCCGATCGCGCATCGCGGCGCGTTCTTCGAGGTCGTCGGCGGCGGTCTGGTGCCGCCGTCGGAACAGGGCCTGCCGGTGGTCTTCCAGGCGGGCGGTTCACCGGAAGGCCTCGACCTGGCGGCCAGGCACGCCGACGCCACCTTCGTCGCCGCCGCGACACCGCGGGCGGCCCGCGACTACCGCAGCCGTCTGGACGCGGCCTCGGCGGCGATCCGCGCACCGGGCAGGCGACCGGTGCTGGCGCTGCCCGGCCTGGTGGTCTACCTGGGTGCCACCGACGAGGAGGCGCAGCGCAGGCGCGAGGAACTGGCCGACCCGGAATCGGAGGCGACGACCCTGGCGTTGCTCGCGCAACGGATCGGCCTCCCCCCGGACGAGATCGATCTCGACGCGCCGTTGCCGCTGGACGCCGACCGTTTCGCCGCACAGCGTCGCGCGACCTCCGAAGGCTTCCTGCGCTCGCTGGCCACGCTCGCCGAGACCGGCCGCACCGTGCGCGAGATCGTCCGGGACGGTTTCGGTCACCTCACCGTGACCGGCGGACCGAAGACCGTCGCCGACACCATCGAATCGTGGTTCGCCACCGGTGATGTCGACGGCTTCAACCTGATGTTCGACGTCATCGACGAGAGCTTCGATCCCTTCGTCGACGAGGTCGTCCCGATCCTGCAGGAGCGCGGCCTGTTCCGCCGTCACTACGCCGGAACCACCCTGCGTGAACATCTCGGGCTTCCCATCCCCACCTGGTGAGCACACCGACCAGAGGAGTCACCCCATGTCCCATATCGTCGAATTCAGTCCGGTGCTCGGCGTCGATGCTGCCGACGGCACCCACCATGTGAACGGAATCTGGAACGCCCGCGAACAGACCGAGCGCCGGGCGCGCGAGCGTGGCCACGGCTACGAGCGTCCCACCGACGGACCGGTGTCCGTCGAGGAGGCGCATGCCGCCCTGGCCCGCGCCGACGCGCTGATCCTCGCGCCGACGATCGCGACCCCGGCGGGCATGTGGCAGCCGGTCGACGGTGAGGTCGCGGGCCGCAGCCTCGGTCACCTCGTGCTCGATCGCCTCGCCGCGGAACGTCCCGATCTGCACATCGTGCTGATCTCGCACTTCCTGGTCGGCCACGGCGTGACGCACCGCAACGCCAAGCCGAACACCTGGGCGCTGCACGCGCTGGAGGCGCATCTGCGCGCCGGCCGCAATCCGTGGACGATCCTGCGGCCCACCTGGCTGTCGACCATCCACGACCCGGCCTACCGGACCCGGCTCACCGGCGACAAGCACGCCGACGGACTGGTCAGCACCGAGAGCATCGCGACCGCCGTGCTCACCGCCGTCGAACATCCCGGTGCCGCTGCCGGGCGCACCGCCGCGCTCTACGACCTCAGCATCCCCGGCGCCGACGAGGGTCCCGACCTGGTCTCCCGCTTCGCGGCGCTGACGCCGGATCACGAGGCCGTCCTGTCCGCAGAGGCGGTCGCGGGATGAGTCTGCCTGCCGGACAACACGAATGGGAAGCGACGTTCGGTCGCGACGAACTGGGACGCCCGATCCCGCCCCGGCGCCAGCTGCTCGTGTTCGCCGAACTGGCGAGCTCGCCCACCGCCGCGGGCGCCCGCCACCTGGAGCACACCCTCGCAGAACTGGAGACCCGCTTCGCCTACGGCCCGGACGGCCTGCTGTCGACGCTCGGCTGGGGCAAACGCTGGTTCGACCGCCACACCGAGCACAGCGGCCTGATCAACCCGCCCGCGCGGATGTCGCGCTGGGAGGATCCGGTGCTCGACGACCCGGATCTCGTCGTGCACCTGGCCTCCGACCATCCCGACATCCTCGACGCCGCCTTCGACGCGCTCTTCGGCACCGGCACCGGCGCCCAGGGCGAATACCTGAAAGTGCAGGAGGTCCGGCGCGGATTCGTCGGCGCGGGCCTGCCGTCGGAGGCGCTGCCCGATCTCGGCATCCCGGCGAACTCGCCGCTGCTGTTCGGATTCCACTCGATCCATCGGGGCAACCAGGCCACTGAACAGTCGATCACCATCGAATCCGGTCCGCTCGCGGGCGGAACCACCGCGCACGTGAGCCGCATCGTGCTCGACGTGGCGCGTTGGCACGCCAGGAGCCGCGACGAGCAGGCGGCGCTGCTCTACGCGCCGACGGTGACGGCGAGCCAGGCCGAGCAGTTCTCCGACGACGCCCCCAGCGACTACGAGTCCTACGAGCGGACCGTGCGCGAGCACGGCATCGTCGGGCACGCGCAGGCCGCGGCCAGGGCCAGGGTCGACAACGTCCCGGTGATCAACCGGCGCGATTTCGCCACCGTCGAGGACGGCAGGCCCGGCACGCACTTCGTCTCGCTGCAGCGGGAGTTGCGCGATTTCAACAACACCCGCGCGATCATGAACGCCGCCGACGGCACCGAGTACCACCGCTCGGTGGGAGCGCGACGGCGCAACGGGATCAACGCGTTCTTCGACGTCACGCATCGCGCGACGGTCGGCATCCCATCCCGCGCCTCGCGGGCCTATCCCTTCCTCAGGAGCTGAGCCATGGTTGCTCCCGGCACCACGATTCTGGACGACGACACCGTGGCCGCCGTGCGCGAGATCCTCGACGATCCCGCGCTTCCGGTGGACACCGCGGCCACCGGGGCGGGCGGCGTGCGCGCCGCCGCGCTCCGTGAAGCCATCGATCACCTGGTGAGCGTGCGCGCGCTGGCCACGGCGGGGCGCGACCCGCGGACCGGTTCGCGCCTGCTGGCCGAACTCGCCGCACTGGGTGACGACCTGGCTGCCGCCCTCGCCCCGCATGTCACCCTCACCGGCGTGTTCGCCGGACTGCCTGCGGGCCGGTCCCGCAATGCGGTGCTCGGCGACATCGGCCGCGGCGCGGTGCTCACCGCGGCCACCGACGTGCGCTCCCGGCAGTGGCGCGACGGCCGCG
Organism: Nocardia higoensis NBRC 100133; assembly: GCF_000308595.1. Lineage (GTDB taxonomy): Bacteria > Actinomycetota > Actinomycetes > Mycobacteriales > Mycobacteriaceae > Nocardia > Nocardia higoensis. The sequence goes on along the minus strand of NZ_BAGA01000145.1, from coordinate 76,619 downwards.
CCCCGGACGCGCGGCAGACCTTGGCGGCCTTCGACGCCGAACTCGTGGTCGAGGACTTCCCGGGCCTCTTCGACCACATCGTGGTCCCGCTGCCGGATCCCGCCGCGCTGCTCGTCCTTCCCACCCACCGCGACCGCATCGGATGGCAACCGCTCGACCCGGCCGCCGCGGGCACCCGCACCCGCTGGCTGGTCCGGCTGAAGCGCGTCACCGTCCACATCGACGAACTCGTCCCGTTCGACGGCGACCTGCCCGCCGCGCTCGCCGGCTGATCCACCTTTCCCCACCTTCACCGAGGAGTACTCGACCATGACCGTCTTCACCCGGTTCCGGCGTATCGCCGGGGCGCTCGCCGTCGTCGCGCTGTCGGTGACCGCCTGTTCGGGCGGGGGGCCGGGCTCGGGCGGCGGCGGCGAGCCGCAACGCGGCGGTGACGTGATCTTCCTGGAGAGCGGCGCGTTCACCAGCTTCGCCCAGCAGGACCTGCGCCTGTGGCAGAACTCCTCGGTGTCGGTGAACCTGTTCGACCTGCTGGTGTACCTCGATCCCGAGACCGGGGAGCTGGAACCCTGGCTGGCGTCGGAATGGGAACACAACCCGGACTACACCGAATTCCTGCTCACCCTGCGCGAGGGCGTCACCTTCAGCGACGGCAGCCCGCTCACCTCGGCCGTCGTCGTCGCCAACCTGGACCGGTTCGGCTTCGGCGATCCCGCGCGCGGCTACACCCCGTCGCGACCCCAGTTCGTGAACTACGAGCGGGCCGAGCCGGTCGGCGCGAACCAGGTACGCATCCACTTGAAGCAGACCGATACCGGATTCCTCAACGGCCTCAGCGATCTCCGCCATTCGATCGTCGCCCAGAAGACCCTCGACCTGCCCTACGAGCAGGCCGCCGACATCCGCAACGCCATCGGCAGCGGTCCGTTCGTGCTCGACTCGGTGAAGGCCGACACCGAGATCCGCATCGTGCGCCGGTCCGGGTACGCCTGGCCGCCCGCCTCCGTCGGCCACACCGGCGAGGCCTATCTCGACTCGGTCACCTACATCGTGTCGAGCGAGGGTTCCTCGCGCACCGGGCTGCTGCTCTCCGGCCAGGCACACCTGGCGCGCGACGTGCAGATCACCGACGAGAAGCAGTTGCAGAGCAAGGGATTCCATTACTACGGCGCGCGTCCGTTCGGCGCGATCAGGGAACTGTCGATCAACCCGTCGGCCAACGAACTGATCGCCGACCTGCGGGTGCGGCAGGCGATCCAGCACGGCATCGACATCGACGAGATCATCTCGGCCGTCTACAACGACAACTGGGCGAAGGCCGCCGGCCTGGTCCAGCGCGGCACTCCCGGTCACCGCGAGATCACCGGCGAGTACGACTTCGACGCCGACCGGGCGAACCGGCTGCTCGACGAGGCGGGCTGGACCGCCAGGGGCGCCGACGGCATCAGGACCAAGGACGGCAAGCGCCTGGCCTTCACCCTGTACCCGGAGCCCAACTGGGTGGCCGCCGTGCAGGACGCCGAGCTGATCGCGATCCAGTTGCAGCGCATCGGCATCGGCATCGACCTGGTGAAACTCGACCGGACCACCTACACCGCGGTCACCACCAAACCGGAGAACGTCTTCGTCTGGAGTCATCAGACCGGCGCCGACGTGAGTCAGCTGTGGGCCCGCTACCGATCGGGCGGCGTCGGCGGCAACACCGATCCCGCCATCGACGCCCTGCTCGCCCGTATCAACACCCTGCCCGTCGGCGCGGAACGCACCGCGGCGGTCGACGACGTGCAGCGCTGGCTGCTCGACAACGCGCTGGTCGTGCCGTTGCAGGAAACCCAGCAGTCCTTCGTGACCGCGCCGAACCTGTACGGCTTCCGCGCCGAGACGCTGGGCCGCTCCTATCTCTACGACGCCTGGCTGGCGGACTGATGCGCGGGCCCGTCGTCTCCTATCCGAGGTACTTCCTGGCCAGGGCCGGGCAGGGACTGGTCGTGCTCGGCCTGTCCTACCTGGTGGTCTTCCTGCTGCTGTTCTTCCTGCCCGGCGACCCGATCCGGGCCAGGCTCAGCGACCCGGAGGCCAACTTCTCCCCCGAGCAGGTCGACCAGCTGCTGGCCTACTACGGCATGGACGAGCCGGTGTGGGTGCAGCTGCGGCAGACGCTCGGCCGGCTGCTGCACGGCGACCTGGGCTATTCGCTGACCACTGTCGAACCGGTGCGCGACCGTATCGCCGAAGCGCTGCCCGCCACCGCCGAACTGGCGACCGTCACGACACTCTTCGCGGTCGTCCTGGCGGCGGGCCTGACCGCGCTCGCGACAACCGCACCGTGGGAACCGTTGCGCCGCTTCGCCACCGCTGGTCCGGCGGCCCTGCTCTCGGTGCCGACTTTTGTCATCGGTCTCGTGGTGCTGCAGATCTTCTCCTACCAGCTGGGACTGTTCAGCACCCTGAAGGCGGACGGCTGGACCGGTGCGATCCCGCCCGCCGCGGTGCTCGCGCTGCCGGTGGCCGCACCGCTGGCCAGGGTGCTGATCGAGAACGCGCACCGGACCCAGGGCGAGCCCTTCGTCACCTTCGCGCGATCGAAAGGACTCGGCCCGGCGCGACTGCTGCGCGCGCATGTGGTCCGGCCCTCGGCGCTGCCCGGCGTGACGATGCTCGGACTCGCCGTCGCCGAACTGATCACCGGCTCGGTCATCGTCGAAGCGGTCTTCAACCGGCACGGCATCGGCTCGGTCATCGAAGCCGCTGTGTCGAGCCAGGATTCGCCGACGCTGCTCGGCATCATCCTGCTCGCCTCCGGTGTGGTGGTGCTGGTCAATCTCGCGGTCGATCTGCTGTACCCGGTCCTCGATCCGCGACTGCGCGCCGCGACCGGGGAAGCCGGCGGCGCGGAAGCCTCGCAGCCGCTGCAGGTTCCGGCGCAGGTGCCGGCGAACGTTGCCGGGAAGAAAGAGGTCACGGCATGACAGCACTCGTCTCGCCGGTTCCGCCCGGCGCACCGCAGGACGATCCCGTCGAGACCGGGCGGACCCGTGCCACCCGGCGGGCCGCGCGCCTGCGGTCGAACCCGGCCACCCTCCTCGCGGGCCTGGTGCTCGCGGCCATCCTGCTGGCGGCGCTCGCACCCGGACTGCTCAGCACCCACGACCCGTTCGCACCGCATTCGGACGAGGTGCTGCTGCCGCCGTCGGGCACCTACTGGCTCGGCACCGACTACCTGGGACGCGACATCTACTCGCGGCTGGTGCATGGCACCGGCATGTCGGTGGTGAGCGCCCTGATCGCGGTGGCGATCGGGCTGGTCGCCGGGTCCGCGATCGGGCTCGTCGGCGGTCACTGGGCCGACCGGCCGATCGATGTGGTGCTGATGCGTATCGTCGACACCCTGCTCGCGATCCCCGGGCTGCTGCTGTCCATGGCGATCGTGGTGGCACTGGGTTTTTCGACCGTGAACGCCGCGATCGCGGTCGGGGTCTCCGCCATCGCCGTCTTCGCCCGGTTGATGCGCTCGGAAGTTCTGCGGATCAGGAGCCTGCCCTATCTGGAGGCCGCGGAGCTGGTGGGCGCGCGCAGCCGGGCACTGATCCTGTCGCACATCCTGCCCAACGCGTGGTCCAGCGTGTTGGCGCTGTCGGTGCTGCAGTTCGGCGCGGCCATCCTGTCCATCGCCGCGCTGGCCTTCCTCGGATACGGCGATTCGCCGCCCTCGCCGGAGTGGGGCGTGCAGGTCTCCGAGGGCAAGAACTACGTGTTCTCGGCGCCCTGGATGGTCGCCGTGCCGAGCGTCGCGATCGTCGTGTCCGTGCTCGCGTTCAACCGCCTGAGCGCCTTCGTCAAGGAGCTGACCACCGATGACTGATCCGCACACGCCGCTCGGGCCGCCGCTGCTCACCGTGGCGGGACTCACCGTCGGATACCGGGTACGCGGGCGGGTCCGGCCGACGGTGACCGATGTGTCGTTCACCGTCCCCGACGGCGCGACGCTCGCCCTGGTGGGGGAATCCGGCTCGGGCAAGTCCACCGTCGCGGGCACGGTGCTGCGCCTGGGGGCGCCCAACGCCGTCGTGGAGTCGGGCACGGTCCGCTATCGCGGCGAATCGCTGCTGACCCTGGGCGGACGCAGGCTGCGCGAGCTGCGCGGCAACGAGATCGCCTATGTGCCGCAGGATCCCGCGAATTCGTTGAATCCCGTGCGCACGATCGGCAGCCAGCTCACCGAGACGTTGCGTGCCACCGGCAGCACCGACGAGGCGCTGTCCGCCCGAGTGGTGGAACTGCTCGACGCCGTCGGCATTCCGCGTCCCGCCGAAGTCGCGCGCAAGTACCCGCACCAGCTCTCCGGCGGCATGCTGCAACGCGCCATCCTCGCCTCCGCCATCGCGGCGGGCCCGAGGCTGCTGGTCGCCGACGAGCCGACCTCCGCACTGGATGTCACCGTGCAGCGCCGGGTACTCGACCTGATCGATCGGCTGCGCGTGGACCTGGGTCTCGGCGTCCTGCTGATCACCCATGATCTCGCGCTGGCAAAGGAGCGCTGTGACCACCTCGTCGTGCTCGAGCACGGCCGGGTGCGGGAGGCGGGCAAGGCATCCGCGGTGCTGCACAGCCCGCGCAGCGACTACACCCGGCGGCTGCTGGCCGACGTCCCCGCGCTCAACGCCGACAAGTTCGGCAGGCCTGCCTCCGACGGCCCGGCCGGTTCGGCGCCGCCCGCCATCGCGCTGGAGGGCGTGACGAAGGTGTTCGCCCGTCCCGGCGGGCGGGACGGTCGCACCGGCGGTTTCCTCGCCCTGGACGATGTCACGCTGCGGGTGGCGCGCGGCACCACGCACGCCATCGTCGGCGAATCCGGTTCGGGCAAGACCACTCTCGCCCGGCTGATCCTCGGCCTGGAGCGCCCGACCTCGGGCCGGGTGCTCGTCGACGGCGAGGTCCTCGACCCCGCCGACCCGGCCGCGCTGCGCCGGGCCCGCCGCCGGATCCAGCTCGTCTATCAGAATCCGTCCGTCGCGCTCGACCCCGGATACACGGCCGCGCGCGCCGTGGCCGAACCGCTGCTGCGGCACGGGATCGGCACCCGCGCCACCCGAGCCCGGCGAGCCAGGGAACTGCTGCGCCTGGTCGGGCTGCCGGAACACACCTACGACGCGCTGCCCGTGCGGCTGTCCGGCGGGCAGCGTCAGCGGGTGGCGATCGCGCGGGCGCTGGCGCTGGAGCCCGAGGTACTGGTGCTCGACGAACCGACCAGCGCACTGGATGTGACGGTGCAGGCCAGGATCCTGGAACTGATCGTCGACCTGCAACGCGAACTCGGCTCGACCTATGTGCTGATCTCCCACGACCTCGGCGTCGTGCGGCAGGTCGCCGACGAGGTCACCGTGCTCCGCCACGGCGTGGTCGTCGAATCCGGCCGTGCCGACGCCATTTTCACCGATCCGGCCGACGACTACACCCGCGACCTCATCGAATCGGTGCCCGGCTGGGCGTACGCCGGGGATCACGCCGCGGCGGCCGAACCGGTGCCCGCCCGGATCTGAGCCGTCTTCGTTCTGCCACCTCCCATCCGGTATCCCGACTCATCCCCCAATCCGGTTCCGATCGAAGGAGATCACCATGTCCACAGCCGAGCAGACGAGCTCGCCGCAGGCCGAAGCCGCACCCACCGACGCGGAACTCCTGGAACGTTTCCGTCCCGTGTTCGAGCGCATCGCGGAAGGCGCCCTCGACCGGGAGACCACGCGGCGACTCCCGCTGGAGGAGGCGGGCCGGCTGCGCGAACAGGGCTTCGGCGCGCTGCGGGTGCCGCGGGAATTCGGCGGGGGCGGCGTCACCCTGCGGCAGCTGTTCCTGCTGCTCATCGAACTCGGCGCCGCCGAATCGAATCTGGTGCAGGCGCTGCGGGTGCACTTCCGGTTCACCGAGGACCGGCTGCGCGAGCGCGACACCGAACGCGGCGGGCGCTGGCTACGGCTGATCGGCGAGGGCGCGATCGTCGGCAATGCCAGCAGCGAACGCTCGGGCAACGTCCGCGGGCGCACCAACGCGACGCTGCGCGCCGACGGCGATCGCCTGCTGCTCAACGGGACCAAGTACTACAGCACCGGCAGCCTGTACGCCGACTACATCTCGGTGGCCGTGGTCGGCGCGGACGACCAGCGGGTGACGGCGTTGGTGCCCGCAGGCGCCGAGGGGGTCCGGCTGCTCGACGACTACTCGGGTTTCGGCCAGCGCATGAGCGCCAGCGGCACCTCCGTGTTCACCGATGTGCCCGTCGCCGCCGAGGACGTGATCCCCACCGACCGGGTCTTCGCCGGGCAGCTGGCCATCGTGCAACTGGTCCATCTCGCGACGCTGGCGGGCATCACCGCACGGGCGGTGGACGACATCGCCGGATTCGTGCGGCGCAGGCGCCGCTCCTACAGCCAGGCAGGCGCCGATCTGCCGCGCGAGGACCCGCAGGTGCAGCAGGTGATCGGCCGGGTGGACGCGGTCGCGCGAGCTCTCAGGGACATCGTGCTGGGGGCCGCGGACAGACTGGATCGTGCCGCCGACGCCCGGTTCGCGCTGCGCACCGCCGGGCCCGCGGGACGCACCGAGGCCGCCGAGGCAGCGGTGCACGCCCTGGAGCTGGAAGCCGAGCTCGACGTCTATCGCGCGCAGAGCGTCGTGATCGACCTCGCGCTGCGCGCCACCAACGAGATCTTCGAGGTCGGGGGCGCCTCGGCGCTCGACAACAGCCTGCATCTGGACCGGCACTGGCGCAACGCTCGCACGCTGGCCTCACACAACCCGGTCATCTACCGCGAACGCCAGCTCGGCGACTACCTGCTCAACGACGCCGAGCCGCTCAGCCAGCCCTCGGTGGGCGTGGCGCCCGGCCTGATCGACGCGGAGAACGAGGATCCGGCGGGTGGGTCCGAGCCCCGGCTCGCCGTGGTGCCCTGAGCCGGCCGGGCGCCCGAGCCTGCGCTCCGATATCGATCGATCTCCGGCCCGGTGCCTCGCCGCACCGGGCCGGCCCGGCTCATGAGGCCACGTCGAGCCCGAGGGAGAGGAAGTCCCGCGCCGCGAGGTCGCGTTCGCGGGCGACCTCGCGCAGCGTGCGCATCACCAGGGAGACGGCCGGGTTACCGGCCGCTCCCTCGCGGTGCAGTGCGCTGATCGAGCGCCCGCCGACGTCGAGGCCGTCCACGACGAGCTCGCGCAGGGATTCGGGCACCGAGAGCAGCGGCACCAGGGTCAGGCCGATCCCGGCGGCGGCGAGCTGGCACATGTTCGGCGCCCCGATCACGCGGTGCGTCACCTGGGGAACGAATCCCACGCGTTCGCCGAGCCGGACCAGCGCCTCGGCCAAGCCGGTCTCCGGCCGTCCGGTGATCCACGGTTCCTGCTCCGCGGCTCGCGGGCCCAGCGTGCGCAGGTGCCGGTGCAGCCGGCGTGGCGCCAGCAGCACCAGCGGGTCGTAGAGCAACTCCTCGATGTGCAGCCCGCCGAGCGAGACGTCGGCGTGGAAGTGGAGGCGGGAGACGAGCGCGACATCGATATCCCCGTGCCGCAGGGCGCGCAGCGAGGTCGAGCTGTCGGCCTGGACCACCCGCACCTGTAATTCCGGTCTCGCGTTGCCCAACCGTTGCAGCAGCGGCCCGGCGAATGTCGAAATGCTGGTCTCGAAGCCGGAGATCGCGATCCGGCCCCCGGTCCGCTCCTGCGTGGCGGCGACCGCGCCGAGCGCGGCGTCCACATCGCGAATGATGTTGCGCGCGTGCTCGACCAGGATCTCCCCGCTGGCGGTGAGCCGCACGTTGCGTCCCGAGCGACGGAACAGAACGGCGCCCACCTCGTCCTCCAACACTCGAAGTTGCGCGGAGACGGCCGAACTGGTGATGCTGCGGCGATCGGCTACCGCGGTTACCGTACCCAGTTCCGCCAGATCGCGGAGCAACAACAAACGACGCAGATTCAACATGGGAGGCCTTCTTCGAGCAGGGCCGGAAAAACGGTTCGACGACCGGCGGGAACTGTGTTTCTTCAGGTGCGAGCGAAATGATTGAATTCGAACCGGGCTATCCGTAAGAGATGGTCAGCGGCGACACGCGGCACGGAACGGATTCGCTGGCATGACATTCAGGCTTGCACAGAAATGACGCTCCCACCAGTGTCGATGCGCTCGATGATGACAACCCTTGCGGGGCTGATCCACCGCGGATAATATCCCGGCCTTATTCTCGGCCTCGGCTGCGATTATGTTCCAGGAGAGAAGAAGTCGTATACCGGATGATCGGTCAGACGCTGCGCAGATATCGGCCGAAGTGCGGAACGGTGAAACCGATGGTGCCGCGTTCGGCCGAATAGATCAGGCCCTTCTTGATCAGCCCGTCCCTGGCCGGGGAGAGCGAGGCGGGCTTGCGGCCCAGTTCGGCGGCCACCGCCGAGGTCGCCACCGGGCCGTCGTCGCCGGACAGGTCGGCCATCGCCCGCATGTACTCGCGTTCGGCGGGGGTGGCGCGTTCGTAGCGGGAGCCGAAGAAGCCGACCGCCAGCTCCTCCTCGGCCGCGGGCGCGGCGACCTCGACATCCTCGGCGGTGATCGGGCTCTCCGGCGCCTGGTCCCAGGTCGCCTTGCCGTAGGCCTGGACGAAGTACGGGTAGCCGTCGGCCTTGCGGTACAGCGCTTCCAGTGCTTCCTCGGTGAACTTCACCTCTTCGCGTTCGGCGGGCGCCAGCAGCGCCCGGTCGGCGGATTCGCGGTCGAGGCGATCGATGCGGTGATAACTGAACAGCCGCTCGGAGTAGCTCTTGGACGCCGAGAGCACGGCGGGCAGATGCGGCAGGCCCGCGCCGACCACGATCAGCGGGGCGGCGTCCTGGCTGAGCTGGTGGCAGGCGCCGCAGATGGCGGAGATATCGGCCGGGCCGAGGTCCTGCATCTCGTCGATGAAGATCGCCATCCCGACGCCGATGTCGCCCGCCAGCGCCGCCGCCTCCTCGAGCAGCTCCACCAGGTCGATCTCGATGTCGCCGGAGTCGGCCCGGCCCGCCACCGCGGGCACGTCGATGCCGGGCTGCCAGCGGTCGCGCATCCCCTTGTCGGCGGTGGCGCGCAGGGCGAAAGCCTTGAGAATGCCGAGGAAATCGTCGACGCGCTCGGGATTGCGGTGCGACATGGCCACCGCCCTGGTCGCCATGTGCAGCGCCGAGGACAGTGGTCTGCGCAGCTCCTGGTCCGGCCTGGCCTCGATCTTGCCCGTGCCCCAGCCGCGCGAAACCGCCGCCGAGCGAAGCTGATTGAGCAGAACCGTCTTGCCGACACCGCGCAGTCCGGTGAGCATGACGCTGCGTTCCGGCCTGCCGCGGGCGACCCGTTCCAGCACGATGTCGAAGGCCTGCAACTGCTTGTCGCGTCCGGCGAGTTCGGGCGGGCGCTGGCCGGCTCCTGGTGCATACGGATTGCGCACGGGGTCCATGCCCGGAAACCGTAGCGCGTGTGAACAGCGAAATCTTCCGAAGTATTCGGCAAGTCGTAGATTTCGCTATCTTGTCCTTGTCGTCCCCGACACCAGGCACCGCCGCGACGATCGGAGGCCCATGTTCGAGGAGTCCGTCCACGAGGAATCCGCTTACGAGGACACTGTTTTCGACGATCCGGCACTCGCCGACGTCGCGGAGGTGATTCGGGCCTGGACGGTGCCCGCGGGGGCGCGCCGGGCGCGGGTGATCAAGGCCGCGCTGCTCGGGGCGCTCGACCACGAGGACGTGGGCCCGGAGCTGCTCGCCGACATGGCCATCGGGCCGTTGGTGGAGGCGCTGGCCCAGGTGGAGCTGGAACTGGCCGACGCGCGGCGGCGAATCGACGAACTCGAGCGCGCGTCGGCGGTCGCGCGGCCCGCGGGCGAGCAGACGCGATAGCCCGGCTGTGAGTTGTCCAGGGAATATTCACAAAGGCTCGGAAACACCGCCCGCTCCGCTGGACAAGCGCGGTCGAGCATCGTAATCTTCTCGTGACTTAGTGGAGGGTGTCACTTCGTAAGAGGAGGGCGCCACTGGGTCACCCGCCTTATCGGCTGTCGGAGCCACCGTGTTACCGGCTGTCGTGCCGGACCCACCGCGATGGAGGTGCGGGGCTGCACTTCCGGGCTCCGAGTCTCGCGAGCGGACCGGTCGGCGGGGAATGCAGGAAACGATCGGAGACTCAGGTCGGTGGGTAAACACAGCTTGCAGCGGGAATCGCGTGTGCCGAATTCCGTTAAGGGTGCTCTTGTCATGGGCGCGGTCGCCGCCACCGGCGCGATGCCCGCCATCCCGGCAATGGCCGCCACCATCAATATTCCTGGCCTCGGCGATTTCGATGTCCCGGTGCCGCAGGAGTTCGAGCAGCCCGTCCAGCAACTCGAGCAGCAGCTTCAGCAGGCCCTGGCCGCGCCGGGTGCGCCGCTGGCCGCGCCGCAGCTCCCCCAGTTCACGATGCCGTCGGCGCCGTTCGTGCAGCAGACGACCATCGGTGATATCGCCCTCGACGCCGCCAAGACCAAGGTCGGCGCCATGTACTCCTGGGGCGCTGCCGGCCCCTCCACCTTCGACTGCTCCGGTCTGGTCAAGTGGGCCTACCGGCAGGCCGGAATCGAGCTTCCCCGCACCAGCTTCGAGCAGTCGCACGTCGGCGCTCCGGTGGCGTTCGAGGAACTGCGCCCCGGCGACATCGTGGTGACCAACGGCGGCGGTCACGTCGGCCTCTACGCCGGCGACGGCAAGCTGCTGAACGCGGTGCAGTCCGGCGAGCCGGTGTCCTACACCCCGCTTCGCCCCGACATGGTCGTCACCGCCCGCCGTATCGCGGACTGACGCGAGCAGCCCGACAAGTACGGATGCCGCAGCGAGAGCAGAGCGCACCGACTCAGGCCAGGGTGGATTCCTGGACGTGGTCGGTGCGGCTGTTTTCCACTCGCTCGGCGGCGGCCGATGCCTGTCGTGGTGGCCACGTCCGAGTCAACGGGGCCACCGCGAAACCCGCTCAGCCCGTCCGGCCCGGTGACGAGGTGCGTATCCGCATCGGCGGCATCGAACGCGTCGTCATCGTGGAGCGGATCGTCACCAAACGGGTCGGCGCTCCGATCGCCGCTCAATGCCTGATCGACCGCAGCCCGCCGCCACCCCCGAAGGAAGTGCTGGCCGCCATGCCGCGGCGCGATCGCGGGTCCGGTCGCCCCACCAAACGCGAACGTCGCGAGACGGATCGGCTGCTCGGCCGCGACGAGCACTGAACCGGCGAGGGTCAGTCGCCGGCCCCGATCTCCCCACTCACCAGCAGATGCGGCGCGCCGCTGCGCAATGCCTGGGTCAGCACGTGGGCGCCGCGAGCCACCTTCGCCGGGTCGTTGTCCGTGATCGCCGTCGCGCCCTCGGACTGCCGGATCTCCCAGCCCAAAGCCAGCACCCGTCTGCGCCGCGATCCGGCCGCGAGCGCGTCCAAAGCCGCCGACGCCGCGGCGTAGCCCGCCTGGTTCCGCGCACCGAGTGCGCCCGCCGCCGAGGAGAACAGCAGCACGAAATCGATCGGGTCGCCCGACGTCAGTTCGAGCAGATAGCGCGCGGCTTCGGCTTTCGGCGCGAAGAGGCGAGCCAGATGGTCGGGAGTCACCGCGCCGAACGCGGCGGGTTCGAAGTCCTCCGCGGCATGCACCACGCCGCGGATGGTCGAGCCGTATTCGCGGATGTCGTCCAGCGCGCTCGCCAGCTCGGCCCGATCGGCCACATCGCAGCGCACCACGACGAACCTGTCCTCCAGTCCGTCCAGCGGCCCGGGCACCGGCCGTGGATCGCGGGTGAGCACGACGACATCGTGGGCGCCCGCGTCGAGCAGCCAGCGCACCGCGATCGCCCCGCGCCGCCCGAGCCCGCCGGTCACCACATATGTCCCGCCCGGATCGATCCGCGGTGCGGGCGAGCCGACAGCCGGCGCCTGCCGGAACCGGCGCACGGCCAGCCCGTCGGCGCCCACGCGCAGGTCGCCCGCCCACAGGACATCGGATCCGAACTCGATCGTCCCCGAGTCGCCCGGCGCCGCGCCGGTCATCCTGTCGCCCGCCGCGACGGGCGGGCTCGGATCGCCTGCCGACGTGCTGGTCAGCGGGGTTCCCGGTGCCGCGTTCAGAAACGAGTCGTCCGGCGCCGCGTGTGTCCCCGCGTCGTCGGGTGCGGTACCGATGGTCGAGTCGCCCGGCGCCGCGCCGGTCATCCTGTCGCCCGCCGCCACGTGCGATCCCGAGTCGCCTGCCGACGTGCTGGTCAGCGGGCTGCTCGGGGCCGCGTCGGCACGGGAGTCGTCCATCGGCGCGGTGCTCACCGAGTCGTTCGGCACGGCCCGGACCGGGACCGCCTCGTTCGGTCCTGGCGGGCCGGGCAAAGGCTCGCCAACGGCCCGCACCGCCTCGGCGCCGGGTGAGTCGGCGATCAGCGGCTCCGCGCGCCTGCCGCCGGGCGCGTCGATCGTCACCAGGTCGGCGAGCAGGCCCACCGCCCGTGGGTCGGTGTCGGTCCAGACCACCCGGACGCGCCGTCGCGATTCCAGGCGCAGCGTGCGGGTCAGTGCCGCAACTCCCCAGGCGGTGGCCGCGCCTCCGCTGCCACGCAGGGCACGGCGGGGCAGTACCACGGTCAGACCGGCGAGCCCGGCGGCGGCGCAGGCGCGGGTGAGCGCGGTGTGGGCGCGGGCCAGCGCGGCGGCCGGTTCGGGATCGTCGCCGTCGGGCCAGACCAGCACGATCCCGGTGGGTGGGTCCACGGCTTCGGCGGCCGCCCACACCACTTCGCCCGCCGCGTCCGGCGCCGTCGCGACGTGCTCGGTGGGCACCGTCAGGTCGGTCGAACGGGCAAGGCGCGCAGCGGTTTCCGAAGCGCCGACCACCAGCAGCCGTCGCATCCGGGAGGGCGGCGCGTCCGTGCCGGTGGCGACGGGCAGCCACACCTGGGTGCGGAACGGGGCGATCTCGGGCTGTTCGTCCCCGGCGTCCGCGTCGCGCTCGGCGAAGACGATGCGAACCCCCGACAGTGCCAGCACCGGTACTCCTTCGTCGTCGGTGCCGACGACGTCGCCGAGCAGGGAGTCCGGCCCACGCTCGCGCACGGTGGCGTACGCGCGGGCGATCAGCCGGTCGGCGTTCGTGCCCACCCACACCGCCGAAATCGCGGGCACACTCGGCCAGGTCCGGTCCGAGACGTACTCGGGGGCGGCCGCGACGAGCAGATGCAGGCACCCCTCGACAATCGAGACCAGGTTTGCCGCAACGGTTTCCACCGTGGCGAAGGCGTGCCCGCCACCGGTTTCCAAACGGCCGAGCACCCGCCGCCGCGGGCCGTATTCCAGGCGGTTCCTGCGCAGGAGCGCGTAGAAACCGGTGCTGCCGAGTTCGCGCATCCGATGCCGCGCCGAGCGGCCGGTGTCGACCACGCGCATCCATGCCACGATGTCGGCGGGGGTGGGTCCGGGCAGGGGTCGCGCCGACACCACGGGTACCTCGTCGATGTAGGCGCGCAAACCGGCCGGGCCGTCGTCTCGGCATTCGATCGCGCCCAGCGCGTCCGGCCCGAGCCGGTCGTGCACGACGAAATCGGTCATCATCTCGGCCGGCGCGGCCAGGCGCAGCAGGGTGCGTACCCAATAGCCGGTGGGCACGAGCGCGACGGCGCCGAGCGCGTGTTCACCGGTCTCGCCGGCGTCGACCGTGGCAGCGGCGCAATCGGTGACCAGCGGCAGCGGTGACCGGACCGGGGTGCGCCGCCAGCGCCGTCGCGGCGCCGCGGCGGTGAACGGACCCTGGCCGGACCATTCGACGAACCGGCCGTCGGCGTGCAGTTCGGCGAGCGCGAGCAACAGCGCGGCCACTTCGTCGTCGCGGTCGCCGACCGGGTGCGCGGAATCCGCGAACTCCGGGTACTCCCGCAAGGCCGGCACCAGGGCCGGGTGCGTCGCGAACTCGAGCACCGTGCCCACGCCGTCGCGCACCGCCCGCGCCATCGCGGCCGCCAAGTGCACGGCGCCGCCGGTCTCTTCCGTCCAGTAGTGGCCGTCCGGTGCGCACGTCGTGAAGACCTCGCCGGCGCGGACGGTGGAATAGAACGGCACCCGAGGCGTACCGAGGCCGAGTTGTTCCGGTCGGACGTGCCGGCCACCGGGCTCGTGTTCGGCGTCCGAGGGAGCCGAATGCGGTGGCGGTACCGCGACTGCCGCAGCGCTGTCGGCCGGGACGACGACGGTCAGCCCGCGCCGCTCCGCGCGCCGCGCGAGGGTCTCCACCTGACGGGGCTCACCGCGCACGAGCACCGAGCGCGGTCCGTGTACCGCCGCGACGGCGACCGCGGGTCGCAGCGGCTCGATCAGCCGTGCCACCTCCTCGGGACTCGCGCCCACCAGCGCGCTCACCCGCTCGTCCGGCGGCATCGCACCCGCTCGACCGGCCCACCGGACGGCGAGCCGGGCCCCATCCGCCGGGGTGAGCACCCCGGCGACCACGCCCGCGGCCAGCTCACCGAACCCGTACCCGCACACCGCGTCCGGGCGCACCCCCCAGGATTCGAGCAGCCGCGCCAGAGCGACCTGATGGACGAAGCCCGCCGGCAATCCCAGCTCGTCTTCGGCGCACCCGGCCCCCGCGGGGTGGAAACCGAAGCGTGGCGTCCAGATCCGTGGCCCGCCCGCCGCGACCACCGCATCGGTCATCTCGTTGAGCGCCGCCGCGAACACCGGATAACGCGCGGCGAGCGCCCGGCCCAGTCGGGCCGGCCGCTCCGCGGTGCCGGTGAACAGGAACATCACCCCGCCCCGCCGTCGCGTCGTGCGCGGCCCCACGATGCCGGGGCCCGGCTCGCCCTGGGCGAGCGCCCGCAACCGCTCCCGAGCCTGCGCCGCGTCCGCGGCCAGCACCGCCCCCCGCGTCGCCTGCGGGAACGAGCGGGTGGTCGCGGCGGACAGCGCGTGCAACGCGGCGTACTCCGCGGTCCGGTCGCCTTCGGGCGCGGCGCAGCGCAGGTGGTGGACCAGCCGCAGCGCCGCGTTCCTGAACTCACCGCCGTCGCGGCCGGTCACGGTGATCAGCACCGGCGGGTCCGTGGGCCGCACCGACGGGCCGGGAGGAGTGGGGCGCACCACGATCGGCGACCGGACCGCCGACGCGCTCGGCTCACATGTATCGCCGCCGGCCCGCGCTCCGGAATCGTCGGTCTGCTCGCACACCCGCTCGATCACCGTCACAATCGATCGGGTCGCGGGCATCGAACCGCCCGCGGACGCGGCCCCGAACGTGCTTTCACGTCCGGGCTCGCGGTCGGCGTCGGACCCGCGCGCGGCCCCGGACCCGGACATCGAATCGGCCGCGGACCGGTGGACCGATCGGGCCCCGGGCACGAGCAGCGATCCGCTCGTGTGCGCGGGTGAGGGCTCAGCGGCAGGCCGGCCTTCGGTCACACCGCCGCCTCCGCGTGAGCGTCCAGCGCCCATCGAATCCACTGCGAGAAGGTCGATCTCGGCGTACACGCGGCTACCGGTACGCACCGCGTCGGCGAGCCGTTGCAGGATCAGCACTGCGCCGCCCGCCCGCCGGCGGATCTCGCTCACCGGCGCCCCGCCTGCCGCCGACCGGCCCGCCCATGCCGCGGCAACCGACCCGGACCCGTTGCGCGCGTGCAGGATCCGCGAAGATGCGGCGCCCGAACCGACGTGTACCCGACCGCCGCCCCCGGCCTTCGCCTCGGCGAGGATTTCGACATCCGCGCCCGCGACGATCACGAACGGCACCGATGCGTCCTCGAACGCGCGCGCCACGGCTTCGGCCCAGCCGGGCTCGCCGCCCGAGATCTCCAGCGTCGCGCCCGGCCCGTGCAGGCCGAGCACGTGCGAGATGCCCTGTGCGAAATCGCCGCCCGCACCGCCGCGGCCGTATCCCGGCGTGGGACCGATCGCCGCGACGACGGCGGTGCCCGAACCGCGTATCCGGTACCCGATGCCCGCGTCGTCGATCGCCTCGACCACCGCTTCCAGCGCCAGGCGCCGGCGGGGATCGAGGACGGCCGCCTCGGCGTCGGAGATGCCGAACCAAGCGCTGTCGAAGAGGTCGACAGCGTCGAGGTGGGGTCCGGCGACCGGTTCGTACGCGGCGTCCCGAGCGCGCGGGCCGCCCCGACGGAACTCGTCGAGGTTCGCCGCGGCGGGCAGCCGGCAGCTCATGCCGATGACGGCCACCGGTGCCCCCGGGGGCAGGGTGGGGAAGGTGCTGGGCGTCATCGCATCGAGTCCTCCCTCACCATCGCCGACTCGCGGGCCCGCGTACGGTTCCACCCGCGATTATGCCGTATCCGCGGACCCATCAGCACCCGGCTTCCATTGTGCCCGTTGCCATTTCGTGACACGCCGCGGAGCGCTCAGCGCCCTGCGTGTCGTGACGCCTTCCGTGCGCGGTGCTACCCTGCGCGGCGTCCATCGCCTACCGTCGGACGGTGCCCGAAACCCAGCTCGCTCCACGCGGCGAACGGACTCCGTTGCTGCCGACGCTGGTGCGCTGTTGCACCGCCTTGGCCGCGACACCGCCCCGGCTGCTGCGTCCCCGCCGCCCCGACACCGACCTGCTGGCCCGCATCGAGGTGACCGATCCGCCGCCCGCGACCGGAGCCGTGAAGCTGACGGTCCTGACCCAGGCGCATACGTCGGCCCCGGAGATCCTGGTCGCCGAAGGCCACCGCAGCTTACGCAAGTATCCGATGAGCTACGCATCCTTCCTGGTCGAGCACCCGGACGCGCGGTTCGTGATCGATCCGGCCATGTGCTCGATCCCGCACCGGCGGGTGCTGCCGGAGCTGCCGTTCCCGGTCCCGCTGCTGGTCGCGCCGGACAAACCGGTGCGCGGCCTGGACGATGCGCTCGCCGCCCGCGGGCTGTCCGGCGCGGACATCGAATTCGTCGTGCCCACCCATCTGCACTGGGATCACGTCGCCGGCCTGCTCGATCTGCCCGGCTCGGTGCCGGTGCGCCTGCCCGCCGCCGAATACGACTGGGCGATGCGCGGTCTGCGGGCTCCGCTCGGTGTCGCGCGCGGCCCGCTGCTCGGCCGGGAATTCGACGTCTTCGACCTCGACGGGCCACCGGTGCTCGGATTCCCGCGCAGCCACGACCTTTTCGGCGACGGTTCGGTGCTGCTGCTCGACCTCGCCGGGCACACCCCGGGCAGCATCGGCGTGCTGCTCGCGGTGGACGACGGTACCCGGGTGCTGCTCGCCGGCGATGCGGTGTGGGGCAATATCCAGGTCCGGCTCCTGCGCGAGAAGGCGCCGATGCCGGGCATGTTGTTCGACGCCGATCGTGACGCGGCCTTCGCCACCGTCCACCGCCTGCATGTCCTGCCCGCGGGCATCGAGGTGATCGCGGCCCATGACCACGCCGCCATCGCCGCGCGCGTGCGCGACTAGCCAGGTGGTCCACCGGCCCCGCGGCAACGCGCGCGGTCCGGCGCGACCGCGACCGGTCGGCGGGGCAGGCCGTGGCAGGGCGGGGATACCACGGTGGTGGCGTCCGACCGCCGCGTGAGATGGCAACCGCCGCTCGCGTCCGGGACGCGAGCGGCGGCGAGTCGAATGTGGATCAGGCGACGACGAACTCGGCCAGGCGCTGCTGGATGAGCTCCTCGGCCTCGCCGACCATCCGGCTGATCAGCTCGGCGCAGGTCGGGATGTCCTCGATCAGGCCCTGGGCCAGGCCGGCCGTCCAGATGCCGGCGTCCAGGTCGCCCTCCTCGAAGACCCGGCGGCCGCGGGCACCGGCGACGAGTTCGCGCACGTCCTCGAACTTGCCGCCCGCCTTCTCGATCTCGACGACCTTGCGGCTGATCTCGTTGTCGGCCACGCGCGCGGTGTTGTGCATGGTGCGGAAGATCAGCTGGGTGTCCAACTCGCTGTTGGCGACGATCTGTTCCTTGACCTTCTGCGCCACACCGGATTCCTGGGTGCACAGGAAGCGGGTGCCCATGTTCACGCCGTCGGCGCCCAGCGCCAGTGCGGCGACCAGGCCGCGGGCGTCGGCGATGCCGCCGGAGGCGATGATCGGGATCTCCAGCGCGCGGGCCGCGGCCGGGATCAGGATCAGGCCGGGGATGTCGTCCTCGCCCGGGTGGCCCGCACACTCGAAGCCGTCGATGCTGACCCCGTCGACGCCGATCTTCTGGGCCTTGAGGGCGTGGCGCACGCTGGTGCACTTGTGCAGGACCTTGATGCCGGCTTCCTTGTAGTACGGCAGGAAGGGCTCGGGGTTGCTGCCCGCGGTCTCGACGATCTTGATGCCGGACTCGACGATGGCCTGCACGTACTCGGCGTACGGCGGAGGGTTGATCGAGGGCAGGATCGTGACGTTCACGCCGAACGGCTTGTCGGTCAGCTCCCTGGTGCGCTCGATCTCCTTGCGCAGATCGTCCGGGGTGGGCTGGGTCAGGGCGGTGATGAAGCCGAGACCGCCGGCGTTCGCGACCGCGGCGACGAGTTCGGCCCGGCCGACCCACATCATGCCGCCCTGCACGATGGGGTGTTCGATGCCGAATTCCTCGGTGAACCTGGTACGCAGCATTGCGCTTCTCCTATGTCTCGCGCGGGCGTGCCAGTCCGCCCTGCCGCCACGATGGTGACACGACAAGGCATCGGCATTCAAGCCGTAAGTGAGCCGAGATTCGCATAGTCGATCCGCAAACATAGCCTGATCTGCGTCCGATTCGGGCCGGAATGGTGTTTATTTGTCCTGGTAAAGCCTTCTGGATTGGTACGGTCGTTCTGGCGAGATGATTAACGTCGATTCATCTCAACATCTCTTGCCGACCGGAGAAGTTAGTTGTTATTCTCGTCTCAGTTCAGCCCGTCGACGATGCCGGCCACCCGGTTGAGCAGCGGACGGTCCCAGAAGGAGTACGTGGTATGACCACTGGTGCAGAGGCGATCGCCGAGCCGATCCGCTCGCGTCGCAATCACTGGAACAACCAGCTCGCTACGCATGCGCTCATGCGCCCCGAAGGTGTGGCGCTGCGGTTCAAAGGTGTCGACACCACGTGGAAGCAGCTGCACGAGCGGTCCGAGAAGTTCGCCGACGCGCTGGCTCGCCGCGGCGTCGGCTTCGGCGACCGGGTGCTGATCCTGGCGCTCAACTACCCCGAGTACATCGAGGCCGTCTTCGGCATCAACGCCCTCGGCGCGATCGCGGTGCCGGTCAACTTCCGCCTCACCCCGCCCGAGGTCGCCTACATCGTCAGCGACAGCGGCGCCAAGGTGATCATCTCCGACGCCCTGCTGCAGCCGCTGGCCGCCGCCGTGCGGGCGGATGCTCCCGCGCTGGAGACCCACATCGTCATCAACGGCAAGAGCGAAGACGGCGTGCTCGGCTACGACGACGCCATCGCCGAAGAGGGCGAGCCGCACGCCCCGCTCGACATCCCCGAGGACACCCCCTCGCTGATCATGTACACCTCGGGCACCACCGGCAGCCCGAAGGGCGCGGTGCTCACCCACAACAACATGAACGCCCAGGCGCTGACCTGTATCCGCGCCATGGAACTCGAGCCGGACTCGATCGCGTTCTGCACCTCGCCGCTGTTCCACATCGCCGGGCTCGGCAGCCTCGCGCCGTACTTCCTGCTCGGCGCCAAGACCGTGCTGCACCCGCTCGGCGCCTTCGACGCCACCGAGTTCCTCGACGCCGTGGAGGCCGAGCAGGCCACCACCGCTTTCTGCGTGCCCGCCCAGTGGCAGATCATCTGCGCCGACCCGACCCTGAAGGACCGCAAGCTGGCACTGAAGATGCTGAGCTGGGGCGCGGCCCCCGCCTCGGACTCGGTGCTGCGCGCGATGGCCGAGGCCTTCCCGAACGCCCAGAACGTCGCGGTGTTCGGCCAGACCGAGATGTCGCCGATCACCTGCGTGCTCGAGGGCAAGGACGCGCTGCGCAAGCTCGGCTCGGTCGGCAAGCCGATCCCGACCATCCAGGTGCGCATCGTCGACGACGAGATGAACGACGTCGCCCCCGGCGAGGTCGGCGAGATCGTCTACCGCGGCCCGACCCTCATGCAGGGCTACTGGAACAAGCCGGAAGCCACCGCCGACGCCTTCTACGGCGGCTGGTTCCACTCCGGTGACCTGGTGCGCGCCGACGAAGAGGGCTTCATCTACGTCGTGGACCGCAAGAAGGACATGATCATCTCCGGCGGCGAGAACATCTACTGCGCCGAGGTGGAGAACGTGCTCTTCAGCCACCCGAAGATCCGCGAGGCCGCCGTCATCGGCCGCTCGCACGACAAGTGGGGCGAGGTTCCGGTCGCGATCGTCGCCCTCAACGAGCCCGAGGGCGAGCTGACTCTCGAGGAGCTCGAGCCGTTCCTGAACGAGAACCTGGCCCGCTACAAGCACCCCAAGGATCTCGTCCTGGTCCCCGAGCTGCCCCGCAACGCCGGCGGCAAGGTGGTCAAGCCGCAGCTGCGCAAAGACTACGCGTCCTGATGACCCGAGCAGCGCTCTTCGGAGCGCTTGCTCGACCTGCCGATCCGTGAACTGGGACACGGATCGGTGAAATCGGCGCGGACGGATGAGGTCTACTCCTGAAGACCTCACCCGTCCGCGCCGTCGCCGTTTCCGGGTTGTCCGCCCGCCGACGGGGCGCTGCCGTCCCCGGCCGAGCCGTCGTCCGTGGCCGCGCCGGCTCCGGTGTCCGCCCCGCGTACCTCCACGTCACCGGAACCGTGCTCGCCGAGCAGGCCGGTGACCGTGTCGTAGGCGGCACGCGCGGTGAGCGCACCTCCGGACTCCGCGATCGCGGCCAGCAGCCCGGTCACGCCCCAGGACAGAAACGTGATGGTGGTGTCGAATTCGTCGTCGGTGACGCCGAGCCGGCCTGCCAGTTGCTCGGTGAGCAGCCGCCCCACCACCCCGCGGGTAGCGCGCAGCACCACCCCGCCTGCCGAGCGGCCGAGCAGCGCGCCGTACACATCGGGATGCTGCTCGGCCAGCACGAACAGGCGGTGGATCGGGGCGAGCCGCTCGGTCTCCGGCGGCGCGTCCGGGTCCGGCGGCAGGGGAGCCGAAATCGCCGCGCGCACATACTCGATGCTGCTGATCAGCAGCAGGTCGTCCTTGTCGCGGAAGTGGGTGTAGAAGGTCGACCTACCGATGTCGGCGCGATCGAGGATGTCGCGCACACTGATTCGCGCGTAGTCGCGCTCGAGCATCAGCTCGATCAGCGCCCGATGCAAGTGCGCTCGCGTCCGCCTGACCCGCCGGTCGACGTGCTCGGTCATCGTCCTGCTCTCCTCGACTGCCTGCCGCGCCGCTGCCCGGCGCCGCGCGCCCCCGATGTGCGGGCGCGGACGCTCGCGAACGGTCGCCGGTGGTCCCACTGTGCCGCTGTTCGCGTGCCCGCGCTCGCCGAATTCCCGGACAATGCACCGGCCGTTGTCCGCAATCGGATGGATCGACCGGCGCGCTGATCGCGCGGAAGCCGCACCTTCCCGGGTCGGGACGGGGCTCAGATCATGTCGCGCTGGGTCATCCAGCGCATCAGGAACCAGCCGCAGAAGACCGGGAGCCAGCACGTCAGCACGCGGTAGAGCAGCACGGACGGCACGGCGATGCTGGCGGGCAGCCCGAATGCGGCCAGGCCGCCGATGAGCGCGGCCTCGACCGCGCCCACGCCGCCGGGGGTCGGCGCGGCCGAGGCCAGCGTGCCGCCGATCATCGTCACGATGGTCACCGTGACGAAGGTCGTCCCGCCGCCGAACGCCTGCACGCTGGCCCACAGCGCGCCCGCCATGCCCAGGGTGATCGCCGCCGAGCCGCCGAGGATGATCGCGAAGCGCTTCGGATCGCCCGCCAGGTCGGCGAGTTCGCCGAGCACTTCCTGCAACTGCGGGCGCACGGAGGTGTTCAGCCAGCGGCGCAGCGTCGGCACGAACATGAAGGTGCCGATGATGCCGACGCCCACACCGGCGGCGAGATAGATGATGGTCGGGTCGGGCACGAAACGGGACAGATCCGCCGAGGTACCCGCCACGATGCTGAACAGCACCAGCAAGCTCAGGTGCGTGATCACCTGCACCGCCTGCTGCAGCGCGACGGCGGCGGTGGCGCGCACCGCGCCCAGGCCGCCCTTCTGCAGGAAGCGCACGCTCAGTGCGAGTCCGCCGACCCGCGCGGGTGTGGTGGTGGCGGCGAAGGTGTTGGCCACCTGCATGATGATCAGATCGCGCAGCCGCACCATGCGGGAGGCACACGCCCACAGCGCCGCCGCCGCGCCGATGTAGGTCAGCGACGACACCCCGAGGCCGAGCAGCGCCCACCACCAGTTGGCGGTGCGCAGCTGGCTGAAGAAGGTCGGCACCTGGCTGATGAACGGGTAGGCCACATAGACCAGGGCGATCAGCAGCACCAGCTGGATGATCTGGTTGCGGGAGAACCGGGTGATCTGATCCGCCTCGATCTTGTCCTGACCGGTCTGCTTGCGCACCTCCTCGTGCGCCTCGGAAACCCGGTCGCCCCATTTCGGGATGGCCGCGCGCAGGCCGGCAGGCATCGCGGACTTGGTCAGCCTGCGGGAGGAACTCAGAATCGCCTGCTCGCCCAGCGCCTCGATGGCAGCGCGCACCGCGATCTCTCTGCCGTGCGTGGCGGTGGTGGCGACCAGCAGCTGGGCGATATCGGTCTGCAGCTGGGTGTCGCTGGCGCCGAACTCGGCGCTGCCGAAGCCGGTGAACACCACCCGCCCGTCATCGATCCGGACGTCCTGCGGGCGCAGGTCGCCGTGCGCGATACGGCCGTCGTGCAGCGCTTCGACGGCGCGCCAGACCTCGGGCAGCATCTCGTCGCTCGCGGTGTCGAGCGCCTGGCCGGCCGCGACCGTGTGCGCGTAGAGCACCCACCCGCGGTCCAGCGCCGTCACCAGCACCACCTTCGTGCCCGCCAGCCCGAGCTGACCTGCCGCGATGGCCACCAGCGCGCGATGCTCCACCGCGCGGTGCAGCGACCCGTGCAGGGCCGCTGTCTCGCTGCTGCGGAAGGTGAGCCAGCGCCACATCATCCGCAGCGTGCCGTGACTGCGCTGGTTCTTGCCGTACATCTCGACCAGGAGTTCGTCCCCGTGACCCTCGACCGTGGCCGCGAGCACCAGCGGTCCCGAGCCCGCGGGCCTGCGCACGATGAACCCGGTGATCCGGTGGCCGCCGCGCTCGAGCACCCGCACCGCCGCGTCCAGCGGCACCTCCAGCGCGGGCGTGCCGACCACCCAGACGATCAGCGCGCCAACCAGCCAGCCGACCGCGAGCCCGAACATCGCCCGCGCCGGCACCACGGTGCTCACCACCAGGTGCATCGGCGCGAACGCCAGCAGCAGGAACCACCACCACCGGCGCGGCGTGGTCGGCAGCCACGGGCTCGACACAGTCAGCACCGCCGCCAGCAGCGCGATCCAGCGCGGATCGTCGAGGAACTGGGACAGGAAGGTGTCGAGCCGATCGGGAACCTGGAGATGCCATTTGGGCGCGGACAGCCCGTTGCCGGTGATCGACAGCAGCAGCACCGCGAGCAGGCCCGCCGCGCCGTAGCCGGCCAGCAGCTTCCACTGCCTGCCGATGACGAGCTCGATGAGGATCGCGAACGGCAGGATCAGGATGGCGATGCCGTAGATGAGGTAGACCAGATTGGACTGGTCGGGGGTGAGGAATCCGACGATGTCGGAGACCGAGCGTTCCAGCGCCAGCCATTCCGGCCTGGTGATGACCGAGCCCGCGATGACGACCGCCAGACCCAGCGACGCGAGCATGACCCGGACGATGTCGGTCGTCCGCCTGGTCAGCGGCTGTAACAGGCTCCCGGTGACCGGGATCTCCCGCCCGTCGAGTCGCATGGGTTATCGGTACTTTCGGATCGGTTCGCGCTGGTCGGAGCAGCCCCTATCGCACGCTCGGTGAGTATGCAGCAGACGGCCGCGGCCGCCCGGCACCAACACGCCGCAGCGGGCTGGTCGACGCTCGGTGCCGTTACCGGCCGGTGATCACACTGCCAGAACCGGCCCGGAACCGATACGCCCACCCCGTCGGGCTCACCCGCCCGCGGGTCCCGCGTCCACGCCGAACACCCGGCCGGTCATCGCGCCCGCGTCGAGCTCGACGATCGCGCGCACCACCTGCTCGACCGGCACCCGCTCGGGGAACCGGTCCGGCGCCACCGCATTGGCCCGCACCCCGAACTCGCTGTACTCGACGGCCAGGTGCCGGGTGAACTGGTCCAGCGCCGCCAGCGCCGCGCCGTGACCGGCCCGCCCCGGGGCCACCGTGGAACCGGCGAGACCGGAGACGTTGACGATATTGCGGTTGCGCGCCCGGTTGGTCCTCGGGTCGTGCAGCCAGGACCGCTGTGCCAGCCGTGCGGCCAGCCGCAGCGGCGCCGCCACCTGCACCGCGTGATGCGCGTGGAAGCCCGCCAGCGTCGCCTCGGCGTCGAGCAGCGACAGCGGCCGCGCGCCTGCCGCGCTGTGGCCGGAGTCGGCCGCCGCCTCCGTCTGTTCCGCGGTGGCGGCGTTGATCAGCAGGTCCACCCCGCCGAACCGGGCCAGGGCCAGGTCCGCGACCCGTTCGGCCTCCCCCGCGGCGGTCAGGTCGGC
Organism: Nocardia higoensis NBRC 100133; assembly: GCF_000308595.1. Classification (GTDB taxonomy): domain Bacteria; phylum Actinomycetota; class Actinomycetes; order Mycobacteriales; family Mycobacteriaceae; genus Nocardia; species Nocardia higoensis. The sequence goes on along the minus strand of NZ_BAGA01000145.1, from coordinate 51,955 downwards.
GCGCAGCAGGTACACCGGGAAGGCGTTCTCGGGCAGCGCGGCTCGCGGCGCGAACGGGTCGACGAACCACTCGTGCTGGGAGGGCACGGCGGGCGTCCGCTCGCCGCACACGGCAACGATGTCGTAGCGGGTGCGCAGCGCCTGGCAGAACACCTCGCCGAGCGGGCCGCCCGCTCCGGTCAGCAGGCAGACCCGCCGGTCACCCTCGGCCATGCTCGTCTCCTTCGGTGTCGTGGGGGCGGTGCAGATACATCAGCACGCTGTCGCGCGCCTCGCGATCGCCGCCGAGATGGCGGTGCCGGGTGTAGGGGGTGCACTCGAACAGCACCAGCGAATTGCCCAGCGGCGGAACCAGAGCGGGCGCGGCGTCGCCGGCCACCGGATGGAGCGCGGTCTCCCCGCCGTCCCCGAGCCGCCAGTCACCAGGACCCAGGTGGAACAGCAACGCCAGTGCGCGGCCCGCGCGCGGGTGCCCGGTCCGGGGCGCCTGCGCCGGACCGCCCGCCGGATGATGTCGCAGGCTGCCGGTGACATCGCCGGTGACGGGCGAATCGGTGAGCCCGGCGATCAGGTCGTGCCACTCCCGTGCGGTGAACACCGCGAGCGGCCCGTCCCGTAGCGACCAGAGCGAGACCTCGTCCGCGGTCCCCGCTCGCACCCGCGCGGTTTCGGCGCGCAGGCGCTCGTAGAACTCGGCGGTGAACACATCCCGGGCGTAGATGTGCGGAAATGGTTCCGTGCGGCGGATCCAGCGCCGATGCGCGAACAGCTGGACGAACCAGGCAGGCGCGGGACGCGCCGTTTCCCCTGACAAGACGACTCCCTCCCGATCGACCTCCCCGATCCTATTGCGCCGCCCATGCGCCCCGAACAGCCCGGATGGAAGGATCGTCGGCATGGTCGAGGATCTGCGCGTGTGCTTCGTCGGTGACTCCTTCGTGGCCGGGGTGGGCGACCCGCACCGGCTCGGCTGGGCCGGGCGGCTGGCCGCCGCCGCGAGCCCGGAGATCCCGCTGACGGTCTACAACCTGGGCATCCGCGGGCAGACCGCACCGGAGATCGAGGACCGGCTGACCACCGAATGCGGACTGCGCCTGCCCGATTGGGCGAGCGCGGGGGTGGTGCTGTCCTTCGGTGCCAACGACACCGCCTGGGCCGCCGGGCAGCCGCGCGTCGCCCCGGCCGAATCCGCGGCCGCGCTGACCAGGATGCTCGACGAGGTGGCGGCCCGTGGCTGGGCCGCGCTGATGGTCGGCCCGCCCCCGGTGGACGACGCCGAACACAACGCGCGCATCCTCGACCTCGATGCCGAGTACGCCCGGCGCTGCGCGGCGGCCGCGGTTCCGTACGTGCCGGTCGCGGCCGCGCTGCGCGCCGAGGAGGTGTGGATGCGCGAGGTCGTCGAGGGCGACGGGGCGCATCCGGGCGCGGCCGGATACGAGGCGATGGCCGCACTGCTCGCACCGGCCTGGAACACCTGGTTCGGCGGCCTGGCCCGGTAGGCGCGCGGGCGGCGAAACCGCCCGCCGCGCAAGCGGATGCGCCGTGCGGCCGTTGGCCATAACCTGTCCGGACATACAACAGGTTCGCCAGTGAGGAAGGTCGCGTCGATGGGAGCCGATACGGTCGTCGCGGATGTCGCCGACGAGCTGGCCCGGCGCGTGGCCGCGGGGCAGTACCGGCCGGGCGAGCTGATGCCCTCGGTGCGCCAGGTCGCCGAGGAATTCGAGATGAACCGCGCGACAGCGCAATTGACGCTCGGCAGGCTGGAGTCCTACGGATTCGTGGCGGCCCGGCGCGGCAAGGGTTTCACCATCCACGATGTGCGCGCCGTCGGCGGGCTGGAGGTCTATCGGCACCTGTTCCGGTTCTCCCTGGACCGTCCGGAGCTGGCCGTCGCGATGTTCGGCGACATCGTGGAGGCCGAGCGTGAGCTGGTGCGCGAGACGCTGCTCGCCTACACCGCGAGCGAACGGTCTGTCGATCGCGCCGAGCTGGCGGCGGCCGTCGCCGAACTGGAGACGCTGACCCGCCGTCCTGTCCCCGAGCCGCGTCGCATCCTGGCCGCCGAGGTGGCACTGGTCCGCCGCCTGCTCACCGCGCTGAACACCTCCGTGCGGCGCGCGGTGTTCAACTCCATCGGCGAGATGGTGCTCGAGGTGCCCGAGGCGGTACAGGCATTCTTCGTCTCGCCCGCCGACCTGCACGTGCTGGTGTGGCGCGCGCTGCTGTCGGTGTGGGATTCCGGCGAACCGGCGTCGCCGGCGCAGTCGGCCCTGTTCGACGAGCTGTTCGACAACTATCACGAGCGGGTCCTCGCGCGCTTCCGTGAACTCGTCGACGGCCGGGCGCCGGCGGCCCGGGCGACGAACGCCTGAGCGGGTCGCTCGGGTCGTGTCCTGCGGCCCCGATCGGCGAATCGCTGGCATCCCCCGCGCGCCGGTCGTACCGTGGCCCTATGACCGAGTCGGCAGTACCCGAGTCAACCGCCTTCGACACCGCGGAGCTGCTGCCCGCGATCCCGCTGGACTCCTGGCGTCCGACCAAAGAGACACTGCACCGGTTCGCCCAGGTCGTCGGCAAGGTCGCGCTGGCCAAGGGCATCCGCCGCAATCACTGGTGGCACATCACCTTCCGCCTGACCGCCCGCGGCTGGACCACCGTCCCGCTCGGCGACCCGCGGGTGGGCCCGGTGTTCACCTGCGCCTTCGACTTCTTCGACCATGTGCTGCGCATCGCCACCGACGAGGGCGTCCAGGTCGAGTTCGACCTGCCCGGCAAATCCGTCGCGACGTTCTATGCCGACGTGATGGGCGGCCTCGGCGACCTCGGCATCGACCTGGTGATGCATCGGCCGCACCCCTACGACCTGCCCGACGCGAGTCGCTGGTTCGAGGAGGACACCGAACACGCCGATTACGACCCGGAGAAGGTGCGCCGCGCCTTCGTCGTGCAGAGCCGGGTCGGGCGCGTCCTCGAGGAGTTCAGCGCGGGCTACTCGGGCAAGATCAGCCCGGTCCACGTCTTCTGGCACACCTTCGACCTGGCGGTGCAGCGGTTCTCCGACCGCCGCATCGACATGCCCGCCACCGTCGACCCGGTGTCGCGCGAGGCCTACTCCCGCGAGGTCATCAGCGCGGGCTTCTGGTTCGGCGACGACAAGGTCCCCGAACCCACCTTCTATTCCTATGTCGCCCCCGAGCCCGCGGGGCTCACCGACCGTCCGCTGCGACCCGAGGGCGCTCGCTGGGTGCCCTCGGGTTCCGCGCACGCGGCCTACTACGCCTACGACGCCGCCCGCGCCACCGGCGATCCGTTCGCCGCGGCCCTCGAGTTCTTCGAGACCGTGTACGCCGAGGGCAGCGCGCTGGCCGGATGGGACGCCGCCGCGCTCGCGTGCCGGGGCGGCATCACCGATCCGGTGCTCGAACGGCGATTGCGGTCGTGAACCGGGCCGGGCTCAGCTGTTGAGCTTGTTCAGCCGCTCGCAAGCCTCGACGTACTGGTTGATCAGCCGTTCCATCACATCGGCGGAGCGCTCGACCTTCTGCATCATCCCGACGATCTGACCGACCGGGTTGAAGTTCACGTCCTTGGCGGCCTCCGGGTACCGGTGCCCGCGCTTGACGCCGTCGAGCGCCACCATCATCTGCAGCGGCATCGGCAGCGGGGAGGGGTTCTCGGGCTGCTCCCACGCCTCGGTCCAGTCGTTGCGCAGCATGCGCGCCGGCTTGCCGGTCCACGCCCGCGAGCGCACGGTGTCGTGGCTGGAGGCGTCGATGAGGGTCTGCATCTGCGCGGGCGGCACGTTGGCCTCCTCGACGGTCAGCCAGATCGAGCCGGTCCACGCGCCCGCCGCGCCCATCGCCATCGCCGCCGCGACCTGACGGCCGTCGCCGATACCGCCCGCCGCCAGCACCGGCAGGTCGCCGACCGCGTCGATGACCTGCGGCCACAGCACCATCGAGGAGACCTCGCCGCAGTGCCCGCCGCCCTCGGTGCCCTGGCAGACCACGAAGTCCAGCCCGGCTTCCTTGTGCTTGAGCGCGTGCTTGACCGAGCCGCAGAGTGCGCCGATCAGCCTGCCCGAGTCCTTGATCTGGGCCACCACGTCCTCGGGCGGGGTGCCCAGCGCGTTGGCGACCAGCTTGGCCTTCGGGTGCTTCAGGATGACCTCGACCTGCGGGCCCGCGGTGGTGGCGGTCCAGCCCAGCAGCTGATTGTGGTGCTCGCCCTCGGGCAGCTTGGGCACGCCGTGGTCGGCCAGGATCTTCTCGGCGAAGTCGCGGTGGCCCTGCGGGACCATCTCGGCGAGCTTGGCCTCGAGTTCGGCGGGGCTGAGCCCGTCGATGCCCTTGCCCTCGTACTTGGAGGGGATCACCAGGTCGACGCCGTAGACGCCGTTGACGTGCTCGTCGAGCCAGGCCAGCTCCACTTCCAGCTGTTCGGCGGTGAAGCCGACCGCGCCGAGCACGCCGAGGCCACCGGCATTGCTGACCGCGGCGGCCACATCGCGGCAATGGGTGAAGGCGAAGATGGGGAACTCGATCCCCAGCCGCTCGCAGATTTCGGTACGCATCGGGTGCTGGTCTCCCTTACCTGCCTCGCGGACTGCTCACGCGGCCCGAGAATGCTCTAGAACGGGTTGCATAGTCGCCGTCTCGGGTTGCACTCGAAAACGGCTCGATGACACCGGAACCGACCGATTTCCCCGCATACCGCGGGTATCGCCTCGCCTGCACGGCGCGGGGAACGGCCGGTGAGTGCACCATATAAAGACAGTAACACGTTCTAGTTTTGTCGCGGGATACCCAATTCTCCTTCCGTCTTCCGCAGCAGCAGGCTCGCCTGATCGAACCGTTCCCCCGGCCGCGGCGCCCGCACCATCCGCAGCACCACCTCGAAACCCGCGGCCCGCGCCGCGTCGGCGAGCCGCTCCGGCCACCACCGGTAGGCCCGCACCACCGCGTGATCGAATGCGACCGGATCGCCCGCTGACTCGGCGGCCTGGAATCCCAGCAATGCGTACCCGCCGGGGCGCAGCACCCGCGCGAACTCCGCCAGCGCGCCGGGGATCCGCTCGGGCGGCAGGTGGATGAGCGAATACCAGGCCAGCAGGCCGGCGAGCGTCCCGGACGGCAGACCCGTGCGCTCCAGTGAACCGACCTCGAACCGCAGGCCCGGATGCGCCGCGCGCGCCTGTGCGATCATCCGCGGCGAGAGGTCGATGCCGGACACGTCCAGTCCCGCATGCGCCAGATACGCGCTGATCCGGCCCTCGCCGCAGCCGAGATCGGCCACCGGCCCCGCGCCGACGGACTCGGCGAACATGTCCAGCGGCGCCCGCTCGAACGGGTTGTTCTCGAGCAAGCCTCGCGCGAATTCGGCGTATTCCCCGGCCATTTCGTCGTAGGCGTCACGAACGGTGTCCATGCGCACCATCCTGCACCCGAGTAGCTCGGCGCCCCGCTAACCGCAGGGCGGGGGAGCGATTCCGGAGAACCGATCGACCATCCACGCCGCGGCCGTTGGCACGTGGGTGAATTCGGGGATCCCGTGCCCGGCGGCGGTCCCCGGAAGGATCGGCGGCAACTCGAGCGTATGGAGCGTGACCGGAACACCTCGCGAGCACCAGGTCCGGGCCAGCTCGCGCACGCGCTCGTAGGGGACCGCGTCGTCGTTGACGTTGATGGCGAGCAGGACCGGCGCGGTGGGGGTCAGGCTCCCGATGGCCTGCTCGTCGACGATGCGCCGTCCGATCGGGTCGCCGATGACAGCGGGCCCGAGCGGCTCGCCGGTGCGGGTCCACTGCGAGGTGCGCTGGAACGAATAGGCCAGCAGGGTTTCCCCGACGCATTGGTTCGCGGTGGTGCCGATCATGGCCCGTCCCTGCTCATTGAGGACGCGGTCGAGCACGGGTCCCATCTCCGGGTCGGTGCGTACGACGCCGTTGAGGTAGTAACCGACGGCGCCGATGAGGGTGCTGCCCTCGGCGCGGGCCAGGGTGTCCTCGAGCTTCACGGGCGGGGCACCGGCATAGGTGCCCCGCACGTTCAGCTCCGGCGCATAGCTCGGCTGGAGTTCCGCGGCGGCCGCGGCGGCATGACCGCCCTGGGAGTAGCCCCAGAAGCCGACCGGCCCCGAGGGATCCAGCGAGGTGCCGGACAGACGCTGGGCGGCGCGTGCCGCGTCGATGACCGCCCGCGCCGAGGCGGCACGGTTGCCGTAGGGGTGCGGTCCCGGTGCGCCGAGGCCGACATAGTCGGTGAACACGACAGCGATCCCTTGTGCCAGAAGGTAATCGACAGCCAGCTGTTCGTAGGCGATCGAGAGGTCCAACGGCGGGCGGTAGTGCAGCAGGGATTGCATCGCGATCGACGGCGCGCACTGGCGTCCCTCGCCGATCGTTCCCGAAGCCAGCGATACCAACGGCCGCGGCCCGCCACCCGGCCAAGGCGTGCCGGGCTCGAAGTAGGTGCCGGTCACCGCGATCGGGCTCCCGGCGTCGTCGACGCTGCGATACATGATCCGCCGAGCGGACCCGGGGAAGGTTCCCGTCGGGAGGGGAACCGACAGCGCCGGGGTGAAGGGCTGTTCGCGGATCACATCGCCGGCCGCCGCACCGGGGAGTTCCGCGGGCGGATCGTAGAAAGAGCCCCACGGGCCCGATGGCGCCGCCACCTCTGGTGGACTCGCCGATGCCTGCGGTGCGGCGAATCCGGCGACTGACACACCGAACACCATCGCCAGCGCTGCCGAGCAGGTCCGGATGCTTCTTTGCATCGGGTACGACTCCCTCCGTCGTCTCCGCGACAGCTCCCGCGCAGTGGCGCAGAACACATGGGCGTCGCGTGGGCTAATTACAGGCAGGCGCCGTCAGTAAGTCAACCGGCACAATCGGAACGGCCCCGCGTCGCTACCGGAGCAGCGACACGAGGCCGTGGTGTTGAGGGACTTCCGTGGAGAGGACTACCGAGCCGCGCCGGGCTCCTCGGTGAGAGTCGGAGTCGGCACCGGCGTCGTGGTCGTGACCTGGGCGCTGTCGGCGATCCTCGGCCGGTCGGCCGCGGTCGGGGCCACCACATCCGTGGTCGCGGGCGCAGGCACCCGGACCGGCTCCGGCGCGGCCGGAGTCGTCTGGGTCGATTCCGGAGTGGTAGGCGCCGTGGTGGTCGATTCGGTGGTGGCCGACTGCGGGGCGCCCGACTCGGTGGTCGGCTGCGGCGTGGTCGTGCCCTCCGGTGTGGTGCTCGGCGCCGTGGTGGTACCGGCGATCTCCTCGGCCGAGCGGGACGGAGTCGTGGTCGGCGCGCCGCCGGTGGTGGTCGGGGCGGGCTTCTTCGTGGTTGTCGAGGGCTGGGTGGCCGCGGCCGCGAGGTAGGCATTGCGCTCGCGCTCGACCTCGGTGACGTTGACCTTCATCTCCTCGTAGGCCACCGACAGCTCGGCGGGCTCAGGGGCGACCTCGGTGTGCACCGGCTCGCCCGCCTGCGCCTGCTTGGCCAGGTAGGTCAGCCACGCCGCGGCGTACTCCGCCGAGGTCAGCTCCTTGCCCGCGGACGGGTCGGCGTCGTCCCAGTAGTCGAAGTGGTGACCGCTGTGGTTGGGGCCGAGGGTGAGGTTGTACGGGTCGCTCATGATCACCGGGATGGTGTTCTGGTTGGTGACCAGCAGGCCGACGACCTCGTTGAGCAGCTTCTGCGGCAGGTACGCCAGCGGGGAGATCTCCCCGGCCTCGACCGAGTCGGCGACCGGCGCGGGCTGGTGCTCGCCGGGGACGTATGCCGGATCGGAGACCCGCAGCAGCACCTCGAGGAAGGTCTCGTCGCTTGCCATCCAGTTCGGCTGCGAGGCGATATCGGAGAAGGCCGCCACCGCGATCTGCCCGAGCACCATCGCGACGTCGCCGCCGGTCGCCGGGGTCAGTCCCTCGCGTTCGAGCGTGTCGACGTTCAGCTGCCTGCCGACGTTCACCACCAGTTGCAGCAGCGAGATGTTCTCGGGTGCGGCGCAGGTCAGGTCGCCCTCGGAGCAGAACGAGGCGATCCGGCCGTTCAGCGCGCCGAAATCGCCGCTGGTGCCGGGCAGCGCGCCCTGTCCGGAGGTGCCCTGCGACACGTTCTGGTACAGCTTGTCGAAGCCGTCGGGATTGGCGAACGGATCGTCGGCGCCGATGAACGGGCCCTCGCCCGCGCTGCGGCCGGCATCGGCCAGGATGACCACGCCGACGACCTGGTTCGGGTCGACCACGTCGTAGCCGTCCGCGGAGTCGTCGTTGCCGATGCCCATCGCGACCCGGCGCACCACATCGGCGCCCTCGCTGTAGCCGACGATGGCGAAGCGGGTGTCCGGGCAGGCCTGCGAGATCTCGCGCATGACTTGCTGGGTGTTTGCCACACCCGTGTTCACGGCCTGTTCGTAGGACTCCATATTCGCCGGGTAGGCGATGTACACGGCCCGGTACGAGTCCGGATCGACCGCGCCGTCGGGCGCGTTGACCACCGGATCGAGCCACTCGCTGTTGTGATCACCGGCCATCGCGGCGGGCAGCGCGTTGCCGTTGGCGTCGACGAGCATGAGCGTCGAGCCCTCGCGCGGAGTGTCGTTACGCCCGGCCACCGAGATGGCCACCATGTCGTGGCACTCCGTCACCGAGGCCTTGAGTTCGGTATCCACGCTGGTAGGAGGCGTGGTCAACGCCCAGGACGCCGCGACCACGGCGGCGATGCCGAGAATCGCCGGCGCGGCCGCCGCGGAGGCGATCTTGTGGCGCGCGGCGAATTCCTTCTGCCGGACGAGCAACTCTCGAAGAGCCATGTCCCGTTCCCCAATCCAAGTGCAACGAGCTGGTAAGGACTGGCCCCCCGACGGGCCGTATGTCACCTAGCACGTCGGAACCGGCATCAAGATCGTTACCGCCGTGCAACCGGGATCACGGTCACATTGCGCTCGCGGAATCCGAACCGCCCCGGCTGCGACCGACGAAGCAGGTCGCGCGCCGGGGCGGTGTGGCGTGCGGCTAGCGGCCACGCATCCCGTCGGCCCACGGGTAGTTCTCCAGGTACGGGTCCGGGTCGATCGGCCCGTCGGACGACCACACGGGGTAGATCAGCCCGTCCTCGCGCACTTCGCCGATGCGCGCGGTCTTGGTGATGTGGTGGTTGGCCCCGTCGATGGTGACGGTGCCCTCGGGCGCGTCGAAGCTGACACCGTCGGCAGCGGCCTGGATGTCGGCCACGGCGAACGAGCCGGCCTTCTCGACGGTGGCCTTCCACAGGTAGACGCCGGTGTAGGCGGATTCCATCGGGTCCGAGGTCACCCGATCCGGTCCGAACTTCGCCTTGAACGCGGAGACGAACGCGTTGTTCTGCGGGGTGTCCAGGGTCTGGTAGTAGTCCCACGAGGCCAGCTGACCGGCGACGTTCTTCACGCCGATGCCGACGACCTCCTCCTCGCCGACGCACATCGACATGACCGGCATCTCCTGCGGCTTCAGGCCCACATTGGTGTACTCGCGGAAGAACGCGACCAGCGAGTCGCCGACCACCACGTTGAACACGGCGTCGGCGTCGGCGGTGCGGATCTTGTTGACGATGGTGGAGAAATCGGTCGACCCGAGCGGGGTGTAGTCCTCGCCCTTGATCTCGATGCCGTGCTCGGCGGCGTAGGCCTTGACGATGGAGTTGGCCGTGCGCGGGAAGACGTAGTCGCTGCCCACCAGGTAGAGCGACTTCACCCCCTTCTCCCTCAGGTAATCGAGCGCGGGGATGATCTGCTGGTTCGTGGTCGCGCCCGAGTAGAAGATGTTCTTCGAATCCTCCAGGCCCTCGTACTGCTGGCCGTAGTAGAGCAGCGCGTTCTCCCGCTCGAACACCGGCAGCATCGCCTTGCGGCTGGCCGAGGTGTAGCCGCCGAACACCGCGGCGACACAGTCGTCACCGATGAGCTTCTGCGCCTTCTCCGCGAACACGGCGGGCTCGGACGCGCCGTCTTCGGCGATCAGTCGCAGTTGCTTGCCCAGCACGCCGCCGGAGGCGTTGATCTCGTCGACGGCCAGGGTGATGGCGTCGCGGATGACTACCTCGTTGATCGCGGTGGCGCCCGACAGCGAGTTGATCGCGCCGACCTTCACGGTGTCACCGGAAGTGTCCATACAGGAGACCGCCGCGTTCTCGGCGTCGTCGTCGATCCGGCTACCGCACGCGGTCATGGCCAGCACCGCCGCCGACACCGCCACCGGCAGCACGATCCTGTGCATCCGTCTGTTCACGTCACTTCTCTTTTCTCACAGTGGGTTCCGATTCGCCGAGCTAGGTGGTGAACAGGCGGGAACCCGCCTGTTCGTGCCGCATGGCGTGGATGTCCAGCTCGGGGGCGAACGTGACGACGTTGTCGAGTTCGGTGGTCAGGGCGAGACCGGTGGCCTCGGCCAGGAAGCGGGAGTCGGCGCGCAATTGCCGCTGCACCCAGAGCGGTCCGGCGCGCCCGAGCCGCACGGCCGCCGACAACAGGCCGGCGTAGGCCGAGCGCAGGAAGCACAGCACCGCGGGCGCGCAGGCAATGCCCAGCGCCCGGTGCACGACGCCGTCGACGATCGCCTGGTTGCCCGGTGTCGCGCCCTGTCGCACCGCCCGCAGGAACTCGGGCTCGTCGTCGCCGAACAGGCACCGCTGCGCGACCATCGCCGCCTGTCTGCCGCACGAGGCCGAGGCTGTCCGCGCCGACGCGCTCAGCTTGTGCGCCGAGACGTAACGGTCGAGTTCCAGCAGCTCCTCGAGTCCGTCGCGCCGCCAGACATGCGCCATGGCGACGGCGTCGAGCCCGGCCACGGTGTCGAGCACGAAACTGCGCCCGACTTCGGCGAGCTCGTTCTCGCGTGCCGCGGGGTGGGCGCCGAGCCAGGACTCGAGTCCGTTCGAATGGACGAACCGACCCGCGGGATAACCGCTGTCGTGCAGTTGCAGCAGGGCGAGCGTGGCCGCGGGGTCGTCAATCGTGAACATCGCCGGCACCGCTGTGTGCGTGGATGGGTTCACGGCTGTGCGCGGCCCCGTGTTCGTGCCCGTGCCCGTGCGCGTGCCCGTGCCCGTGCCCGTGCGCGGTGCCGTGGTCGTGCCCGTGCCCGGTGCCGTGACGGTGCCCGTGGTCCTGCCCCCGCTCATGGCCGTTGCCGTGCCCGTAGTTGTCTCCGTCGCTGTGGCTGTGGTCGTGGTCGCCGTGGCCGCCCTCGTGGCCGTCGTTCCCGCGCCCGTGGTCGTGATGGCGTGCCTGGTCGTGAGCGCGTGCGTGGGCCTCGGCGTGTTCGTGATGGTGGTCGGCGGAGGTGTTGCTCCAGCCGTGCCGGGCCAGTGGCACCGGGCGGACGTCGCCGACGAGGCCCAGATCGCGCAGGGTGCGGCGGGCGGTTTCCGGGCCGGTCATCATGGGGGTGGCCAGGCGCTGCGCGGTGACGTCGAGCGGCGCGTGCTGATTGCCGAGCAGGTAGCCGAGCAGCAGGGCGCGCCGGACCGCGTCGGGACCGGTGTTGTCGGCGAACTCCACCACGATCGCGTCCTCGGCGGGCCGCTGGACCACGACTGCCGTCTCGTCGTCGGCCCACAGAACGCTGCCCTCGGCCAGAAAAGTGCCGCGCGGCAGACGGATCCGCAGTTCGCGGCCCGCCGACGTGGTCACGATCCGCTGGTGCTTGCGGGCATCGCCCCAGGCGATGGAGACGTGCTCGACGGTCAGTCCGGCGAACCGTGGCTCGTCGGCCTGACCCAGAATCCGTGTCGCTTCCATCTCACATCCTCGTCATCGGGGCCGGTCGGCCGAGCAGTTCCGTGCGCGCGACGGACCAGACCGCTCGCAACGCGGTATGCAGGGCGGGCGCGCGCGAGGCCAGCAGCCGCACGGCCACACCGAGCCCGGCGGGTAGCGCGCTGCACGCGCCGAGCACGCCGGGCAGGGTCTCGATCCGCTGGTGCAGCGCCGTCACCAGCGCCGTCGTGTCGCGCCCGGGCGCGAGCGCCAGAAACGAGGCCACATAGTCGTGCCCGGCCAGCAGGCCGAGCCGCCGCGGATCACGCACGGCGGGAACCACTTTCACCACGTCGCGCATCCCGAGCCGCGCGCCGTTGCGGACGCTGGTGGCGGCGACGAAGGACTCGAACGCGAATCTTTCGCCGTGCCCGATGCGCCCGGCCGCCAACGACTCCCAGCCGAGGTACACCGCCCCGTCGGCGATCCTGATCTCGGTGCTCTGCCGATAGCGAGCCCCGGCATGTGGAATCGCGCTCTTCGGCAGATACTCGAGCACCGCGCCTTCGCGCACGTCGAAGTCGAATACGTGGACCGATTCCCCGGTGTGATCGCCCGCCCCGGCGAAGACCTGCGTCGCGGCCTGCCCGGTCAGGTGCAGCCGCGCCCCTTCGGCCAGCTCGACCGAAGTCCGCAGCCGGTCACCGGGAAACGCGCCGGCCGTCGGATTCTGCACGCAGACGAACGCCATGCCCGGATCCGCCTCGTCGAGATACATCGGCGCGGTCACCCGCTGCGGGAACCGCTGGGAGACCCGGGCGAGCCGAGTCCGCCCATCGGTCGCGCGTACCGCGTCGACGGTCAGCGTCGCGTACTCGGGCTCGGCCGTGGTCTGCGGCCCACTCGCCGCGCCACCCGGGGACACGCCGGTTGCTGCCGGTACGGCCGCCCCGGCCACGACCATCGCGGCGGTCACGGCGACACCCGTGACCCGATCATCGCCCCGCGCAGCAGTTCGGCGAACAGGTCGTCGAGCCCGGCCCCGGAGCGCAGATCGGTGAACACGGTCGGCCGGTCGGGCCGGGCGACGGCCGCGTCGGAGCGCATCCGGTCGAGATCGGCGCCGACCAGCGGCGCGAGGTCGGTCTTGTTGACCACCAGCAGGTCGGCCTGCAACATCCCGATGCCCTTCTTGCGGGGGATGTCGTCGCCCGCGGCGGTGTCGATCACGAAGACCCAGTAGTCGACCAGGTCGGAGGTGAAGGTGGCGGCCAGGTTGTCACCGCCGGACTCGATGAGGATCACCTCGACGCCGGGGAATCTGTTCTCGAGTTCGGCGACCGCCGAGAGGTTGGCCGACGGGTCCTCGCGGATGGCGGTGTGCGGGCACGCGCCGGTCTCCACCGCCATGACCCGCAGCGGATCGATCAGACCGCTGGCGCGCACCCGGCGCGCGTCCTCGTCGGTCACCAGGTCGTTGGTGATGACGGCGACGTCGGTCCCGTTGCCGGCGAACATCGGCAGCAGCCGCTCCACCAGTCGCGTCTTGCCCGATCCGACGGGTCCGCCGATACCGATCCGAATGGCCTCGCTCATGGATGTCTCCTCACTTGATCGTGTAGCGGCGGCCCAGCGGCACCCGCGTCATCGGCGTGCTCGTGCACAACTCGCCGTCGACTTCCACGCGATAGGTGTCCGGGTCGATGCGGATGTCGGGCAGGTAGTCGTTGTGCAGCAGATCGGATTTGGACAGGGACCGGCAGCCCAGCGAGGGCACCAGCGGCTTGCTCAGCCCGATCCGCTCGGCCAGCCCGCCGGCGATCGCCGCCTCGGCCACGAAGTTCACCGACACATCGGTGGGTGTGCGCCCGAACGCCGACCACTGCGGCCGGTACTTCAACGGCTCGCAGGTCATCAGCGAGGCATTGGACTCGCCCATCACCGACCAGGTCGGGAACCCGCCCTTGAACACCACCTCGGGCCGGATGCCGAAGAACTTCGGCTCCCACAGCACGATGTCGGCGATCTTGCCCGGCTCCAGCGAGCCGACGGCGTGGTCGATGCCGAACAGCTTCGCGGGGTTGATCGTCAGCTTCGCCACGTAGCGCAGAATGCGGTGGTTGTCCGCGCCGGTGCCGGCATCACCGGGCAGCGCGCCGCGGGTGGCCCGCATGTGTGAGGCCAGTTGCCAGGTCCGCGCGACCGATTCGCCGATGCGGCCCATGCCCTGGGAGTCCGAGCCCATCGCCGAGATGGCGCCCAGGTCGTGCAGCACGTCCTCGGCGGCGATGGTCTCGCGGCGGATCCTGGATTCGGCGAAGGCGACGTCCTCGGGAATCCGGGGATTGAGATGGTGGCAGACCATCACCATGTCGAGGTGCTCGTCGAAGGTGTTGACGGTGTAGGGGTTGGTCGGATTCGTCGAGGAGGGCAGGCAATTGGCTGCGCCGACCACGCGCATGACGTCGGGTGCGTGCCCGCCGCCCGCGCCCTCGGCGTGATAGGTGTGGATGGTGCGCCCGCCGATCGCGCGCATGGTGTCCTCGTAGAAGCCGGACTCGTTGAGGGTGTCGCTGTGGATCTGCACCTGTAGTCCGAGCTGGTCACCGGCGTCCAGGGACGCGCGGATCGCGGCCGGGGTGGCGCCCCAGTCCTCGTGGATCTTGTAGCCGATCGCCCCGGCGAGACCCTGCTCGATCAGCGGATCCACGTGCGCCGCACTGCCGTTGGCGATGAACCCGAAGTTCATCGGAAAGCCCTCCGACGAGCGCAGCATGCGGGCCAGATTGTTCGGTCCCGAGCTGGTGATGCCGACCGTGACCGGCCCGAGCCCGCCGCCGATCATGGTGGTCACGCCCGCGGAGATCGCCTCCTCGACCAGCCCGGCGCTGTCGAAGTGGACGTGTACGTCGATCGCGCCCGGCGTGGCGATCATGCCCTCGCCCGAACGCACATCGGTGCCCGCGCCGATGATCAGGTCCGGATCCACACCGTCCTGTACCCGAGGGTTGCCCGCCTTGCCGACCCCGGCGATCTTTCCGTCGCGAATCCCGATGTCGCACTTGCGGATACCGAGCACCGGATCGATGAGCACGACATTGGTGATGACGAAGTCGAGCGCGCCCTCGGCATTGGTCACCGAGTTGTGCACCGCCATGCCCTCGCGCATCGACTTGCCGCCGCCGAAGACCGACTCGTCCCCGTAGACGGTGTTGTCGCGCTCGATCTTCGCCAGCAACTCGGTGTCGGCGAGCCGGACCCGATCTCCGGTGGTGGGGCCGAAAAGCTCGGCGTAGTGCTTGCGGGTGATGTGTACGGACACCTGGCTCGACTCCTCTGTATCTCTCCGGCTCGGGGTGCTCAGGACCGGTCCGCGGAATCCCGGAAACCCGAGTCGCGCAGGGTGTTCATCGCCGTCTCGAGGGTGTCGCCGGTCAACGGCCCCTCGGTCATCTCGTTGAGCCCGTAGACCTCGCGGCTGCCGCCGAGCGCGACCAGCGCAACCTCGCGTTCCTCGCCGGCCTCGAACCGCACCGCCGTCCCCGAGGGCACATCGAGGCGCATTCCGAACGCGGCGCGGCGATCGAACAGCAGCGCGCGATTGGTCTCGAAGAAATGGAAGTGCGAACCGACCTGGACCGGCCGGTCGCCGGTGTTGATCACCGTGAGCGTGACGCTCGGCCGCCCGGCGTTGAGCTCGATCGTCCCGTCCTCGGTGAGCACCTCACCGGCGCGCCGCATGTCGAACTCGTCGAATTCCGCTGCCCCCGCACCTGTCCCGGGCCGAATCGGATCGTGGATGGTGACCAGCTTCTGCCCGTCCTCGAAGAACCCTTCGACCTGCACCGTCCCGATCAACTCGGCCACACCGGGCAGCACGTCGTCCTCGCTGAGCAATTGCGCGCCGATCTCGGTCGCCTCGGCGACCGAAGCCCCGGCCCGCGCGGCCTCGACCACCTCGTCGGCGATGATCGCCCGCGCCTCGGGATAGGTCAGCCGCAGCCCCTTCGCCCGCCGTTTGCGAGCGAGTTCGGCGGCCAGGAAGAGCAGGAGCCGATCCTCGTCCTTCGGTGTCAGGTGCATGGGGGTGATTCCTCGCTCGTCGAGCCGACTCGGGGTGTTCTTCCGACCGGAATGGTCTGCTGAGGGGAATCATTGTTAACTGTCGAGAACTCCGCAACCCGGCTGTGGCTGATCCTGCAATCGTCACGAAGACCGAACGCGCAGCTAACGTGCCGGAAACACGGGCGGCCGGAATCGAGGGGAAATGACCCGCTGAGAGCTTTGGGCAGCGGGTCTGCCGCGGTCGCCTCGGCCGACGTCAAGGGCGCGCGGCGCCCGTCCCGCGGGTGTGCACGGCCACCGCGGGGCGTCGGTAATTTCTTGCCGTCGGATTCCTGAGAGGAAACCTCAGTGTGCACTGTGAACCAGGGGAGTCAGCCGACGGGCGTCACCAGATGTCGGCCCAGGCGGGCCGTTCTGCCACGTCGAATGCCGTCGAGCGCTTGCGAACCCGCATCGGCATCGTCGCCCCCACCGGGAACCGGTCCCGGAAATCCCGCATGCGCTTCCCGCGCCATCGGGCGAACGCGAAGCTCTTACGGGCGCGATACGGCACCCCGGTCTCGGGGTGGGTGAACTCCACCTCGATCTGCAGCTCGTGCAGAGTCGTCGTGTCGCTGACCCGCCGCATTCGGTAGCCGGTGTCGACAACCGTCCCGGTGATGACCTTCGCGCGCCGGCGCAGATAGGCGCGGCGCAGCCACCACGCGCCTTCGAGTACCGGCGGCCACAGCCACATCCCCAGTAGCAGACCCACCGGCAACGCCAAGATCTGCGTATCTCGGGAGGAACCGGACCAGCCCCAGAGGGCCCATACGGCATTCAGCATCGCGGACATGAACAGCAGCGACCCCATCGCTACGGCGAGCATCCACGGAATCGTCGCGAGCGACATCAGCTTCTTCGCCATCGGCGGCCCCCTTCGTCCACCGGGATCGTAGTGTCCCGATTCCGGCGGACGGCAGCGGCGAGGCTCGTCAGAGCGCGGGCATGCGCACGGGATGTGTGGCGCGCCAATGGTTCGCGATATCGATGCGGCGGGTGATCCAGACCTTCTCGTGCGACTGCACATGATCGAGGAAGCGTTCCAGTGAGGCCAGCCGCGCGGGCCGCCCCACGATCCGGCAGTGCAGTCCGACGCTCAGCATCTTGGGCGCCCCCTCCACGCCCTCGGCGTACAGCACGTCGAAGGCATCGCGCAGGTGTGCGAAGAACTGTTCGCCCGAGGGGAATCCGGCGGGAGAGGCGAATCGCATGTCGTTGGTGTCGAGCGTGTACGGCACGACCAGGTGGTTGTCCACCTGCCCGGCCGCGCCGTGCGGGACGGGCACCCAGTAGGGCAGGTCGTCGGCGTAGGAATCGGAGTCGTAGGTGAAGCCGCCGGCCTCGACCACCAGGCGGCGGGTCTGCGGGGAGTCGCGGCCGGTATACCAGCCCAGCGGCCTGCTACCGGTCACCTCGGTCATGATGTCGATCGCCTCGCGCATGTGCGCGCGCTCGGTCTCCTCGTCGACGAGCTGATAGGACTGCCATTTCAGCCCGTGGCAGGCGATCTCGTGCCCGAGTTCGAGGAACGCGGCCGTGGCCTCGGGATTGCGCTGCAACGCGCGTGCCACACCGAAGATGGTGAGCGGCAACCCACGTCGCCGGAAGGTCCGCAGCACCCGCCACACGCCCACCCGGGAGCCGTACTCGTACAGCGATTCCATCGACATGTGCCGGTTCGGGAACGCCTGCGCCGGGGTCATCTCCGACAGGAAGGTCTCCGACGCCTCGTCGCCGTCGAGCACGCAGTTCTCCGCGCCCTCTTCGTAATTGAGCACGAACTGCACGGCGATGCGGGCGTCGCCGGGCCACTGCGGATGCGGTGGCCGCGGGCCGTAGCCGATCAGGTCGCGGGGGTATTCCGTCATGCCGACTCCCAGCGCTGTTCCAGTTCCGTCCAGCCCGCCTCGGTGGGCGCGCCGAACAGGCGCAGGCGCGCCAGGCCGCCGTCCGGATAGACGTTCAGCCGGACTTCGAGGACCGGCGCGCTCGACGCGAGCACGAAGCGGTGCCGGGTATCCGGCTGCAGTGCCGTGCGCGCCAGCAGCGGGACCGTCGCGCCGTCCTTGCCGATACCGACGATCTCGGCCTCGCCGGGCGCGTTGCCCAGAAAACATGAGGTGTCGACTTCGGCGAGCGCGATAGTGCCCTCCGTCGCCAGTCGCACATGCACCCAATCGTTGCCGTTGTCGCGGCGCCGGGCGGTCTCCCAGCCTTCGCCCATCGTGCGGGCAGGCCCGGGCATGAGCAGATTCTGCGGGGCCGAGTAGAACCGGTTCGAGCAGTCGGTCACATAGGCGCCGTTCTCCAGCGCCGCCAGATCGACCGGGCCGAGGCGCAGCAGGGCGGGATCGGGCCTGGCCTCGCCGTGCACCCGCAGCCGGGCCACGCCGCCGTCGGGAAAGATGTTGAGCCGCACATGGGTGAAAGTGCGCGCGTCCTCGACGCTGTACAGGTTGCGGGTGTCGCCCTGCGCCGACGACCGCGCGACCAGGGTGACCCAGTCGTCGCGTGCGGCCAGCTCCCGCGCCGGTGGATGCCCGTCGGCGCGCAGGCCGTCCAGGGAGATCTCCGGCGGGTAGTTGCCGCGGAACCAGGCCGTGTCGACCACGACGCCCCTGATCACGCCGGGCACGCCGAGCCGCACGATCGCGCTGTCGTGCCCGGGGCTGCGCCTGCGCCTGGTCTCCCAGCCGTCGTAGATCTGGCCCTTCGCGCCGAAGGTGGCCGGTGAATAGGCCGGGTCACCCGGGCGGACCAAGGCCTCGCGCTCGGCGAAGAACTCGTCGTTCGCCCACACCACGGCGCCGCCGAGCGAGCGGACCGCCAGATCGGGCAGGGCGAGAAATCCGGCGACTTCGGGGGAGTCGTTGCTGTTCAAAAGGTCTCCTCGTCGTGATCGATGGTGGCGCTGCCGAGAGGAAGCCGCCGTGCGGACGGTCGCGGCATCAGGTTTCGTGTTCGGAAGCGGGCGCCCGGTCGTCCGGCAGCACATGTCGCAGCGTCTCGAGCGTGGGTATCCGCCCGCGCTCGATGTGGGTATAGGCCAGCGCCGCGGCGTGATCGGGCTGCCCGGCGCAGATCGCTTCGCAGAGCTCGCGATGCTCCTTGCAGGCCACCACCGGATCGCGGTGGGCGGTCATCCGGAAGATCCACCGGTCCCGGCCGGAGACCGGCCGCATCATCGTCGACAGGAGTGAGTTGCCCGCCAGCCGGATGATCTCCTCGTGCAGGTCGGCATTGCGCTCGGTCATCTCGAGGTCGTCCTCGCCGTCGACCGCGCCCACCGCGCGCTCGAGACTCTCCCGCAAGGCGGACGTGTCGGCGCCGTGGGCGACGCGCAGCGCGGCGAGCCTGGTCGCGTAGACCTCGACACCCAGCCGGACCTCGAAGAGCTCCTCGACATCGCGCATGGTCAGCTGGGTGACGCTGGCCCCCCGCCGCAGCGCGGTGGTGATGAAGCCGTCGGCTTCCAGCTGCGGGAGCGCCTCGCGCAACGGCACGCGGGACACGCCCATGGTGTCGGCGAGTTCGCGCTCGCGCAGTCTCGATCCCAGGGGCAGCTCGCCGATGATGATGCGATCGCGCAGATCGGTGTAGACGCGGGTGGACAGTGGGCGAGGGTCCTCGACGCCGGAATCGTTGGATGGCAATGGATGTGGTCTCCTCTCGCGTGGTCCCCGACGCCGCGCTCCCCGCCATCCTGGCATACCAAAGCAGGTGCCGAAAGCTGGAGGCTTCAAGTGAAATGCGCTCCAGCTGGGATTTACCATCCGGAAACAATCATGGAACAGCCTCGACACGACCTGTCCGCAGATTTGGCATACCAAAAGATTCGGCATTCCACATCGGAGAAGGGGTCCCCGAGATGAGAAGAGGCGGATTGTTCGCGGCGCCGGGGAGATCCGGGCCGGTGGCGTCACGGTCGACGGGCCCGGCGCCGATCACGGCATGGTGTTCCAGCAGGACGCCATCCGTATGTGGTTGCGCGTGGCGGACAACCTCGCCTTCGGCCCGAAGTCGCGCGGCGTGCCTCGAGCCGAGTGGCCGCCAGTTCTCCGGCCGCATGCGCAAACGACTATTTCACCCGCAGCAAACTGTCGTCGATCCTCGGAGGTGAGGCGCCGTGAGGAGCATCGCCCGCTGGGCGCTCAGAACTCCTCGACGCAGACCACCTTGTTCCGCTCGGTGTACTGGTATCCCACCCCGCTGGCGCAAGCGCCCAGGTCGGAGGTGCTGTGCACGATCGCGGTCACCCGGACACCCTCGACGGCGGGCTCGGTGCACGCGATCCGGTACGGGGAATCAGCGCCCATGTCCATGCAGCCCCCGATCACCCAGTCGTAGTCCAGGCACAGCGCCCCGGTCTGCACATCGTCGAGCGTTTCGGCATACCAGCCGTCGATATCGGCGATGCACTCGTCGCTGTTGCTCACCTTGTCGATCACGACATAGTTGGAAGCAGGGCTACCGCAGGCGGCTCGTTCGATGGTCGCGTTCTCCTCGGTGCCACCCAGATTCACGCACTCACCGATGCGGGCATCGAAGTCGAGATAGCCCTGGGCGGCGACGATCGGCAGGGAACCGGGTTGCGCGTTCGCGATGCCCGCGGCGGGGACGATCAGCGCCGCTCCGGCGACGACGGTGAAGGCGGCGCGTGCCGCGGCGGCCAGAGGCCTGAGCATGTTCTCTCCCGTTTCGGGTCGCGCAGTGGCGACCGATCGACCAGTCACGCTGCTGCGCAACGGAAGAACGTATCACGCCCCGACGTCTGGGCAGAGCGGAGCAAATCCGGCTACGCGCTCGGTGCGGCGCGGAATTCGCTGGGGCGCATGCCCCGATGCCGTTTGAACGCCGCGCTGAACCCGAAGGCGTCCGCGTAACCCACGGCCTCGGCGACCTGCGCCACGGTGCGGCTACGGTCGGTCAGCAGCTCTTCGGCTTCGTCCATGCGGCATTCGGTGAGATAGGCCAGCGGCGACTGCCCCATGACCTCGGTGAAGCGGCGGGCGAACAGCGCCCGCGAGACCCCGGCCACGGCGGCCAGCGAGGCGACCGTCCAGCCGGTGCCGAGCCCGGCGTGCATCGCTTCCAGTGCGGGGCCGACCACCGGATCGGCGGGACCGCGAAACCATCCCGGCGCTTCGGCTTCCTGTCCCTCGAACCAGTCGCGCAGCGTGCACACCAACGCCCAGTCGAGCAGGCGGTCCATCAGCGCCTGCGCTCCGGCAGGCCGCCGGGCCGCGTCCGCGGCGACGGATTCCATCCAGGCGCACACCTCCACGTCGTCGGACACCACCAGCGCGGGCGGCAGCGCGCGTAGGAGCCGTTCATGACGCCGTCCCGAGGCGCGGTAGGCGCCGACGATCAGGGCGGTCTCACCGGCGGGGTCGTTTCCCCAGCGTCCGCCGCCCAGACCGGCCTCGCATTCGTTATCCGGTGCGAAGCAAGCGATTTCGTATTCCTCGTGCGGCAGGTCGACCGAATCCGGGCGATCGGCGAGCAGGAACCCATCCGGGCCGCGCACGACGGCGGTGTCTCCCTGCTCGATCCGGCGCTGCGCCCCGTCGGGCAGCAGCAGCGTGCCCCCGCCGCGCAGCACGGTCACCATGGTCAGCGGCGCGCGGTCGGCGAAGCGGATGGTCCACGGCGGTTCCAGGACCGCATGGGTGAGGACGGCTCCTTCGGCGCGGATGCCGCCCAGCAGTCTGCTCAGGGGGTCCACGCCGTCGAGCGTAGACGAACTCCTATCGAATGGAGATCCTCACCCATAGATCGTCCACGGAATCGGCGGTGGAATGGGATCGGAACGCACCACCGATCGTCCGGAACGCCGGACTCCAGGAAGGATTCCCATGCAGCCCACTCGGATCGAGGGCACCACTGCGACCGCCTTGGTCGTCCTCGCCCATCCCCGCCCCGACTCGCTCACCGCCCATATCGCCCGGCTGACCGCCCAGCGCCTCACCGCGGCCGGCTACCGCATCGACCTGCTCGATCTGCACGCCGAGGACTTCGATCCCCGGATGACCGCCGCCGACCTTCCCGAATGGGGCAACCGCGACAAGACCTACTCCGCCGAGGTCGAGAGCCACATGCGCCGAATCCTCGCCGCCGACATCGTCGTCGCGGTGTTCCCGGTGTACTGGGTGCAGGTCCCGGCCATCCTCAAAGGCTGGATCGACCGCGTGTGGAACTACGGATTCGCCTACGGCCGCAGCAAGCCCCGGCTCGCGGGCAAGCGGGCGCTGTGGCTCGGACTGGCAGGCGCGGCGGCCGACGACCCGCTGGTCGACATCATGCGGCAGTCGCTGAGCGCTCAACTCGACGACGGCATCGCCTACTACTGCGGCTTTGCCGAGTCGTCGGTCGGCCTGTTGCCCGGCGCCGAGGAACAGCAGCAGCGCGTCGACGCCGAGGGCACGCTGCTGTTCGACGACGCGCTCACCGGCGCCGCGCGTGACGCCCACTACGCCACGCTGGAGAACCGGGCGACGGCGCTCGTCGACGCCTTCCTCACCCGGGACCGGGTGCCCGCCTGACCGGCCTGCCGCCGGCCCCGGACCGACACCTGGACCTTCCTGCCGATCCCCACCGTCACGACCGCCTGCCCGTGCCATAGTGGGCGCATGCGGTCGACGTGTTCCCTCTATGTAGATGCCGGGTACCTGCTCGCGTCCGCCGCCACGCGGGTCACCGGCACCTCGCTGCGCAGCGGGATCCACGTCGACTACACGAAACTGATCAGCTCGCTGGTGGAGGCCGCCGAGGCCAGGTCGGGGCTGCCGGTGCTGCGATTGCACTGGTACGACTCGGCGCGCAACGGCGTGCCGGACGCCCAGCAGGAGCGGATCGGGGAGATCTCCAAGGTCAAGCTCCGGCTCGGGCGGTTCGGCGTGAACGGCGAGCAGAAGGGCGTGGACCTGCGGATCGGGCTCGATCTGGTGGCCCATGCCCGCAACGGCGCCTCGGATGTGTTCTTCCTCGTCTCCGGCGACGACGACCTCACCGAGGCCGTCGAAGAGGCCCAGGTGCACGGCGTGCAGGTCGTGGTGCTCGCCGTGCCCACCGCCGCGGGCCGGTCGCACGGCGTGAGCAGGCACCTGATCCGTGCCGCCGACGAACTCGACAATATCGACGGCGCGGCGGTGGACGCGGCCGTCATGAAGGTCGACCGACCCCCGGTGCCCGAACCGGTCGCCCCCGAGCCGCCGCCCGCTGTGCCGCGCCCGTCGAGCGCGCCGGTCCGTCCGACCGTCCGCACTCCGCTCGACCTCGCGGCCGCCGCGCAGGCCCCCGCCCCGCGCCCGCCGAAGAGCGTGCTGGCCTACAGCGTCTCCACCGGATCGCCCGGCCGAGGGCTGCCCGCGTACTGCGAGGACGTGGACGAGCAGGAGCAGCTGATCGACGAGGTGGTGACGCGGGTCCTGGCCTCGTTCCGGGAAAGCGCCACCGCCGCCGACAAATTGGAACTCCAGCGCGCCCGCCCGTCGATCCCCCGCGACATCGACGGCGCGCTGCTGCTCGACGCCTCCGACGCACTGCAGAAGTACGACCTGGACGAGGGCATCCGGTACCGCCTGCGCTCACGCTTCTGGGAGAAGTACGACGAGACCTGAGTGATCAGCTGCTGCCGAACGGCCCGCCGGGCGGCCGGACGGGATAGGCCGCGACATCCATGATCACCGAGCCCTCGCACGGCCCGCTGTCGATATCGGTCCGCCAGGAACCGGTCAGCGTCCCGTTCGGTCGCGGCGTGTAGTACGCGACCGAGTGCGCG
Source organism: Nocardia higoensis NBRC 100133 (assembly GCF_000308595.1). Classification (GTDB taxonomy): domain Bacteria; phylum Actinomycetota; class Actinomycetes; order Mycobacteriales; family Mycobacteriaceae; genus Nocardia; species Nocardia higoensis. Next base: position 28,329 of record NZ_BAGA01000145.1, on the reverse strand, counting down.
GGTGCCCACACCTTCGGCACGCCCTCGCCCTGGTAGCAGTCCCACTGCCAGTCGTAGGTGTGGACCCAGCTGGTTCCGTCCCAGGTGTAGCGCGCCGGTAGCGGCAGTGTCGGGTTGGCCGGCGCCGGGCCATCGATCACGGTCGCCACGCAGGTGCCGTCCGTGCAGGTCGTCTCGAAGGTATAGATATCGGCGAAGTCGGGCTCCGCTTGCCGGGCAGCCGGACTCGTGCCGGCCTTCGTCGCCGCGAAGCGCTTCAGTGAGTACTCGCCCGACCAGGACGGTTGGGTCGGCGCCGCACCCGCGGGCAGAGTCCCGGCCACCGATCCGGACACGATCAACGCCACTACCACCAGTGACTTGCGCATCCCGAGATTGAACCACCGAAATCGCCGATGGCCGTGAGTGCCGCGCTATGGCGCGTATCGAAGTGCTCGCATCCGGCCCGCGAAGAGCGCCGCGCCGTAGAATTGGGAACTCCAGCGCGCGGCCTCCGACCCGCCTGACATCGCTGACGCACTCCGGCTCGACGCTTCCGACGCACGACCGAAGAACGACCCGGACGAAGAGAGCCGGTACCCGCCTGTGGTCGCGTTCCCGGCACAGGCACTACGAAAACGATCGATGACCTCGACGAGCGGCCCGATGCGCCCGTCGAAGTCGCGCCCGCCGAAGGAGCTCACCCGATGACCGGCTTCACCTATCGTCTGGCTCAGCGGCGCCGGATCATCACCGAGCTCCCCGGCCCCGAGTCACTGGAACTCACAGCCCGCCGCCGGGCCGCGGTCGCCGCCGGGGTCGGCTCCGCCATGCCCGTCTACGCCGCGGATGCCGACGGCGGCGTCATCGTGGACGTGGACGGCAACTCGCTGATCGACCTCGGCTCCGGAATCGCTGTCACCGGTGTCGGCGCTTCCCACCCGGCCGTCGTGGCCGCCGTGGCGGACCAGGCGGCGCACTTCACCCACACCTGTTTCATGGTCACCCCGTACGAGAGCTACATCCGGGTGGCCGAGGAGCTGGCCGCCCTCACCCCGGGCGATCACGAGAAGCGGACGGTGCTGTTCAACTCCGGCGCCGAGGCCGTGGAGAACGCCGTCAAGATCGCCCGCCTGGCCACCGGGAAGACCGCCGTCGTCGCGTTCGACCACGCCTACCACGGGCGGACCAACCTCACCATGGCGCTGACCGCGAAGTCGATGCCGTACAAGGCGCACTTCGGCCCGTTCGCCCCCGAGATCTACCGGATGCCCGCGTCCTACCCGTTCCGCGACGGCCTCACCGGCGAGCAGGCCGCGCACCGGGCGATCACACAGATCGAGAAGCAGATCGGCGCCGATTCCCTCGCCGCCGTCGTCTCCGAACCGATCCAGGGCGAAGGCGGATTCATCGTGCCCGCACCGGGATTCGTGCCGAGGCTGGTCGCCTGGGCGAAAGACAACGGCGTGCTGTTCATCGCCGACGAAGTCCAGACCGGCTTCGCCCGCACCGGCGACTGGTTCGCCTGCGAGCACGAGGGCGTCGTCCCCGACCTGATCACGATGGCGAAGGGCATCGCGGACGGGATGCCGCTCGCCGCGGTCACCGGTCGCGCGGATCTCCTCGACGCGGTGCACGCCGGTGGGCTCGGCGGCACCTACGGCGGCAACCCGGTCGCCTGCGCCGCCGCACTGGCCACCATCGGCGTCATGCGCGAGCTCGATCTACCGGCCCGGGCCGGGCAGATCGAGGCACTGGCCGAGCCCCGCCTGCGAAAGCTCGCAGACGAACTCGACCTGATCGGCGAGGTCCGCGGCCGTGGCGCCATGCTCGCCCTCGAACTGGTCCGCCCCGGCACCGGCGAGCCCGATGCCGAGGCCGCGAAAGCCGTTGTCGCGCAGACCTTCGCCAACGGTGTCATCACGCTGATCTGCGGCACCTACGGCAATGTCATCCGGTTGCTGCCGCCGCTGGTCATCGATGACGATCTGCTGACCGAGGCGCTCGACGTCCTCGAAGCGGCGCTGCGTACACACATCGCCTGACCGAGCTTTCCGGTACCGGGCAGCGGAAGGTCTCTCGAGGGAAGGGGCGCCCACGGGTGAATGTGAGCGGCAGTGTGGACAACTGCGGCCGGTCGATCCGAGGGTCAACCGAGCACGCGGGTCCGCACCTCCGGCGACCATTCCACGTATTCGACAGTCGTCCCGTCAGGATGGCGGAGATAGACGAACTGTCCGGTCTCGCTCGTGAACGGCCCGCCGGTCACCTCGGCTCCCCGAGCCGTGACACGAGCCATCAACCGGCCGAGATCGTCGACCACCACCGGACCGACCGTCGAGCGATGACGATCGATGTGTTCGGGCTCGCCCGCGATGAGCAGAAAATCGCCGACGGCCGCCAGTTCCGCCTGCTCGAAACCGAACCGCAGATCCGCGGGAGCGCCGACGATGCTCTCGTAAAACGGCAGGGCGGTGTCGAGGTCGGCAACGAACAGCCGGGCGTATGTCTTCAGGATCCGCACGTGCCGAACGCTACGGTGAATCGACCGGCGGCAGCAGTACGCACTCGAAAGTGAGCGGTGATCCCTTGGGCGGCAACGACGACGCGGAACAGCGTGCACGCGATATCGCGTTGCGCGTGTTCGCCGCGATATCGACCAAGTGGGGCCTACGGGTTCTGGAAGAGATCGACGCGGGCACCCACCGCTTCCGCGAACTGCACCGCGCGATTGAGGGCATCAGCTACAAGATGCTCACCCAGACCCTGCGTGACCTCGAAAACCACGGCCTCGTCGAGCGATACGACCACGGCACCGCGAACCCCCGCGTCGACTACACCCTCACCGAAGCAGGCACACAACTCGTGACCGCCATCCACGCCCTCTGCGACTGGTCACGCTCCCACCTGGACCATCTCCTCGACGTACCGGCACATCGAGACCATCCATCGACATCCCGCCGAACAGGCTGACAGTCAACCTGTTCGGCCCCTACTGCTCGGCGCCCCGCAGGTCTATGACGCCGGCGAAACGGGGCTGCGAGCCCATATCGCCTGATCCGGCAGAGCATCGCCGACGACCGCGAGTTCTGCCTGTTCGATGCAGAATCGCAGATCCGCCGGAGCGCCGACGATGCTCCTCCGACATTGTTGATCTGATCCGCATTCACATTCAGCGTTCCTTGCCAGCCGTCCACTGTGGTGACGATCCGAACCGAGCCGCCGGTCTGGTTGACCCACACCTTCTCGTCGTAACCGTGCTGGGCGATATAGTTGGAGTCACCTTTGATCGAGGCGGGTTCCGATTCGTTCGGTAGCATTGCTCGAAGCCGAGTTTCGCCCACGCCGACCAACGATGCCTTCGTCACGGTGCACGTCGCTCCCGAACCAATTTTGTCTCCGGGCTCGATGGATCCGTATTCGATAGCCAGATCTGTTACCCTATCTGTATTGACCGACCATTTGTTTGTGCCGTCCAAGACGGTAGCGTCATCGAACGTGGAATATTGATCGACAGCCATCGGCGGCCATTTATTATCGGGCAGTCCGTCGATATCCGAGCTCGCTTGCGCGATCTTGTTGCCGTTGATAATGCTGTTCTGCGCAGAGCTGACCGATCTATGTCGCACAATCGATGGCCATGTGGCCATCGATTGGCAACCTATATTGAGATCTGGCCGCCTATTTCGAGACCCCACAAGTAGCCATCATCCTCGAGCCATGTCGACGAACCGGCTGAGGTGCAACTGATGAGCAACCGTGATAGTGGCGGTGGGGCCGTTCCTATGCTTGCCGAGTATCAGGTCAGCCTCACCGCCACGCGGATCGTCGCGTTCGAAGGCGTCGGGCCGGTGCAATAGGATGACCATGTCGGCGTCCTGCTCCAGACTGTTGTGTACCGAAATGCCCTGGGCGACGAAGTTGTGCGTGCCCGGCACCGTGCCGTCGTAGACCTCCTGCTCACCGAGCGAGGTGATCTCGACGATCCTGTCCCAGAACACATCGTTCGTCGCGAACATCTCGATGTCGGCGTCGTCGAGGATCGTGGCGACGCGAGCCAGCCGGGATCGGCTCGGCGAGCGCTTCCACATCGTGGAGCCGCAGAAACGCGAGCCCATAGCCGCGGAGAACTCACGGTGGGTCATCCGCTCGGCGGCGAGCAGAGTGCGGACCTGGTTCCACACTTCCTTCGGGACGGTGTCGACATTCGTGTTGCGGGTGAGCGGCTCCAGCTCGGCCAGCGCTGCCTCGGCTGCGACACCGCGTGCCCCGTGGACGCCGATGTCCCGCAGGAAAACGGTCTGGTTGTCGGCGCCGTCGACGGTGAGGTGCCAGCAGTCGCGATAGCCGGTCCTCTTCACCCGCCTGATACGGGCGTGTACGCCCAACCGCAGCAGCAGTTGAGCCAGGTCGTCGACGAGACGACGGCTGGTGGACGCGTAGTAGATCCTGGCCTGGCGTCCCTTGGCATCCCAGCGCACCGATCCGTCAGTGGCCCACAGGTGTCGTACGAAAAGCGCTACCTGGTCGTTCGGCAAACCGAAGACTCTGTCGGGCACGGATTTCTCATAGCTGCGCAGACCGAACAGACCCAGTTCGGCACGGGAGCCGTCGCCGATCATGTGGGCGAGCAGTACGATCTCGGCCTCGGCCATGCGTTCGGTGTGTGCCGGCTCGGGCACCAGACGAGGAGTGGCGAGCCGGTCGTCGACCTTCAGCTTCTCCAGCGGAATCCATCCGTCGACGGTCAGGAACGGATGGTTGCCGGTGGCCTCCACCTCTCGTCCCGAGGCCAGTCGAAGGCGGAACACTTCTTTGCGTCCGCTGGGGAATACCTTGACCATCGGGCGCGCAACCATCCGCATCCGGTCGTCCAGCGACCACACCAACGGCTGTTCTCCGCCGGCGAGCAGATCCCCGAGCGTCGTCTCCGCACCGGTATCGGCGCGCAGAATCCGAGTCGATGCAGGAAGGCAGCCCGACTCGCGAAGGTCGGAGACCATCGGCCTTTTGTCGGTTCGCTGTTCCGGACCACGGTTCAGCTGACTGATCGCGACCACCGGAACTTCCAATTCCTTGGCGAGCAGTTTCAGGTTTCGGGAGAAATCCGAGACTTCCTGCTGACGCGACTCGACCTTCTTGCCGGAGGTCATCAGCTGCAGGTAGTCGACCACGACGAGCTTGAGATCGTGGCGCTGCTTGAGGCGGCGGGCCTTGGCGCGGATCTCCATCATGGTGAGGTTCGGGGAATCGTCCACGAAAAGCGGAGCCTCGCTGATCTCGCTCATCCGGCGGGCCAGTTTGGTCCAGTCGTCGTCGCTCATCCGGCCCGAACGCATATCGCCGAGTTTGATTTTCGCTTCGGCCGAGAGGAGGCGCATGACGATTTCGGTGCGGCTCATCTCCAGAGAGAAGATGACGCTCGCCAAACCATGTTTGATCGAGCAGCTGCGCATGAAATCCATTCCCAGCGTGCTTTTGCCGACGCCAGGCCTCGCGGCGACGATGATCATCTGCCCGGGGTGCAGACCATTGGTGATCTCGTCGAGTTCGGTGAATCCGGTGGGGACGCCGAGGGAAATTCCACCGCGGGAGGCGATGGAGTCGATCTCGTCCATCGTGGGCTGGAGGAGTTCTTCCAGGGGGAGGAAGTCCTCGGTGGTGCGGCGTTCGGTGACCTCGTAGACCTCGGCCTGGGCGCGGTCGACGACCTCGGCGATGTCCTGGCCGTCGGCGCCGGCGTAGCCGTACTGCACGATGCGGGTGCCTGCTTCGACGAGGCGGCGCAGGATGGCCTTCTCGGCGACGATTTCGGCGTAGAAGCCGGCGTTGGCGGCGGTGGGGACGGTCTGGGTCAGGGTGACCAGGTAGGGGGCGCCACCGATGCGCTTGAGTTCGCCGCGGCGTTCGAGGCCCGCGGCGACGGTGACGGGGTCGGCGGGTTCGCCGCGGCCGTAGAGGTCGAGGATGGTGTCGTAGACGGCCTGGTGCGCGGGGCGGTAGAAGTCGCCGGGGCGCAGCACTTCCACGACGTCGGCGATGGCGTCCTTGCTGAGTAGCATGCCGCCCAGGACGGACTGCTCGGCGGCCATGTCGTGGGGCGGCTGACGGCCGAAATCCTCGCCGGGGGGCTCGGGCGGGAAATCGCCACGGGGCCCGCGGTCATCGGTGGTCGTCACCTGCTCGACGTCCTCTCTCCTCGACGATCAGGCCAGCTCCACGATCGGGTTCCACCGTTGTGGATGAATCGTGTTCTACTCCCTGGCACCGACAGATTCGCCCTCGTCGCGGGTCGGCTCAGCAACCCCGGCGCACGGTGCCGGTTCGCGGCGGCCGAACGGGGTCCTGTTGTGGACAATGCGTGGACACTAGCGAGCGGACACGCCGTCGCCAAATGCACCTGTGGACAGACCTGTGGATAACTTGTGGAGTGTTTACCCATGGATGTGCACCCCCTGTGGACAACTTGGGGAAAACCGTGTGAGGACACGCCGAAGCCGCTGATAGATGCTTGTTTCTGCATCTATACAGATGTGGATAGATATTTTTGCGGCGTGTCGCCTCGAGTGAACAACCGGGCGTGTCAGGTGAACGGCACGGGTGTTCGATATGAACCAGGTCACAGTGAGGGCGGTTGGTTTTCGTATTCATCCACCGGTGATCCACAGGACATCGCGGACGCGGAGGTATCACCGGCGCGAGTCGTGCGCGCCGGGTATCGAGCACGGCCGACAGATCATGGCAAATGCCGTGCAACCGGTCCGCGGAGCAGCCGTCGTCACCCCCGCCCGGGTGAGCGGGGGTGACGACGGCGGAGCAGAACTGCCGCTGTCAGGAAGCGGCTTCGACCTGCAGGTCGAACTTCGCGGTCACATCGGGGTGCAGGTGCACCGCGATGGTGTGCTTGCCGGTCGACTTGATGTGCGACTTCGGCAGCTCGATGCTGCGCTTGTCCAGCACGGGGCCACCGGCGGTCTTCACCGCGGCGGCGACGTCGGCCTGGGTGACCGAGCCGAACAGCTTGCCGGTGCCCGCGGTCTTCACGCTCAGCGAGACCGAATCCAGGCCCTCGATGGCCTGCTTCAGCTCGTTGGCGTGATCGAGGTCGCGCACCCGGCGGGCCTCCTGCGAGCGGCGGATGCCCTCGACCTGCTTTTCCGCACCTCGGCTGGCGACGATGGCCAGACCGCGGGGCAGCAGGTAGTTGCGTCCGTAACCGTCCTTGACCTCGACGGTATCGCCGGGGGCACCGAGGTTGTCCACATCAGCGGTCAGAATCAACTTCATTTGCGTGCCTCCCTTGCTCAGCGAGCCGTCGACACGTAAGGCAGCAGGGCCACCTCACGCGAGTTCTTCACGGCGACAGCGACGTCGCGCTGGTGCTGCACGCAGTTGCCGGTCACCCGGCGAGCGCGGATCTTGCCGCGATCACTGACGTACTTGCGCAGCAGCGCCGTGTCCTTGTAGTCGATCGAAACGTTGCCGGACTTGCTTTCCTTGCAGAAAGTGCAAGCCTTCTTCTTCAGCACCTTTTCGCGCGCGGGCGCCTTAGGCATGGTCTTCTACCTTCGTTTTCTGTCTGGCCCGCACGAATGCGGGCCGAGTGAAGCCGTTCGAGACCAGCTCAGAACGGCGGTTCGTCATCGATGCGGCCGCCGCCCCCGAAGGAGCCGGCCGCGGGCGCGCTGCCCCACGGGTCGTCTTCTGCCGCACCACGATTGCCGCCACCGGCGCCGGCCGGAGCCGAGGAACCGGCGTAGTTGCCGCCTCCGCCGCCGAAACCACCACCACCGCCGCCACCGCGGCCTGCCTTGTTGACCTTCGCGGTCGCGTAACGCAGGGAGGGACCGACCTCGTCGACCTCGAGTTCGACGACCGTGCGCTTCTCGCCCTCGCGGGTTTCGTAGGAGCGCTGCTTGAGTCGTCCGCTCACGATGACGCGAGCGCCTCGGGTCAGGCTCTCGGCGACGTTCTCCGCTGCTTCACGCCAGATGTTGCAGCGCAGGAAGAGCGCTTCGCCGTCTTTCCACTCGTTGGTGTTCCGATCGAACACCCGTGGGGTGGACGCGACGGTGAAATTCGCAACCGCCGCTCCCGCGGGCGTGAAACGCAGTTCGGGGTCGGCCGTCAGGTTACCGATGACCGTGATGACCGTGTCGCCTGCCATGTGGGTTCCTCCTGGTGAGTCGCGGACACACTCGCTGTCGCGCTAGAGCCTAGAGTCAGGCACCGACGCTCACGAGAGACATGCGCGGACCCGGGGTAGCGGCCTTACTTGCCGTGGCGCAGAACCTTGGTGCGCAGCACGGTCTCGTTGAGGCCCAGCTGGCGGTCGAGCTCGCTCACGGTCGCGGGGGTCGCGGTGAGATCGATGACGGCGTAGATGCCTTCGGCCTGCTTGCGGATCTCGTAGGCGAGACGGCGGCGGCCCCAGATGTCGACCTTGTCGATCTTGCCGCCCTCGGTCTTGACGACGGAGAGCAGGTTATCCAGGGACGGACCAACGGTGCGCTCGTCCAGGCTCGGATCGAGGATGACCATCACTTCGTAATGACGCACGGACCAATCACCTCCTGTGGACTAGGAAACGGCCACGGACGGTCCGTGGCAGGAGGGTTCGTTGCGTCAGCAACCCGACAAGGCTACATGAGCGGCCCCTGAGCAGCGAAATCGCCCGGTCCGGCCGCTCGTGGCTGCCTACCGGCCGACTGTCCGGCCTAGGGTGGTGATCATGGCGACCGGAACCGCCCCCAGCGTGTTGCCCGCCGGCCGTGTGTCCCGCCGGGCCGTCGCGACGGCGGCGGTGGTGCTGCTGTGCGGGCTGACCCTGGTGCTGGCTTACCTGAACAAGGCGCGCTGCGCGGGCCCCCCGTTCTACGACGACGGTCGCAGCGTGGCCTTCGACATGGTCAAGGACGCCCGGGTCTGCTACTCCGATATCCAGTACCTGTGGCTGGGCCGCGATATCGACAATCACGTCTTTCCCTATATCCACGGCGCCATCACCGCCGACGGCTGGCTGACCGGCGGCACCGTCGAATATCCGGTGCTCACCGGCCTGTTGATGTGGCTGGGCGCGGTCGGCGCGCACGACGACGCGCAGTTCCTGTGGCACTCGGCCCTGCTGCTGGCGCCGTTCGCGTTGCTGACGGCCTGGCTGCTGGCCCGGCTCGCCGGCCGGTGGGCGCTGTTGTGGGCGGCCGGGCCGCCGCTGGTGCTCTACGCCTTCCACAACTGGGAACTGCCGGTGGTGTGCGCGGCGGTGGCCGCGATGTACGTGGTGACGGCGCTGACCCGGTATTCGTTGCGCACCAGGGCAATTCTGGCGGCCGTACTGCTCGGACTCGGCTTCTGCCTGAAGATCTATCCGGGCATCTTCGTGCTGCCGTTGGTGCTGCTGGTGCTCACCGGGGGAGTGGGGCGCGAGGAGTCCGGGCAGCGGCGCTACGACGTGCGCGGGGCGCTGATGACGGCGGGAGCCGCGGTGGCCACGGTGGTGCTGGTGAACCTGCCGTTCGCGATCGCCGGATACGAGGGCTGGCGCGCGTCGTTCAGCTTCCAGCAAGCGCGGGAGACCGACATCACCACCAATTCGATCTGGTACTGGAGTCATCACCTGCTGGTCGGGCGGTTCGCCGAGATGGAGCAGAGCTGGCACGACGGGGTCGGGCTGGCCTCGCCGCTGCTGATCGTGGCGTCGTTCCTGGGGGCGGCGTGGATCGGTTGGCAGCGCTACGCCGCGGGCGAGGTCTATCCGTGGATCGCCGTCAGTGCGGCGATGCTGTGTGGATTCCTGGTTTTCCACAAGGTGCACTCGCCGCAGTACACCTTGTGGCTGATCCCGTTCTTCGTATTGCTCGTGGTCCCCTGGCAGGTGGTCGTTGCCTACCTGCTCGCCGATATGGCGATCGGGATCGGGGTGTTCCGGTACTTCTACCTGCTCGGTTCGGGCGCGCCGAGCGAGTGGGCCGAGGCGGTGGTCGAGTTCGGGGTGTGGGGCCGGGCGTCGCTGCTGATCTGGCTCTTCTTCCTGTTCGCCCACGCCCCGACCCGGTGGTCGCGGGGAACCGGGGCCCGGGCCGAGGCGATCCCCGCCGGGTGAGTCGCGCCCGTATTGCCCGGCGAACCAGGGGGCCGCGGGCGACACTGAGTGGATGTTGCAGTTACGGGTGCTCTCACCCGCCGCGTTGACCGAGGGCGTGCTGGCGACGCTGACCGAGGACCCGGCGGTGAGCGGGCTGGCGCTGGTGCGCGGCGCCGCCATGAAACCGGCGGGGGATCTGATCTTCGCCGAGGTCGCGCGGGAGGCGGGCAACGACGTGATCGACCGGCTGCGCGAGCTGGGCGTGCACCAGCAGGGCAGCATCGAGATCGACCAGGTGCGGACATGGTTGTCGCGCAGCGGTTTCGAGGCCGAGGTGCGCACGCCGGGCAGCAGCGCGGACACGGTGGTCTGGGCGGAGGTCGCGCAGCGCTCCTACGAGGAGTCCGAGCTGAACTGGACCTACCTGAGCTTCATGACGCTGGCGACGATCATGGCGGCGATCGCGATCGTGCTCGATTCGCAGATCCTGGTGATCGGGGCGATGGTGCTCGGCCCGGAGTTCGGCGCCATCGCCGCGCTCGGTGTCGCGCTGGTGCGCAAGCGGTACGTGCTGTTCGGGCTCGCGGCGCGCACCTTGGTGATCGGGTTCGTGGTCGGCATCGCCACCACATTCCTGCTGGCGCTGGCGGCCAGGGCGGTCGGCTGGGTCGACGCGGGCCACGTGACGGGCGCGCATCCGAACACCGAATTCGTCTACAGCCCGGACAGGTGGTCGCTGGTGATCGCGCTGATCGCCGCGGCGGCCGGGGTGCTGGCGCTGACCTCGGCGAAATCCGGCGCGCTCGTCGGGGTGTTCATTTCGGTGACCACGGTGCCCGCCGCGGGCAATATCGCGCTCGGCGCGGCCTTCGGCGCCTGGCCGTCGGTGTGGGGCAGTGTGGCGCAGTTGCTGGTGAATCTGTCCGGGATGGCGCTGGCGGGGTGGGCGACGCTGGCGGTGCAGCGGCGGGTGTGGTCGCGGGTTTCGGTGCGCCGGGCGAAGGCGCTGCACCTGCCCTACCGGATGCTCTGATACCCGCCCGCGGGGCGGGGCCGGAAACGACAGCGGCAGCGATCCCTCCGAGCCGGAGGCGATCGCTGCCGCTGGGTTCTCTACGGGTGATGAAAGGTCAGGAGACCGGGGTCGCGGACTTCTCGTCCTCGATCTCGCCCGCCCCGTCACCGTCGCCGTCGCCCTCACGCCGGTTGCGCAGCACGCTGCTGATGAACGCGGCGCCGATGAAGGCGACGCCGACCAGGCCGGTGATGACCTCGTTGATGTGCACGCCGATCGAGATGAACAGGATGATCGCCAGCGCGCCGATGGCCCAGTGCGCGCCGTGCTCGAGGTAGACGTACTCCGAGAGCGTGCCCTTGCGCACCAGGTACACCGTGATGGACCGGACGAACATGGCGCCGATCAGGCCGAGGCCGAGCGCGATGATGATCGGGTCGGAGGTGATGGCGAACGCGCCGATGACGCCGTCGAAGGAGAACGAGGCGTCGAGCACTTCCAGGTACAGGAACAGGAAGAAGCCCGCCTTGCCGGTGGCCTTCGCCAGGTCCGACGGGCCGCCGCTCGCCTCCTCCTCGAATTCCTCGGTGTGGAACATCGAGCCGAGGCCGTCGACGGCGATGTAGACGATCATGCCGAGCAGGCCGGACAGCAGCACCGTGGCGCGGACGTCGTCCTCGGCGAGGAACTCCGCGGCCAGCAGCAGGCCGATGCCGGCCACCACGACCGAGAGCATGTCGAGCTTGCCCGCGCGGGCCAGCGGGCGCTCCAGCCAGCTCAGCCAGGTGATCTCGCGTTCCTCGAAGATGAAGTTCAGGAACAGCAGTGCCAGGAACATGCCGCCGAAGGCCGCGATCGAGGGATGCGCGTCGGTCAGCAGGGTCTCGTAGCTCGGGCTGCCGTCCGGGAATGTGGGCGCGTCGTTCGGCGGCGGGTTCAGCGCCAGGTCGAACGCCTCCACGGGGTTCAGGCCGGCCGTCACCCAGACGATCGCCAGGGGAAACACCAGGCGCATGCCGAACACGGCGATCAGCACGCCGATCGTGAGGAAGATCTTCTGCCAGAACTCGCTCATCCGCTGCAGGACGGTGGCGTTGATGACAGCGTTGTCGAAGGAGAGAGAGACTTCGAGGATGCCCAGGATCGCGCACAAGAACAGCGCGGTGGGGCCGCCATAGAGGAACGCCACTACCAGCGATACCACTGTGACGAGGCCGGACAGGCCGAAAATGCGCAGGACCACGCGGGGACCTTTCATGGAGAGGTGGTGAATCGGCTAGGTCGATTTCCAGCGTGGCCGGTCATCGGGGGGATGTCCATCATTTGTGACCGCTTCTGCCGACGAAGAGGCGGTCGCAGGGCAGGTGACCACAGAAGACAGGGGGCTCGTCGCGGCGAGCCCCCTGCTGCGGACGAGATTTCGTCAGACGTTCACGCCGTAGTCGCGGGCGATGCCCTCCAGGCCGGAGGCGTAGCCCTGGCCGATGGCGCGGAACTTCCACTCGGCGCCGTTGCGGTAGAGCTCGCCGAAGACCATGGCGGTCTCGGTGGAGGCGTCCTCGGTGAGGTCGTAGCGGGCCAGCTCTTCGCCGTTGCTGCGGTCGACGACGCGGATGTAGGCGTTGCGCACCTGGCCGAAGGACTGCTGGCGAGTGGTGGCGTCGTAGATCGAGACGGGGAAGAAGATGCTCTCGATGTTCGGTGGGGTGCCCGCCAGGTCGACGTTGATGACCTCGTCGTCGCCTTCGCCCTCACCGGTGCGGTTGTCGCCGGCGTGCTCGATGCTGCCTTCGGGGGACTTCAGGTTGTTGAAGAACACGAAGTGCTGGTCGGAGATGACCTTCTTGTCCGCGCCGGTGGCGATCGCGCTGGCGTCGAGGTCGAAGTCGGTGCCGGTGGTGGTCCGAACGTCCCAGCCGAGGCCGACGGAAACGGCAGTCAGGTTCGGCGCCGCCTTGGTCAGCGAAACGTTGCCGCCCTTGGACAAACTGACACCCATGCGGGAATCCCTTTCATTAGTCCGTCTGTGGTCCCAGCCTGTCCGAATCGCCGGGTACGAGTTACGACAGTAGTAGGTTTCGCCGAACTTGCGTAGGAACCGGGGTAAGCCCCGGTGAACAGCCCGATCTCCTACCATCGGGGCGTGGCTGGGCGCATGCGGGGATGGTTTCGCTCCTCCGGAAGCAACGAGTGGATACAGCAGGCCCGCACCAGGCTGGCGCAGGCGTTCCTGGACATGGACCGCAGGCAGAGTGCCGCCGAGGCGGCTGTGCAAGCCGCGCAGCAGATCTTCCCGCGCCAGGATCACACCCGGGCCTGGGAGGCCGTGCGGGCCCGTTGCTATGCCGCGGCCGATGCCTATCTGAGCTGGTCACAGGAACTGGAGGCGGCCGAGCGGGACAACACCTGGTTACCGGTGGGGCAGGCCCGCACCGATGCGGTGATCGCCCAGCTCACCGATGCCGCCGCCGGGATCGATGCCTTCTACCGCGAACGGCAGGCCACGCTGGAGGAGGCGGTGCAGCTGGCGCGGATGGTGCCGCGGCTGGCCGCGCAGGTCCGGGCCGAGGCCACCGAGGTGCGGGCGCGGGCGGCGGCTTCGGAGTTCGCCGGATACCCCTCGGTCCGGCAGCGGGCCGGTGCGTTGGATGAGGCACTGATCACACTCGATGCCCTGGACGCCGGTGTCGAGGCGGGGCGGGTCCGAGAGGTCGCCAACCGGGTGCAGGCGCAGGTCAGGGAACTGTCGGAAGCATTGGCGCAGGCACCTTTTCGCAAGACCGCGGCGACCAACGCGGTGGCCTCGGTGAGCACCAGACTCGATGCCGCTCGCACGCGCGCGCGAGGGCTCGCGCCCGCGTACTCGGCGTTGCTGCGGGAATTCAATGCTGCGAGTTCGGCGGATCTGACCAACAATGGGCGGGAAAGCCAGCGAGCGATCGATGCCGCCGCCGATGCCCTTGCCCGGGCCCGTACGGCATTGCGCGAGAACGACCCGGAGACCGCCCTTGAACTGACCTCCACCGCGCGGGGTGGCCTCGGTGAGGCCGAACAGCTGATCGACAGTGTCACGGCCCGGCTGGCCATGCTCCGATCCGTTCGGGACGATCCCGCAAAAAAGGTTAAGGACGTACGATTCCGGCTGCGAGACGCACAGATGCTCGCGGTCAGCAGAGACCTCGTGAGCGAATGGGGCTCAGTGCTGGACGCGCAGGCCGAACGCATCGATCGGATCAGCGCGACACTGTCGGGACGCCACCCCGACTACTGGGCGTACGTGACGGAACTGGATGCCGTCACCGAATTCATCGCCGGTGTGGTGGAGCGCATGAGAAAACAACCAGGCCGACCCCCACGACCATGACTTCAGAGTCACCAGAATGGAGCTTCGATGACCGCTCCCGTCGCCCTCCGGCAGGAAATCTCCCTGCGGAAGCGACTGCCGCTGCGCCACTTCCGGCAGCTGCAAGGCCCCGCCGCCAGAACACTGTTCCATCGCCAGCCCGAGCCCTTCGGTGATTCGGTCGATCGGGAACTGCTGGCCGTCGCGCTCGGGGCCACCCTCTACGTGCCGGCGACCAGAGCCGATCTGGCCGACACCATCCGCAGACGCGCCGAACGCGGCGTGTGTTCGATGGTGATCGACCTGGAGGACGCGGTCGCCGATCACCAGGTCGAATACGCCAAGAGACAGACCGTCGCGACATTGGACGAACTGGCGGTCGACCGGGACACGGCCCCCCTGCTGTTCGTGCGGGTGCGCGACGCCGACACCATCGGCGAACTGACCGACCAGCTCGGCCCCGGCCTCGCGGCCCTGGCCGGGTTCGTGTTCCCGAAGTTCGACAGCGTCTCCGGGCAGAAGTACCTCGACGCGCTCGCCGATGTCTGCGAACGCCTCGACCGGCCGGTCTTCGGGATGCCGGTGCTGGAGTCGCCCGCCCTGGTGCACCGCCAGACCAGGGACACCGAGCTCACCCAGATCGCGGCGATGCTCGCCGAGCACCGGGAACGGATTCTGGCAGTGCGCATCGGCGCGACCGACATGTGCTCGACCTTCGGCATCCGCCGTGATCGCGACCTGACCATCTACGACGTGCGGGTGGTCGCCGACGTGATCGCCGACATCGTCAACTACCTGGGCCGCGCCGACGGCACGGGATTCGTCATCACCGGGCCGGTGTGGGAGTACTTCGCCGACCACGAGCGGATGTTCCGGCCGCTGCTGCGGACCGCGCCGTTCGAGGAGTCCGACGCGGTGAAGTTCCGCCAGTACCTGGTCAGCCGCGATCTGGACGGGCTCTTGCGCGAGATCACCCTGGACCGTGCCAACGGCATCCAGGGCAAGACGGTCATCCATCCCTCGCATGTGGCGGTGGTGCACGCGCTGTCGGTGGTGTCCCACGAGGAGTACTCCGACGCGCTCGACATCCTGCAGGCCGATGTCGGCGGGGTGGCGGCCTCGGAATACCGGAACAAGATGAACGAGATGCGCCCGCACCGCAGTTGGGCGCACCAGACCATGCTGCGCGCGCGCGTGTTCGGGGTGGCGAACAAGGGAGTGTCCTTCGTGGATCTGCTGACGGCCGCGGTGGCCGGATGAGCGCGCCGTGGGCCACCCGGACGCTGGGGCTGGAACTGCGGGAGGTCGCGGGCGGCGAAGCGGCGGAAACCGCCACCGGTGCGGCCGCGACCACGGGCACGGGTTGCGTGGGCCGGGGCGCGGACGCTCGTCCGCCGATCGGGGCGCTGGTCACGCCGGGCTTGCGCCGCAATCCGCGCCGCGCGCACCTACTGGTCTCCACCGTGCTCGGCAAGCACCTGCCCACCGATCCCCGGGTGGTGATCGCCGCGGGCGACCGGCTCGGTGATCTGGTGCGCGAGGTGCTGGTGCGGGCCGCGGGCGGCGTCGCCGGGGCAGCTGTCTCCGGGGCGGACGTGGCCGATCCCGGCGCGGCGGCGGTGGTCCTGGGTTTCGCCGAGACCGCGACGAGCCTCGGCCACATCGTGGCAGCCCGGCTCGGCGCGCGCTGCTATCTGCACTCGACCCGCCGCGACGTGCCCACCGCGCGCACGCTCACCGGCTTCGAGGAAGGTCACTCGCACGCCACCTCGCACCTGCTGCAACCCGAACCGGCCGAGATCTTCGCCGGTGACCTGCCGCTGGTGCTCGTCGACGACGAGATCTCCACCGGCGCCACCGCATTGGACGCGGTGCGCGCCCTGCACGAGTTCGCGCCGCGCACGCATTACGTGCTGGCCTCGCTGGTCGACATGCGCACCGAGACCGACCGCGAGCGGTTCGAGAAGGTGGCCGCCGATCTCGGCGCGCGCATCGACACGGTCTGCCTGGCGCAGGGCGCGACGGTGCTGCCCGACGACCTGATCGACGCCGTGCAGGCGCTGCCGGAGCCGTACCTCAATCCGGTTGCCGCACAGCGCGGTTCGTCGCATCGGGTGGAATTGCCCTGGCCCGCCACCGTCCCCGAGGGCGGCCGGCACGGGATTCTCGACACCGATACCCCGGCATTCGAGGCGGCGCTGTCCGAGGCGGATGTGGTGTTGCGCGCCCGTCTGGCCGAGTTCGCGCCGGGGCGCCCGGTGATCGTGCTCGGTCACGAGGAGTTGATGTATCTGCCACTGCGCCTGGCGGATTCGCTCACGTCCGCCGGCATTCCGGCGCGTTTCCAGACGACCACCCGCTCCCCGGCCTACGTCCTCGACGAGCCCGGCTACCCGCTGCGCCGGGGATTCCGCTTCCACGCCCCTGAGCCGGTCGACGAGGTGCCGCGCTATCTGTACAACGCGCAGTGGCTCACCGAGTACGACGCGCGACTGTCGGAATTGTTCGGGTCCGAACCGGTCGGTGGCGCCGTGTCGGCAGGCGGTGCGGCGCGATCGGGCATCGACCCGGCGGCCGACCCCGTGCTGGTGCTGGTCGTGGACGCGCCCGCGGACACCGCCGAACTCGTCGGGCCCGGCGGCGTGGTCGACGTGCTCAGCGCCTCGGGCTCCGATGTGCTGGTCGCTGTGGTACCGGGTGCGGACCCGGTGGCTCTCCGCACGACACGGGCGGCGCCGGCCGAGCGCGGGTTCCCGCGCCCGCTGCACGGGCCGGAGTTCGGTTCGTATGCGGCGCACGAGGTCTCGTGGCTGCTCAAGGATCTGTCCGAGGTGGATCTCGAGGCCGATGTCGCCGAGCGGGAGCAGCGGATCCAGGCGGGCCAGGCGCATTACGCGGAATCGCTGCCGATCGAGTACCAGCCCGACGCGCAATATCGCGAGCTGTTCGAGGCGGTGCTGGCCGACAGTGCCGAGCGGCTGGCGCTGGCGGTGGCGACGGTGGCCGAGCTGGTGGTCGCCGAGCGCGGGCCGGCGGTGACGCTGGTGTCGCTCGCCAGGGCGGGCACGCCGATCGGCGTGCTGATGAAGCGCTGGCTGACCTATCGGGGGCATTCGGGCGCGCAGGCGCTGGACGTGCCGCACTACGCGGTCTCCATCGTCCGTGACCGCGGAATCGACGCGGTCGCGCTGGATTACCTCGCCGCCCATCATGATCCGGCGTCGGTGGTGTTCGTCGACGGCTGGACCGGCAAGGGCGCGATCGCCAAGGAACTCGCCGAGGCACTCGACGCCTACCACGCCGCGGGCGGGGCGCGCTTCGACGCGGATCTGGCGGTGCTCGCCGATCCGGGCAGTTGCGTGCGCACCTACGGCACCCGCGACGATTTCCTGATCGCCTCGGCCTGCCTGAATTCGACGGTGTCCGGCCTGGTCTCGCGCACGGTGCTCAACGACACCCTGATCGGTCCCGGCGATTTCCACGGCGCGAAGTTCTATCGGCACCTGGCCGATCAGGACGTCTCGGTGCGCCTGCTCGACAGTGTGGAGGCGGCCTTCGCCACCGTGGCCGACCGGGTGCCCGACGCGCTGGCGGCGGTGCGCGCGAGCGATCGCACCCCGACCTGGTCCGGCTGGGCCTCGGTCGAGGCGGTGCGCGCCGAATACGGCATCAGCAGTGTCAACTTCGTCAAGCCCGGCGTGGGGGAGACCACCCGGGTGCTGTTGCGCAGGGTGCCGTGGCGGGTGCTGGTCCGCGATCGGGACGCGCCCGAGCATGCCCACATCCGATTGCTGGCGCAGGCACGTGGGGTGCCGGTCGTCGAAGTTCCCGAACTGGCGTATTCGTGCATGGGATTGATCAAGGAAGTGCGGTAGTGATGCTCGCTCGAAGACCCCGGCCGGAGGCGCTGGTCGCCACCGACCTCGACCGCACGATGATCTACTCGCGCAACGCGTTCAGCACCGCCGCCGAGGTGCCGACCGTCTGCGTGGAACACCTCGAAGGCGCGCCGCTGTCGTTCATGACCACGGCCGCGGCGCAGCGGATGCGTCATCTCACCGAACCGGCGGCGGTGATTCCGACGACCACCCGGACCATCAAGCAGTTCAACCGGATCCGGTTGCCGGGCGCGCCGTGGCGCTACGCCGTCACCAGCAACGGCGGCAACATCCTCGTCGACGGCGTCCCGGATATGCGCTGGCGCATCGACGTCGACGCGAAGGTCCGCGCGGGCGGGACCACGCTCTCGCACGTCAGCGCCGAACTGCGCGGGCGCATCGACGACAGCTGGGTGAGCAAGTTCCGCATCGCCGATCACCTGTTCTGCTATCTGGTGGTCAGGCCGAAGGCGGTCCCGGAAGGGTTCCTGGCGGAGTGGGACCGGTGGTGCCGTGAGCGCGGCTGGACCGCCTCCCAGCAGGGCCGCAAGATCTATACGATGCCGCGGGCGGTGTGCAAGAGCGTCGCGGTCGCCGAGGTTCGCCGTCGGCTCATCGATGCGGGTGAACTGGCCGAGACCGCGAGCACTCTCGCCGCGGGCGACGGGGCGCTGGACGCGGAGATGCTGCGCGCGGCCGACCGGGCGATCCGGCCCAGGCACGGTGAACTGGAACAGCTGAACTGGACCAGCCCCAATCTCACGGTCACCGAATCCAGCGGTATCCTCGCCGGCGAGGAGATCATCGACTGGCTGATCGCCGAATCGCAGCCGGCCGACCGGGCCGTGGCGTAGCGGCAGCCGATCCGGGTACCGGCACCCGTCTCGCGGACGCGGGGCGGGCGCCGGTCGCGGTCAGTAGCCCTGCTGCTGACCCAGTTGCGCCGCGATGGTCGCCTGCAGGCGTTGCAGGCCGCCGACGGTGATGCCGCTCTGCAATTGACCTTCGATGGTGCGCACCAGCATCGAGTCGCTCATCACCTTCTCACTGGACTGGATGAGCACGGTGCCCGCGCCGGTGAACTCGAACTGCCGTTCCTCACCGGAGTTCACGCCGAAGCGCGCCGCGCCTGCGGCCAGGAACCCGTTGATCCAGCCCTCGTCGTAGTGGTGGCTCGGCGAGGGGCAGTCGGCCCAGCCGACCAGCGATTCCGGGTCGACTCGCAGCGGCGGTTCGGCGAACATGACCGGGCCGTTGGAGGAGGCCAGGAACTTGCCGGTGCCGATCAGGGTGAGGAAGCCGGGCACGATGGACTGGTTCAGCGACAGACCGGGATCGAAGGCGAGCAGGTTGGCCGCGCGGATGGTGAGGTTGCCGTCCTCGAGGTCGTAGGAGTTGATGTCGTAGCCGCGATCGCCGATGACGAGCTTGCCGTGGCCCTCCGCCACGACGTAGTCGCCGGTGAACAGCGGGGCGCTGAACTTGCGCGACACCATGTGCATGAGGTGGCCCTCGAGGCCGTGGGTGAGCGCCTTGAACGACATCTGGCCGTAGTAGGCGATCATCGCGCCCTTGCGCATGAACCACGGCTTGTTCAGGTCGATGCAATACGCGTAACTGTTTCCCGGGATGTTGTCGCTCTCACCGAGATTCATCGGGTTCAGGATCTGGGCCATGGGCTCACAACTTCTCTGCTCACAGTTTCTCCTCGGAGGCTTGCACGTAGACGACGCCCTGCCCGGTGCACTGCAGCTGCATCGCCTCGCCGGACCCGCGTCCCACGGCATCGCGCCAGCTCAGGGCGGCCTTGAGCTCGGTGTTCACATTGCCGTACGCGGCCACGAAGGCCTGCGGGTCGACCACCACCGGATTCGGGCCGCCCACCTGCAGTTCCAGGAACCCGCCGTGCGCGAGCAGCACCGCCGAGCCGTGCCCGGACAGCTGGGTGGTGAACATGCCCTGCCCGGTGAGCGCACCGCCCGCCGCGCCGCGCAGCGCGCCCATGAGACCGCCACCGCCGCCGCCACCACCGCCGGAACCGGCCACCGACACGATGGAGGCCTGCAGTCCCGCGGTATTGGCCAGCAGGCGGGAGGCTTCCACGCGCAGGGCGGCGCCGGGCTGCATGTGCACGACGTGGACCTCCAGCCCGGCGAAACCGTAGTGCACCTGACCGCTGCCCTGGGCGAGCATGGTGCGTTCGTGCTCACCGGACATCATCCGGCCCGCCATGCCCATCAGGCCGCCGCCGCCCATGCCTTGCGCGCCGGGGATCTGGTGCGGGGCGAACGAGACATCGCCCTGGTAGAACAGCATCGCGCCCGTGCGCGCGACCACGCCGCCGGCCGCGCCCACGTCGACCTTGACGACTTTGCCGTTGACCTGCTCGAACATCGGCGCTCCCCTTACCGTTCCGCCGGCTGGATCAATACCACGCCCTGGCCGTCCCAGCGCAGCGAGAACGCCTCGCCGCCGTCGGAGCCGGCGAAGGTACGCCAGGACATGTCGGTCACGAAGGAACTGCTGACATTGCCCTGCGCGGCGACGAAGGCGTCCTTGTCGACCACCAGCGGATATTGCGGGGAGACCTCGAGATGGATCAGCGGACCGCCCGCCGAGAGCAGCGCGACCTGACCCTGCCCGGTGACCGTGGTGGTGAACAGGCCCGCGCCCGAACTCGCTCCGCCGACTCCGGCGAAACGCACGTCGGTGCGCAGATTTCCGGCGAAGGCCAGCAGCTGCTGGGATTCCACCTGCAGGGTCTCGCCGTTGAGGTTCACCACGGTGACGTTCTGGCCATTGACGGCGAAGAAGACCCGGCCGTTGCCGGAGCACTCCATCAGCGACAGTTTTTCGCCGGTCGCTCGCCGCTTGAGACCGGCCAGCACACCGTCGCCGCCGCCGAAGCCCGCCGATTTGAACGACACATTGCCTTCGTAGGCGATCATCGATCCGGATATCGCGCGGATGCTGGTGCCCGCGAGATGGGCCTCGATCACCTTCTTCGAATGTTCGAAAAGTTGCGCCATAGGGGTGGTTGCCTGCTGTCTGGTCCGCCGATCACCGGCCGCGGCAACCCGCGCCCGGTCCATGTGCCGCAACACTAACCGATCGATTCCCGGTGAGGACGGCTTGCGAGCGACAACGGGTTGCCCGCCGGGCCTTCAGGCCGGTCCGCACCGCGGCGCTTTCTCGTAGAGTGGCAGTCGAACGCACCGACGAGCGAAGGGTCGACCTTGTCCGCAACACTCGCCAAGGGGCAGAACGGTCCGCTGAGCACCGACGGACTGGTGATCTCCGTGCAGTTGACCGCACCGGCGGACCTGTCCGCCTTGCTGGTGACCGATCGTGGCAAGGTCCGCACGGACGCGGATTTCGTCTTCTACAACCAGCCCATCGGCCCGGGTGTGAAGCTGGTGCCCGGCCCGGGCGGGCAGGCCGCCTCGCTGTCGATCACCCTGGGCGCGATCCCCGCCGATATCGATCAGATCCGCGCGGTCATCACCCTCGACGACGCGAACGCCGGCTTCGGCGCCTTCGCACCGCCGACCGCGATCGTCTCGGACCCGAACGGGAACCGGCTCTACGAGTACCGGATCGAGGGACTCGACCGGGAGTCGATCGTCATCGCGCTGGAGGTGTACCGCAGGCAGGGCGCGTGGAAGGTCCGCGCGGTCGGGCAGGGCTACGCGGGCGGATTCGCCGCGCTGGTCACCGACCACGGCGTGCACGTCGACTCGCCCTCGCCCCAGCAGGCCCCGCCGACCCAGCAGGTACCGCCGCCGACCCAGCAGGTGCCGCCCGCGCAGTACGGGCAGCAGGCCGGGTATCCACCGCCCACTCGGCAGTACCCGCCGCAGGGACAGCAGTATCCGCCGCAAGGGCAGGCCGCGGCGCCGACCGGTGAGGTGAGCCTGCACAAGGATCGCCCGATCAGTCTGCAGAAGGGGCAGCGGGTCACCCTGCGCAAGGAGGGCGGCACCGCGCTGACCTTCGTGAAGATGGGCCTGGGCTGGGATCCGGCGACGACCAGGGGCATGTTCGGAAACCGCACCGTCGACATCGATCTGGACGCTTCGGTGATCATGTTCGCCGACGGCAATCCGGCCGATTTCGCCTACTACGGGCAGCTGTCGTCCAAGGACGGCTCGGTGCGCCACCAGGGCGACAACCTGACCGGCGAGGGCGACGGCGACGACGAGGTGATCCTGGTCGACCTGACCCGTGTGCCCGCGCACATCACCACCCTGCTGTTCATCGTGACCTCCTACAAGGGACACACTTTCGAGCAGGTCAAGAACGCTTTCTGCCGCCTGGTCGACGGCTCCAACAATGCCGAGCTGGCCCGCTACACCCTCGCCGGCGGCATGCCGTTCACCGCGATGGCGATGGCGAAGGTCTACCGGGCGGGCGTGGAGTGGAAGATGCAGGCGCTCGGCGAGGGATTCCAGGCCAAGCATCCCGGCGAGGCGATTCCGCAGCTGGGCCGCTTCCTCTGACCCGCCGGGCACGAACATCGGAGGGGGAGCGATGACTCGACTCCAGGCGGGCCAGAACGTCGCGCTGGCCGCCCGGACGGTGGCGTTCCGGGCGCAGGCCGATACCGAGCTGGACGTCTGCGCGCTGGTCGTCGGCGAGGATCTGCGCTGCGCCGGGAACGCGGATTTCGTGTTCTACAACCAGACCGGAACCGACGGGGTGCGGCTGTCCGGCGCGCGCCTCGAGGTGACTCTCGCCGACCTGCGCGCCGGCGCGGCGGCGGTGCTGCTCGTGGTCAGCGCCGAGGATCCGCGGCGCGCGCTCGGCCGGGTCCGCACGGTGCTGACCGACGTCGACGACGACGCGCTGGTGCGGTTCGACATCGAACCGGCGGCGGGGGAGAGCGCGCTGATCTGCCTCGAGCTGTACCGGCGCGGTGCCGACTGGAAGGTGCGCGCGGTCGGTCAGGGGTACGCGGGCGGTCTGCCGGTGTTGCTGCCCGCGCACGGCATCGAGGTCGACGAGTCCGAACAGGAGCAGGGCGCGAGCCCGCGGCGCACCCATGCTCCCGACGGCGGTCCGGAGGTGGAGGTCGGTTACGGGCTGGAACGGCTGTGGATGATCTTCGAGGACGCGGCCCGCTCGGCCGCGGCGCTCGTCGCGGCCAGGGACTACGCCGCCAAACGCCTCGACGACGAACTGTCGGCGGCGGTATCGGACCCGGCCACCCGCAACACCCCCGCGGCCGAGGCGGCCGGACGGGCCGCGCAACGGCGTGCCGAGGAACTGGCGGTCACCGCCGGGGAGAATCACCGCCGAGACAGCGAACAGCTCACCCGCGAGCTGGCCGAGGCCGAACTCCGGTTGCCGCCCGCGTTGGCCGCCTGGAACTCACCGGCCTGGCAGGACCCGCCCGCGGCCGCCGACGGCATCAGGATCGGCGAGCTCTACGCTCCCGACCGGGGCGCGTTGCGCATCCCGTACTGCGTGCCCGTGCCGCTCACCCGGCCGCTGTGGATCGACGCCGAGATTTCGGCCGCCGCCGCACCCGTGGTCGGTGCGCTGCTGGCCCGGCTGCTCGCCGTCGATCCCGGCAAGGCCACGCGTATCGATGTCATCGATCTCACCGGCGCGTATACCGCCCTGCTGCCCGCGCTGGCGCCCGTGCTGGCCGGTCCGCCGATCACCGACCACACCAGGATCTCGGACCGGTTGCGCGCTCTCACCCAAGCGGCCGAACTGGCCGAAATGGCCTATCAGGGTGGTGCTTTCACCCCGCCCGCCGAGCAGCGGGTGCTGGTGGTCTCGGATTTCCCGCACGGATATCAGGCGATCGACGCCCAGCGTCTGCTGACGCTCACCGGTTGCGGCGATCTCATCGGGCTCTCGATCCTCATCGTCGGCACCGACGAGATCGCCGTCCCCGACGACGCGGTCTCCGCGCTGTCCCAGCACGCCAGGCACCTGCCGACCGTGACCGACACCCCGATGTTCGACCCGTGGACCGGCAGCGCCTGGTACCTGGAACTGGATGTGCTGCCGCGCGATCCGCAGCGGGTGTCCCGTCTGCTGCGCTCGGAGTGACGCTCGGGTCGCTCAGGTGACCCGGAGCGGAGCCGGCCGGGGCCGCAACCACTGCGGCAGCCAGGGCAGCAGCGGGTCCGGCGCCCGGTTCAGGATTCCGCCGACCGGGTCGTCCTGCCAGTCGCGGCGCACCAGATCCTCCTCGGGACGGTAGATCTGCCGCACGATCAGCACACACAGGCCGATCACCGCGAGGTCGCGCAGGATCACCGTGCCGGTGAACCACTGTTCCGGTAGGCCCTTGGCGCCGGTGCCGAGGTAGTAGTACATCCGCGGCACCCAGACCAGCGCGTCGATCGTCATCCAGGTCAACAGGATTCGCCGATGCGGCAGCGCGAGCACCGCCAGCGGCACCAGCCACAGCGAGTACTGGGGGCTCCACACCTTGTTGGTCAGCAGGAAGGCGGCCACCACCAGGAAGCACAGCTGGGCCAGCCGCGGACGACGCGGCGCGGTGAGCGCGAGATAGGCGATCAGGGCGCAGGCCGCGACGAACAGCAGCAGCGAGACCGCGTTGAGCACCGAGGGGGTCTCGCCGTGCGAGAGCGGCCCGTCGAACCCGGCCCAGCCGGTGAAGGAGCTGATGACGTTGTAGATCGAGTCGGGATCGGCGTGCCTGGTGGTGTTGAGCCGGAAGAACTCACGCCAGCCCTGCGGGAACAGCGCGGCGATGGGCAGATTCACCAGCAGCCAGGTGAGCCCCGCGGCCACCACCGTCACCGCCGCCGCGCCGAGCGGGCGCAGGCTCCAGAACCGCACCCGGTAGCCGAGGTCGCCCAGCCAGTGCAGCGCCGGGCCCGGACCGTCGATATCGCGCAGGCGGGTGGTCGGGCGCGGGTTCGGCAGGCGCTGCATCTGCTCGGCTCGCACGCACAGGATCACGATGGGGCCCAGCAACAGCAGCGGATACAGTTTCGCCGCGCCGCCGAGACCGAGCAGGAAACCGGCAAGCAGCGGCTGTCTGCGCGCCCAGGCCAGCAGACCGATCGCGGCGAAAGCCGTTGCCAGGGCGTCGAAATTGGTGAACGCGTGCACGATCACCAGCGGTGAGCAGGCCAGCAGCGCGATATCCCAGATCCGGCGCCCGGCCAGCATCGCCGAGGCCCACACGGTGACCAGCCAGGCCATCGCCAGGCCGACGGCCACCACATTGAAATAGATGACGACCTGGAGTGCGCCCGGCAGCGGCAGCGCGTCCCAGGTCTTGGCGATCTGCATCGACACGTACTGGTACAGACCGGAAAGGACCGGATACTCCATGTACCTGGTCTCGGTGCCGCCGTCGGGGGTCTGCTCCACCCAGGACTTCTTGTAGGGGAACGCGCCCTCGTCGAGCCGTTCGGCGCCGTAGAGGGGGACGGTGTCGGAATAGCACATGGCCACGTATTGGCGGCCGTCGTACCAGTCCAGCGCCAGGGTGCCGTCGGCGGTCTCGGTCTGCTGCAGGCAGCCCGCCTTGCTCGCCCAGCCCAGCGCGAGGAAGACCAGCGCGAAGGCGAACAGCACCCGCAGCGGGGTCCAGAACCGGACCCGGCCGATCAGCGCGTGGTCGCCGACCGGTCCGCCGATGACCGTGCTCGCCTGCGCGGTCAGCGAATCGGTGCGGCTGGGACGGTCGCGTTCGTCGTCCGAGCGCAGGTCGGCCGCCAGCGGCGCCGGCGAGGCGGGCCGCGGTCTGCTCTGCGGTGTCCCGACCGTCCGGGCGAGGCCTCTGTGTTCGTTCACCAGGTCTCGATCGGTCACGTCCACCGAGGCTACCGGCCTCCCGGTAGCCGTGGCCGATCGACCGCCGGTGCCCGCGGCGACCACCGTCCGAGCTCGTGGATCAGCGCTCGGACGAGTCGTCGTTGTTGGTGTTGCCGTTGCCCGGGCGGGAATTGCCCGGGGAGCCGGCGCCGGCGGTGGGTGCCACCGGTTGACCGGGCAGCGGGCCCGGATCGTCGTTGCGCGGCGGGCTCTGCTGCTGGGTCTGCTGCGGACGCTGCGGGGCGGGCGCGACGCCGGGCACCGGAATGGTGATGCCGGGCAGGATCTCCACCTGTGACGGGGTGATGACCACCGGGGGCAGCAACGGCGGCGCCTCGGTGGTGGACGGCGGGGTGTACGGCGCGGTGTAGTCCGGGACGCCCGCCTGGCCCTTGATCGGCGCGGGCTTCGGGAAGGATTCCTTCTCGGTGCCCTCCAGTGCGCCGTCCATCGTCTCCTTCCAGATGTCGGAGGCGAGGCCGGAGCCGTAGATCATCCCGCCCGAGTAGTTGCGCAGCGGCGAGTTGTCCACCGAGCCGACCCAGACCGCCGTCGACAGCGACGGGGTGTAGCCGACCATCCAGGTGTCCTTGTTCTCCCCGGTGTCGCCGAGCTGCGCCGTGCCGGTCTTGGCGGCCGACTCGCGTCCGCCCGCCAGTCCGTGATTGCGCGACCAGGCGGCGATGGGTCGCATGGCGGCGGTGACGTTGTCGGCGACCGCGGCGGAGACCACCTGCTCGCCGGGCACCTCGCCGCGATCGAGCAGCACCTGGCCGTCGGCGGTCACGACCCGCGAGACGAAGTGCGGGGCGTGGTAGACGCCGGAGGCGGCCAGGGTGGCGTAGGCGGAGGCCATGTCGATCGGGCGGGCCTGGTACTGGCCGAGCACGATGCCGTTGTTCGGGCCGGAGCCGTCCGGCTCGGTCAGGGTGGCGCCGACGCCGGGCAGCTCCTTCGGGATGCCGAGGCGGTGACCCATGTCGGCGATCTTCTCCGGGCCGTTCTGCATGTCCAGCTGCATCCGGTAGAAGCTGGTGTTCAGCGACCGCTTGAGCGCCTCGGCGATGGTGCAGGTACCGCAGTCCTCGCCCTCGACGTTGGTGATCTTGATGCCGTGCACGGTCAGCGGCGAGCTGTCGTACATCTGCGACAGCGGGATGCCGAGTTCCAGGTTCGCGGCCAGGCCGATGGACTTGAACGACGAACCCGTCTGCAGCGCCGCGTTGGCGAAGTCGTAGCCGTTGCCGTCGGTGCCGCCGAAATAGGCGCGCACCGCGCCGGTGTGCGGATCGATGGAGACCACCGCCGTGCGCAACTGCTCGGGCTCGCCCTTCAGGTTGGAGACGGCGGCCTCGACGGCGGCCTGCTGGGCCTTGGCGTCGATGGTGGTGGTGATCTGCAGGCCCGAGGTGTTGAGCTGCTGCTCGCTGATGCCCGCCTCGGAGAGTTCGGCGAGCACCTTGTTCTTGATCAGGCCCTCGGGGCCGGAGTTGAGGCCGGCCTCCTCCTGGGTCGCGGCCAGCGAGACCACCTGCGGGTACTGCAGATTCGCGCGTTCGGTGGCGTCGAGGTTGCCACTGGAGACCATGCCGTCGAGCACGTAGCCCCAGCGCGTCTTGGCGCCTTCCGGATTCTGCTCCGGATCCAGCAGCGAGGGCAGCTGGATGGTGGCCGCGAGCACCGCGCCCTCGGCGACGGTGAGTTCCTGCACCGGCTTACCGAAGTAGGCCTTGGCGGCGGCGTCGATGCCGTACGCGCCGCGGCCGAAGTAGATGGTGTTCAGGTAGGCGGCGAGGATCTCGTCCTTGCTCCACTGGCGCGCCATCTTCGCCGAGATGACCAGCTCGTGCAGCTTCCGCTCGAGCGAGCGTTCGTCACCGACCAGCGCGTTCTTCACGTACTGCTGGGTGATGGTCGAGCCGCCGCCCGCGCTCTCCTTGCCCATGATGTTGTCGCGGGCCGCGCGCGCGAAGCCGGAGATCGAGAAGCCGGGGTTGGTGTAGAAGTCCCGGTCCTCGGCCGCGATGACCGCGTTGCGGACGTGCGGCGGGATCTGCTCGATGGTCACA
Source organism: Nocardia higoensis NBRC 100133 (assembly GCF_000308595.1). GTDB lineage: Bacteria > Actinomycetota > Actinomycetes > Mycobacteriales > Mycobacteriaceae > Nocardia > Nocardia higoensis. Next base: position 152 of record NZ_BAGA01000145.1, on the reverse strand, counting down.
TCGGTGCGATTGCCTTGCGGCGGGACCACTTTGCTGATGACGGTGCTGCCGTCCTGGGCGAGGATCGTGGCGACCTGGTTGGTCTTGAGGTCGCCCGGCTCGGGCACCGAGACGGTCGAATACGCGAACAGGAACACGGCGCTGGGCACCAC
>NZ_BAGA01000146.1 GCF_000308595.1 Nocardia higoensis NBRC 100133 | reverse complement strand
CGTGCGCGGAGTCTGTGCGTGCACGGTGACACGCCGGCTGCGGTGGAGATGGCCCGCCGGATCCGCGCCGCGCTCGCCGAGGTCGGTGTATCCGTCGAGGCGTTCGCATGAACAGCCGCATCGCCGAGCACGGACGCACGACGCTGTCGACCGGGGCGCGACCGTGGTGACGGAACCGGGCAACGCCTGCGGACGGGTGCGGTTCCTGGCCGCGGGCGATCGCGCGTGGCTGATCGAGCCGGGCCCGGCGGTGAGCGCCGCCGATGTCGCTGCCGCGCTGCGGAATGCGCGGATCATCGGTGTCGAGGACATCCTGCCCGCTGCCGAGAACGTCCTGGTGACCGTCGTGTCGCCGGACGCCGCCGAACCTGTCCGCCGCGCGGCTCGCGACCTGCTGCACGCGCCGAGCGCGCCACGCCACGCCACCGGGGGCGGGATGGCCGCGTTGTCGAGGGCCGATGTTTCCCGTGGAACAGCGCCGAACGGCGCCCAGGCCACCGATCGGAGCCCGGTGATCATTCCGGTCCACTACGACGGC
>NZ_BAGA01000147.1 GCF_000308595.1 Nocardia higoensis NBRC 100133 | reverse complement strand
CGCTGTGCGGGGAAGGGCCGCGACGGCGGGGGCATGGGACCGGTGGCCGGGCCCGCGGGACGCCCCGGTGGCATCTGCGGCCTGCTGACCTGCGGAATGCGCGGCGGCGGACCGCCCTGCGGATCACGGGTCGTCATGTCGGGCTGATCCCGCGGTGCGGGTCGGCGCTCCCACGGCGCAGGCGGGACCCGGGTGGGCGGAGTGCCTTCCGGCCGGTCGTCGGGCTGCGGCCGATGAGCGGAGAGGTCATCGTCGCTCATCATGCCTCCTGTGTCGTCCCTGACCCGTGCCCGGCGGGCCCGGTCCGGCGTTTCGCCGACCGGGCATCTTCTCCCGCCGCGCCCCCGGATGTCGAACCGGTGCCCGCGCGTCGGCCGCCCGGCTCGGGGTCACCCCCTCGGGCCGCGGCGGATGCCGCCGATACCCTTCGATTGTTCCTTACCGAGTGTGGGCGCCGGGGCCCGACTCACTCGTCTGCCGGGTCCGGCCTGCCTCGGAACCGGCGGTACAGCCTGCGCCCGGCCAGTCCGAACAGCAGCAGCGCGGCGCACGCGGTGATGATCGCCAGGATCTGGCCGTAGGCGTTGGACCGCACCGATACCGACGTGGACTCCCCGAGCAGCACGCCGTCGGCGGTGGTGACCGAGATCGGGATCACCAGATTGCGGCTGTCGTTGACCTCGGTGGGCACCCGGAACGAGCGGGTTCCGTTCGGTGGCAGTTGCTGTTCGCCCAGGTCGGCGATGTTCGCGCCCTCGGGTGCCTCGATGCGGAACCGGATCCGGACCGCGACCGGCAGATCGTTGCGCGCCACCAGCAGCAGCGGGCTCTGCTCGGTGGCCAGGGTGTAGACGCCGCCCGGCGGCAGCACGGTCACCGAGCGGTACAGCTCGGTGAGGGTGCGGGTGGTCTGATCGAGGCGGCGCTGGGCCCAGGTGTCGGGCAGATCGGAGATGCCCGACCGCCGGTCCGACAGGGTGAGCACACGCACCAGGTCGTCGCGCAGCGGCGTGAGGAATGCCGCCGGCGTCGGTTCCAGCTCGGGTACCGACACCAGCGAGGCGAACAGGTGGGTGATCCGCCTGCCCTGCTCCCGGGCGGGTTCGACGAACCGGCCCGGCACGGCGTCGCTCGCGGCGCGCGCCGAATAGTCCAGTTCGTAGGGCGTCGGGTCGGGGGCCTGCGCCACCAGATCGGTGAGCGTGCGCGGGGTGGCCAGGCCGGCGCGCATCAGCGTCTCGACCTGACGCAGCAGCGCGGTCGCCTCGTCGCCGTTGGCGCCCCATTGCTGCGGCGGCATCATCAGCAGCGAACGCGCTCCGCTCGCCTGCGGATTCACCGCTCGCCAGGTGATCGCGGCGAGCGCGTCCTGCAGGCGCGCGGTCCTGGAGTCGTTGGTGACCTCGTAGCGCACGCCGCGCGGTGTGAACGACGGCGTCGACGGGTTCGAGCCGACGGCGGCCAGTGCTGTCGCCGACCAGATGTCGTAGGTCGCCACCCGCATGGCGGAATCCTCGGCCTGCACCGGCGCCGGGGGTTCGAGAGAGGACTGCGGGACGCCCGCGGCAGGCGCCGCCTCGTGCGCGGGCGCCGCGCCCGCCGCGGGTTCGGCGCTGACCCCGGGCAGGCGCACCACCTCGGGTGCGGGCGCGGGGTCGGTCGCGGCCCAGGAGCCGCCGTAGGCATATTCCTCGCCGAGATCCGAGTTCGCGCCCGCGCTGCCTTCCGGCGCGGTCGCGGTCCCGGCGAGCAGCGCGGTGCGGTAACCGTGCGCGCGCAGCAAGCTCGCGCCCGCTCGATCGAGCTCTCCCGCGTCGGGCAGGGCGATGCCGCGCACCGAGTTCACCCCGAGCACCGTGTCCACGATCTCGGCGGGCTCGGTCAGCGCGCGCGTCGTCAACGCCGGGTCGCCGACCGCGGCCAGCGCTGCCGGATCCACCTGCGCGAAGGGCAGGGCCACCGTGCACAGCGTCGGCGCCAGCGCGCGCAGCCGTTCCAGCCACGCGGCGGCATGTTCCTCGCCGCTGCCCTGCCTGGTCGCGCCGTCCGGGTCGGACGGGCTGGCGAGCACCCGGTAGCCGGTGGTCATCGCCTGCACGGTCACCAGCAGGTCGGGGTCGATCGCCAGGCAGATCGACGAGGCCAGGGCGTGATCCCTGCCCGGTCCCGTCCCGATGACCGTCTCCAGCGCGCCGAGCAACTGGTCGAGCCTGCCGCCCTTGCCCAGCGATCCGGCCAGCTCGTCGTCGGTCAGCACGGTGGTGCTGTCCACCGCACCGGTGATACCCGCCACCAGCCGGGGCCGATCGGCCAGCGGCCACACCATGGTCGTCGCGACCGGCGCCGGGGAGGGCGGCAGTTGCGCGCCGGGAACGGCCTGCGGCACGCCGAGCACCGGCACCAGGAAGCGCGCGTCGTCCAGTCGCGCCTGTCCGCCGTAGGCAGGAGTTCCGTTGACGTTCAACAGCACCGGATACACGCCGGGCTCGCTGATCTGCAGCGACGCCTCCGAATCCGACTGCAGCGGAATGCTCACCGTGAATTGGCGCCGCTGCCCGGGGCTCAGCTCGTCGACCACGTCCTCGAACGGGCCGACCAGGTCGTAGCTCACCTGGTCCAGCTGCAGCGTCGAGCGCAGCTGCGAGGGTTCGGTGACCGCGGCCGCGCGCTGCAGGCGCACGCTGACGTCATCCACCGGGCGGTCACCGATATTGGTCACCGTCCCCGCCACCGTCAGCACCGGATCCGAGGACGGGGTCACCGTCGTCGGGGTGACCGAATCCACCGCCAATTTCACGAATTTCGGGGTCGTGGAATTGCTCGATCCAGTCGGCTGGGCTCGTGCGGGTGCGGCAGGAGTCCCCGCCACCATCGCGACCGAACCCAGCAGAGTCAGGACCGCAACGAATAACCGGAACAGCCCACGCGTCATTGCTTGCCGGTCTCCATCCGGTCGATCAACCGATTCGCGACCTCCGCCAGACGTCTTTCGTCCGCGTAGGCTAATCGGGAATTCAACTCCGTCAACGGAACCCACGCCACCTGCGTGACCTCCACATCCGCATCGGACAATTCGCCGCCCACCGAACGAAGCAGGAAATGATGCACCGTCTTGTGCACCCGGCGTCCTTCCGTGACGAACCAATAGTCGATATCGCCCAACTCGGCAACCACGACGCCCTGGATGCCCGTTTCCTCGGCAACCTCGCGGATCGCGGTCTGCTCCGGGGTCTCCCCCTCCTCGATATGCCCCTTGGGCAGCGACCACAGCAGGCGCCCGCGCCGGTCGGTGCGCCCGATCAGCGCGGCGCACCGCTGCTCGCTCGGACCGTCCAGACCGTCGACCACCAGCCCCCCGGCCGATGTCTCCCGGACGGTGCGCATGCGTGGTTTCGCCACATCGCCCGCATTTGCCGCCGAACTGCGGCGCCGAGGCTGGCGGCGTCGACTGTTCGCGCGATCGGCCGGAGACACCAAGCAAGCTTACTGTGTCATTTCACGGCTGCTTCGCCGCGGCGCAGCGGCCGGTGGCCTTCGCGTCGCGATATACAGTTTCGTTCGTGGTTTCGCCCGAATCCGGAGATGTCGTCGTGTCCGATCAAGCCGCCTCGGCTGCCGAGGAGAGGCGTACCCGGTTGCTGGCCTCGGCGGCGGTGACCCTCGGCGCGCTCGGTGATGTGCTGGCCCCGCTCGGCGGTTTGTTCGCCGCCCGCGGCCACGAGCTGTATCTGGTGGGCGGCAGTGTCCGCGATGCCGTCCTCGGCCGGTTGGGCACCGATCTGGACTTCACCACCGACGCCAGGCCCGAGCAGGTGCTCGAGATCGTGCGCGGCTGGGCCGACCACGTCTGGGACACCGGCGGCCTGGCCTTCGGCACGGTCAGTGCGGCCAAGGCCGGTCAGCAGGTGGAGATCACCACCTTCCGTGCCGACAGCTACGACCGGGTCTCGCGCAATCCCGAGGTCACCTTCGGCGACTCGCTCGACGGTGACCTGGTGCGCCGCGATTTCACGGTGAACGCGATGGCGGTGCGCATCGCCGCGGACGGTTCGCTGGAATTCGTGGATCCGCTCGGCGGCATGGACGCGCTGCTGGCCGGCGTGCTCGACACCCCGGCCGCGCCCGAGGACTCCTTCACCGACGACCCGCTGCGCATGCTGCGGGCCGCCCGGTTCGTCTCCCAGCTCGGTTTCGACCTCGCCCCCCGGGTGCGTGCCGCGATCACCGCGATGGCGGGCGAGATCGACCGGATCACCGCCGAGCGGGTGCGCACCGAACTCGACAAGCTCATCGCGGGCGCGCACCCGATCGACGGCATCGACGTGATGTGCGAGACCGGGCTGGCCCAGCGGGTGCTGCCCGAGGTGCCCGCGATGAAGCTCGAGATCGACGAGCACCACCAGCACAAGGACGTGTACTGGCATTCGCTGACCGTGCTGCAGCAGGCCATCGACCTCGAGGACGGCGATCCGGATCTGGTGCTGCGCTGGGCGGCGCTGCTGCACGACATCGGCAAGCCCGACACCAAGCGCAACGAGCCCGGCGGCGGCGTCAGCTTCCACCACCACGAGGTGGTCGGGGCGAAGATGGTGCGCAAGCGGATGCGGGCGCTGAAGTACCCCAAGCAGTTCACCGAGGATGTGGCCCGCCTGGTGTTCCTGCACCTGCGCTTCCACGGCTACGGCAAAGGACAGTGGACCGATTCGGCGGTGCGCCGCTATGTCACCGACGCCGACGACCTGCTGCCCCGGTTGCACAAGCTGGTGCGCGCCGACTGCACCACCCGCAACAAGCGCCGCGCCGCCGCCCTGCGCGCCACCTACGACGATCTCGAGGCCCGCATCGACCGCCTGCGGGAACAGGAGGACCTGGCCAAGGTCCGCCCGGACCTCGACGGCAACGCGATCATGGAACTGCTGGGGCTGCGGCCGGGCCCGGATGTCGGGCGGGCCTGGAATTTCCTCAAGGAACTCCGCCTGGATCGCGGCCCGCTCAGCCGGGGCGAGGCCGAGGCCGCGCTGCTGGAGTGGTGGAAGTCCCAGCAGGGGTGAGCGCGCGTCAGAAAATGATCAGCGTGGTTCCGGCGACCACCGCGTCGCGGATCTGAGCCAGCTCGAACGAGGCCGTGGTCTCGGCCAGTTCCAGGCGGAACCGCACCAGGTCGCCGTCGCGGGCCGCGCGCGCGATCCGCAGACCGCGCGGCAACTCCGACAACAGCACTCCCGGCGGTTGGAACGTCATCCGCCGGGGCAGGCGGATCCCGCACCACCACGCTCGCTCCACCCGCATGGTCAGGCGGTCGTCGGTGATCTCGCCGTCCACCAGTGCGGTCAGCCTGTGGGTGCGATGCCGGGCCAGGAGCTTGCCGTCCGCGCGCACCCGCACCCGCCACTCCAGATCGAGGGCGTCGATCCAGCGCGCCAGCTCCGCGACGGTGAGCGTGCCGGTCAGATGGATGCCGGTGACGCGCACCTTGGTCGGCACGCCGGGGATGAGCCGCACCCCGTGCGCCACGACCGTGACCGACTCGAACCGCCTGCTGTCCCAGTCCAGGCCGGAGAGCACCGACTTGGCTTCGAAGTGGGCGCCGCGCCTGCGCACCCGCAGCACCCGCAGGGTGGCGCGCAGCTCGTGGCCGACCACGGTGACGACGATGTCCTGCCCGCCGAACCGGCTCAGAATGCCCTCGCTGAGCACGGTGATCAGCACATCGGGCAGCAGCGCCGTGACGGTCCCCGAACCCAGGTCCATCACCGGATCCACCCACGCGGTGCTCGCCGCCAGCCACTGCTCCAGCCACGCCTGGTCGAACAGCCGTCGGCCGATCTCGACGGCTCGCAGTGGAGACCAGGAGGTCGGATCGAAATACGCGGCCATGGCTGTTCGAGCGTACCGGCGGGCGCTCCTCGGCACAGTCCGCGCGCCGCACCGGCCGCACGACGTCGACAATGGAGGCAGACGCCGACGCAGGCGCACGTACCGGTGGAGGGAGAGACCATGCGACTGGATCTCAACAGCGATCTCGGCGAGGGCTTCGGCCCCTGGACGATGGGTGACGACGCCGCCGTGCTCGACCTGGTCACCAGTGCCAACATCGCCTGCGGTTTCCACGCCGGCGACCCCTCGACCATGCGCCGCACCTGCGAACTCGCCGCTGCCCGCGATGTCCGTATCGGCGCGCACATCGGCCACCGCGATCTCGCGGGCTTCGGCAGGCGCGCCATCGACATCGCTCCCGCCGAACTCCGCGACGAGGTGCTCTACCAGATCGGCAGCCTGGACACCTTCGCCCGCGCGGCGGGCAGCCGGGTGCGCTATGTGAAGCCGCACGGCGCGCTCTATCACCAGGCGGGTGCTCGCCGCGACCTCGCCGACGCCGTGCTGGCCGCGATGACGGACTTCGACCCCGCCCTGGTCCTGCTCGGTCCGGCGGGCACCGAACTCGAGCAGGCCGCGCTGGCGGCGGGCGTCGGTTTCGTCGGCGAGGGGTTCGCCGACCGCGCCTATACCGAGACCGGCGGGCTCGCCCCGCGAGGTCTGCCGGGTGCGGTACTGCACCCGGAGGACGCCGTTGCTCAGGCCGTGGCGATCGCGACGACCGGCGAGGTACCGATCCTGCCGACATCGTCGTCGGGCCCCGCGATGGGCGCGGTCACCACGGCGGACGCGGACGGGTC
>NZ_BAGA01000148.1 GCF_000308595.1 Nocardia higoensis NBRC 100133 | reverse complement strand
AAATCCAGACGTTCCTGCAACCGTTGCCTGGCGCGGGCGCATCGGCTCTTGATGGTGCCCACCGGCACCCCGAGCATCTCGGCCGCGTCGGCCACGCTGTAGCCCTCCAGGTCGACGGCCACCAGTGCGGTGCGCTGATCCGGCGGCAGCGAGAACAACGCGCGATCGACCACGATCGACAACTCCAGCTCGGAGTAATCGTCGCGTACCACGGTCGGTTCCGGCAGCGATTCGGGCGCGAGCGCGATGGCGCGGCGGGTCTTGTTGCGCCGGATCCGATCGAGGCAGGCGTTGACCACGATCGCGTGCAGCCAGCTGCGGACCTCCGCCTCGGCGCGGAAGGAGGCCGCCGTGCGATGCGCCGACAGCAGCGCGTCCTGCAACGAGTCCGCGGCGTCCTCCCGGTTGTAGGAGGTGCGCAGCGCCGTCTGCCACAGATGATCGTTGTGCCTGCGCAGCAGCTCGGCGAAGGCGTGCCTGCGCCCGGCCACATGGGCCTGCAGCAGCGCGACGTCGGAGAGCTCGTCGAGCGCGAACGAGCGTCCGCCTGCCGGATACGGCCGCGAACTTCCCCCTCGGGAATCCTCGTTCACTTCGGACGACAAAACCAACCCCTTGGACAGTGCTCACCCGGTACCGGTCGTCGGCGACCGTCTGTCGGAGATGATCTCCGCAGTATCCGGGCCGATGACACGAGAACCCGGGATACTCCCCCGCCGAGAGCGCCTGCCGATCATATCGGCACGGCCGAATGGGCAGCAACCAGAGGAGATTCCGCCCGCCGACGCGCTGGTGCGGCCGCGAGCTGGGCCGCGTCGGCCCGCGTCAGGGTGCGGCGTCGAACCGCAGATCGGCGATCGAGGACTGGAACTGGCTGCCCTCGTTGCCCAGACCCGTGATCCACACGAGCACGTAGCGCGCGGATTGGTCGGCGCTGACCGGGATCTCGGTGAGGCCGTCGGCCAGCACGCCCGAGCCGATCAGCTGGGTCTGATCGAGGGTGGGCGAATTCGTCGGCGCCGTACGGATTTCCACCGAGGTGCCCGGCGTCTGCGAGACGATCGAGACATTGGTCAACTTCGCCGGGCTCGGCAGCGTCGCGATCAGGCCCACGCCCTTCTTGAGGGCGGGGAACTGCTGGAAGTACTGGTCGGTGCGCCAGACGGTGGCCGGATCGTTGTCGAGCACCGCGGCCACCGAGTTCACGCCGTCCGGGGTGCCCTGCGGAGAGAACACGCCGACTTCGGTGACCGGGACCGGGACCCCGCCGTCGACCGAATTGTTGGGCACGGCGCCGGGTGACCCCGGTGCGGGCGCGGGCGTGCTTTCGGTGGTCAGGCCGATATTGCGCTGTTCGTCCAGCGGTGCGTCGCTGGTGCCGGGCGCGAAGATGCTCACCATCCACCAGATGACCACGCCGACCACCAGCGCGGCCAGCACACCGAGACCGACCATCACCCACAGCATCCGCTGCGAGCGCTCCCGCTCCTGCGCGAGCAGCTCGGGATCGGCCAGCGAATCGTCGCCGAGCGGCTGCTGGCGCTGACCCAGCCGCAGCACCGGAATGAAATCGGTCTTCTGGTCGACGACCGAGGCCTGTTCGAGGACATGCTGGACCGTGGCGGCCGTGCGCACGCCCTTGTTGGACTCCAGCGAGCGCACCGCGACCGCGGAGATCTCGAAGGGTACCTCCGGGCGGATCTGGCGCGGCTCGATCGGCGTGCCGTCCGGCCCGAAATCGGCCAGGTGCAGCCCGCCCACGGTCGCCGCGTTACCGGACACGCCACCTTGGCGCAGCGGCCAGCGCGCGGTGATCAGCGCGTAGAGCATGGCGCCGAGACCGCGCACGTCGGACTGGGCGTCCGCGTCGCCGAGCGTGCCGGGGAAGGCGAGCACGGCGTCGCCGGAGGCGCTGATGCGCACTCGGTCGGGATGGTCGATGGACAGCGAGCCACCGCCACGATGGGCGAGTTCGGCGGCCGAGGCCAGCGCGCGGATGGCGCGGGCCGCGCCGATCGGCGAGGGCACCGTCTCGGCCATCTCGCGCAGCGAACGGCCCGGCGTCCACTCGGCCACCACGATGCCGCCGGAGCTGCCGCGCACCACGTCGAGCACGCGGGCCAAGCCGGGCGAATTGATGCGGCCGAGACGCAGCGTGCGGGACAGGATGGCCTGCGGGCCGTCGTGACCGGAATTGTCGGCGGACTTCTGGTCGGCGTCGACGAAGGTCAGCGCGACCTCTCGGTCGAGCTTGATGTCGAGCGCCTGCCAGAACTTCAGCCCGCGGGCGCCGCCGTGGCTGGCCAGCAGCCGGTAGCGGCCGCCGGCCACCGAGGCGCCCGGCATGAGCTTCGGACCACGCTGCACCCGCTTGGTGGTCTCGTCGTCCACCGGCGGCGGCAGCTGACGGGGCGGGATCGGGATCATGCCGGTGTCGTACATCGGGTCGCGCTGGGGGGCCTGATGCCGGTCGTCGCGCTGTCCCGGCGCCGGCTGGTTCTGCTGGGCGGGTTCCTGGCCCGACGGATCCCCCGCGGCAGGGGGTTTGTCGGTCGACAATCCTGCCGTCGGCGGCGTGCTGGAACCGGCGGCCGGGACGCCGCCCACCGCCGCGTCGTCGCTCACCCTCGCTCCTCCTTCGCCCAGCTTGATGGTCTCGCCCTCGAACGCCGACAGATCGGGCTCGCCGCTTGTCCCCTTCTGCCGAACAGGGTACGGGAACGGGACTCGGACGGTCGGGTCAACAGCTTCCGGCCGGATCACGGGCAGCACCATCGTCTGCGCGTCCATGACCGGGTCGAAGCCGGTGTAGATGTAGCGCTCCGGCCTGCGCAGCACCTGGGTGGCGTGTTCCTCCTCGACCGGGCTGTCCAGATCGAGGGCGGGAGCGGGCGGGGTGATGCCGAGGCGGCGCGAGATGGCGACGGTGATCGCGACGACCTCGGGGATACCCGCCAGACGCATCAGGCCGAAGGCCACCGCGAACAGCACGATGCCGTCGATGGCCACCCGGATCAGCGACCCGGGACCGCCCATCGACGCGGAGAGCCGGTCCAGACCGAGCACGATGTCGACGATCCACATCACCGCGCCCGCGGCCACCGAGGACAGCAGCACCCGGGTGATGGTCCGGCCGACATTGGCCATCCGCAGATCGCCCAGGCTGCGATGCAGCAGGTACCCGCCGATCGCCGCGCCGACGCCGAAACTCACGCCGTTGACCACGCCGAGTACCAGCACGACCTGGTCGGGCGAACTCGCGATGGTCGGCGCCAGCGCGGACAGCGTGATCTTGACGCCGGTGATGCCGAGGATGATCCAGGTCGGCGTCCAGGCCTGTTCCCTGGCGTAGAACACCCGCAGGTGGATCAACACCAGCGAATACGGGATCAGCGAGAACGCCGACCAGGCCAGGGCGTCACCGAGGCGTCCGGCGTCGCCGGCGAAGCGCGCGTAGCCGAACAGCGCCTCACCGACCTGCGTGCCCGCCAGGGTGAAGAAGGTGACGACGGGCAGTAGCGCGATCATCGTCAGCCGGGTGGCCACCGACAGGTCGTCGACCACCGCCGGGGTGTCGTCGGCGGCGGCGTTGCGGCTCAGTCGCGGCATGATCGCGGTCAGCAGGGTCACGCCGAGCACGCCGTAGGGCAGCTGCAGCAGCAGCCAGGTGTAGGAGTAGATCGCCGGGCCCGCTTCGTCGGACTTGGAGGCGATGTTGTTGGCGAAGACCAGTCCGATCTGGCTGATCAGCACGTAGAGGATGATCGCCGCGCCCATCGTGCCGAACTGCTTGAGCCGGTCGTCGACGCCCCACAGCGGGCGCAGGTCGATGCCCTCGCGCCGGATGGCGGGCAGTAGGACCAAGGCCTGGGTGACCACGCCGGCGGTGACGCCGACACCGAGCACCAGCAGTTTCGGATCGCCCATCCGCACCGGGTCGAGGCTGATCTCGCCCGGGGTCAGCGCGTAGGTGGCCAGCACCACCAGCACGACCACATTGTTGAGCACCGGCGCCCACGCGCCGGGCTTGAAGTTCTGCCTGGTGTTGAGCACCGCGGTGAACAGCGCCGACATGCCGTAGAACAGGATCGCCGGAACGAGCAGGAAGGTCAGCGCGGTGGTGAGGGCGGTGTTCACCCGGCCGTCGGAGTCGACGAACACCCGGGTGGCCAGAATCGGGGTGGCCGCCAGCGTAAGCGTCGTCGCGATGGCGAGCACGGTGAACGCGGCGGTCACCAGACGACGGACGAACGCCCGGCCACCGTCGGAGTCCTCCTGTTCGGCGCGCACCAGGGTGGGCACGACGATCGCGGTCAGCACCGCGCCGAGGACCAGTTCGGCGATCATGTTCGGGATCAGGCTCGCCGAGGTGAAGGCACTGGCGATCTCCGGGCCGAGGACGGCCGCGAGCATCAGCACCTTGGCGAAGCCGGTGATCCGGCTGACCAGGGTGGCCACGGCGATCGAGCCGGAATCGCGCAGCAGTTTGGCCGCCGCGCTCTGTTTGGTCGACTCCGGGGTCTGTTCGGCTTCGCTGTCCCAGTCGGTGCTCGGCCGGTTGTCCCTGGGCTTGGGCGGCGGCACGAAACGGCTGGGCGCCGGTCGTTCGCGACCGCCGCCCGCCGCCACCGGTTCGGGCGCGGGCTGC
>NZ_BAGA01000149.1 GCF_000308595.1 Nocardia higoensis NBRC 100133 | reverse complement strand
CTCCGCCCGCACCGGCACCCGCATCCGAGCCCGCGCCGCAGCCCGCGCCCGATACCGCCGCTCCCACGGCCGTGGCGACTCCGGCGCCGAGCCCCCAGACCGCGGGGGAGAACTGCCGGGTGACGGACTGATGTCCGCACCGGCACCGCCGTCCGCCGGGGCCTTTCCGAGTCCACCGGGTGGTTTCGCGCCGGCGCCGCCGCCGTCGACGCGGCGCAATGTCGAGTTGCTGCTGCTCGGATTCGCGGCCGTCCTGGTGACCGCCGCGCTGTTCCTGGTGGAAGCCAGCCAGGAGCAGTCGATCACCTGGGACATCGCCAAGTACGGCGCTGCCTTCCTGGCGCTGTACGCGGTCGCCCATCTTGCGGTGCGCCGGTTCGCGCCGTTCGCCGACCCGCTGTTGCTGCCCATCGTGGCCGCGCTCAACGGTCTCGGGCTGGTGCTGATCCACCGGCTCGACCTGGGCGCGGCGCAGAACGCGGTGTTCAACTCGGTGCCGATCCCCTCCCCCGACGCCAACCAGCAGATCCTGTGGACGGCGCTGGGCATGGTGGTGTTCGTGGCGGTGCTCGTGGTGCTGCGCGACTACCGCACGCTGGCCCGCTACAGCTACACCCTCGGCCTGATCGGCCTTGTCGCGCTGATGATCCCGGCGCTGCTGCCGGCGAGCATGTCCGAGATCAACGGCGCCAAGATCTGGATCCGGCTGCCCGGTTTCAGCGTGCAGCCCGGTGAGTTCGCCAAGCTGCTGCTGATCATCTTCTTCGCCTCGGTGCTGGTCTCCAAGCGTGAACTGTTCACCGTCGCGGGCAAGCACTGGCTCGGCATGGACTTCCCGCGCGCCCGCGATCTCGGCCCCATCCTGGCGGTCTGGGTGATCTGCATCGGTGTGCTGGTGCTGGAGAAGGATCTGGGCACCTCGCTGCTGATCTTCAGCACCGTGCTGGTGATGCTCTACATCGCCACCGAGCGGGTGGGCTGGCTGATCATCGGATTCGGCTTGTTGCTCGCCGGTTTCGTCTTCGCCTACCAGATCTTCGGCCACGTCAAGGTCCGCATCGACACCTGGCTCGACCCGTTCGCCGATTACCACAACACCGGCTACCAGCTCTCCCAGTCGCTGTTCGGCCTGGCCACCGGCGGACTGGCGGGCACCGGACTCGGCAGCGGCCGCCCGAACCAGGTGCCCTTCTCCAAGACCGACTTCATCGTCACCACCATCGGCGAGGAGATGGGCCTGATCGGCCTGAGCGCCGTGCTGATCCTGTTCCTGGTGCTGATCGTGCGCGGCCTGCGGACCGCGCTCGCGGTGCGCGACAGTTTCGGCAAGCTGCTCGCCGCAGGCCTGGCCTTCACCCTGGCGATCCAGATCTTCGTGGTCGTCGGCGGCGTCACCAAACTGATCCCGCTGACCGGTCTGACCACGCCGTTCATGTCCTACGGCGGTTCCTCACTGCTGGCGAACTACGCGCTGCTCGCGCTGCTGATCAAGGTCTCCGATGCGGCCCGCGCACCGGCTCCGGTGCGTAAGCGGGAACCGGCGGCGCCGATCGCCGAGGCGCAGACCGAGATGTTGCGTCGTCCGGACCCGCGACACCCGGAGGCGAGGCGACCGGAATGAACACACCACTACGACGGGTAGCGGTCGCGGTGATGGTGATGATCGTCGCGCTGCTCATGAACGCCACCTACGTGCAGGTCATCAAGGCCGACGACTACCGCAACGATCCGCGCAACTCCCGGGTGCTGCTCGACGAGTACTCCCGCCAACGCGGGCAGATCGCCGCGGGCGGCACGGTGCTGGCCTCCTCGGTCGAGACCGACGACCGCTACAAGTACCTGCGCGTCTACCCGACCGATCCGCAGGCCTACGCACCGGTGACCGGCTACTACACGATGCAGAACGGCAGCGGCGGACTGGAGCGCACCGAGGATCCGCTGCTCAACGGTTCCGACAGCCAGCTGTTCGGGCGCAGGCTCATCGACCTGGTCTCCGGCCGTGACCCGCGCGGCGGCAATGTGCTGACCACGCTCGACCCGGTGATGCAGCAGGTCGCCTACGAGCAACTCACCGCCAAGGGCTACACCGGTTCGGTGGTGGCCATCGAGCCGAGCACCGGCAAGATCCTCACCATGGTCTCCACGCCCAGCTACGACCCGAACGTGCTGGCCGGGCACGACGCGGCGGAGACCACCGCGGCGCTCGAGGGACTGGAGTCCGATCCGGACAAGCCGATGCTCAATCGCGCCGTCTCGCAGACCTATCCGCCCGGCTCGACGTTCAAGGTGGTGGTCACCGCGGCCGCGCTGGCCCACGGTGTCGCCAAGCCGGACACCCAGCTCACCGCCGCTCCCTCGATCACTCTGCCGGGCACCAGCACCTCGCTGGAGAACTACAACGGCAGCCCGTGTGGCGGCGAACCGACGACCACGCTGACCAACGCCTTCCGGCTGTCGTGCAACACCGCCTTCGTGGAGCTCGGCATCGGCGTCGGCGCGACCGCGCTCGAGGACACCGCGGCGGCGTTCGGCATCGGTGAGCATTCCGGCATCCCGCTGGACTGGTACGAGAGCACGCTGGGACCGATTCCCGACAACGCGGCGCTGGGCCAGAGCAGCATCGGACAGCGCGACGTGGCGCTCACCCCGCTCGACAACGCGGTCGTCGCGGCCACCATCGCCAACGGCGGGGTCCGCATGCAGCCGTACCTGGTCGACGCCAGGCAGGGCCCGGATCTGAGCGAGCTTTCCAAGACCAAACCGGTCTCGGTGGGGCAGGCGGTCAGCGCGGACGTGGCCTCCCAGGTGACCGCCATGATGATCGAGTCGGAGCAGAACACGACGGGCAGCGGGCGATCCGGGTACACGATCGCGTCCAAGACCGGCACCGCCGAGCACGGCTCCGATCCGCGTAACACCCCGCCGCACGCCTGGTATATCGCTTTCGCACCGGCACAGAACCCGAAGATCGCGATCGCGGTCATCGTGGAGGACGGCGGCGATCGGTCGCTGGCGGCCACCGGCGGCTCGGTGGCGGCGCCCATCGCCAGGGCCGTGCTCGACGCCGGTCTGCAAGGGGGCTAGGAATTGAACGTGCGAGGAGAGGTTCGGGGGCCCCGATGCTGAACAACGGTGCGCTGATAGCCGACCGCTACCGACTGCAACGCCTGATCGCCACCGGTGGCATGGGCCAGGTCTGGGAAGCGCTGGACACGAGGTTGAACCGCCGCGTGGCGGTCAAGGTCCTCAAGGCCGAATTCTCCGCCGACCCGACCTTCCGCCAGCGGTTCCGCACCGAGGCCCAGACCACGGCGCAGCTGAACCACTCCGGCATCGCCGGCATCTACGACTACGGCGAGACCTACGACCCGAGCCAGGGCGAGACCTCGTACCTGGTGATGGAACTGGTGCAGGGCGAACCGCTCAATGCCGTGCTCAGCAGGCTCGGCAAGCTCTCGGTGAACCAGGGCCTGGACATGCTCGAACAGACCGGACGCGCGCTCGAGGCCGCGCATGCCGCCGGTGTCGTGCACCGCGACGTCAAGCCGGGCAACATCCTGGTCACGCCGACGGGGCAGGTGAAGATCACCGACTTCGGCATCGCCAAGGCGGTCGACGCCAGCCCGGTCACCAAGACCGGCATGGTGATGGGCACTGCCCAGTACATCGCGCCCGAGCAGGCCGTCGGTGAGGACGCCACCTCGGCCAGCGACGTGTACTCCCTCGGCGTGGTCGGCTACGAGGCGCTGGCGGGCAAGCGCCCGTTCACCGGCGACGGCGCCATCACGGTGGCGATGAAGCACGTGCGCGAGACCCCGCCGCCGCTGCCGCCCGATGTGCCGCCGAACGTGCGCGAGCTGATCGAGATCACCATCGGCAAGGACCCGCATCTGCGGTACGCCAGCGGCGGCGAGTTCGCCGACGCCGTGGCCGCGGTGCGTGCCGGGCATCGTCCGCCGCCGCCCAAGGGCGCCGCGGGACCGGGGCCGGTCGAGGACGCCACCCAGATGTTGCCGCCCGGGCCGACGGTCGCGATCCCCGCGAGCCCCGGCGACGGACCGACCGTGCGCTACAGCCGTCCGGCCGCGGCCGCCGTCGGCGGCATGGGGCAGGCCGACGCGCCCGCCACCATGATGAGCAACCACAACGGGGGCGGACGGAACGGGACCGGGCCCAACGCCGCCCCCGGCCATTACGGCCCGCCCCCGCAGCGCGGCAACGGGCAGTGGACCACCACCCAGAAGGCGCTTGCCGGTCTCAGCGCGGCCGCGCTCCTGATGGTGGGCGCGGTGCTGTGGCTGCTCTTCGGCGGCGACACCAACCCGGAACCGAAGACCCCGCCGGCGAGTACCACCCTCGCGCCGCCGCCACAGGAACCCACCACGACCACCGCCGAGCCGACCACCACCCGGTACGTGCCGCCGCCTCCGCCGGCGACCACCGAGCCGGAGCCGACCACCACCACGCCGGAGCCGACCACCACCACGGTCGCGCCGACCACGACCACCGTGCAGCCGACCACCCAAGCGCCGACCACCACGCCGGAGCCGACCCGGACCAGGCGCACGACCACCACGCGTACCTTGTTCCCGACCTTCGACCTACCATTTGCGGAGGATTCCGATTCCGGTGCCGCAGGTCCGACGGCCACTCCCAGCGAGCCCACCCCACCTGAGCAAGGACAACGATGACGACCCCGAAGAATCTCTCGTCGCGCTACGAATTGGGCGAGATCATCGGATTCGGCGGGATGTCGGAGGTGCACAAGGCCAGGGATCTGCGGCTGAGCCGCGATGTGGCGATCAAGGTGCTGCGCGCCGACCTGGCCCGCGATCCCACGTTCTACCTGCGTTTCAAGCGTGAGGCGCAGAACGCCGCGGCGCTCAATCACCCGGCCATCGTCGCCGTCTACGACACCGGCGAAGCCGAGATCGACGGCGGCCCACTGCCCTACATCGTCATGGAGTACGTCGAGGGCGACACCCTGCGCGACATCGTGCGCAGCAAGGGACCGCTGGCGCCCAGACGCGCCATGGAGATCGTCGCCGACGTCTGTGCCGCTCTGGATTTCAGTCACAAGCACGGCATCGTGCACCGCGACATGAAGCCGGCCAACATCATGATCAACCGGTCCGGCGCGGTCAAGGTGATGGACTTCGGCATCGCCCGCGCGATCGCCGACGCCGCCAACCCGATGACCCAGACCGCGGCCGTCATCGGCACCGCCCAGTATCTGTCCCCCGAGCAGGCACGCGGTGAGACCGTCGACGCCCGCTCGGACGTGTACTCGGTCGGCTGCGTGCTGTTCGAAATCCTCACCGGGGAACCGCCGTTCAGCGGCGACTCCCCCGTCGCGGTGGCCTACCAGCACGTCAAGGAAGATCCGCGGCTGCCCTCACACGTCTACAACGGGGTGCCGCGCGAACTCGACTCGGTCGTGCTCAAGGCGATGAGCAAGAACCCGGCCAACCGGTACCAGACCGCCGCGGAGATGCGCGCGGATCTGATCCGGGTGCTAGGTGGGCAGAAGCCGAGCGCGCCGATGGTGATGACCGACGAGGACCGCACCACCTTCCTCGACGACGACGAGCCCGCGCCGCGCGGGTACCGGATGCACCCGCGCGAGGACAACAACGCCGCACCGGCCACGGCCGAGCAGGAGGCCGCCGACCCCGGCAGCGGCCGCCGGACCGCCTACCTGGCGTTCGGCGCCGCGGCGGTGCTCGCGGTCGCCTTCGCCATGTTCTGGGTGTTCCTCGGTCCGGGCAGCAAGCCCGATCAGGTGGCCGTGCCGGACCTGTCGAACAAGTCGTCCCAGCAGGCGCAGGACACCCTGCAACGGCTCGGTTTCTCGGTGGCGATCCAGCAGAAACCCGACAGCAAGATCGCCGCGGGCAATGTCATCGCCACCCAGCCGCTCGGCGGTTCCCGCATCGACGAGGGCAGCACCGTGACGGTGCAGGTGTCCTCCGGGCCCGCGCAGGTCCAGGTGCCCCGGCTCGACGGCCTGACGGTGGAACAGGCCCAGCAGGAACTCAACGCCGTCGGCCTGCGGATGGACCCGAACGTGGAGCGCAAGGAGTCCAGCGCCCAGGATGTCGATTCCGTGATCGGCACCGAGCCCGCGGCCGGCGCGCGGGTCGATGTCGATCAGGCCATCGTGGTGTGGGTCGGCAAGGGGCCGGAGAAGGTCCGGGTGCCCAGCGTGGTCGGCCAGGACATCAGTGTGGCCGAGCCGAACCTGGTGGACAGCGCGGGTTTCCGGATCACCATCGAGGAAGTCGATTCCGCGCGGCCGAAGGGCGAGGTGGTCGGCACCAGCCCGGCGGGCGGTAGCAGCGCGGATCGCGGTTCGACGGTGACCGTGCAGGTCTCCACCGGTGACAACATCACCATGCCGAGCCTGGTCGGGCTGACGCCCTCGCAGGCGGTCGACCGCCTGCGCCAGGCGGGCTGGACCGGCACCTCCGCGCAGATCAGCCAGTCCACCGTCGGCACCTTCGACACCGGAAGCGTGGGCCGCATCGTCAGCCAGCAGCCGCAGGCCGGATCGTCGGTGTCGAAGACCGGGACCGTGTCCATCACCACGGGCATCCTCGGTCCGCCCTGATCGGTCGTCTCCCCCTGATCCCTGTGCACCGGCCACCCGATCGTTACCCGAATGACGGGCGCGATCGGGTGGCCGCGGCGTCAGAATGGGCAGGTCTCTTCGGATCAGTGATCCGTCCCGGATCGGTGATCCTCCGAAGCAGTGATCCGTCCGAATCAGCCCGCAGGAAAGAGGAGATGACCCCATGACCACAGCCAGGGAAATCATGAAGCCCGGCGCACAGTGGATCTCCAAGCAGGACACCGTCGAGCACGCGGCCCGCCTGATGGCCGAACTCGACGTGGGCTCGCTCGTCGTCGCCGACGAGAACGAGCGGATGTGCGGCATCGTCACCGACCGCGACATCGTGCTGAAGTGCGTGGCGCGCGGCGGCTCGCCGACCACCATGCGGGCCGCCGAACTCTGTGAGGCGACGCCGCGCTGGGTGGCGGCCGACGCCGACGTCGAGGAGGTGCTCGACGCGATGGAGAACCATCGGGTCAAGCGGATGCCCGTCATCGACAACAAGCGGCTGGTCGGCATGATCAGCGAAGCCGACCTGGCCCGGCATCTCGACGACAACCAGCTCGGCGAATTCGTCACCGCCATCTACGGCAGGCCGTAACCCGCGGCCGAGCAGTTCAGCCCAGGTCGAGGTGGCGGTTCATCGCCATCGCCGCGTCGGCCAGCTCGGGGATCTCCACGACCTCCACGCCGTGGTCCCGGAGTTTCTCCACGCCCACACAGTTGTCGACGAACGTCGCGGGCTCGCGCCAGGCGATGACCACGCGCGCGATGCCCGCGGCCAGGATGCGGTCGGTGCACGGCGGTCTGGTGGCGGTGGCGCGCCGGGAGCACGGCTCCAGCGTGCTGTAGATGGTGGCCCCCGCCAGGCGCGGGTCGTCGGGATCGAGCTTGTTCAGCGCCGATTCCTCGGCATGCACCTTCTCGTCGGACTCGCGCGAGTATCCGGTGGCGATCTCGGCCCCGCCGGCGACGATCACCGCGCCGACCGAGAACGCCGTCGGACTGGGCGGGCAGGCGCGCGCGAGTTCGATCGCCCGAAGAAGGAACCGCCGATCCCGGTCGGCGATGGATTCCGTGCGCAGCAGGTACCGCAGCACGGCCATGTCGCCGGCCGTGCTCACATCGGCCAGTGTCAGCCTGCGTCCGGGGAACACGGCCGGTTCGACGAATCGCGGCCCGCCCGGCGCGCCGACCAACAGCGGCGCGACGGCCAGCCGCAATTCGTCGGCGAGATCGCCGGCCAGGAAGGCGGTGTGCATCCTGGTGCCGCCCTCGACCATCAACCTCTCGATGCCGCGCGCGCCCAGATCGTCGAGCACCGCGCCGAGGTCGACCCGCGGCCCGAGCACACATACCTCGGCCAGACCCGCCAACGAATCACTGAGCGCTGCGGCTCCCGCCTCGGTGGTGTAGACGAGCTTGTCGCCGCCGTCGCGCCACACCCTCAGCGAGGGATCCAGTCTGCCGCTGTCGGTGACAGTGACCTTCACCGGGAACTCCGGCTTGCCCGACGCGATCCGAGCGCGCCTGCGGGACTCGTCGGCCACCAGCAGGCGCGGGTTGTCCGCGCGCAGCGTCTGGGCGCCGACCATGATCGCATCGGATTCCGCGCGTACCTGATCGACGCGATCGAAGTCCGCGGCGTCGGAGAGCAGCAGGCGGTGCGGGCTGTCGTCGTCGAGGTAACCGTCCAGGCTCATCGCCGCCGAGAGCAGCACGTAGGGCCTGGCCCCGGGACTCACCGCAGCACCAGCGACGCGACCTCCGCCTCCAGCCGCTCCACCAGCCCCTCGGCCGGGCGTTCGCCGCACACGCCCAGCCAGTTCGCCAGCATCCGGTGCCCGCCCTGGGTGAGCACCGACTCGGGATGGAACTGCACGCCGTGGATCGGCAGCTCGTGATGGCGCATGGCCATGACCAGACCCGATGCGGTGCGCCCCAGCACCTCGAGCTCGGGGGGCATGGTGTCCTCGAGCACGGTCAGCGAGTGGTACCGGGTCGCGGTGAAGGGGTCGGGCAGCCCGGCCAGCACGCCCGCGCCGATGTGGAAGACCTCGCTGGTCTTACCGTGCAGGAGTTCGGGCGCGCGGGTGACGGTGGCACCGAACGCCGCACCGATGGCCTGGTGCCCGAGGCACACGCCCAGCAGCGGAGTGGCGTTCTTCGCACAGGCTCGCACCAGGTCGATACTGGCGCCCGCGCGGTCCGGGGTGCCGGGGCCGGGGCTGATGAGAATGCCGTCGTAATCGGCGGTGACGGCCTCCGCATCGGCCAGCCGGGCATCGTCGTTGCGCCAGACGACGGCCTCGGCTCCCAGCTGGCCCAGATACTGCACCAGGTTGAACACGAAGCTGTCGTAGTTGTCGACGACCAGAACACGCATGGCTTCGAGATTAGTGCAGGTTCGCCGGGGTGCCCCATCGATTACCTCTTGGGATAGCCTGGACGTCGACAAATAGTCCCGATGCCGAGGATGTCATGCCGAAGTCGAAGGTCCGCAAGAAGGCCGATTACGCGATCAATCCTGCCAGCCGCACCCCGGTCAAGGTCAAGGCGGGGCCGTCACCGGTCTGGTACGTCGCGATCATGCTCGGTTTCATGCTGGCCGGGCTGCTCTGGCTGCTGGTGTACTACCTGGCCGCCGAGCAGATCAGCTGGATGAACGATCTGAACGCGTGGAACTTCCTGATCGGCTTCGGCCTCATGGTCATCGGGTTGATCATGACCATGCGGTGGCGCTGACCTGCGCGCAGCCGCCTCAGGTTCCTGGATTACACCTGTGTCATTCATTCACACCCTGTGGATGAGCCTGTGGACAACTCGAGGATGGATTGGGGACAGCGCCACGTGAACCCGGAATCGACGCCCCCGGAATCGCCGTCCCGACTCACCTGGTCCACTCCCACCCCGGCCCTTGTGGCCGTCGGTCTCGGCGGTGTGGCGCTGGCGATCGCCGCCTTCTTCGCCGGTGACGCGCCGAGCACGCTGATCGTCGGCGTGGCCGCGGCCGGCCTGATCGGACTCGCCGTGCTCGGCGTCCGGCAACGCCCCCGCCTGGAGGTGCGCCCCGGCGCCGAGCCCCGCCTCATCGTGCGCGGCCTGCTCGGTCCCACCGAATACCGCCCGGACGAGCTGATCCGCGCTCGCATCGTGAGCTACCGCCGGCTCGGGCGTCGCACCCCGATGCTCGAGATCGACGTGCGCCACGGCGACGGCGACAGATTGCTGATCTTCGGCCGATGGGATCTCGGGACCAACCCGGAAGACGTCTTCGACGCGCTGGTCGTGCATCGTCTCGCCGTGCTGCGCACAGACTGAACAGCTGACCGGGCAGGCGACGTTTCACGTGAATCACCGCGTTTCGCCTTCCGCGTGCGATACCGCACACCCGATCAGCCGAGCAGGACCACCGCCACCACGGTGACGACGACCGAGGCGAGCGCGACCGCGGCGATCGAAGCCCAGCCCACCCGCCGAGCGGTCGCGGCGTCGCGGACCCGCAGCCATTCCGGCAGGAACAGCAGTCCGAGCGTGGCCAGCGTGCCCGCGACCAAGCCGCCGAGATGCACCCACAGCGAGATCCCCGGCAGGCTCAGGCTGAGGAACACGTTGATGCCGATAACGACCAGAATCTGGGTGGGATTGGCCCGCAGCCGGAACATCACCACCGCGATCACGCCGAACAAGCCGTAGACCGCGCCGGACGCGCCCGCCCCGATCGAGTTCGGCGCCTCCAGCAGCATGCCCGCCGCCGAGCCGCCGAGCAGCGAGACCAGGTAGAGCGCGAGCATCCGCCACCGGCCGAGCACCGGCTCGATCTGGATGCCGATGACATAGAGGGCGAACATGTTGAGTGCCAGATGCAGCGGCCCCCAGTGCAGGAAGCCCGCGCCGATCAGCCGGATCCACTCCCCATCGGCGACCAGGGAAGGGATCAGCGCCAGCCGCAGGAACAGCGAGGAGCGATAGTTCTCCATCAGGCTGCCCGACTGCAACACCGTGGCGGCATAGAACAGCAGGTTCACCGCGATCAGGCCATAGGTCACATACGGCTTCGTCATCCGGGCGACCGGGGCGCCCGCCACCGTGCGTACCGGACGCACCTGCGACTGGCCCGCACGCACGCAGTCGACGCAGTGCTGGCCCACAGCCGCGGGCCGCAGGCACTCCGGACAGGCCGGTCGCCCGCAACGCGTGCACGACAGACCGGTCGCACGATCGGGGTGTCGGACGCAGGTGGGCGCGTGCGGGCGAGCGTTCATCACCCGGCAATGCTAATCAAATTCGGACACCCGCCGACGGCGGCCGACCCTGGCACCGGCAGTGACCAGGAGTTTCTGCATCCCGTGCCGCGTTGTGCGAGAGTGGTCCGATGACCTCGAGGCCCTCGTTCCTCTCCCCGAATTCCCGTAACCGGCTCATCGCCGCGGCTCTGCTCGGCGCGGCGGGCGGCGCGGCCTGGATCGTGCGCAGCAAGCGACCGCTGCCTCCGGAACCGGCCCCGGAGCCGCCGCGCATCGGCCACACCCGCGACGTGGCGTCGACCAACGGCTCGCCGTCGGCTCCGCAGACCGGAGCCGACGCGCACTGAGCCGCCTCAGCGGCTGACGGTCCGCTTGTACTGCCGCAGCGCCAGCGGCACGAACACCGCCAGGATCACGACCACCCAGATCAGCGTGGTCGCCACCGGATGCTGCATCGACCAGGCATCGGATTGCGGTGTGAGTCCGCCGGTGTTACCGAACAGCTCACGGGTCGCCGCCACCACCGCCGAGACCGGGTTCCACTCCGCGAACACCTTCAGCACCGCGGGCAGATCCTCGATCGGGACGAAGGTGTTGGCCAGGAAGGTCAGCGGGAACACCACCATGAAGCTGGCGTTGTTGAACACCTCCGGCGAGTGGACCAGCATGCCGACCACGGCCATGATCCAGGACAGCGCGTAGGCGAACAGCAACAGCAGCAGGTAGGCGAGCACCGCATCCACGAACGACCCGCGGATGCGCCAGCCCACCAGCAGACCGGTGATCGACATCACCGTCAAGCTCACGATGTTGATCACCACATCGCTGACGGTCCGGCCGATCAGCATCGCCACCGGCGCCATCGGCAGCGAGCGGAACCGGTCGATGATGCCCTTCTGCATGTCCTCGGCCAGGCTGGCGCCGGTGAAGGAGGAACCGAAGACGACGGTCTGGGCGAAGATGCCCGCGATCAGGAATTCGCGGTAACCACCCTCGAGACCGGGCACCTGGATCGCGGTGCCGAACACATAGGCGAACAGCAGCACGAACATGATCGGTGCGAGCGTCGAGAAGATCAGCACATCGGGTACGCGCTTGATCTTGATGACATTGCGCTTGGTGACCGTGATGCTGTCGGCGACGACCATGGCGAGCCTGCTCGCGAGGCCGGACTCGGATGCGGTGTCGAAGGTCGTGGGTGCCGAGGTCATGGGGTGGCCCCTTCCGTGGCATCGACGCTGTCTGTGGTGGACGATCGTTGTTCGGCCTCGTGGCCGGTGAGGGTGAGGAACACGTCGTCGAGCGAGGGTCTGCGCAGGCCGACGTCGTGGATCTGCACGCCCGCGCCACCGAGCAGACCGATGGCGTCGACCAGGGTCTGGGAGCCGTTGCCCACCGGCACGATGACGCGCCGCAATCCCGGCTCTAGATGGATATCGCCGTCCGCCAGCGGTTTCAGCACGCGCTCGGCCGTGGGCAGGGCGGCCGCGGAGTCGACGGTGAGTTCGATCCGGTCGCCGCCGACCAGGGACTTGAGTTCGTCGGCGGTACCGCGGGCGATGACCCTGCCGTGGTCGATCACCGCGATGGCGTCGGCGAGCCGATCGGCTTCGTCCATGTACTGCGTCGTCAACAGCAGCGTGGTGCCGCCCGCGACCAGTTCCTCGATGACATCCCACAGATCCAGCCGCGCCCGCGGATCCAGGCCGGTGGTCGGTTCGTCGAGGAACAGCACCGGCGGGTTGGCCACCAGGGCGCCGGCGAGATCGAGCCTGCGCCGCATGCCGCCGGAGTAGCCGCGTACCGGGCGATCGGCGGCGTCGCTGAGCCGGAACCGCTCCAGCAGTTCGCGTGCCCGCTCCTTGCTGCGCTTGACGCCCAGGTGGTAGAGCCGCCCCACCATCTCCAGGTTCTCGAAGCCGGTGAGGTATTCGTCCACCGCCGAGTACTGCCCGGAGGCGCCGATCCGGGAACGCAGGGCCTGCGGGTTGCGCAGCACGTCGATACCCGCGACGGTGGCGCGGCCCGCATCGGGTACGAGCAGGGTGGTGAGCACCCGGACGGTGGTGGTCTTACCCGAGCCGTTGGGCCCGAGCAATGCGGTCACGGTGCCCTCCGGCACCGTGAGGTCCAGGCCGTCGAGGGCGACCAGACGACCGTAACGCTTGACGAGCCCCTCGGCGATGATTGCGTCGGGCATGATTCTCCTGCCGTAGACGATTGCTCGCTGCGCCGTTCCGGTCGGCGCCCGCGGTGAGCCGGTGCCAGTATGTCCCCACCACCCCGGAACCGCAGCCCATTTCGACGCCGGCCGCGCGCCCCCTCGGATCTCGTCACCGTGAACTCCCCCGACTCCCGATCACCATCGCGCCATCGTGGCAGAGGGGTACGACACTTTCTGCCGTGCCGGATATCCCGGATCGGCTCACCCCGCCCGGGCGGTTCGCGATGAGCGGCCGGAATCCGGCGTAACCGGGCGAATGCCACGACCTCTCGGCCCGGCCCCGCTCCGACGGCAGCGCAGACAGCGGACCGGAAGGTCGGCTTCGGCACTCCGGCGGCCGATCGAAGAATGTCGGCGAAATCAAACTCGTGGCGCGCACACAATCGGCCGGTTATCGCGTAGGATCGTTGGCGTCGGCCCCTCCCCCCGGGCCGACCTTACGCGGGCCTCGGCTAACTCCCCCCCTTCGCCGAGGCCCGCTCCATGTCCGGAGTCGGTCCAGCGGCCCGTTCAGTCCACGGCGCCGGCCGCTCGCCAGGCGGTTGCCAGTCGCTGTTCCCGTACCCGCCCCGCGACACCGAGCAGTGGCCGATCCCGTTCCCAGCGCGCCCGTGTCGGCCCGTCGACCTGTGCCCAGAGCGGTTCGATCTCCCCGAACAGCCGCCCGACATCATCGAAGACCCCGCCGAGGCCGACGTGCACGCCCGCCGAGGAGGCCGGGCAACTCGCCAGCCCGCGCAGCGCCGCGACCATCCCGAACAGCCGCTGCAGCACCGGCTGCGGCCAGTCCGCCTGCCTGCCGACCCGCACCAGCCAGCCCAGGGCCGCGGCGGTCACGTGGATGTCCTCGATCGTGCGGAACGGCTTGAGCACCTCGGTGTAGCCGTCACCGGGCAGCGGGGTCGCCGGCGCGTCCTCGAAAGTGACCACGGCGTGCGGGATCTCGGGTGCGAACGCCAGCGCGGGCCGGTCGGTCACCGTCACCTCCGGACCCGTGACGTCCACCAGCACGGCCGCCAGCCGGTTGCGTCCGTCCTCCCCCGCGCCCCGGCTCGCGATCACCACCAGCCGATCGGCCAGTCCGGCCAGCGTCGTGAAAGTCTTCGTGCCCCGTACGGTCCACCCGCCGTCACGCTCGCTCAGCGCGGTCCGGATCGCCGCCGGGTGTCCCCCGCCCTCCTCCGTCGCCGCCAGCGCGTACGCCCGCTCCCCGGCCGTCTCCGGGAGCAGCGCGGCGATCGCCGCCTGATATCCGGCCAGAAAGGCGTAACCGAGCCGATCCGCGGCGAACCCGCCCGCCACGGCCGCGTCCACCGGGACCGGAAACCGCTGCGCCGCTGCCCGATACCGCTCCCAGGCCACGTTCATCGAGGCCATCGGACCGCCCGGCGCCTCGGTCAGCAGATAGTCGAACACTGTGCTCATTTCTGCACGCTAACCCACGACCGGCGAACCCGTGTGCGCCCGGAATGCAGAACGCTCCCTACCCGTATCAGGTAGGGAGCGTCGGAGTGGAGCCTAGGGGAATCGAACCCCTAACCCCTGCCTTGCAAAGGCAGTGCTCTGCCAATTGAGCTAAGGCCCCGAGTCACCGGAATTCGGTGCCGCCGCACTCAGCGGGCGGTGACCTCGTGCCAGTGGTCGGCTTCCTCGCGCTTGCGGAGCTTGGTGATCCCGATCAGAACGGCGAGAACGACGCCGGCCGCGAGAACGATCTTCATGATGTCCACCCTACTGTGCGGTTCGGGGAGTAGGAGTGGGCCTAGGAGGACTTGAACCTCCGACCTCTTCGTTATCAGCGAAGCGCTCTAACCGCCTGAGCTATAGGCCCGTATCCGGTCTCGCACCGTATCGGGCGAACCGAGGACAAAGGTTACCCGACAGAGCGGGAACAACCAAAACGCCTGGTCAGGGCGAGCCACCGAGCGAGACGGGAGACGGCCGGCACCGCCCCCGCAGAGGCGATACCGGCCGTCGTGCCGTAGCTGTGGACCAGCCGTAGCCGTGGACTAGTCGGGGTCGGCCAGGGTCACCTGGATGCCGCCGACCAGATCGCAGCACTGGTTGTAGATGAACGTGCCGACCGTACCGAGCGCGGTGAACAGCACGACATTGATCAGGCCGATGACGCCTGCGTAGCCGAACACCGTGCCCGCGTCGATGAGCCCGGAGGTACCGCCGTCCTGCGACACCATCTCGGTGAAGGTGTTGTTCAGCCGCTCCCACACGCCCATGCCCTCGAGCACGATGTAGAGCAGACCGACCGCGAGCATCCACACGAAGAACAGCGCCACGCTGATCACCAGCGAGATCTTCAGCGTCGACCAGGGGTCGATGCGGCGGATCTGCACGGTGGCGCGCAGCGGATCACCGGCGGACACGGCCGCGGCCACCGCCATCGGCACCGCCTGCGGCACCGACGACTGCGGGGACAGGCCGGGGCCGGTCTTTTCCGCGGGCGGCAGCGGATGCCGGATCTCGGACAGATCGGGCATGTCCTTGATCAGTTCCGGGCGGGCGATGCTGCGGGTCGGTCCGTCGATGCCGACGGACTTCACCATCGCGGCCTCCTTGCGCGCCGCCTTGGCCGCGAGGTCCGCGGTGGTGCGCGCGTTGGAGGCCCCGCCACCGAGACCACCGCCCGCGAGGCCACCTCCACCGAGACCGCCGCCCGCGCCCGGCCTGCCGGTCACCGGAGATTGGCCGGGCCGGTAGAGGTTCGACTGCGGCTCCCGCTGCGGCAGCTGCGACCAGCCCTCCTGGAACTGGCCTTGACCGGCTTGCCCCTGGCCGCCCTGCGCCGGACCACCCTGAGCGGAGCCACCCTGCTGGGGGCCGTTCTGGCCCTGACCCGGCGCCTGGGCATTCTGTGGCTGCCCGTTCTGCGGCTTGCCGCCGGCAGGCGCGGAATCCTTGCCCGCGCCCGAGTCGGCGGAACCGCCGCCGAACCGGGCGGTCTCCTGGTCGGCGCCCGGCTTGCTCTCGGGCGCGGCGTCCTTACCCTGCTGGCCGCCGCCCTGCTGACCGCCCGGGTTGTTCCCGCCCTGAGGTCCGGACTCGGCCGAGCCGGGCCGGGGAGCCGGCCGCGGCGGAATCGGGGACGGCGCGATCCGCTCGGTCACACCGTTGTTCTGGTGCCCGTCATTCGGCTGATTCGGAGTGGTCAATGGGAATCCTTAGATCCGTTCGTTGCCGCCGCTGTGGAGGGGTTTCTCGCTGTGTTCTTACTGCTGAGAGGAACCGGCGTCATCGCCACCGTCGACCACATCGGGCTCGTCGGCGTTACGCGCGATCGCAAGCAAGGTATCGCCATCGCCCAGGTTCATCAATCGCACGCCCTTGGTCTGCCGACCCGCCTTGCGAACCTGGTTCGCCGCCGTCCTGATGACGCCACCGCCGGAAGTGATGGCATACAGCTCGTCGTCGTTGTCCACGATGAGCGCGCCCACCAGCGTGCCACGCCGGACGTCGAACTGAATAGTCAACACACCTTTACCACCGCGGCCCTGTGCGGTGTACTCCTCGATGGCGGTCCGCTTGGCGTAGCCACCCGAGGTGGCGACCAGCAGATACGTGCCCTCGCGAACCACGTTGAGCGAGAGCAGCTCGTCCTCGGCGTTGAACCGCATGCCCTGCACACCGGAGGTCGCCCGGCCCATCGGGCGCAGCGCCTCGTCGGTGGCCGAGAAGCGGATCGACTGGCCCTGGGCGGAGACCAGCAACAGGTCGTCTTCGGCCGAGCAGAGCACCGCGCCCACGAGCTCGTCGTTGTCGCGCAGGTTCACCGCCACGATGCCGCCGCTGCGGTTGGAATCGAAGTCCGACAGCCGCGACTTCTTGACCAGGCCGTTCTTGGTGGCCAGCACCAGGTACGGCGCATCCTCGTAGGTCTTGATCTGGATGATCTGGGCGATCTTCTCGTCCGGCTGGAAGGCCAGCAGGTTCGCCACGTGCTGACCGCGCGCGGTGCGGTTGGCCTCGGGCAGCTCGTAGGCCTTGGCCCGGTACACCCGGCCCTTGTTGGTGAAGAACAGCAGCCAGTCGTGGGTCGAGGTCACGAAGAAGTGCTTGACGATGTCGTCCTGCTTGAGACCCGCGCCCTGCACGCCCTTGCCGCCGCGCTTCTGCGAGCGGTAGAGGTCGGTCTTGGTGCGCTTGGCGTAGCCGGTCTCGGTGATCGTGACGACCACGTCCTCGCGGGCGATCAGGTCCTCGTCGGCGACATCGCCGTCGGCGGAGACGATCTGGGTGCGCCGCTCGTCGCCGTACTTGTCGACGATCTCGGCCAGCTCGTCGCGCACGATCGCGCGCTGGCGCTCCGGCTTGTCCAGAATGTCCTTGTAATCGGCGATCTCGGCCTCGATCTTGGCCAGATCCTCGATGATCTTCTGCCGCTCCAGCGCCGAGAGGCGGCGCAGCTGCATGTCCAGGATCGCGGTCGCCTGGATCTCGTCGATCTCGAGCAGCTGCATCAGGCCGGTGCGCGCGGTGTCGGTGTTGGCCGAGCGGCGGATCAGCGCGATGACCTCGTCGAGCGCGTCGAGTGCCTTGACCAGGCCGCGCAGGATGTGAGCGCGCTCCTCGGCCTTGCGCAGCAGGTACTTGGTGCGACGGATGATGACTTCGAGCTGGTGATTGACGTAGTACCGGATCATCTGGTCCAGCCGCAGCGTGCGGGGCACGCCGCCGACGATGGACAGCATGTTCGCGCCGAAGCTGGTCTGCAGCTGGGTGTGCTTGTACAGGTTGTTCAGCACGACCTTGGCGACCGCGTCACGCTTGACCGTCACCACGATGCGCAGACCCACGCGGTCGGAGGACTCGTCGTGGATGTCGGCGATGCCGGCGATGCGGCCGTCCTTGACCTGCTCGGCGATCGCGTTGACGAAGTTGTCGGTGTTGACCTGATAGGGCAGTTCGGTGATGACGATCGTGGTGCGGCCACGATTGTCCTCCTCGATCTCCACCACGCCGCGCATCTTGATCGAGCCGCGCCCGGTCGTGTAGGCGTCGTGGATGCCCTGGGTGCCGACGATCAGACCCGAAGTCGGGAAGTCCGGGCCCTTGATGCGCTCCATGCAGGCGGCGAGGGTGGTCTCCTCGTCGGCGTCGTGGTTGTCCAGCGCCCAGTAGATCGCCGAGGCCAGCTCGGTGAGGTTGTGCGGCGGGATGTTGGTGGCCATGCCGACGGCGATGCCGTTGCTGCCGTTCATCAGCAGGGCGGGCACGCGGGCGGGCAGGACCACCGGCTCCTGCGTCTTGCCGTCGTAGTTGGGGATGAAATCGACTGTCTCGTGGTCGATTTCGCGCAGCAGCTCCATCGCCAGCGGCGTCAGGCGGCACTCGGTGTAGCGCATGGCGGCCGCGCCGTCGTTGCCCCGGCTGCCGAAGTTGCCCTGGCCGTCGACCAGCGGGTACCGCATCGCCCACGGCTGGGCCATGCGCACCAGGGTGTCGTAGATGGCCGAGTCGCCGTGCGGGTGGTAGTTACCCATGGTGTCCGACACCGGGCGCGCGGACTTCACATAACCGCGATCGGGCCGGTAGCCGTTGTCGTACATGGCGTAGAGGATGCGGCGATGCACCGGCTTGAGGCCGTCGCGCACCTCGGGCAGCGCGCGGCCCACGATCACGCTCATCGCGTAATCGATGTAGCTGTTCTGCATCTCCAGCTGGATGTCGACCGGTTCGACGCGGTCGCCCGCACCGTCCGGAGGCAGCGTGGTGTCGGTCATGAAATCTCCTTAACGGGCTGACATGCGAAAATGTCCGGCGCCGCGACGATCCGCCGCGGCGCCGGACCGATCACACGTCGAGGAAGCGGACGTCCTTGGCGTTACGGGTGATGAAGCTGCGACGGGCCTCGACGTCCTCGCCCATCAGCACGCTGAACAGCTCGTCGGCCGCGGCCGCGTCGTCCAGCGTCACTTGACGAAGCACCCGGACGGTCGGGTCCATGGTGGTTTCCCACAGCTCCTTCGGATTCATCTCACCCAGACCCTTGTAACGCTGGATGCCGTCGTCCTTGTTGATCTTCTTGCCCGCGGCCAGGCCGCGTTCGAGCAAGCCGTCCCGCTCGCGGTCGGAGTAGGCGAACTCCGGCTCGCTGCGCTGCCACTTCAGCTTGTACAGCGGCGGCTGCGCCAGGTAGACGTGCCCCTGCTCGA
This sequence comes from Nocardia higoensis NBRC 100133, assembly GCF_000308595.1. Lineage (GTDB taxonomy): Bacteria > Actinomycetota > Actinomycetes > Mycobacteriales > Mycobacteriaceae > Nocardia > Nocardia higoensis. The sequence goes on along the minus strand of NZ_BAGA01000149.1, from coordinate 21,970 downwards.
CCAGCGGGCGCATGAAGCGGAACAGCAGGGTCAGCAGCAGCGTCGAGATGTGCTGACCGTCGACGTCGGCATCGGCCATCAGCACGATCTTGTGATAGCGCAGCTTGGAGATGTCGAACTCGTCGTGGATGCCGGTGCCGAAGGCGGTGATGATCGACTGGACCTCGTTGTTCTTGAGGACCTTGTCGATACGAGCCTTCTCGACATTGATGATCTTGCCGCGCAGCGGCAGGATCGCCTGGTACATCGAGTCGCGGCCGGACTTGGCCGAGCCGCCGGCGGAGTCGCCCTCGACGATGTAGATCTCGGACTTGCTCGGATCCTTGGACCGGCAGTCGGCCAGCTTGCCGGGCAGACCGCCGAGGTCGGTGGCGGACTTGCGGCGCACCAGTTCGCGCGCCTTGCGCGCGGCCACGCGAGCCTGCGCCGAGGACACCGCCTTCTGCACGATGGTCTTCGCGTCCGCGGGATTGGCCTCGAACCAGTGCGTGAGGTGCTCGTTGCAGGTGCGCTGCACGAACGACTTCACCTCGGTGTTGCCGAGCTTGGTCTTGGTCTGGCCCTCGAACTGCGGCTCGGCGATCTTCACACTGACGATGGCGGCCAGGCCCTCGCGGATGTCGTCGCCGGTGAGGTTGCCTTCCTTCTCCTTGAGCAGCTTCTTGTCGCGGGCGTACTTGTTGACCACCGTCGTCAGCGCGGCGCGGAAGCCCTCTTCATGGGTGCCGCCCTCGTGGGTGTTGATGGTGTTGGCGAAGGTGTGCACGGACTCGGAGTAACCCGAGTTCCACTGCATGGCGACCTCGAGCTCGTGGCCGGTGCCCTTGCCGGTGAAGCCGACCACCGAATTGTGGATGGACTGCTTGGTGCGGTTGATGTGGCGGACGAAGTCCTCCAGACCACCCGGGTAGTGGTAGGTCCTGGCCTTGACCTTCTGCTCGACCGGCTTGTCGACGGCTTCGCCCGGCTTGGGCGCCTCGGCGTGCTCGCTGACCACATCGTCGGTGATGTCGGTGTCGGACACCCGCTCGTCGGTGAGGGTGATGGTCAGGCCCTTGTTCAGGAACGCCATCTCCTGCAGTCGGCGCGCGACCGTCTCGAAGTTGAAGGTGGTGGTCTCGAAGATCTCCGGATCGGCCCAGAACCGGACGGTGGTGCCCGTGCGGCTCGTCGGCTCGCCCTGGACCAACTTGCCCGGCTTCGAGTCCTTGTAGGTCTGGGACCAGTGGTACCCGTCGACGTCGATCTCCACCTCGACCCGCGAGGACAGCGCGTTGACCACCGAGATACCGACGCCGTGCAGACCGCCGGAAACCGCATAGGAGTCGGAGTCGAACTTGCCGCCCGCGTGCAGCTGGGTCATGACGACCTCGACGGTCGGGATGCCCTGCGCGTGCATCTCGACCGGGATGCCGCGGCCGTCGTCGACCACCTCGACACCACCGTCGGCGAGGAGGGTGACGCCGACCGAGGTCGCGTACCCGGCCATCGCCTCGTCGACGGAGTTGTCGACGACTTCCCAGATCAGATGGTGCAGACCGCGCTCACCGGTGGAGCCGATGTACATGCCCGGGCGCTTGCGTACCGCCTCGAGACCTTCGAGGACGGTGATGGAGGAGGCACCGTAGTTTTGGCCCGATTTCGCATTCGAGCCGGATTCGTTGGAGTGCTTGGCAGCCACTGGTCGGTAGCTCTCCTTACTTGCTGACCTCGACGCGACGAGCGCGCAGCACACCGATGGCCCGAGGTCCGACTGGTCGAGATACGGGCCCACCGAAGGGGCTGAGCAGAGCGCGCCGAAGGATCGCCGCTAGTTACTCCTCCATCCTACTGGTAGGCCTGAATCAGAATGCACCTACGACACCCCTGACGGGTCCGTGAGTGCGAGAAACGGACCGGCGACGAGTCCGGTCTGCCTCCCGAACGTCTCCGGGACGCTCAGCCGTTCTCCGCCCGCTCGCCGCGGGCGGTCTCGCCGTCGGCCCTTCCGCCCCTGGGCGTAACGGCCCTCCAAGCCCTCCGAAGTCCCCCGAGTCCTTCGAGCCCTGCCGGACCCTCCGTCGTCAGTTCCCGGCGCTGCGGGCGGTGACGAACGTCGCGAAGTGACGTGCCACCTCGTCGGGATGCGATATCGGCGACCAGTGCCGCGCGTCGAACGAGGTGGTCGTGAGGTCGCGCACCCACCGCGGGGCTTCGGCGTTCACCACCGGCCGGACCGCGCGATCACCGGAGGCCACCAGCAGCTGCACCGGCACCTCGATCGGACGCGGGTGCGGATCACGCATTCTGGGGCGGATGTTGGCCCGGTAGAGCTTCAGGTTGTTGAGCATGTCCGGCAGCAGCGTCGGCGCCGGGCGGACCCGATCGGCATCCAGTTCGTCGAAGAATGCCAGGAACTTCGGCCAGCGGCGGGACAGCAGCCGCAGCACCGGCTCGGCCATCCCGGGAATCTGGAAAGCGATCGTGTAGGCGGAGGCGATCCCCTGTTCCACGGTGCCCCGCAGACGCGCGAGTGAGAACGGTCCGCGCAGGTACGCGCCGAGGAAATCGAGATTCGGTCCGGACAGCGCGGTGAAGGAGGCGATCCGGTCGCGGGCCCGCGGATCCGCGACGACCTCCCAGCCGAGCACCGATCCCCAGTCGTGCCCGAGGATGTGCGCCCGTTGCCCCGGCGCGACGGCGTCGAGAACCGCGAACACGTCGGCGGCGAGTTCTTCGATGCGGTAGTCCGCGACCGCGGCGGGCGCGCTGCTGGCGCCCGCGCCCCGATTGTCGAAGGCGATGACACGGAAGCCGGCGGGCAGCCGGGAGGCCACCTCGTCCCACAGCAGATGGGTGTCCGGCCAGCCGTGGATCAGCAGGACCGGCACCCCCGCGGGATCGCCGCACTCGAATACGGCGAGTTCGACGCCGTCGCGTCGCACGCTCGCGCGCGCGGTGAAGACGCTGTCGGTAACTGTTACGGCCATCGGCTCCAGCTCTCCCTGAAGGGTTCCACGTGAAACCTGCGTCACACCCGCAGGTCACGGTTTACCGTAACACCGAGTACTAGTAATTCGGAGCCCATTCTCCTCCCGGCATCTGCCGATCAGCCGTAGGTGTCGCGCGGACCGCGGCCCTTGATGTGCCGCTCCCCCTTGCGCCAACTCGGCGCGGCCGGACCGGTGATCTTGAGCTGCCGCACCACGCCGGGCCCCACCGCGGCGGCGATCTTCGCCAGGATCTGCGGTTGCAGCATGCGCAGCTGGGTCGCCCACGCGGTCGATTCGGCGGCGATGCCGAGTACGCCGTCCTGCAGCGAAACCGGGGTGGCGTGCGAGGCGATGTCGTCGCCGACCACTCCGGCCCAGCGGCCGAACACCGTGCCCTCGGCGACCTTGCCGTCCCATCCGCGGCTCTTGGCGATGCGGGTGGCCAACTGGGAGAGCAACTGGGGATCGCGGTCGTCGGGGCGGGCGCCGGACCAGCCGCTACGCCTGCCGCCGCGGGCGCGCAGTTTGCGCACCGGGGAGGCTCGGCCCTGGCCCACCGACTTGCCGCTCGCCCGGGCGGCCGCCCTCGCCTCTTCCAGAGCGCGACGGGCCAGATCGATACCGCGTAGCGGCTCCTGTCCCGGCTCTTCGCTCATGGTTTCCTCTCCCGCCTTTCATTCCCAGTTCTACACCGGCGCCCTGACGCATCCGGCGTGTCAGCGGACCGTGTCGGCCACGCCACACCGGCCCGACCTGCACATTCCACAGCTGTCCAAAAGTTGTCCACAGGGCCTGTGGACAACCTGTCGACAACTGCCCCGGAAACCGGCGTCGAGCAAACTTTACGCTGCTCGGAGGCGGTCGGGCGGTACGGTCACGAGTCGGTCACCGGACCGACATACCCCCAGGAAAACGCCTCGACCGGGCATAACGGGCCGGTTGTGGACACCCCTCGGGAGAGCCCGCCGGCCCATTCCCAGCAATCGATGCGCCAGCCTGTGGATAACTATGACGATTCTGTGTACATCTTCGATTTCGCCTGGTCATCCGGCGGGCCGGAGACGATGTACGAGGTGCGCGCCGACGCCTGCCCACGGGTCTCCACCCGGATCGGGGTTGCCTCGAGTTCGGCCGGCACATCTTCGGGCACCGCGGCGGTGATCAACACCTGCTCGGCCCCGGCCGCCACCGCCGCCAGCGCCGCCCGTCGTCGCCGGTCCAGTTCGGCGAACACATCGTCGAGCAGCAGCACCGGTTCGGCCGCGGTGGCCCGCAGCAGTTCGAAGGAAGCCAGCCGCAGGGCCAGCGCGAACGACCAGGATTCGCCGTGGCTGGCGAATCCCTTGGCGGGCGCATCGCCGAGCATCAGTTCGAGATCGTCACGGTGCGGGCCGACCAGGCAGACACCGCGCTCGAGTTCCTTGCGCCTCGCCGCCGCCAGTTCGCGCAGCACGATCGCGGTCAACTCGGTCTCGTCGGCATCCGTCGGCGTCCGCGCCGGATCCTGGAATTCCACAGGCAGGTACCCGCTGCGATAGGCGATGGACGCCGGGCGCGATTCCGGCGCGAGCGAGCGGTAGGCCGCGGCGAGGTAGGGATGCAGATCGTGCACCAGGCGCAAGCGCTGCCCCAACAGCACCCCGGCGTGCTGCGCCAGATGACCGTCCCACACGTCCAGAGTGCTCAGATCGGCCGAGGACCGGTGTCGGCCCGCCGATTTCAGCAGCGCCGAGCGCTGCCGCAGCACCCGGTCGTAGTCCGAGCGCACCCCGGCCAGCCTGGGGAGCCGGGCTGTGCACAACTCGTCGAGGAACCGCCTGCGCTCACCCGGATCGCCGCGCACCAGCGACAGGTCTTCCGGCGCGAACAGCACGGTGTGCAGAATCCCCAGGATCTCCCGAGTCCGCCGCACGGGTGAGCGATTGATCTGCGCCCGGTTGGCCGCCCCCTGCCTCAGCTCGACGTCGATACGCAGCTCACGGCCGGAATTGACGACATTGGCCCCCACCCTGGCCTGCTGAGCGCCCGCCCTGATCAAGGGGGCGTCGGAAGCGACCCGGTGGGAACCGAGGGTGGCCAGATACCCGACCGCCTCGAGCAGATTCGTCTTGCCGTTGCCGTTCGCCCCAAGGAACACCGTGCGGCCTGTGGACAACTCCAGCTCGGCGTGTTCCCAGGACCGGAAATCGCGCAGCGACAATGCCCGGACGAACATCGGCTACCGCGCCCGCGACGATCGGCGCGGCGATCCCCGATCAGCCACGAGTGCGATCAGCCCGGCAGCCGCACGGGCATCAACAGGTAGGTGTAGGAGCCGGTCAGCGCCGCGAACGACCCGGATTCGAGGATCTGCGGCTCGTCCTCACTCGCGGGCAGCAGCACGGCGGGCCTGCTTGGTGTTGTGAACCCGAAGCTCACCCGGTCCGAATGCAACGCGGACAGCCCGTCGACGAGATAGCCGGGGTTGAACGCGATGGTGAGCGGCTCGCCACGGAAGTCGGCGGACAGCCATTCCTCGGCACGGCCCGCGTCATCCCCACCCGCCGACAGCAACAGGCCCTCTGTGGAGAACTCCAGACGCACCTGTGCACCGCGCTCGGCGACCAGCGCGACACGCTTGATCGCCTCGGTCAGCGCCGCGACCTCCAGGGTCGCCACCGAGGTGTGCTCCTTGGGGAGCAACTGGCGGAACTTGGGGAATTCCGCGTCGAGCAGCCGGGTGGTGGTGCGACGGCCGGCGTTGACGATGCCGAGCAGGCCGTCCGCGCCCGCGCCGGAGCCGAGCGAGAGCTGGACCGGCGCATCGGAGGCGCCGAGGGTCTTGGCGGCTTCGGACAGGGTGCGGGCCGGGATCAGGACCGCGGTCTCGATGTCGGCGCGGGCGGGCTGCCATTCGATGTGGCGCACCGCGAGCCGGAAGCGGTCGGTGGCCGCGAGCACGACCTGCGAGCCCTCGATCTCCACCCGGATACCGGTGAGCATCGGCAGCGTGTCGTCACGACCGGCCGCCACGGCGACCTGGCCGACGGCCTCGGCGAAGACATCCACACTCAATTCGCCGGTCTGCTGGGGAACTTCGGGAAGCTGTGGATAATCCTCGACCGGCATGGTCGGCAGCGAGAACTTCGCACTGCCGCAGCTGATCAGCACGCGCGTGCCGTCGACCGAGACATCCACCGGCTTGTTCGACAGCGCCTTGGTGATGTCGGCGAGCAGCCGGCCCGAAACCAGGACCTCTCCCGGCCCGGCGACCTCGGCGGCCACCCGCATCTGCGCGGATACCTCGTAGTCGAATCCGGAGACGGTCAAACCGCTCTCGTCGGCGACCAGCAGCACGCCACCGAGCACCGGGACGGGCGGCCGGGACGGCAGGCTGCGCGCGACCCACGCGACGGACTCGGCGAAGTCCTCTCGGGCAACTCGAAACTTCATGCTCGAAAGCTCCATCGCCCGATGTGTCCTCTCCCGGTTGTCGTGTGGATGGTTCGCGACTCGATAGTGCCGACGCCGCCCCCGCGGCGGTGCGGCCGCTGCCGCTCTCGCGACATCGCAAGGGTGACAGACCTAGAACCGTACCCGCGTGCGACGGCTGAACCTAGTCCGGGCTGCCGTCCGCGCGTGCCGTGTCCGCGTACCCGCCGAGCCGGTCCGTGCCCGTCCTTGCCTTGTGGAGGCGACCGGCTCGGCTGCCGAGCGCTCCGGCGAACTTTTCCACACACCCTGTTTTCAAGAGACATCTTCTAGAAGAAGAACTGAAGTAGTAATAGGGCCTGTGGAATCTGTGGATTCAACACATCTGCGCAGGTCACAGCGCGTGGTGGGATGTGGATGGATGTTGAGTGACCGGTGGATGAACTGTGCGTGGCTGTGGAGAGTCCAGATCCATCCCACGTCTATCCACTGCTCATCCTCGAGTTGTTCCACCGTTTCGGGGCACTTGTGCACACTGTGCACCGACTCGAGGACAACCGGTGGATTCCTCGAGGATTCCACAGGGATTCCTCGAGGAATCCACAAGCGCCCACAGCCGTGTGGGCAGGTCAGCCCCTGTGCACGAAATCGCCTGTGGAAACTGTGGACAACCGCCTGTGCACGAAGGCGCCGCACCGCCTGTGGACAGCCTCGAGGACAACCTGTGGATTCCTCGAGGATTCCACAGGGATTCCTCGAGGAATCCACAGGGCAAAAAAATGCACCGCCCCTGGTCAGAGGCGGTGCACAGGCTGGGGATGGATTCAGCGCGAGCGCTGCTTGATCCGGGCTGTGAGTTCTTGCACCTGGTCGTAGACGCGACGGCGTTCGGTCATCTCCTTGCGGACCTTCTTCTCCGCGTACATGACCGTCGTGTGGTCGCGGCCGAAGGCCTGTCCGATCTTCGGCAGCGACAGGTCGGTGAGCTCGCGGCACAGATACATCGCGATCTGGCGGGCCTGGGCGAGCGGCCGCGCCTTGCCCGGCCCGGTCAGCTCGTCGAGTGTGGTGTTGAAGTACTCCGCGGTGACCGCCATGATCGTGGCCGCGTTGATCTCGAGCGCCGCGGTGTCGGGCATCAGGTCGCGCAGCACCACCTCGGCCAGCGAGATGTCCAGCGGCTGGCCGTTGAGCGAGGCGAAAGCCGTCACCCGGATCAGCGCGCCCTCGAGTTCGCGGATATTGCGCTCGACCCGGCTGGCGATCAGTTCGAGCACGTCGTGCGGCACGTCGAGCCGGTCCATCCGCGCCTTCTTGCGCAGGATCGCGATGCGTGTCTCGAGCTCGGGCGGCTGCACATCGGTGATCAGGCCCCACTCGAACCGGGTCCGCAGCCGCTCTTCCAGGGTGGCCAACTGCTTGGGCGGGCGATCGGAGGAGACGACGATCTGCTTGTTGGCATTGTGCAGAGTGTTGAAGGTGTGGAAGAACTCCTCCTGGATGCCTTCCTTGCCCTCGATGAACTGGATGTCGTCGACCAGCAGGATGTCGGTCTCGCGATAGCGGCGCTTGAACGCCACCTTGCGGTCGTCGCGCAGGCTGTTGATGAAGTCGTTGGTGAACTCTTCGGTGGAGACGTACTTGACCCGCATCCCCGGGAACAGCCGCTGGGCGTAATGGCCTGCGGCGTGCAGGAGGTGGGTCTTGCCCAGACCGGAAGCGCCCCAGACGAACAGCGGGTTGTAGGCCCGTGCGGGAGCTTCGGCGATGGCCACCGCCGCCGCGTGCGCGAAGCGGTTCGAGGCGCCGATGACGAACGTCTCGAAGGTGTACTTGGCGTTGAGGCTGGCGCCGGAGCTCGACGGCGCGGCGGACGGCTCCTGATTCTTGGCGAAGTAGGTGGGCCAGGACTCGCGGATGCTCACGACGGGCTCGTCGTCGCGCTCGGTGTGCGGGCCGTCGGCGCCGGGCTCGCGGACATCGTGCTCGGCGCTCGGCTCGCGCAGCGGGATGCGACCGGGGCCGGGCTCGGGAGAGAACAACGATTCCTGTCCGGGCGGTGTGCTGTCGCGCCGCGCCGGCGTCGGCAGCTCGGGCCGTCCGTCGGCTGTGTCCTCCGTCGGCTCGGCGTAGCCGGGGTCGCCGAATCCGCCGGGGGGAATTCGGAAGGACGTGGTCGGGAAGTCGGAGGCCGGGTACTCGGGTTCGGGCGTGTAGGGGGCCGCGGGCGCGTAGTCCACAGATCCCGGATAGTTGTCCGGAAGTGGATAGTCGTTCGAAAACGGCTCGGAGACCGGATAGCCGGAGTCTCCGCCCGGCTCGGTGGTCCGGCCGTAGTGCGTCGGGGGCTCGGTGGAGCGCGGTGTATCCGGCCCGGCGTATCCGCCCGAGGTGCGCGCCGGGCGGGGCTGCTCGGGACGGCTGGTCATCCGCGCGTGGCGGGCGCCGGGGGCAGGGCGATCGGCGGCCGGGTTGACGGGCGCGGCGATCCGCACGCCGAGACCTTCGACCTGGGGGCCGAGCATGCGGCCGAGGGAACGCAGGATGGGTTCGCGCAGGTCCCGTTCGATGGCCTCCTGGGCCAGCGAGGACGGCACCGACAACAGGGCGAAACCCTGCGCGACGGTGATCGGCTTGACGAGCTTGAGCCAGGCCTGCTGTGCTCTGGTGACCGCGGGGATGGTTCCGTCGGCGGATCCGGCGGTGAGCTCGGCGATCACCTCGGGCCAGACGGTGGCCAGCACGTTCTGCTCGTCGTCCATGCAGTTTCCTCCCCGGAAGTAGGTCGATTGGAGCAGACCGCCGGGGCGCGTGAGCGGTGGCGGGAAAATGGGCTATTCTGTGATCCCGCCTACGTTCCCGGCTACCTTCCCGGCCGGTTCGCCGGCCGCCGGGTCCAACGTCGCCCGGTGGGACGAATATGCCACTCCAGGGGTCTTTCCACACAATTATCCACAGATGTGGAAAACCCTGGGGAAATGTGGAATGCCCGTGGAACGGGCCGAGGCGCGCTGTGGACCTGCGGTTCTGCGGCAACACTGTAGCAATCCCGGTGGTCATGGCCCCCTGACCGGCCGGACATGTGTGCACATGCTCACGCCCCCGCGCCCCCGGGAGCGGGGGCGACCGCGATGTACCAGGTAGCGGCCGGTGCGACGGCCGGGGGCCGGGTTTGACCCGATCTGGGGCTGTCAGTACTCTCTTACAGTCACCCCTTGGTGCGGTGGCGGTCTCGTGCTGACCGCGTCTGGTCGAGTGCAACGGACCGCGTCCGGTCGCAAACGACCACGGTGCGCCAGGGACGTATCACCGAACAACTTCGGGTGTCGAACGACGCCCACCTACTCGAGGAGTGTTGACCGTGGCCAAGGGCAAGCGGACGTTCCAGCCGAACAACCGTCGTCGGGCGCGCGTTCACGGCTTCCGTCTCCGGATGCGTACCCGTGCGGGTCGCGCCATCGTCTCGGCGCGTCGCCGTAAGGGCCGCGCTTCCCTCACTGCCTGATCCTCGCCCTCGGACGCTCGGGTGTTGCCTGAGCCGTATCGGTTGCATCATCGTGCCGACTTCTCCCGGACGGTGCGCCGCGGCCAGCGAATCGGGAGGCGAGATCTCGTCGTTCACGCGTTCGTGCACAGCTACGACTGGGCGCGGGCGGATGGGACACAGAGGGACGACGGACTCGCGGACGCGACAATTTCTCGCGACCCGGTAACGACCGGGTCGCTCGTCCGCGTCGGTGGGCCGAGGTTCGGATTGATCGTCAGCAAGGCGGTGGGCTCCGCGGTGGTTCGACACCGGGTAGCCCGCCGCCTGCGTCATATGTGCGCCACGATCGTCGACGAGCTGCCGGCCGACACCGACGTCGTCATCCGTGCGCTGCCCGGCGCGGCCACCGCCGATCAGGCGGAACTGGCGCGTCAGGTGCGCAGCGGACTGCGCAAGCTCGGACTCACCTCCGGTTCGGCCGGCGCGCCCGCCGGACGTCCCCGGGTCCCGGCCGGCGCGCGGTCGCGAGCGGACCACCGCTCGTGAAGTCCGCCGCTGCCGCCCTCACCCGGCTGCCTGCCCGGGCGCTGATCTTTCTGATCGAGCTGTATCGGACCTACGTCTCCCCCACCCGGATGCCGGTGTGCCGGTTCACGCCGACCTGTAGCGAGTACGCGGTGACCGCCTTACGCACCCGCGGCTTCGTCGTCGGCCTCGGACTGGCAGCCGTGCGACTGCTCAAATGCGCACCCTGGCACCCTGGTGGGTGGGACCCCGTTCCGGAGCGCCGCCCGCGCGGCCGGAACGCGGCAGCCGCCGACGCGCCGTCGGCGCCACATGCTTGTAAAGGTTCGCCGCACGCGGTGACGAACGACGGGAGTGCATAGAGCCGTGCTCGACTTCATCTATTGGCCGGTGTCCTGGATCTTGTGGTTCTGGCACCGTGTGTTCGGGTTCGCGTTGGGCGCGGACAACGGTTTCGCCTGGGCACTGTCGGTGGTGTTCCTGGTGTTCACCTTGCGAGTGCTGCTCTACAAACCGTTCGTCAAACAGGTGCGCACCACCAAGCAGATGCAGGAGCTGCAGCCCCAGATCAAGGAGCTGCAGAAGAAATACAAGAACGATCGCCAGAAGATGGCGACCGAGATGCAGAAGCTCCAGAAGGAGCACGGCTTCAACCCGCTGATGGGCTGCCTGCCGGTGCTGGCGCAGGTGCCGGTGTTCCTCGGCCTGTTCCATGTCCTTCGTTCGTTCAACCGCACCGGGCACGGCATCGGGCAGCTCGGACTGTCCCCCGAGCTGAACGCGTCGCTGTCGAACTACGCCTTCAGCCCGGCGGATGTGCAGTCGTTCCTGAGCGCGCGGATCTTCGGCGCCCCGCTGGCCGCGCACATCATCGCCCCGGCCGGGGAATTGCAGGCCTTCGCCGAGTACGGCGGGGTGCCGACCAAGCTCACCATCGCGCTCGTCGCTGTTCCGTTGATGATCATCGCGGGCGTCGCCACCCACTTCAACGCACGCGCTTCGGTCGCGCGGCAGTCCCCGGACGCCGCCGCCAACCCGCAGGCGGCGCTGATGAACAAGCTCGCGCTGTACGTCTTCCCGCTCGGCGTGCTCGTCGGTGGCCCGTTCCTGATGATCGGCATCCTGCTCTACTGGGTGTCCAACAACATCTGGACCTATGGACAGCAGCACCTGGTGTTCGGTCGCATGGCCAAGGAGGAAGAGGCCAAGAAGCAGGCCAAGCTCGAACAGCGCGCGCAGAACGCTCCCAAGCCCGGGGCCAAGCCGGTCAATATCAAGAAGAAGCCGGCCACCGCGGTCCCCGACTCCGAAGAGTCGGGAGCGTCCGGGGAAGCCGGATCGGGTAATGCTTCCACCAACGGCACCCCGTCGGCCAACGGCACCACACCGCGACCTGCCAAGGCAGGCGGAGCGCGCAAGACGGGCGGGCAGAAGCGCAACCCCAACCGGGGCAGGCCCAACCAGAAGCGCCGCCGCTGACCGCCACAGCCACCCGTGAGATTGAGGAAAACGACATGACTGTTGAAACCGACGGAGTGAACGCCGACACCGACGATCTCGTCAGCGATGCCGAGGAAGCCCTGATCGAAGAGGGCGAACTCGCCGGTGACTATCTCGAGCAGCTGCTCGACGTGCTGGACTTCGACGGCGACATCGATCTCGATGTCGAGGGCGACCGCGCGGTCGTCAGTATCGACGGCGGCCGGGATCTGTCCAAGCTGGTGGGCCGTAACGGTGAGGTGCTCGACGCGCTGCAGGAACTCACCCGGCTGGCCGTCCAGCAGGTCACCGGTGTGCGCAGCCGCCTCATGCTGGATGTGGCGGGCTGGCGCGCCAAGCGCCGCTCCGAACTGAGTGCGCTGGGCACCGAAGCGGCCAAGCGGGTGGCCGCCTCCGGTGAGCCGGAAGCCCTCGCGCCGATGACCCCGTTCGAGCGCAAGATCGTGCACGACGCGGTCGCTGCCGTCGAGGGCGTCAGCAGCGAGAGCGAGGGCGTCGAGCCCAACCGGCACATCGTGGTGGTGCCCGCCTGACGCGGTGACGGACGCGGGTTTCCCACAGCGGGACCGCTGGTGATTGGATAGGCCTCTGGTCTTCGGACCGGGGGCCTTCTCCATCTCATGCACGCCCCGGCGCGGTGCTTTCCCCGGCTGCCTCGGACTCGAGCACGGAAGGACGTTTCACGTGGAACCAGATCTCGGTGGAAGCGCCGAGCGATCCGAATCGGACGCGCCGCCCGCCGCGGCCGCACTGGTCTTCGGCGACCGGCTCGACATCGCGCGCCGCTACTACGACGCGCTCGCGACCGACGGGGTGCAGCGCGGCCTGATCGGGCCCAGGGAAGTGCCACGGCTGTGGGAACGGCACATCCTCAACTGCGCGGTGATCACCGAACTCATCCCGGAAGGGGTGAGCGTCGTGGACGTCGGAAGCGGCGCGGGTCTGCCCGGCATCCCGCTCGCCATCGCCCGTCCGGATCTGCGTATCACTCTGGTCGAGCCACTGCTCCGCCGGACGGTGTTCCTCAGCGAGTTCATCGAGCAGGCGGGTCTCGGTATCACCGTCGTGCGCGGCCGGGCCGAACACTCGGGCGTCACGAAGGAAGCCGGCGGCGCCGACGTGGTCACCTCGCGTGCCGTCGCGCCGCTTGCCAAGCTCGCCCATTGGTCGCTGCCGCTGTTGCGCGACCACGGCCGGATGCTCGCACTCAAAGGGGCGAGCGCCGCCGAGGAACTCGAACGTGACCGGGACGAACTCACCCGCCTCGGCGCGGGCAAGTTCGAGGTGCTCGAGTGTGGTGTCGGCATCGTCGATCCGCCGACCGTCGTCCTGAGTGCGGAACTCCTCCCCCGCGGCGAACGTCCGTCGCGTCACCGTGAGAAGAGCTCCCGACGTAGGGAGGGCGGGGACAAGCATCGCGACACAGTTGTCGACAAGGTGCGCCGCCGGGCTGGGAAGCCCGCGCGCGGCGGTGATTGAGCCGATGCCGTCGGCCCGCGCTTCTCGTGACGCCCCCGTGGTCCGGTGACCGCGGGGGCGTTGCTTTCGGCTGTGTTGCGGCGGCAGAGACGTCGGCATGTTTCATGTGAAACATGCCGACAGCGGCTCGGCCGTGAGATGAGCGGAACGGGCGCGCCTCCAGCCGGCAGTGGGCGCAGCAGATGCAGAGGGCCGCTGAGTGAAGAGCAGAAGCAGCGATTCGGTCGGGACGCGATCGACATCGCCGCCGACTACGGCCGGGCGTACGCCGCGGGCCTGCCGGTGGACAGCGACGAGGTGCGCGCCGCCGCGATTGGGTATCCGCGGGCTACGGCAGCGGGAGGTTCTGGCCATCACGCCGGCCATCACGGGGCAGAGGGCGCTGTCCATGGCGGGGCTGTCATGTCCGTGGGGCATATGGCGCCAGTAGGTGACGAGGTAGCGGTAATTGCGGTTAGGGCGCGGCGGGCGACTGTGGACGCAGGCCGGTTACCACGTACCCGGTCGGTTGGCACCTGGGCATTCCGGGAGAAGGCGATTTGAGCCGACGCGGTCGGGCATCGGGGCGCCAGTTCGGAGCACAGCGCCTGCACCGGTTTGGAATCCGCAACCGAGCGCGACGGGCACCCGCGGTCGCCGCGTGTCGAGCATGCGTGAGCGCGGATCGGCCCGGGCTGCTCCGCCTGTAGCCGGCGCCAGGCGTCGGGCGTCGGGCTCGGTCCGCTGGCCGCGGAGTCGCCGGCTCGGCGTCGAGAGACAGTTAGCGGCACAGCAGCGCGCAGCCGCGGACGTCAAAGGTGATATCGCGGATCGGTCGGTCCCGTTGGCCGTCCGGTCTCCATCAGCTCGCAGCGGCGCAGTATCGCCATCACCGCATAGGTCTGAGGCGCAGGGGCACAGCCACCGACCGCGGCCACCGACCGCAGCCACCGATCGCAGCCACCGACCGCGGCCACCGACCGCAGCCACCGACCGCGGCCACCGACCGCAGCCACCGACCGCAGCCACCGACCGCAGCCACCGACCGCAGCCACCGCGCCGCCTTCGAACGCGGCCTCCAAGGACTGAGCGAGCGGTCCCCGGACCCACCGGAGATGCGGTGCGGGCTCCGTGCGAACGCGAGAGCGTCGAAAATGCCGACGCGCCGCGTTTCACGTGAAACGAATCGCCGATCTTTCTCGGGTCCGATGCGTTGCACCGCGATTCAACTTTCCTCACGCGCCCGGTGCTGGCAAAGTATGGGGCGTCGGGCGTGAGCAGAGGTGCCACGGAGTGATTCGGGTGTGCGGGGCGTTTTTCCGCCCGGCTGATCGGGTGCCATCACCCGGTTCGCGCATCGGATTCGAGCCGACACACAGCAGTTGAGGCACGGCGACGACACCCGGTCTGTCGCGCGCGGTCTGTAGTTCTCGGGTTAGGAGCTGTCTATGTCGAGCGGTCCGGCGAATGTTTCACGGGAAACAACGTCGCGTGTGCCGGGGATGCTGGACTCCAGCAACGTCGATGCGGACGCATTCGGTAGCACGCCCTTCGGGCACATCTCCCCCAATGAGACCCCGATCGCGGCCGAGGCCCAGCGAGCCAGCCGGATGTTACATCCAGGAAAGGTGGACGTGCCGAAACCTCGCGAGCAACGAATCATCACCATCGCCAACCAGAAGGGTGGCGTGGGTAAGACGACGACCGCGGTGAATCTCGCGGCGGCGTTGGCTCATCAGGGCATGAAGGTGCTCGTGATCGATCTCGATCCGCAGGGCAATGCGAGCACCGCGCTGGGTATCCCCCATCACTCCGGCGTGCCCTCCAGTTATGAACTCCTCATCGGCGAGGTCAGTGTCCAGGACGCCATCCAGGTGAGCCCGCACAGCGAGCGTCTCTTGTGCATTCCGGCCACGATCGATCTGGCCGGCGCGGAGATCGAACTGGTGTCGATGGTCGCCCGCGAAGGCCGCCTGAAAGCCGCCATCCAGGAAGCGAATATCGCCGGGTACGACATCGACTACGTGATGATCGACTGCCCGCCGTCGCTGGGCCTGCTGACCGTCAATGCGATGGTCGCGGCCAAGGAAGTCCTCATCCCGATCCAGTGCGAGTACTACGCGCTGGAGGGAGTGGGGCAGCTGATCCGCAATATCAGTCTCGTACAAGCACATCTGAATCCGCAGCTGCATGTCTCCACGGTGATCCTCACGATGTACGACGGGCGCACCAAGCTGGCCGACCAGGTCGCCGAAGAGGTGCGTGGTCACTTCGGTGATGTGGTGCTGCGCTCGGTGATCCCGCGCAGCGTCAAAGTCTCCGAGGCGCCGGGCTACGGAATGACCGTGCTCGATTATGATCCAGGCTCCCGGGGCGCGATGAGTTATCTCGATGCCGGACGTGAGATCGCGCAGCGGGCGATGGCACGTCAGCTGGCGAGCGGCGCGGAGTGATCCGCATCGGTACGACACGGTGTGATGGCGGACTAGCGAAGGGATCGGTGAGCCGATGAGTCAGGCGAAGAAGGGTGGACTCGGGCGCGGTCTGGCCGCGTTGATTCCGACGGGTCCGGAGACGGTCCCCGGCGGGCTCGGAACCATTCCCGCCGGGACCGGGACAATCCCGAACGGGACTGCTCCGGCCCGGCCCGCCCCCGCCCGGCCGGCCTCCAACGGCGCCGTCACCAAGGGCGGCGCCGCCAAAGGACTGGGCGCCACTCCGAACGGCCTGGGCGTGGCGGCGGCCAACGTCATCATCGGTCTCGATCCCGCCGACGTGCAGGCGGCGTCGCCGTTGCCGGAGAACGTCGACAGAAATGCCGACGGAGATCTCGTGCTATCCGGCGGTGCGGTCTACCGCGAGATTCCGCCGGAGCAGATCGAACCGAATCCCAAGCAGCCACGCCAGGTTTTCGAAGACGAGGCGCTGGCCGAATTGGTCCATTCCATTCGTGAATTCGGTCTGATGCAGCCGATCGTGGTCCGCCGGGTGGAGCCGGGCGTCGACCGCTTCCAGCTCGTCATGGGTGAGCGACGGTGGCGCGCGTGCCAGGAAGCCGGGCTGGAGACCATCCCCTCGATCGTCCGGGAGACCGCCGACGATTCGATGTTGCGCGACGCGCTGCTGGAGAACATCCATCGTGTGCAACTCAACCCGCTCGAAGAGGCGGCGGCATACCAGCAGCTGCTCGAAGAGTTCGGTGTCACCCACGAGGAACTGGCGACCCGCATCGGCCGGTCGCGTCCGGTGGTCACCAATATGATCCGGCTGCTGAAGCTGCCGATCCCGGTGCAGCGGCGCGTGGCGGCCGGTGTGCTGTCGGCCGGCCATGCGCGAGCGTTGCTCGGATTGGAAGGCGGCTCCGACGCGCAGGAGGCGATGGCGGCTCGGATCGTCGCCGAGGGCATGTCGGTGCGTGCCACCGAGGAAGCGGTCACGCTGGCCAATCG
Organism: Nocardia higoensis NBRC 100133; assembly: GCF_000308595.1. Taxonomy (GTDB): domain Bacteria; phylum Actinomycetota; class Actinomycetes; order Mycobacteriales; family Mycobacteriaceae; genus Nocardia; species Nocardia higoensis. The sequence continues at coordinate 5,168 of NZ_BAGA01000149.1, read as the reverse complement.
CGATCCCGATGCCGCGCCCGCTCCCCCGGCCCCCAAGCGCAAGCCGATCCACATGCCCGGTCTGCAGGACGTCGCCGAGCGGCTGTCGAATTCTTTCGACACCCGTGTCACGGTCAGCCTCGGCAAGCGCAAGGGCAAGATCGTGGTCGAGTTCGGCTCGGTGGAGGATCTCGAACGGATCGTGTCGCTCATGCAGCAACAGCAGGAACTCCAGCTGTGACCGGAGTGACGAAATCAGGCCCGAAAAGCCGATGACTCCGCCCCCAGCGCCGAAACGTCACTGTGACGGCGCTGGGGGCGGGGCCGAATCTTGACCGACAACAGCACAGAGACGTGGAATGAGGCAGGTTCTAAGATGATCTGTGATGCGGCGTGAGCGTGGATGAATCCGACAGCTGGAGGCTGAACAGAGCGGTGTCGACCAGCGTCACAGCACTGACCCTCGACGGGTTGGACAAACTTCCCACACACGCCAGGCGATGTGTGTTCTGGGAGATCGATCCCGCCGTCGCCGCGGACTCCCACAGCTTCAGCGATCCGGTCTTCGAGAAGGAAGCCTGGCTCTCGACCGTCATGCTGGAGTGGGGCTCCTGCGGCCAGGTCGCGGATCTCGCGGGCAAGCCCGCGGGGTGCGCGCTGTATTCACCGCCGACCACCGTGCCGCGCGCCGGCCTTTTCCCCACCTCGCCGGTGAGCCCGGACGCCATCCTGCTGACCACGCTGTACACCGAACCCGGCTATGGCGATGACGACGTCGCCCATCGCCTGCTGCAGGCCGTGGTGGCCGATCTGGTGCGCCGCGGCGTGCGCGCGCTGGAGGCTTTCGGGCTGCGATCGTCTCCGACCTCCGAACCGCTCTCGGACCGGCTGGCGGGTTCGATGCGGTTGATGGAGCGGATCGGCACGCCGATCCGGGAGAAGCCCTCCTCCCCCGCCGGGTGTTCCCCGGAGACGTGCATGATCGACGCGGACCTGCTGGAGGGTTTCGGGTTCGAGGTCGTCGCCGCACACCACCGCTTCCCGCGGCTGCGGCTGGAGCTCGATTCCGACCACGGTTGGAAGGAAGACGTCGAGCGCGCACTCGACCAGTTGCTGGCTGCTGCCTCGATGGCCGTACCGACCCGTGCGGGTGCCCACTGACGGCAGTGCGCACAAACGAAAAGTCCCCGCTCGAGAACGATTCGGCGGGGACTTCTTCGTCGATGCGAAGGCTCAGGTGCGGTCTGCGGCCGCGAGCTCCTCGGCCAGCAACTCCGCGAAGGTGTAGGTGCCGGTGGGCTGGTCGTCCTGGCCGAGCAGGTACAGCCGCTTGACCGAGATCAGGATGGCCTCGGCGATCACATCGCGCATCCGCGGGTTGGTGAGCACGGATGCGTCGTATTCGTTGGTCAGGTAACCGATGTCGACCTGCACGGTCGGCATCTTCGTCAGCCGCAGCAGATCCCAGGTGCGCGAGTGGGTCCGGCAGTCCTGCAGCGAGGTTCGCGCGACCACCTCCCGCTGGATGAAACCGGCGAGCACCTGCCCGATCATCGACACCGAGCCGTGCGAATTACCGAAATGGAAACTGGCCACGCCGTTGGCCGACGGGCTCATATTCGTCGCGCAGCGCAGCGAGATCATCAGATCGGCGTCGAAAGCGTTCGACGTCTCGGCCCGCTCGGCATCGGTGGGATTGGCACCCCACGGCCGGGACAAGAAGGTCTCCATGCCGGTGGCGGCCATCCGGCCTTCCAGCCTGCTGGCCAGATCCCAGAGAATCTCCGACTCGTAGACATCGCCGAATTCCGATGGCACGGCAACACCTTTGTCGGGACCGCCGAGGCCGGGATCGATGACGATGCGCTTGCCGGTCAGCTGCGGTCCGGCGCGGTGCACGACCTCTTCCTCGGCGATGCGATGCGGATTGCCGCCGGTGACCCGGGCACCGAGCAGGTCCAGCGAGCGCAATGTGTCCGGACCGCAGATGCCGTCGGCCGACAGGCCGATCTCACGCTGGAACGCGGTGAGCGCGTCGTGGGTCTGCGGGCCGAAATAGCCGTCGACCCGGTGTACATAGAAACCGAGATCCTGCAGCCTGCGCTGCAGAGTGGCCACGTCGTCGCCGTAGAGCGGCGCGGACAGTTGATAGATCAGCGTCCGCGCGCCCAGACGATAGGAGGCCTCCTTGAGCGCCCGGTAGGTCGCCGGGCCGACCACGCCGTCGACCAGCAGTCCGCGATGCTGCTGGAACGCGCGGACCGCGGAGTCGAGGTGGTGGTCGAAGGAGGCCGCGGTGTCCTTCCAGTACTCCGGCGCCTCGGAAGCCGGTGCGACTCCCGATGTCGGCGAGCCCCCGGAGTGCGCGTGCAGGAAGCCGAGACTTGCCAGGGTGTTCCGGACCTCAGCTACGGCGGGTCCGGTATCCCCGTGACGAAGTCGGTGCATGCGTAAGAGCCCTTTCCTTCCGTCCCACCGGGATACCCACCCGTGTGATGGCGCACACCACCCACACGATGCGGAACACGCCTCGATTGTCGCAGACCTGGCTCCGAATTCGGCAATTACCCGGGTGCAGGCATCCTACGGCGCGTCGGCAGTGCCCGCGTCGAATGCCACCGGTTCACGACGTCAGAGAACGTCGCCCAGTTCGCGCAGCAGGGCGGCCTTGCCCTTGGCTCCGACGATCTGCTTGACCGGCTTACCGCCGCGGAACAGCATCATAGTGGGCAGCGAAAGGACCTGATAATCCCGTGCGGTACCCGGGTTGGCGTCTACGTCGAGCTTGGCAATGGTCAGCTTGTCCGCGTGTGCGCCCGCGATCTCCTCGAGTACGGGGGCGACCATCTTGCACGGACCGCACCAGGTGGCCCAGAAGTCGACCAGCACCGGCTTCTCACTCAGCAGCACCTTGTCGGCGAAAGTCGCGTCGGTGACGGTGACCGTCTTGCCGTTCTCGGCCATGGAAACTCCTCGTGTCTTTCTTCGGCGAACGAGATCAGTTGGCGTGCACCGCGACCGGCTCACCGGCGGTGTCGTCGGACGTACCGGTGACGCCCTGATCGGCCAGCCAGCGCTCGGCGTCGATCGCGGCGCGGCAGCCGGTGCCCGCGGCGGTGATGGCCTGGCGGTAGGTGTGGTCGACCAGATCGCCCGCGGCGAAGACGCCCGGGATCGCGGTGGCGGTGGTGGGGTGCTGGACCAGCACGTAGCCCTCGTCGTCGAGTTCGACCTGGCCGCGGACGAGTTCGCTGCGCGGATCGTGGCCGATCGCGACGAACAGGCCGGTCGCGGCCAGTTCGGAGGTCTCCCCGGTGCGGGTGTCGCGCAGGACCAGCGAGGTCACCGCGGTATCGCCCTTGACCTCGGCGATCTCGGCGTTCAGCACGAACTCGATCTTCTCGTTCGCCTTGGCGCGGTCGAGCATGATGCGCGAGGCGCGGAACTCTTCGCGGCGGTGCACGACGGTGACCTTGGAAGCGAACTTGGTGAGGAAGATGGCCTCCTCCATCGCGGAGTCGCCGCCGCCGACCACGACGATGTCCTGGCCGCGGAAGAAGAAGCCGTCACAGGTGGCACAGGCGCTCACGCCGCGGCCGAGCAGCCGCTCCTCGCCGGGAACGCCCAGGTAGCGGGCGGCCGAACCCATTGCCAGGATGACGGCCTTGGCCAGGTAGGTCACCTCGCCGACGGTGACCTTCTTCACCGGTCCGGTGAGATCGAGAGCGTCGACGTCCTCGGTGCGGATGTCGGCGCCGAATCGCTTGGCCTGCTCGCGCATCTCCTCCATGAGATCGGGACCCATGATGCCCTCGCGGAAGCCGGGGAAGTTCTCGACCTCGGTGGTGGTCATCAGCGCGCCGCCGAATTGGGTGCCCTCGAACAGCAACGGCTGCAGATCGGCACGGGCCGCGTAGACGGCGGCGGTGTAGCCGGCGGGGCCGGAGCCGACGATGATCAGGTCGTGAACTGGCGTGCTCATGACACCCTTCCGAAAGATCTGGCGGGGGAACGTGATGGTCAACAACAGCCTAAACGCTGTTGTTCCCGGCCCGGCCGCTCCGTTGCGCCGGTCACGCCGGGTCCGGCCGACGCCGGTGCAGCTCAGCCGATATCGGTGATGTCGAGCACCTGGGGGTCGTCGGCGCCGCAGCCGGGGCCCACCACCAGCGCGGTGATCTTCGGCGCTCGTGGCCCGGCCAGCAGGATCAACACCGCTTCCGAACCCCGGTAGGTGAGGTTCATCGAGCCCAATACGGGACGGTCCAGACCGGCGGCCCGGACGCAGCTCTCCAGCGCGGCCGTATCCCCCAGCGGCCCGTCGACCTCGTAACGGCCGAGCGCGGCCAGCGCAGCGGTCGCATCGAGTGCGTCGCCGGGTGCGGTCGGCTGGGCGGTAGGTGTGGGCTGGGCGATCGGGGGTGCACCGTCGCCGTTGTCGGAGCTGCGCAGGCCGATCCCCACGCCGGCGCCTGCCAGGACGGCGAGCGCGGCGGCCGCCGCCGCGATCCAGCGCACGGCGGGACGCCCGCGTGGGCGGAGCGGGGTCGGGGCGGTGAGCCGCTCGGTCGGTCCGTCGGGCGGAGCCGTCCGCAGACCGGCCACCGAGGTGGCCGCGCCGTTCCCGAGGGGGTATGCCGAACGTGCGCCGTCGAGCCGTTCGGTGGGCTCCTCGCCCGGTCCGTCGCCGTGGCCGTGAGTTTCGATGGGGCGGTGGCCGTCGAGGGGCCGGTGATCGTCGAGGGGCCGGTGACCGTCGAGATCGCCGCCGGCGTCGAGGTCGTCCAGGAAGGCGGTCAGCCGGTCGGCGACATCGGCGGGCATCGGATGCACGATCCGGTCCTCGGCGCCCAGGCCGCGCACCCGCGCCGTGACGTCGTCGAGGTCGCGCAGGTATCTCGCGGCGTCCGCGTCGGCACGGACCACCGGCCACAACCGCGCGGCGAGGTCGGGGTCGATGTTGTCGGCGTGCAGGTCGGCGAGCAGCTCCGCTGAGAAGGGAGGCTGCGGTACAGACCGGGTCGCCATCGCACCTCCGTCTTTCCCACTCGACATCTGTGTCCCGTCGCCTTCGACACGATCACCGGCCGGCACGGACACTGTCGCTGTTGTCCGGGTGCGGCCTCGGTGAGGTCGCGTTGTGATCATCGCCGTTCGGCTCTTCACTGTTAATGACGCGCCACGATTAC
>NZ_BAGA01000150.1 GCF_000308595.1 Nocardia higoensis NBRC 100133 | reverse complement strand
AGTGGGCGGGCCGCAGCGCCGATGGACTATCAGGAGGTAAGCGGTGGCTATTGCACGTGCCGAGGACGGCAAGTGGGCACGAGGGGCGGCGCCGGCTACGATCA
>NZ_BAGA01000151.1 GCF_000308595.1 Nocardia higoensis NBRC 100133 | reverse complement strand
CAGCCCACGCCGCAGCCGGGCCGCACCCGAACAGCCCACGCCAACTCGAACGGCCTCGCCCACAGCCGAGCCGCACCCGGACGACATGGCCATAGCCGGGCCGCGCCCG
>NZ_BAGA01000152.1 GCF_000308595.1 Nocardia higoensis NBRC 100133 | reverse complement strand
ACGCTTCACACAGGTGAATGTGGTTGTGGCAGAGACCGTTCATGTCCCCGACTGTGGGACTGCGGAAGCTCATGGGTGGAACGCTGACAACCTCTCCTGCGGATGACTGCCGGCTCGTGGCTGGTGGTTGTGGG
>NZ_BAGA01000153.1 GCF_000308595.1 Nocardia higoensis NBRC 100133 | reverse complement strand
GGCGCAGCAGCAGCGTGATCGGGCCGATGAGGCTGAGCAGGCGGCGCAGCAGCAGCGTGATCGGGCCGATGAGGCTGACAGGCCGCGCAGCAGCAGCGTGATCAGAGTGAGCCGGGTGCACAGGTTGGGCACCAGGGCGGGCAGGATCAGCGGAC
>NZ_BAGA01000154.1 GCF_000308595.1 Nocardia higoensis NBRC 100133 | reverse complement strand
GCCGAACTCAGGCCCGCGGTGGCGACCATGCCGCAGGCGTTGACGGCGAAGACCAGCGAGAACGCCTGCGAGCTGAGGCCGTAGTCGTTCTGGAGGACATACGAACTCATGGTGATGTAGGTGAACAGCAGGCCGGAGGCGAAGCCGACCACCAGGGTG
>NZ_BAGA01000155.1 GCF_000308595.1 Nocardia higoensis NBRC 100133 | reverse complement strand
GCCTTTTTCATCTTCAGGCAGCGGCTTGAAGCTCTCGATCATGGAGAACGTGGACCGCCCGGACCAGCAGCCCGGTCTTGAACGGGCAGCACCGCAGTTTCTGCAGGATCTTCCACGTCTTCAACTGCGCGAACGCTCGCTCACCGCGGGCTCGTAGCCGTGCGTGTGCACGGTTGGCGTTCTTCTGTGAGGCCGGTTTACCACGGCCCTTGTA
>NZ_BAGA01000156.1 GCF_000308595.1 Nocardia higoensis NBRC 100133 | reverse complement strand
CCACCCGGGCCATGGCCATGTTCTACTTCCCCTCGGCCGACTTCGACGTCGACTACCGCGACGTCGCGGCCCAGAAGCGCCTGCTGCGCGAGCGGATGGCCGGCCTGGGCTGGTCGACCCCGGACATCCTCGCGCACCTGGACGACGCCCCGGACTTCTACCTCGACCAGGTCGCCCAGGTGGTGATGGACCGCTGGTCGAACGGACGGGTCGGGCTGCTCGGGGACGCGGCGTTCAGCTCGTCGCCGATGTCCGGACAGGGCACCGGGCTGGCTTTGGTCGGCGCCTACGTGCTGGCCGGTGAACTGGCCGCCGCCGGCTGGGAGCCCGCCACCGGTTTCGCCCGCTACGAGGCGCGGATGCGCTCCTACGTCGAGGCCAACCAGGAGATCGGCCGGCTGAACGCCCGCACCCGTGCCGTCCCCGGCACGGACACCGAGCCGATGCCCGATTTCGCCGGCGAATGGTTCACCGAGCTGGTCGGGCGCGCGATCAACGGCATCGAG
>NZ_BAGA01000157.1 GCF_000308595.1 Nocardia higoensis NBRC 100133 | reverse complement strand
CGGAGTAAGCACACCTCGAGCGCCCTGATATCCCTTGTCGCCCAGCACAATCCATCCCTGCTGCTCGAGTTCGTGCAGCACCCGCCAGATCCACGCCGCTCTGCTGTCGTGCACACTGCCCGGCAACGCTGAGGACACCCACACGATCCCGCCATCGGGAGTGGCTATGACCTGCACGTTCATGCCGTGGCGGCGGTGCTTGCCGGAGTAGAACGGCCGATCGGCCGCGACCCGGTCGATCGGAATCAACGTGCCATCGATGATCAGGTAGGCGTGATCTTCGGCCTTGGCGCGGCGCAATGCCGTTCGCAGTGACGGTGCACGATCGGCGAGGAGCCGCACGGCTTCTTGCACGTAGCGCCAGGCCGTGCTCGTCGATACCTCGAAACCGGCCCCGAGGAGGGCGAATGATTCGGCTTTGCGCAGGTGAACGAGGGTGAGCAGGGCTTGACGACCAGGATTGAGGTGCCGCCACCGCGAGGCGACCGCGCGACGGTGCCGACGGATCACTCCCGACAGGTAGTCCAGGGTCTGACGTGACAACGGCAGCGCGGAACGGTAGAAAAGCACGTGAAGCCCCTTGGTGCGTCGGGTGTGTGGTAACAACCGATCTACCAGGGGCTTCGCCTATCCCGCTACCCGGGCATCCGTTGAACCTGCAGCGCCACAACGCCTCTCACGCGCAGGATGAAAAAGGCTCAA
>NZ_BAGA01000158.1 GCF_000308595.1 Nocardia higoensis NBRC 100133 | reverse complement strand
AAACCGACGAAGCGTGGGTCGCGACCAACGATCGCGAAGTTCGCCGCGACGGCGCGCGGACCGCCTCCGGTCGGATTCGGGTGGGTCTCCTCGATGACGAGTGTGGCCGCGATCAGCAGCGCGCAGCCGATGAGTGAGAGCGCGACGAACAGGCCCCGCCAGGAGGTCACATGCATCAACTGACCGCCGAGGAGCGGGGCGAGCACGGGGGCGACGCCGGTCACCATGACGAGCAGGGAGAAGACCCGCGCCGCGGCCTCGGTGTCGAACAAGTCGCGCACGATGGCACGAGCGATCACGACCCCGGCCCCGCCGGCGATGCCCTGGACCAGTCGCAGGGCGATGAGCGTCCCGGCCCCCGAAGTCAGCGCGCACAGCAGCGAGGCGAGGGCGTAGACGGCGACGCCGATCAGCAGCGGGGTGCGGCGGCCGAAGCGATCGCTCAACGGGCCGACCGTCAGCTGGCCGAGTGCCAGGCCGATCATGCAGGCGGTCATGGTGAGCTGACCGGTCACCGACGAGACACCGAGCTCAGCGGACAGATCGGGGAGGGCGGGCAGGTAGAGGTCGGTCGACAGCGGTCCGAACGCCGCGAGGGCGCCCAGGACCAGGATCACCGAACGTCCGACATCGCGCGCCGATGCGCCGGAACCCGATGATCGCGTACTCATTCCGTCTCCCGAATCCGAGCTCCGAGGGGCCGCAAAAGATCGCCCGTTCCCCGGAACACGCGGCAGTGGTGTGCCACACGGTAACCATTGCGATCTCCGGTGACCCACCACCGCCTTCCAGCCGGTGGAACACCGAATGCCGGAGGCCGGTGACGGAACCCGGTGACGCAACCTGGATTGCCGAGGAGTTGCCGAGCAGTCGTCGGATCAGCCGGGCCTCGCGGAAACGGTGGATCGACGTGCTTACCGGGTGTCGGTCGTCCCCGCGGGCTCGACCACCGCGTCGTGCTCGCGGCGTCCGCGGGTCCCGCGGGTGGTCACCAATAGGACCAGCAGACCGAGGGCGCAGCTGGCGAGCATGGTGAGGCTCATGGTCACCATGCTGGCGCCCAGGGTCGAGATGGCCGGGCCGAGTGAACCACCGACACCGAACTGGACCAGCCCCATCACACCGGCGGCGGCGCCCGCTCGGGCGCCGTGGGATTCCAGCCCGAGGGCGGTCGCATTGGGCATGATCAGGGCGATCGAGGACACCGCGAAGAACAGCGGGACGAGCAGGGCGGGCAGCGGCAGATCGGCGAGCGCCGCCGCGGCCAGCACCAGCGACGCTCCCACCCCGATGGACAGGCCGAGCCAGAGGGTGCGCGCGGGCCCGATCCGGGTGACCAGC
>NZ_BAGA01000159.1 GCF_000308595.1 Nocardia higoensis NBRC 100133 | reverse complement strand
AAAAAAGACATCCCAGGTGCTTGAGTGTCAAGCGGCGGCGGTGTCGGTGACGTGCGGGGACCAGGCGGTGGTCTCGTCGTAGGTTGTTTTGGTTTTCAGGCAGCCGTGGAGGATGCCGACGAGGCGGTTGGCGAGCTGGCGTAGTGCGGGGTGGTGATCGAGTCCTCGAGCGCGGTGATGGTCGTAGTAGGCGCGGGCGCCGGCTGAGACGGTCAGGGCGCTGAAGGCTTGACGCAGGAGGGCGTCGATGAGTCGATCGTTGTGCACGAACCGGGCGGCGACGATCTTCTTTTTGCCGGAGGCCCGGGTGATCGGGCTGGTGCCGGCGTAGTTCTTGCGGGCCTTCGCCGAGGTGTAGCGGTCGTGGGCGTCTCCGAACTCGGCCAGCACCCGGGCACCCAGAATCACGCCCATCCCGGGTTGGGACAGCACGATCTCAGCGTCCGGGTGCTTGCCGAAATGCGCCTCCACCTGCCCCTGCAGTTCAGCGATCTGTTTGCAGAGCGTGATCAGCACGCTGATCGAGGCCCGCGTGGTGGCTGCGTAGGCGGTGTCGATCACGGCGTCGCGACGCAGGTGTTCACCGCGCAGCACGTCCCGGATGCGGGCTGCTTTCGCGTCGACGTCTCGGCGGCGGGCACGGCTGAGAGCGGCGCGGATCTGCTTGAGTGACAACCTGGCCGCCGCGACGGGCTCGGGTGCCTTGCCGAGCAGTTCGAGCGTGTCAGCTGCGGTGAGGTCGTCGAACGCCTCCAGTGCCGCGGGGAAGTATTCGCGCAGCGCGTGCCGCAGTCTCTGGACCTGCCGAGTACGATCCCAGATCAACGTCTTATGCGCTCGCGCAACCACTTTCAGCGCCTCAGCGGCCTCGCTGTCGGGGGCGACCGGCCGCAACTGATGCGAGTCGGTGCGCACCATGTCAGCCAGCACATGCGCATCCGCAGGATCGCTCTTGGCACCTGAGACCGCATGCCGGTCCCGATACCGGGCCGCCTGCAACGGGTTGACCGCATACACCACGTAACCGGCAGCGATCAGCGCCGCGACCCACGGGCCACGGTCGGTTTCGATTCCGACCGTCACCTCACCAGGGCCATCATCATCGCCGAGGTGCTCGGCCACCAGCGCGTGAAACCTCCCGATCCCGATCACGCCCTCGGGCAGCCGGGCTCTGGCCAGCCTGCGTCCGGCCGAGTCCATCAACTCGACGTCGTGATGATCCTCGGCCCAGTCGTCTCCGATGAACAGAACCACCGATTCTCCCGTCCCTCAACCGGTATCAGTGACAACGGCAGCGTTCGGGAGAACTCTCGGCGCCCTAATGAATCAGTGCTCACGCCCGTGTCGGCGGGCACGACATCCCATCAGCGATCCATCCTCCCGGTCGACCGGCGGGGGCACGATCTTTTTTCAGGACTCGATGTCCCGGGGGCAAACAGTGCTCACCCGCCCGCCGCTACCGGCAGTGAGTCTGCCGTATCGGCGGACTCACTACATCCCATTAGGGGG
>NZ_BAGA01000160.1 GCF_000308595.1 Nocardia higoensis NBRC 100133 | reverse complement strand
AATTCGAGGCGCAAGGCCAGACCGTGGCCGCGGTGACGATCTGGGATGCCTTCCTCGATCCGAAGGTGTCCTCGAAGCTGCCGTGGCGCAGGCCTTCCGAGATCTACGGCTATCTCGAGATGCTCTCGCCGCTGAGCCGGGCGCACTTCCTGTTCCACGCCATGCAGCTGTCGCTGGATCTCGCGGCCGCACGCGGCGCGGACATCGTGCTGGCCAACGCGTATTGGTACAAGTACTACGCCACCGAGGTCGCGCACGGCGGCGACCCGGCGGTGCTGCGTCGGTTGACGGCCGGATTCCCGGAGCCGGATCGCACCTTCTACCTCGCGGTCACCCCGGCGGACGCGCTGGGGCGCAAACAGATGCGCAGCGACTACGAGAGCGGCTACGGCGACGAACGGGCTTTCCTGGACTTCCAGCAGCGCAGCCACGAGGCGCTGGACGCGCTCTCCCGGGAACTGGGCTGGGTGCGCCTCGACGGCACCGCGGCTCCCGCCGAACTCACCGAGGCCGTGCTGGCCCAGCTGCGCGAGGACGACCGATGACCCGCCGGATCGCCGTGGTCGGCATCGACGGCGCGGGCAAGTCCTCGATCATGGCGCGCCTGCGCGAGCTGGCGCCCGCCGCCGATCCCGCCGCGTTCGCCTCGATGACCTGCCCGGACTTCCACAACACCCGGGATGTTCCGCTCACGGAGCTGTCCAGGCAGCTCAAGGCTTTCAGCGTCGGCTGCGACGAGATCTCCAGTGTGGAGATGAAGGCCACGGCGATGTACCTGCAGATGACGCTGTTCGGTCCGGTGGAGCGCCATTTCCTCGACACCTGGTCGCCGGACGTGCTGGTGTTCGAGCGGCATCCGCTGATCGAGTTGCTCGTCTACGGCCCGCTCTACGTCGCACTGGCCGGACCCGAGTGGAACGGCCACGACCGCGAACACGAGATCGCCGAGGTGCTCGAACGGCACGAGCCGGGCACCTTCGACACCATCCTGGCCTGGCAGCGCGCCCAGGCCGCCAGGCTCGGCAGCGATCCCGACATCTGGCGGCTGCTGTCGGAGATCGCCGATCTGGTCGGGCGCGAGGTGAGCGCGTCGATCGACGGATTCGCCGCCCGGTTCCGCACGACGCTGCCGGACGCGGTGCTGTGGCTGGACACCCCGCCCGAGCAGGCCGCGGCTCGCTGCACCGCGCGCTCGGGCACCGGCCCGAAGGAGGCGCACGAGACATCGGAACGCCTCGGCGCGCTGCGCGAGGGCTACCTGCGGGTGCGCGACACCCTCGCGGTCGCCTTCCCCGAGGTGGGCTTCCACCGCATCGACACCGGTGACGGCGTCGACCTCGAAGAGTCGGTGCGCGCCTGCATCAGGGAAGGGAAGTTGTTCGGATGACCCCCGACATCCGCTCCGCCGCCGAGATCGAGTCGCGGGTGCGCGCCATCGTCGGCGAGGTGCTGTGGGTGGCCGCCGACGAGATCGACCCGGCCACCCGCATGGTCGACTACGGCCTGGACTCCCCGACCGCCATCGAATTGACCATCCAGCTCGAGCGCGCGTTCGGGATCGACATCCCCGAAGACGCCGCGGCGGGGCTGAACACGGTCGCCGACATCGTCGCCTACCTGCGGGAGGAAATGTGACCCCTGCCCTATCCGTCCCCTACCCGAGCATCGTGCACGCGCTGTTCGCCCACGCCGACCGCGGGTCCGACGCGGCGTCCACGATCTTCGTCCCCGATCGGGGCGCTGATCCCGCCGATGCCGATATCCGTTGGCGTCACGACGATCTCGCGCCCGCCGCCTGCCGCGCGGCGACCGTTCTCGCCGAGGCCGGGGTCGCGCCGGGCGATCGGGTGCTGCTGGCACTGCCGACCTCGCCGGATTTCCTGACCGCCTTCTTCGGCGCGCTCGTGCTCGGCGCCGTACCGACCGCCGCCGCCCCGCCCGGCGGTTTCGGATCCGCCGAGGTCTTCCGGAACCGGGTGCGAGCGCTGCTCGACTACCTGCGGCCGGCCGCGGTCATCGCGCCGGGCGCCGCCCTCGCGGCCGCGTCCCTGCCCGCCGGCGTCGCCGCG
>NZ_BAGA01000161.1 GCF_000308595.1 Nocardia higoensis NBRC 100133 | reverse complement strand
CAGATCACCGGAACCGACGAAGACGACCTGGTCGAGAAGGTCAACGCGCACCTCGCCGCCAACCACCCCGGCCACGAGTACACCCGCGATCAGATCCTCATGATCGCCTACTGATCCTTCCGGATCCACGCACGACTACAGCCCGCCCGCCGGTCCCACCGGGGGCGGGCTGTCGTCTGTACCGGATCGGCATGGTCGCATCGGAGGAAGGTTGCCGCCCTCACGCGAGGGCGCCGCAGGCTCCGGTCCCGAGCGAAAGTCCTTCGCCTGTCACCGGGTACGGTCTCGCGTCGCATTCCCGGCGACTTCACCAATTGGTACCGGTGAGTTGGTTTTCGGATTGCCGTACACGCACGGCCGAACGGCACATGAGCAGCGCACACCCGGCGACACAGCAGCACACGGGTCACCGGCCCGAGCGTCGAATCGGCCGCGCCGAGGATTCGCGAGAGAAGCCCCGCTTTCGCAGCGTTTCATTCAAGGAACCTTGTTGTTTCACCGATATTGCGAAGCATCGATAACCACAAGATAGCCATTCCCTGATACCCACTCCGTCACGCCCGACTCCTATTGCAGGGCCCACCGCCTCGGTGTACAAGTTGGAATAGAGCACAACGCTGCGGAGGGTGCGGTCCCGATCGCCCGGGACGGGGACGCGCACCCTCCGTCGCTGCTGCCGACGGCAATGACGCCGCGCGCCCGAGTACACGGTGATGCCGTGTGCGACAAGCGGAATCGAATCGACACCATCCCCCGCGGACGCCGACGGGGCGATGGTTCGCGGGTTGTGTAGACGAGGATGGATGTGGCACGGGGAATCGAAATGAGAACTGCCGAGGACGTGACACACGCGGTCTGCGCACTTTTCAGAAATGGACTCCGAATTTCCGATATCGATGTGGACAAACCATTGCTGGATTATGGATTGGACTCCATTCGTTCGGCGGAGATAATCATCGAACTGGAGCGCGTGTTCGCGGTGGAAATATCGGACGACGATGCCGCGACGCTGCTCACCGCACACGACGTCATCGAGTTCGTCCGGACCGAACTGGACCGACGCAGCGAGGTCGGGGCGTAGCCGCGTGACATCTGGAGTGCGATACGGCGCTGCCGGGGGCGCCGACCCGACCGACACCACGCCGGCTCTGTTCGACGACTTCGTCCAGCACAACCGGCCCGGCCTGGCCCGCCTGCTGCGCGCCTGCCACCTCGATGTCGTCTATACCGGCGCGGACGGCGACCACCTGATCCGGGCGGACGGCACGCGAGTGCTCGACCTGGTCGGCGGGTTCGGCGTCGCGCTGTTCGGCCACAACCACCCCACCCTGGTCCGGGTGGCCACGGCGCGGCTGAACGCGCAGCTCCCGTTCGTCTCCCAGGGCAGCATTCGCCCGGGGGCGGCCGGGCTGGCACGCAGGCTGTCGGAGCTCGTCGGCACGGCGACCGGTCGCGAATACGTCGTGACCTTCGGCTCCACCGGCGCCGACGCTGTGGAGGCCGCGCTGCGGCACGCCGCCGTCGCCCATGCGCGCCACCTCGCCGACCTGCGTACCGACCTCGAGCGCACGCTGCGACGGCTGCGCCGCGACGGACTGCACGATGTGCGTCCGCTCCACGCCTCCGGTGCCGCCGACGACGACAGGAGCGCGTCCGAGATCGTCGAGGAATCGCTGCGAGTCGTCGAACGCGTCGCGTCGCGCGGGCCGGTGTACGTCTGCCTGTCGAACGCCTTCCACGGCAAGTCCGCGGGCGCGTTCACACTCACCGATCAGGCCGATACACCGGACGATCTCGTGGTGCCGGGCCCGGAGCGGCTCCGGCTCGCGGACTGGGATCCGGAAGTCGTGAGCACCGCCTTCGCCACGGAACGGCACGCGATTGCGCGGATCACCGTCGACGGATCGGGACGGCCGGTGGCGACTCCCACGCACGTCTCGCCGGTGGCCGCCGTGTTCGCCGAGCCCATCCAGGGCGAGGGCGGTGTACGCGAGGTACCGGCCGAAACCCTGTGCGCGCTGAGGGTTCTCGCCGACCGGCACTCGGCGGCTCTGGTCTTCGACGAGATCCAGTGCGGCATGGGCCGCACCGGGTCGTTCCTCGCGTCGGCGGCATCGGGCGTCGTCGCCGACTACTACCTGCTGTCCAAGTCGCTCGGCGGCGGCCTGGTGAAGATCTCGGCGATGCTCGTCGACCGGGCTCACTCGGTCTCGGACTTCGGCCGCTACCACACCTCCACCTTCGCCGACGACGACCTGTCCTGCGCGATCGCCGAGGCGGCGCTGGATCTGTTGCGCGAGAACCAGATCAGGATCTCCGACACCGGCGCGCGGCTGCGCGCTCGTCTCGACGCGGTCGCGGTCCGCTGGCCGAGGGCGTTGGCGGGCGTACGCGGACGCGGTCTGCTCCAGGGCGTCGAATTGGTGGCTCCCGCAGTGAAATCCGCGCTGCTACGCGAGATCTGCGATCCCGACATGTTCGGCTACGTGGTGGCGGGGTACCTGCTGCACACACACGGCATCCGGGTACTGCCGACCCTGTCCGCGCCGACCACCCTGCGGATCCAGCCCTCCGCGTTCCTCTCCGACACCGAGATGGCGCGGATCGAGACAGCACTGGACGAGGTGGCCGCGCTGCTGTCCCGCGGCGACCTGGCCACACTGCTCGCCCACCTGGCCGTGCCGCCGATCACGAATCCGACGGTGCCGGAACGGGTGAAGCTGTCGCGGCGCCGGCCGGTCGCGCCCGCCAGGGAGTGGAAGGCGCCGCGCCGGGTGGCGTTCCTCGCGAACCTGCCCGAAGCCGCCGACCTGCGCCGCTTCGCCCCGGAACTCGCCTGCTGGTCCGACGAGCAGTTCGCGGCGCTGTTCGAGCGTTTGCGCGGGGTCGCGGACCCTTTCGAGACGACCAGGCAGCTGGTCACCTCGCCGACCGGCGAGACCGTCGAGGTGTGCATCATCGCGATCCCGGTCTCGGCCGAGCAGATCATCGAGAGCCAGCGCGCCGGACACCGGGCGTGGCTGCGCGATCTGGTGCTCGAGGGGGTCGAGCAGGCAGTCGCGCTGGGCGCGACGGTGATCGGCCTCGGCGGCTACACCTCGATCGTCACCGACGCCTCCCGTGACGTGGTGGAGGACGAGATCACGGTGACTTCCGGCAATTCGCTGACCGCGGCCTGCGCCTACGAGGTGATCCGTACCGAACTCGCCCGGTTGGCGCCGGGGTCGCGCCGGGTCGGAATCCTCGGCGCGCTGGGCAATATCGGCGCTGTGATGGCCGAGCTGCTCGCACCGCTGACGGATTCGATCACGCTGGTCGGCAGGCCCGGTTCGGGCCGTCGCCTGCGCCGGGTCGCCGATCAGCTGGCGGCGGCGACCGGAGCCGCGGCGCCGTCGGTGAGCGAGGACCTCGCGGCCCTGCGGGACTGCCGAATCGTGCTGACCGCCACCAATTCCGCTGTTCCGCTGCTCACCCCGGATCTGCTCGCCACCGGGCATCCGGTGCTGGTCTGCGACCTCGCGGTCCCCGGTGACGTGGATCCCGCGGTCGCCGAGCTGGCGCACGTCACCCTGGTGCGCGGCGGCCGGATGGCCCTGCCGCTCGGCCGGACACCCCCGTTCCCCGAAACCGGGCTGCCCGCCGGTGTGGTCTACGCGTGTATGGCCGAGACCCTGCTGCTCGGCTTCGAGCCCGGCACCGCGAGTCCCTCCTACGGCGGCCTGACCGCCGCGGGTGTGCGCGCGGCCCGCGCACTCGCGGCCCGCCACGACGTCCGTCCCGTCCTGCTTCCGACAGGAGCCCCCACCGTGTCCGACAATCCCGCTCCGGCGCCGATGTTCCTCGGCGCCGCCGACTTCACCCCCGCGCTCGCCGGCGGCAAGGCCGCGACCCTGCACGAGTTGATCACCGCCGGATTCGAGGTGCCACCCGGGTTCGTGCTGCCCGCCGATTTCGACCTCGACGCCGTCTCCGACGACGATCTCGCGGGCTGGGTGCGCGCGCTGGGTGGCTTCCCGGTCGCCGCGCGGTCCAGCGGCGTGCTCGAGGATCTCGACGACGCCAGTTTCGCCGGGCAGTACGAGTCCTATCTCGACATCACCGAGGTGGGCGAACTGCGCGAGCACATCGCGAACTGCAGGCGGTCGGTCGAGAACGACCGGGTCCGCACCTACCTGGCCAGGCACGGCTACAGCGCGGCGAAGGCGACGGTGTCGGTGCTGGTCCAGCGGATGGTCGAGGCGGAGTACGCGGGAGTCGGCTTCAGCATCGACGCGCTGGGCGGCATCGAGGACCACGCGATCGTGGAATGCTGCGCGGGACTCGGCGAGCGACTGGTCTCCGGCCACGTGACCCCGACCCGATACACACTGCGGCTGCGCGACGGCGGGGTCGTCGAACGGGACGCGGGCGGCGAGGACATCGACCTCGAGCCGTCGACGACCGAGGGACTCGCGGCGCTGATGCTGGCGGTGCAGGCATTCCGGCACCGTCCGCAGGACATCGAATGGGCCGTCGACCGCGCGGGCAAGCTGTGGCTGCTGCAGTCACGGGCGATCACCGCCATCTCCTGGCGCACCGACATCGATCAGTTCTCCGATGCCGATCTGCGCGACGGCGGCGTCTCGGCGCGGGTCTGCACGCCGATGATGTTCTCGCTGTACGACAACGCCTTCCAGTACTCCATGCAGTCGTTCTTCGAGCGCGTGAAGCTGGCCGAGCCCGGCGTGGAGCAGGACTGGATGGCCATGTACTACGGCCGCGCCTACTGGAACGTGAGCGCGGTCAAGCAGTGCTTCTTCAAGATCCCCGGCTTCGACGAACAGCATTTCGACGACGACCTGGGCGTGCTCAACGACTACGGTCCCCGGGGCCCGCACCGCACCCCGACCAATGCCAGGACCATCGCAAAAGCACTGCCCGCGGCGCTGGCGGTCGAGAAGAGCTATCGCGACCAGCTCGCCGTGGTGGACGCCTTCGCCGCCGGCTGGCCGGCCGAATACGCCCGGTGGCGCGAGCGGGTGCGCGATCTCGCCGAGACCGACGAAGCCGCCTTCGCCGCCGATCTCACCGACTGCCTGCTCACCTTCCACGCGAACACCGAGCGCACCTACTTCACGACGATCTACCACAACTCCAGCGTGCAGACCGACTTCAAACAGACGCTCGACAAGGTGGACGCCGCGACCGGCGGTTCGACCTCGGCGATCGACCTGATGGGCGGCCTGGCCGACATCAGTCACATGGCGTTGCAGCGCGCGATCGTCGTCCTGTACGCAGTGGCCCGCGAACACGGCATCGACAGCGCCGCCTGGGACGCCGCGCTGGCCGAGTTCCTGACCGACCAGGGTTTCCACGCCGACTCCGAACTGGATCTCACCTGCCCGCGCTGGTCGGAGGCTCCCGAGCGGGTCCGGGCGATGATCGCCGCGATGATCGAGCACGGCACCCCGCCGGCCGATCCGGACGTGGCGCTGGTCGATCAGCGCAAGCGCTACGAGGACGAATTGGCCGCGGTGCGGGCGCGGGTGCGCGCGAACCCGCTGACGCGCCTGAAGTTCGCCAAGTCGGTCGACAAGCACGTCGACCGCATGCGGCGCTACCTGGTCGCCCGCGAGCGGATGCGGGAATTCTCCTCGCAGTGCTACGCGATCGTGCGGGCCTATGTCGTCGAGGCCGGTGTGCGGCTGGCCGCGGCGGGCACCCTCGAGGACGCCGAGGACGTCTTCCAGCTGACCATCCACGAGCTCAGCGATCTGGTCGGCGGCCGGGTCGAGATCTCGGCGCCGGCCGGCGACATCGCCTACCGGCGCGCGATGTATCACGGCTACCGGGATCTGATTCCGCCGCACGAACTCGGCGGCGGCGTCACCGTCGGCGCGGTTCGCGACATCGGCGACGGCGATCTGAGCGGGCTCGGCTGCAGCCCCGGCGTCGCCGAGGGAGTCGCGCGAGTGATCACCTCGCTCGCCGACATCGACCAGCTGCGCGAGGGCGACATCCTGGTCACCCGTTTCACCGATCCCGGCTGGACGCCCGCGCTCGGCCTGGTCGCCGGCGTGGTCACCGAGGTCGGCGGCATGCTCTCGCACGCGGCGGTGATCGGGCGCGAGTACGGCATCCCGGCGGTGCTCAACGTCGCCGGCGCGACCACGGCGATCCGCTCCGGTCAGCGCATCCGCGTCGACGGCGCCACCGGAGTGATCGGCGTCCTCGACCCGGCGGGCGAGACCATCTCGGCGGCTCCGGACACTGCCGCCGTCGGCGCATCCGGCGCAACGACGGATGCGGCTCAGGCCCCCGACACGCGGAAGACCGGCACGGAGAGCGTCGCTGCGGCCATCGCGGGAAAGACCGTCGTCGATCCGGCCGCGGAGACGCCCGCTGCCGCACCCGCCGACGGCCCGGCCGCTACCCCGGTCCTCGCGCCGGCCGCGGCCGTGACCGTGCTCCCGGCGCCTCCGGACGAGGAGGCGAAGTCCGCGAGCCCGCGCCCGGCACCGAAAGGCGATGATCCACTGACCGCACGTAAACGCCTGATCTGCATCGCGGGCGGCGACGGCTCGGGCAAG
>NZ_BAGA01000162.1 GCF_000308595.1 Nocardia higoensis NBRC 100133 | reverse complement strand
CGCCGCGACAGGCCCGTCCCCGGTCGACCGCGCCAAAACCGGTTCGAAACACCACATCCTGACCTGCGGTAACGGGTTCCCGCTCGCGGTGACGCTGTCCGCGGCCAACATCAACGACCACCTGCTGCTGCCCGAACTTCTCGACCGGGTGAAACCGCTGCGTGGCCGGCCCGGACGACCACGACACCGCGTCCACACCTTGATCGCCGACAAAGGCTACGACTACCCACGGGTCTACCAAGAACTGCGGCAACGTCGCATCACCGGCCACATTCCCCGCCGCGGCACCCGCGACAAGGTCACGGCCGGACGCTGGATCGTCGAGCAGACCTTCGCCCTACTGCACCAGTTCCGGCGCCTGGCCGTGCGCTGGGAACGCCGCACCGACATCCACCACGGATTCCTCGACCTCGCCGCAGCACTCATCTGCTGGCGAAGACTCGGCAACCAAACCAGATAGGAGCTCATTAAGGGCTGCGTGACTGTTGAGAATCCGCGCTACAGCAGCAGAAGGCCCAAGATTCTCATCGAATTCGCCGTTCTGCACTCGCACGGGGTCGATGCCGTTTTCGATGATCTGTTTAGGATCATTCATGAACAGCGCGATGCGTCGCGAGATGGGTACGGCGATCGAGAGCGCATTGCGTAAACCGACTCCTTCGTATGGGTTTGATTCCGGATCCTTGATAAGACTGACAGGCGTATCGCAGGTCAAAAGCGACTTGCGCTCAAAGGTAACCAGCTTCCAAGGGCGAAGTGCAAAATACGGAAGCGTTTGATCGGTCGCATCCACGATTTGCCTGAAATGAACTATCGACGCTATCGGAACTACCGGATCGGCTGAGCCTGTGAAGGTCTGCCAGATTTCATCCGCTATATCTTCCGATATCGTTACTCCGCGCTCATCAGCAAAGTACCTCACCAACCCCTTCCGTCCAACAGCAGCGACCTGAAGCCTGTTAATAGCCCAGTTCATCTGACTAAGCCTATTGCGCTCATTAGGTCCGCGGACATGCTGTAACGCCACAAAAGCAGCGAGCGTGTCCCTGTCACTGGAGTTCAGCGGCCAGCCCCCACCTTCCACTATCTTCAGGAATACCTTCGAGGCGGCTCTTTCGATCTCCCCGAGCGCTTTTTCAAATGCATCCGGCGGATCATCCGAAGACTCAAGCGTGTAAAAGTTATTGTTGACAGAGACATTATTAATTGACTGGACAAATTTCTTCGCTCCCTGCAATCGGGCAACGCCAAGGCGATCTGCCCTGTTAGCAAAACCGGACAGATAGAACCGGGGGACGGTGTGATGTCGACGGGCGATCTGGTTCACCCGAGCAGCCTAGACGCCATGTCATGTCAGCGCGTCACGAATGTCGCACTCGCTCGAAGATGTTGAGAATCTTGCGACGGTATGCGCGCGCGTTGGAGCGGATGTCCCGAAACGGCTTGCAAGCTGAGCGAAGATCTCTCCGCTGTTCTCGCCTGTTCTTGGGTGTTCCGAGCACGTGACGGCCCAGCGACGGCCCGGGATTCTGCGGTGGTTGTCGGTGGTAGTCCGCATACTCGTGCCTGTCCGCTGAAGCTAGCCGTGGTTGGAGTACGCATGACTGACTCTGGGGTTCATCCGGTCTTCCTCACGGTCGGCGATGACCAGAACCGAGTGACGGTGCAGCTGGACCCTCTACCGCGACGAGGCGCGATGCGATTGGCGGTCGGGGAACCGGGCTTCCAGTCCGGCGTCTGGCGTGTGTGGTCGTCTCGGAACTCCTCAGATGTCTACATAGCTGCTCGCAACCTGACGAGCATCCAGAAGTGGAGCCTGCACGAGAGTGGCGACTGGCGCTATCAGTGGTGCAGCCACTCGATCGTCGAAGAGTTCGGGGGTGGATCTTCCGATCGGATCCTTGATAGGTGGGAGCGGCCGGACGAGATCGGGAGAACGGGATGGACACGGGGCTTCTCGATCTACATACGACGTGACGACGTGGTTGAGTTCCCCACGGCCGCGGACCAAGGTGATGTGTGTTGGATCCCGCTTCCTCCCGAAGGTCACGAAGTAGGCATCCATGTGGTGATCGCTCGACCGAATGTGGGCGAGGTGGGCATCGGAGCGGTCGGACTCTTTCCAATCGGCGGATACGTCTTGCCCAACGGCCATGTCGTACTCGTTCTCATCCACACCTACCTGGTGGCGGAGGCGGTCACCGAAGGGATCCGATCACATATCGACCGAGCGCTTGCGCTGACGAGCAACCCGATCGCGTGGTCCCCGACGCTGAGGATGGCGTTCTCGGGCGTGGACGAGCAGGGATTTCGGTGGGTGAGAGACGTAGCTCCTACTCAAGCGGATTTCGAGAGGGCACGCCGGCCGACCGATGGCGGTTCCTGAAGGGGCTGGTTGCGACGCGAGCGGATGCACCACGATTGGCCCTGCTGGGTGGTGGGCTGCGCCGGACGGCGGGCTGGCTGCGCCCGCCCCTATGGCCTGCCCTTCTCGCGTAGAGGCTCCGGGGTCAAGAGTGGGCGAAGCCCATCCCGCAGCATCCCGTAGGGACGCCTTCAGCGCTCTTGACGCTGGAGGGACGCGGGAGCACAATGCAGGCCGACCACCCAGCAGTGCCACGAGACCGTAGGTCTCGCCGGATATCTGATATCTGCGGCATGTATGTCGACACGCACTCGAACTATGAGATATTGGCCTCGCGTACGAATGTCGCCAAGGCCGTTACCTGCTTCTTTAGATCGAGAATCTTCAGGTGTTCTTCTGTTAATCGCTCGGCAACCTTATGTGCGATTGAAACTTTATCCCAACCGCTTCCCGGGAACGGATTATCCCACCGTTGGCTTTCGATATGAAACGGTTTCTGTGGATGCACCTCGGATGCGGATTGGCGTAGCAGATCTACTGGAATGTAGTTCTCGATCGTGTACCCTTCGGTGATCCATGCAAATCCGCTTGCGCCAGGACTGTTCAAGTATTCGTCACGTATGCGAGTTTTCGTGGTACCGAGCTGCTTCCTACTGCTGGAGCGGTCCGAATCGATGACGATAGCACTGTGGCGATTGAGTTTTCGCAAATCTATGAATTGCTGGAGGGCGTGCTCGTCGACCGACAAATGAGATATCAACTTGCCGCCATAGAACATTATGGAGTAGTCGATACCCTCCGCCAGTTCGGGATCTACCATCTTCAGCCACTGTCGGATATAAATTCGATCCGATGGACCTTCCACCCATATGACCGCGTTCGCCTGCATGAGGTCCGATGGCCTATATCCGAGGTCGTTGCATATGGCAACCATCTCGTAGGGTTTGCGCGCTCTGGTAATGGTGGTGCCGGATTCCTTCAGTCGGAGGTGGTAAACGGATGCGCGAGCATCGTCCAGCAAATGAGAGGAATGCGTAGCGATGACGTACTGATTGTTCGTCTCTTCCGTAAGGTAGCGAATTAATTTCTTTTGGAGAAGGGGGTGCAGATTGGTTTCCGGTTCTTCGATGCACACCAAGTTGTTCTGAATTACCGTGGCTGCTGCGCCCAATATTATGACTTGCTCGACGCCGGAACCAAGGTTCGCAAGGGGCAGTACTCGCGTTGGTGTCGCTACCTGAATTGTACTGGCGTCGTGTGGGATATGAATCCGCGCCTCGCTGTCACCGAGGACGACCTGAAGAAATCTATTCAGCGCCTCCCAACGGGGTGTCGCTTCGGCCCAATCTTGATGATTTGGGAGTTGCAGCTTGAAAAGCTCGTCGATGATCCCCCTGCCGGACAGCCACTCAACGCTTCCACTTGATGATGCCACCTCCTCGTTGCGGACAATCTCCACCCGTCGCGATGCTGCGATGGTGGAAACACGAGGTATTTTCTCAAATCCGCCGAGGCTAGTCAGAAGGTTCTCCATTACAGACTCGGGCTTTGTTGATCCGCCACTAAGTGCATGTAGAACATTTCGAGATTGAGTTGGCCATTCCGGCCACCGCTTCACTGCTTCCGCGACTCGATCATTGGGTGGCCCTACACTGTCTCCCGGGCGGCAAATCGACCAATACCACCCGTCGGACCCAAGGAGTTTCATAGCATAATGCTGCCAAGCCTCAAGGCCGTGCTGACCCACTAGTGTCCCGGAGCTAATTTCACGTGGAGTCAGGTCGCGGAGATTTGAGGTTGAAATTGGAATGCCTATTCGCACGGAGGCTTGCTCCGCAAACCCGGAAGGTTTATCGAGTCCCTCGAACTTGGGAAGAGTGGGCAATCTTCTGCGATCGGTGCGCAATTTGGGCAAGACATCTTGCAGGAAACGGAGTACGTTTGATTTACCTGAATTGTTGACACCGGCAAGAGTAGTTACTTTGCTGTCGAAGATTAGCTCTTGCCATTCCGCTATTGAGCGGTATCCGGCAATTCCTATACCATTCAATAGTGGCTTATAGTTCGTAGACACAGGTGCTCCCCTTTCGTTCAGTACGATGCGGCTGACCTTGGCAATACTCACCCCCCGGATGCGGCGCCATCGAGATAGTCTCACATGATCACTCGAAACTGAACCACAACCAGGCGGCCCCTGGGATGCGTTAGTCGCACAGAGAGCTGCGGAAGAGCAGGTCGGTTACGGCTGATCTCGTGCCCAGCACTGCCTCTGTTGATGCAGAGTGCGGTAGAAGTGTCGTGGCGATACCTTGCGGGCGCAGTGCGCCGCCGACGCGACCGACGCGCCGCGGCGACCGCGCTATTTGGGAGCCGCGCTGCGCGTCGTAGCGCGGGGGCGGCGCGCAGCGCCGCCGGTGCGCTCTTGACTTCATATGGCGGGTTTCGGCAACTACTCACGTAGACCGGTTGGTCATGGATCAACTGATGCTTTACACGGTCAGCGGACGTTCGGGCGGTCAGGGATTCGGATTCCAGCCCCGGCCCCGGGGAATGACGGTGTGCGGCACGACCAGTGTGGCTGCCAGGGTGAGCGCTTTGGTCGCTGCGCCGAAGTGTTCCAGGCTCGGTGCCAGGATCGTGGCCGCGTGGATCTTGTGGGCGCTGTCGATGATGAGTGTGGTGGGCATGAAGGTGTTTTCGTTGATGTCGAGGACGTGGGTGATGGTGTAGCCGTGTGTGGCGGCGAGTTCGGCGAGTGTGTGGCGGTCGGTGTCGGGTGAGGTGCTGACGGTGTGGTTCAGCAGCCCGAGAGCGACGGTGTCCATGTGTTTCCTTCGATCCGTCCGCGGTCGCGGAAGTACTGGTAGTCGTTGCGGGTCACGATGATCGCGGCAACCTTGGTGGAGCAATGCCAAGGGCATTCGCCGTGGAGGAGGAGCGCACTCGTGGCGTCTCGAGGCGAGCGCGTCGGCCAGTGCGGGTTGTCGTGGCGGCGCTCGTCGGCGGTGGTGCGGATGGAAGGTGCCTGCTCGAGCGGGACGACGGCGCAGATCGACGGCGGCGGGGTGTCAGCGGCCACGGCTCTGCCCTCCCGGGTCGCGCGGCCGGTCCAGATAGGCGGGCAGCGACCGGTGTCCTTGAGATACGAAACTGGGCAGCGCCTGCAATTCCCCCGGCTCGACAGCGAGCGTCAGATCGGGAAACCGCCCGAACAGAGCGGGCAGCGCTTCGATGGCCTCCAATCGAGCCAGTGCCGCTCCGAGGCAGTAGTGCGGCCCGTACCCGAAGGACAGATGCTCCTTGTTCGGCCGGGCCGAGTCGAAGACGTCGGGGTCCGGGCCGTGCAGATGCGGGTCCCGGTTGGCGGCGGCGAAGCAGGCGAGAATCGCGTCACCGGCTTTGATCCGCTGACCTGCGATGTCGATATCGGTGACCGCATAGCGCAGCGGCAGATTCGCCACCGGCGGCGCATACCGCAAGCACTCTTCGATCAGCTGCGACCACGTCACGGCGCCGATGCGTAGTCGATCCAGCAGTTCGGGCCGGGTCAGTAGTTGGCAGACGGCCCGATCGATCAGGTTGACGGTGGTCTCGTAGCCGGCGCTGATCACCAGCAACAGCGTGTGGACGAGTTCTTCTTCGCTGAGCCGGTCGGCCTGCTCGTCGCGGTGGCGGATGAGCAGGCTGGTCATGTCCGGGCCGGGCTCGACGCGGCGGCGCGCCACCAACTGCGTCAGGGTGTCGACCAGCTCGGTGAAGGTGGTCCGCGGGTCCCGCCGCGGGCTGGTGGAGAAGATCTCCTCGACACACACCCGCAGTCGCGGTCGCAGCTCGGCAGGGACTCCCATCAGGGCGGAGATCACCCGCAAGGGCACCTGGGTGGCGTAGTCCTCGCGCAGGTCGATCACCGCCCCGTCGGGCCGGGCGGCGAGATCGTCGAGCAGCCTGCGAATGATCATCCTGATCTCCGGGCGCAACGCGGCGACGCGGCGAGCGCTGAAGGCGGGGCCGACGAGTCGGCGCAGACGGTGGTGCTCTTTGCCGTAGGCGGTGAACATATTGCGCACCGACACCCACGCGATCTGCGGCCAATCCGCGGGCACTTGCCCGGCGATGAAGGCGGGCCAATGTCGATGGGCGTCCTTGGACACCCGCCAGTCGGTGAACAGCTGCTTGATCACCTCGGCATCGGTGACCGCCCACGCGGGGATATCGCCGGGCAGCATCACTTGGACCAGAGGCCCGCGCTCACGCAGCGCGATGGCTTCGCCGATGATGTCGGCGCCGGTGGCGTCGAGCCGGATCGGGTCGGGCTCACGGCCAGGTGCCGG
>NZ_BAGA01000163.1 GCF_000308595.1 Nocardia higoensis NBRC 100133 | reverse complement strand
GACGATCTCGCCTCGGTCCTGCCGCAGCTCAACGACGTGATCAGGATGATCGCCCCCGCCGTGCGGGCCCGCTCCGGCACGGCCGAACTGCCCGCGCTGCTGGCCACCGGCATCGGCTCGGTCACCGAACTCGTCGAGATGACACCCGCCCTCACCGCCGGGTTCGCCGGAACGCGGGATCCCGTCACCGGCGCGACGACGATCCGATACGCCCCGCCCGCCCTCGCTCTGCCCGAAGCCGAGGCCACCCGCGTCTGCGCCGCACTACAGGCCGTCACCGGAGGGCCCTGCCCGGTCTCCGGCCCCGGCGCGGTGCAGGTCTCCATCCCCGCACTGCTCGGCGCGGCGGTGAGCGCCCGATGAGATCATCATTGCGCCCGATGAAATCAGCACTGTGGCAGGCGAAATCGCTACTGCAGCCCAGGAAATCGACGCCACGCCCGACGCGGTCGCCGCTGTGCCCGATGGGATGGCCGCTCGGGTCGGTGAAGTCGCCGTCGAGTACCCGGCCGCGTGGTTCGGTGACCTCGGTCGGCACGGGCTTGCGAGTGCTGGCCCTCGCGCTCACCGTCGCCCTCGGCTCGATCGGCTGTTCCTTCCAGCCCACCGACATTCCGGTGCCCGGCGCCGGTGTCGACGGCCCGACCTACCCGCTGCGCATCGAATTCGCCGACGTGCTCAATCTGCCGCAGGGGGCGAAGGTCATCGCCGACGGCGTGCGCGTGGGGCAGCTGACCGGCCTGACCCTCGTCGACGCCCGCAACGACCGCCCCGGCTTCGTCGTCGCCGATATCGCCGTGCAGGATTCGGTGCGGCTCCCGGCGGGCACCACCGCCGAACTGCGGCAGGAGACGCCGCTGGGCGACGTCCACATCGCGCTCACCGAACCCGAACATCCCGGTCCGGCAACACTCGAGCCCGGCGCGACGATCCCGCTCGCCGACACCGTGCAACCGCCGCTGATCGAGGACATCCTCGCGGCCCTGTCGGTGTTCGTCGGCAGTGGCGCGATCATCGACCTGCAGGACATCGTGCGCACGATGAACGGTGTGCTGCCCGAGGATCCGCGCGACACCGCACGTATCGCCGGCGCCCTCGGAGCCGATCTCAGCGACCTGGCCGGCGACACCGCCGCTGTGGACACCGTGCTCGACGGACTCGAATCGGTGGTCGAGCAGGGCGTGCTCGACAATGCGGTGATCCTCGACGACCTGCTGACCCCGTACGGGGTGCAGCACACCACCGACGCGATCAACACCCAGATCGGCGTCATCTTCGTGCTCACCTCGCTCGGCCCGGTCGGTCCGGCCGTGAGCTGGGTGGCCCCGATCGTGCAATCGCTCGACGCCACCGTCCGGGCGGTGGTCCCGATGCTGTTCGGCAGCGCGCCACTGGACACCTCGGCCCCCTCCACTATGAAGAAGCTGGTCGACCTGCTGCACACCGAGATCATCCCGCTCGCCGAACAGGGCCCGCGCATCGATCTGACCCGCATCACAGTCGCCGATGCTCCGACGGCGATGCCCGAGCAGGAACAGACCGCCCGCGTCATCGACACCCTGCGCATGATCGGGGCGGTGCGATGAACATCCGCACCCTCACCTCGCTGAGCGCCATCGCCGCGGTGCTGGTCTTCGGCATCGCCTACATGAGCATCGGTGTGCTGCACATGGATCCGCGGCGCGACCACATCACCGTGGATCTGCGCCTGGACAACTCCGGGGGTCTGGGCCCCGGCGCGCCGGTCCTGCTCAACGGCATCCAGGTCGGCCGCACCGAGTCGGTCCGCACCCAGGCTTCCGGCGTCCTGGCCCGCCTGCGCATCGACGACCGCTACCGCATCCCGGCCAACGGCGAGGTCCATGTCGACATGCTGTCCGCGCTCGGCGAGCCCTACGTCGGCTTCGAGCCCGACAGCGGGGCCGGCCCCTATCTCGAAGACGGGCAGGTCGTTTCGGCCGATCGCATCCGGATGCCCGCCACCATCACCGCCCTGTCCACCCGTCTGGTCGAACTGCTCGACCAGGTCCGGCCGGAGGTGATGGCGAACCTGGTCGCCACCTTCGACCGAGCGCTCGCCGGCACCGACGCCGCCGTGCAGACCCTGCAACGATCCACCGCCCTGCTGGCGGCGACATTGCTGAGCCGCACCGGCACCCTCCGCCAACTGTTCGACGACATGCAGGCCATGGGCGGCGATATCGACTGGATGGGCCCCTCGCTGGCCGTAGCCGGACCGCTGTTCGGCGAGTTCGGCGTCACCCTCAGCGCGATCGTGCAGAACGGCTCGGTGCTCGTGGAGAGCAGACCCCCGTCGGACTACTTCACCGGTGACGGCGTGGCGCCCTTCCTCACGGAGGTCGAAGCGCTGCTGCGCGAGATCGGCCCCGATATCGCGCCGCTGGGACCGATGCTCGCGCCGGTCGTCACCGACGCGGTGGCGCGCATGCCCGATCTCGACATCGGTGCGCTGCTCGACCAAGCCCTGAACACCGTCGAACCCGATGGCGCCCTGCGCTTCCGGATCACCCTGAAGTGAGAACTCCAGTCTCGGAAAGGACGGAGAATGAGCACGGCAACCGACGAGAAGACACCCCACGGTGCACAACCCGCAGACGACCAGCCTGATAGCGAGGTGAGCGCCGACGGACAGAACACCGATCGGCGGAATGCGGTGGACGAACCGAGCGGCGAGCAGAATTCCGGCAAGCCCACCACCGTCGCCACGGACGCTGCGGAGCGGAATGCTCCTCCCGTCTCCGCGACGACCGGTCCCCGGACCGTATCGATCCGGGTGTCGACCGCACTCACCGCCCTCGCCGTCGTGGCCCTGCTGATCACCTCGGTGACCTCGGCGATCCTGTACGCCTCCGCACGCGGCACCATCGCCGCGACCGAGGCCCGAGCCGCCGACGAGCAGCGCGCCGAACAGATCGCCACGGACTACGCCCTCGGCGCGTCCACCATCGACTACCGCGAGGTCGCCGCCTGGTTCACCCGCCTCAAAGAGGGCACCGCCGCCCCGCTGGCGGCGAAGTTCGACGCGACCGCCCCGCAACTCGAACAGATCCTGCTGCCGCTGCAGTGGACCTCGACCGCCACCCCGCTCTCGGCGACCGTGGTGTCGGAGTCCGGCGGCGTCTTCGAGGTCAACGCCTACCTCACCGTGAATTCCACCAGCGTGCAGAATCCCGACGGCGCACAGACCACCGTCACGTACGCACTCACCATCGACCGCAATGCGGACTGGCAGATCACCGAAGTCGGCGGACTCCAGAACGCCATCCCCCGCTGAGCCGCCGGGCCGCCCGCTCGCCGGAACCGCAGCCGGTGCGCAGGTGGTACACCTCGGCACTCCCGACGGTGCCGCAGTCCGTCAGGAACCGAGCGCGGCGCCGCTCGTCGAGGCCTTCACGGCTTTCGATTCCTTCACGACAGCGGGACCGGGGGCCGCCGCGACCCGTGCGTGCGCCTGGTGGACCTCGATGATCTTGCCGTCCCGGACGCTGTGCAGGAGGACGCGCGCGATGCCGCGCATCAGTGCCTTCCTCGGCCGCGAATACTGCGGTGTGTTCATCAACCGCTGCGCCCAGTCCGGATGCAGGTCCTGCACGATCCAGTACATCAGGCCGACCAGCGGGCGCAGATATCGCGGATGCCGCCAGGGCGCGAGGGGGTTGAGCACTTCGACGGTCGGCATGGTCACACCGAGCAGCGGCAGCGAGTTCTCGAGGTACTCGTACACGCCGGCCCGCGTCGTCGGCACCTCGGAGGCGCCGAGTTCGATTCCCATGCGGGCATATTCGCGGAAGAACTGCTCGAGCCGTTCGCCTCGCAACGGGCGGGGGTGGTACCGCTCGTGGGCGACGGACAGCGCCCAGGCCTGAGTGACGTAGTTCCAGGCCAGCAGGTCGGGATCGCTCGCCCGGTACGGGTGGCCGTCCGGGCGCACGCCCTGCACGCGGTCGTGCATGCCGCGCACCACGCGGGTGACCCGTTCGGCCACCTCGTGCGAGCCGTATGCCACGCCGAGGAAGAACGACAGGGTGTGGCCACCGCGGGAGGCCAGTGCTTCCTTGTCGAAATCGCCCGTCGGCACGCCGTCGACGCGCTCGACAGCACGAGTGTGTTCGTAGCCCATCCACGCCATATCGGGATGCAGCGTTTCTATCATCGCCGCGGCCGCCATCGCGATCTGCACGGTGGGCAGGTGCGAGAATACGTACCAGACGGAACTCTCGGGCCCGAACCAGCCGGGGTCGCCCGCCGGTTCCTGGAATTGTCAGTTTTTGCTCTACCCAATGCGACTCGAATCCGCTGGCGGACAACGCAATAGAGCCGCCGTGTCGCCATGGAAGGATATTCGCTCGCATTGCCATCGCGTGAGACGGCAACTACCGAACCACCGAAGCACGGCCTGCCGGTCGGATGCCGTGGTGCTTCAGCGCGACGTCGGGATGCGCGCGGACCCGTGATTTCCAGGCGTTTTCGCCATAGGTGCCGAAAATCGGATTGTCCGGATCCGCCTCGACACCCCGAGAGCGCGCGGCGAGTTCCGGCGGCAGCGGAACCGGCGGAATGCGCGCGTCCAGTGCGGGGTTCAGGAAATAGGGAATGGAGACCCGGTCGGTCCCGTGCTGCGGTGCGAGCACCCGGTGCCGGGTGGCGCGCAGATAGCCGCCGGTGGCGTACTCGAGCAGCTCGCCGATATTGACGATGAACGCACCCGGCAGCGGTTCGGCGTCGATCCATTCGCCCGTCTCGGTCTCGACCTGTAAGCCCTTCGAACCCGGCTCGACCAGCAGCAGGGTGAGCACGCCGGAGTCCTTGTGCGCGCCCACGCCCTGTTCGGTCTCGGCGCTGCCGGGATAGCGGACCACTTTGATCAGGGTGGCGGGATTCTCGGCGAACGCGGCATCGAAATGGTCCTCCGCCGCGCCGAGCGATACCGACCAGTGCCGCAGCAGCCGGAGCCCGACAGCCGAGAGCAGACCATCCCAGCGCTCGAAGGCGGGCCGGAACTCCGGCAGCGCCGACGGCCACAGATTGGGCCCCTGCAGATGCAGATAACCCACCGCGGCCGGGAGCACCGGACGCTCGGGGCCGATATCGACCTGCTCGCGCCAATCCACCTCGCCGTTGGTGAGTTCCCCGCCGAGGCGGGACCAGCCGCGGAACTGCGGGCTCAGCAGCTGACTGATCTCGCACTTGTCCTCGACGGGCAGCGCGAAGAACGCACGGGCCAGCGCCAGGATGCCGTCGATATCCGCCTCGGGCACGCCGTGTCCGACCAGGTAGAAGAACCCGGCATGGTGGGCGGCTTCGCGCAGCGCGGTGCGGAAGGCGGCGGGGTCGGTGTCGGCGGAGGCGAGATCCAATACTGGCAGCATGTCTTCCACCCTGCCGTCTTCCCGCGGCTCCCGCCAACGACAGCACAGAGCCCCGGCCGTGGCGGTGGATTCCGGGGGCACGGACCGGGGCTCTGTGTCCAGCCGACGCTGCGGCGAGGTCGGCTAGGAGGCGACCACAGCGCCGTTGCGCTTGGCCTTCGACGCCTTCGCTTCGCCGACGGCGGCGAGCGCGGGCGCCGCGGGGGTGGCCGCCGCACGCGCGTGCGCCTGGCGGACTTCCCTGATCTTGCCGTCGCGCACGCTCTGCAGCAGCAGACGGGTGATGGCACGCAGCACCGCCTTCTTCGGGCGCGAGTACTGCGGGGTGTTCATCAGGCGCTGCGCCCAGTCCGGATGCAGGTCCTGCACCGCCCAGTACAGCAGCGCGTACACCGGGCGCTGGTAGACCGGATGCCGCCAGGGCGCCAGCGGGTTCAGCAGATCCACGGTGGGCATGGTGACGCCGAGCATCGGGATCGAATCCTCGAGGTACTTGTACACCCCTGCCCGCGTGGTCGGCACCTCGGAAGCGCCGAGTTCGAGTCCCATCCGGGCGAACTCGCGGAAGAACTGCTCGAGGCGCTCGCCGCGCATCGGCCGCGGGTGGTAGCGCTCGTGGATGGCCGACAGCGCCCAGGCCATGGTGACGTAGTTCCAGGCCAGCAGGTCCGGGTCGCTGGCGCGGTACTCGTGGCCGTCCGGGCGAACGCCGCCGACCCGGTCGTGCATACCGCGCACCACACGGGAGACGCGCTCGGCGACCTCGGTGGAGCCCATGGCGACGCCGAGGAAGAACGACAGGGTGTGGCCGCCGCGCGAGGCCAGGGCGTCCTCGTCGAACTTGCCCGTGGGCACGCCGTTCTTCCGCTCGAGCACGCGCGTGTGCTCGACGCTCATCCAGGCCATGTCCGGATGCAGCGTCTCGATCATCGCCGCCGCGGCCAGGCCGATCTGCACCGTCGGTGTGTGCGAGAACAGGTACCAGACAGCACTGTCGGGCCCGAACCATCCCGGGTCGCCCGCCGGCTCCTCGAATTGCACATTCTTGAAAAAGCGCTCCCGGGTCGGCTGGAAGGCGAGATCGGCGATCCGATCGGAAAAGCTACGGTCCACGGTAATCTCCGAGGCGGTCTTGGTACCCATGATCACAGGCTAACGCGAGTGATTACTCGCATACTAGTCGCGTTCTCTGCAGGGTATAGCGTTGAATAATCTGCAGGCAGACGGCATTTTCGCGCCATCCCGAGCGTTCAACGCGGGACATTCGCTCGCATTGCCATCGCCTAACTGCAGAAGAATTACGGGGGCGTCCGACCGAATTCCGGACGCGCGGGCTCGCCGCCGATCCTTGGACGACCGGCGGCGGCCGCATCACGCGGCGAGCGAACTCATCCGAGCGCCGCGCGAATCACCTTGTCGACTTCCAGATCCTCGACCGTGGCATTGGCGGTGGCGAACCCGAGGTTCACCCGCTCCTCCGGCTGCAGACCGGGCCAGACGACGGGCATGGCGATCGAATCCCAGGCGTCGAACACGAAGAACCGCAATGCCGTCCAGGCCTCGTCGAAGGACGGCGGCTCGGCCACGCCGTACTCGCGCAGCGTCTCGAGGTACAGGCGAAGCAGGGATTCCTCGTTGCCGCGGCGAACCTCGGTGGGGGTCGAGTGGGTGAGCAGGTAGCTGACCTCGCGCAGGCCCGGCCCGCTGTGGATCACCTGCCAGTCGAGCAGTCCGCCGCGCCCGTCCGGCAATCCGAAGGTGTTGGCGCAGTGCGCGTCACCGTGCAGCACCGTCTGCGGCCCGATCTCCCAGCGGGCGTGCAGCGCGCGGTCGTTCTCGTTGGCGAACTCGGCCATCCGGCGTACCGACGGGGGCAGGTCGTGTTCGGGGGCGGCCAGCAGGGTCTTGCGCATCTTGCGGAACTGCCACAGCAGCAGGTCGAAACCGGGGCGCTGGCTTTCCGGCGCGACCCAGGACAGGTCGGTGCGCAGGCGCGGGCTGTTCCAGAAGGTCGCGTGCAGTTGCCCGAGGGCGCGGATCACCGCCTGGACGTGTGCGAGATCGACATCGCGGATGGTGTCGGGGAAGCGCGCGCCCCGCGAAGCCAGATCCTCGAGGACGAGCAGGTGCCGTGCGCCGTGCCCGGCGTGCGCGGCGTACACCGCGGGCGCGGCGTCGGCCGGCAGTTCGGGACGGATCTGCTGGTAGAACGCGACTTCGTTGATCGCCATGTCGAGCGCGGCGACCATCGTACGGTTCTTCGCCGACAGCGGCGTCGACTTGATGAATACCGCGGTGGGCAGCCCCGCGTCCGCACCGACCCGGTTCCACTCCAGGCCCAGGCGTCTGCGGTCGGTCGTCCCGGTCGTCCCGTCCAGCGACCGGACCTTCTCGACCACGGCGCCGGGGGTCTTCGCGGCGAACACGCCGGTCAGCCAGTCGGCGGTGACCGCCGCCGCCGAATGTGGTTTGGGCGCAGGCGCCCACGGCGAGACCGCCAACGCGGTTTCCATCAATGCGCGCGCGGTTCGACGCATGCTGTCACTCCATCATCGAGATAC
>NZ_BAGA01000164.1 GCF_000308595.1 Nocardia higoensis NBRC 100133 | reverse complement strand
GAGGACGCCGTACGAGTAGGGACAAGCCGACAGATATTGGCGTTGCCAACCCTCGTAGGGGCGATGAGGACTGGACCGGATGGTGGAGGACCGGAGACGACGCAGCGGTTGCCAACCCTCGTAGGGGCGATGAGGACGGCCGCGCACCGGTCGGCTACGTCGAGATAGTCACCATGTTGCCAACCCTCGTAGGGGCGATGAGGACACCCAGGTGATCGGCGGCCTTGCGGACCTGCTCGGCACGTTGCCAACCCTCGTAGGGGCGATGAGGACCCCAAGGTAAAGCCGCAGGTGAAAGCTTCGCCTTGGCGTAATTTCCGGGCTGCACTGCAGCGATCCTCCGGTAGTGCGAAATTCTTCGGCGTGTCGCTGCAATGATCTTGAAGTTAGATGACGGTCGACGGTGCGGGTTGGGCGGTGCCCCAGGATTCGCGTTGTGGGGTTGCGCCGGGCGGATACGTGTACACCAGGACGCTGTCGTAGCCGCGCAGCAGGAGTCGTTCCGCGAAAACCGGTTTGAACACTTCGGCGAGGTCGAGGGCCAAGGAGTGGCGTTGGCGTTGCATGCTGGCGTGGAGAAACGCGATGCCGCTGTGTAACGGGGTGAGACGAATGGCGGTGAGTGCGCGTGTGTAGACGATGCCGTTGACGTAGCTGATGAAAGCGTTGCCCGCATTGCGAGGCGGGCGGCGGCTGCGGCCGTGCAGTTGCAGCCAGCTCGGTAGTTGGGTGTCGAGTACTTCCCAGGCGCTGCGTCGGAATGTCCCTTCGGCTCCCATCAACTGTTCGCGGGTGTCGGCCAGCTGCACCGAGGATTCCAGCACCTTCAACGGGTGGCTGAGGAGTTCGCGGTCGATGACGCGGCGAACGTTGAACGCGGTGGCCCGCACGATCTGACGGGCGATGTCCAGTCCGGCGGTGGGGTCGGTGGCGAGTTGGGCTTGGGCGAGCACGGTCTGACCGGACGTGCTGGATTCGGCGGTGAGCAGCGAGCCGGTGTAGTCGCCGTAGTGGCCGAGGAGGTGCACGTTGATGCGATGCGTGTTGAGCAGGCTGATCACGGCGGTGTTGATATCGACCGATTCACAGGCGACGATGTCGGCGACATCGGTTACCGGAATGTGCACGGGCTTTCCGTCCGCGCGCTCGATGACGAGCGACTGATCTTTGCGCCGAATCCGGCATGCGGATGTGAGCCAATAGGTGCGGGTGGCGGTGGGCATCATTCCGTCCAGCAGTAGTCGAGGTAGCTGCAACCGCGGCAGGCCCGTTGCGCGAGTCGCGGCGGGGACACCGGAGCATGGAGTACGTCGAGTGCGCGAGCGATCGCGGCCGCGGCGGCGGCTTCCTCGTCGGGGCTGTACGGAATCCGCTCGGTACGACGAATTTTCGGATATTTCAGAATCGCGCCCTCTACCTCGACGCCGAGATGATGCAACCGATAGCAGTAGTGCATGGCCTGCGCGCGATCGGCTGCGGTGAGGCGAGCGGAGGACTTCACCTCGTGAACCCAGCGCTGACCGTCGAAGTGATCGAGTTTCGCCGCTCCGAGATCTACGGCCTGTTCGCGCCGGTAGCTGGTGTCGTG
This sequence comes from Nocardia higoensis NBRC 100133, assembly GCF_000308595.1. Taxonomy (GTDB): domain Bacteria; phylum Actinomycetota; class Actinomycetes; order Mycobacteriales; family Mycobacteriaceae; genus Nocardia; species Nocardia higoensis. The sequence continues at coordinate 7,090 of NZ_BAGA01000164.1, read as the reverse complement.
GACGGCCTCACCGAGCAGGACACGCTCGCTCGATGCTTCGGGACGGAAACCGCGGGTGAACAACCACAGCTGTCGAGGACAGTGCTCGAGGTACTTGATGTGGACCCCGCCGATATCGTCTTCGGTGAGCATCGACTCAGAGCACCTCGCCGAGCTTGTAGGTATCGCGACGCTCGTGGTCGATGCCGGTCAGCCCGGTGTAGGAGTTGTAGTTCCCGCTGATGACCAGGATGTCGAGTTCACGCTGGTATCGGGCCAATCGCCGGGCATAGTGGGGCAGCGGAATCAGGTATTGGCTTCCCAGCAGTCGGCCGGCTCGGCGGTCGGAGACCGAGTTCAGAGCCGCGGTGTATTCGCTCAGGTCTTCTTCGAGAATCGCTTCCACCCCGTCGAACAGCTTCTCGAATTCTTCGCCCAGTTCTTTCCGGTCGCCGTCGAAGACGCCGGTGAAGTCGAGAAATCGCTCGAACGAGCGCTGATGATGGGCGACGTTCTCCAGCCATGCCGTTCCCCAGGGCGAATCGTAGAGTTCGTCGAGCCAGGAACCGAGCATCTGCTCGTCCAGGACAGCACCGTCGTGGCTGTGCAGGATTGTCATCGTGAGTGCGGTCGGTTCGTACTCGTAGACCCCGTCGGCCCACTCGTCCGCACTGCCTCGGCGGCGCCCGTAGCTGGGTGGATGAACCGAGACGTCGGCGGGCGGGCCCGCGGCGATGCGATTGATCCGCCCGAACCGCTGGATCAGCGGCTCCAAGGGCGCGCCGCTGGTGTGCAGGGCATCGAAGGAAACGTCCAGCGAGACCTCCACCACCTGCGTCGCCACCAGCAGACCTGGCCGATGGGGACGGCCGGTGCCGAACCGATCCCGAATACGCGACTCGATGTCCGCGCGGTCGGCCGTCTTGAAGCGCGAATGCAACACCATCGGCTCTTCGTTGTACAGCTCTCGGCACACCGGCCCCAGCCTGTCGGCCACATACAGCGCATCGGCGACATTGTTGGCGACAACCAGAACTGATTGTCCTGCCCGCAAACGTGTTTCGATCTCGGTGAGTGAGATGTCGGCGGTCAGAAGATCCGTGGCAATGCGCAGGCGGTGCCGCTGCGGCCACTGTGTTCCCACGGCGTGGATCTGCTGGAAACCACCGTCGCCGACGCACTTGTCGAGCAGTTCGACGAGTTGACGAGGAATCGTCGCCGTCACCACCCCGATCCGGCCGCCGAGCCGCACCCAGAATGCCGTCGAGGCAAGGATCATGCCGAGTCGTTGCGGCTCGTAGGAGTGCAGTTCGTCGAGGATGAACACCGAGTTGGCGGCATCGATCACGAGCGATGAGCAGGCGGTCCCGGCCAGCGCGCCTCTCAGAAGCTGATAAGGGGTGCCCACACGAACCAGTTCCCGGAACAGTTTGGTCGCCGCTGCCCGGGACACCGCACGGCCCGCCGCGTCCCCCTCGTCCTCGTCGCCGCACAACGAACGATGCAGGTGGAACGCCGCTGCCTTGGAATGCACCACGCCCACCAGATCGTCGTCGCCCAGTATCCGACCGAGCCGATCGACCATCGCGTTGATCGATGCCAGATAGGGCAGCAGATAGAACACTCGCGGCTGCCCACCACACTGTTCCCTCAGCTGGGTCACCTGTCGGGCCGCCCACAACAGCGCGGCTTCGGTCTTGCCTGACCCGGTCGGGGTGCGCAGCATCAGATGTCCGTCGAGCGCCGCGGCTTCATTTTGGTGCTGCCGCAACGGCTTGCCCGCCTCGGCCATCTCGGCCGTGAACCTGCCCGCGAACAACGAGTCGATGGGCTGATGGGTGAGCAGCTGACCGTGTGCGGAGGACACGTGGTCGGCGAAAGTGACCGCGCCCTGAACCAGTAGTGCTGTGAGGTTGTCTTCCGGCGCGACATCATCGGGGTATTCCCACTGCTCGCGTAGTTGCTCGAGCAAGCCGAAACCGGCCTCGGCGAGATCACCATCGATATCGGGAATCTGCTCGGCCAGCTCGTGCTCGTGCAACACCGCGGCCAGCCAGCGCCACAGTCGCTGCTGGGCGATCGGGTCTACGGGCCCGAACCGGGCCGCGAAAGCCTCGGCATCCCGATCCTGGTGGATCGGCAGGATCGGCCGCCCTGTGGTGCCCGTCAGCGGCCGGTGATGAGTGAGCACCCCGATAGCCACCCAGTGTCTGTCGCGCACCGGCCAGGAGGCCAGCAGATCGGCGACGAACCCGAGTGAATACACCTCGTGCCGTTGCCCCCACACCGGGCCGCGCCGCCCCGCGACCATGGCTTGGAAACCGGCGGGGATTTTTCCCGCGTCGTGGGTCAGCGCCGCGACCATGACCCACCGCCAGAACCGATCGGGTGTCAGAGCGATTCGGCCGACTCTCCGCGCGAGTTGCTGCGCGCCGACCAGGGTGGCGGCCAGATGATCGGTCAGCAATTCGCCGTGCGGGAACTCCGCACTCGGGCTCTTCGCCCTCGGCTCAGACACCACCGTTCCCGCCATCCAGGTGCGACGGGTGGACCGCGTCGAGCATCGCCACCGCTTGGCCGGGTTCGTATTCGCTGGTCGAAGTGCTCAACCCGGTATCGATGACCGCCGCGCTGCCACGCGGCGCGTATCGATACCCATCCCAGCGGTTCCGAGCTCGGTCGGTGCTGAGCACAGTCGGTAGCCGCAAACGCAACCCCGCCGTGGTCAGCGTTTCCGGCACGATCGCATGCCCTTGCCGTCCGGGCCCGGTGACCAGTTCCACCTCTTCGCTGCGCGCGGTGGCGAGATCCTGGCTGCGCCCCAACCTCAACGGCCATGCGGGGCGGCGCAATGCGTCGGCCCAGAATTCCCGGTTCTCGAGCAGCCACACCGTGAGCACCACGTCGGCCAGGAAATCCCGGTCCTTGGGGGTGGCCGCGCTGGCTCGCCCTCGCGCGTCCAGCGGGTGATAGGTCTCCACATCGATCCCGGACCCGCCCGCGGTGAATGCCGCGCCGAATCGCAGACCTGCCGGAACCCGATCCCAGCCACCGGCCGCACCCGCCAGCATTCCCGCGATGGTCGAAGGGGGAGGGCACGGCAACCCGACCTGAACCCCCGCGTACAGAGGATTACGGAAGGACGCGACGGCAGCCGTGACCGTCACCTGCAACGCGCTGATCACCGCGGCTGGTCCTCGAACCAGTCGTCATGCTCTCCGGCCTCGACCTCCTTGGCCAGCCCCCGCAGCAGCACGCGCGGATGGTCGATCACGACCGTCCCGTCACCGATCAGGCCGTCGAGTGCCTCACGCGCCCGTTCCCGCTGACCGCCGAGGAATCCCGGCGCCCAACCGACACGCACGGGTCCGCTCAGCACGTCCGCCCACGCGGCGATCTCCTCGCTCAGCACATCGGTGTCGAACACGGTCTCCAGGTGCGGGTAGCCCTTGTCCTCGCGGGAGGCCCGCGCCGCGAGCACCCGCGTGAACGGGTTGTTGCCACCGTCGATCGGCGCCAACAGCGTCAGCGCCGGCGACCGCTCCCCGTAATGCAGTGCTCGCTTCGCTCCGCCACACACTTCGGCGAGGGTGTTCAGCAGGACGGTCAGCCGTCGCCGGCGCTCCGTGATCGGCAACCGCAGGCTGTCCAAGCCACGGAAGCTCACCCGCTCGGCGCCCGCGGCCTCGGCCTCCTTCGCCGCGGCCTCGGTGAAATTCCTGCGCAGGCCGCTGCCTTGCACCTGGAACACCCCGATGCGGGCGACATCGATCAGAACGTCGCCGGCCAATTCGGCCGAAAAGTGCTCGTGCTCGTGGATCACCGGATTCTCGTCCGGGCCGAAACCACGGCTCATCGTCCCGAAGTCCTTGGTCGGCCGTCGCGGGGTGACCGACACCAGGGTTCCGGTGGCGAATACGGTGTCGCGCTGGTAGTTCTCCTTCTTGATCGCGACCATGTAGCCGAACAGGTCGTCGTCGATGTAGAGGTCGGGGCGCCCGGCGGTGTGGGCCTGCTGGTTCGCGGCCGAGCCGGAACGTGTCACCGGGGATGCGGTGACCTCCGGCGGGAAGCTGTCGCGCACCCACCGGCGGAATGCCTGCGCGGACACATACGGGTGCGTGTCGCGGCCGATGATCATCTTCTTGATCTCACCGACGTTGCTTTCGCCTCGGGCGTTGTTCGGCGCGCCCGCGGTGATATCCAGGGCGATCTTGCCCACGAGATAGGTCACTGGTCTTCTTCTTCCGTGAGAATGTCGTCGTCCTGGTCGTCGCGATCGTCCGGTGAACCGGCAAGCCATCGGTGTCGGGCCAGGTCTTCCAGCACCGCGACGAACAACAGGTCGCGATGAAACCGAACGCGGTCGCCCGGCTCGAAAAGCAACCGCCACTGCTCGGTCGTGACCAGCGGCTCGCTCACCTTCTGACTGAGGGTCCACGTCGTGGCCTGCCGCTTCAGCCAGGTCTGCAACCGCGCGACGTCGCCGTGCGCATGCTCGAACTGTTTGAGCGTCCCCCGCTCCGGCTTCTCACGTAGCAACGCTCCGATTCCGTTGCCGAGCCGCACGATCTGGTCGACGTCACGCTGCGCCACGCCGAACACCTCCTTGATAAAGGACCGATACACCTGTGCGAGCGCATCCGTCTCCGGTGGCGGCGCGCCCGACTCCGACGTCAGCCGCGACAGGTAGCCGACAGCTGTGATCGGGACCAGATGGGGTGAGTGGAAAATGCTGTAGGCCAACCGAACCGAGCCAGCAGCCTTCGGCCGGTAGTGGGCCCGGATCAGGTAGCGGAACCCGGCATCGAGCACCGGTGACTGCAAGGTGGAGCGCAACCACTCCGCCAGCGGCTGCTCGACCCCGTACACATCCAGAGTCTGTTGCTTGTTGGAGTTGCTGAACACATACAACTCCACTCCATCACGCAAGCGGTCCTCGTACGAGCGCAGTGCCCGCAGCGCCTCGACTTCGCGGGAATACCGGTGTTCGGACGCCACTGCCGACGCGATGCCGATACGGTTCCGTGTCCGGCGCACCTGGCGCGCGGTGAGCCTGGCCAGCGCGTGATCGTCCCAGGTATGCAGCACCGATGCCTTGCCACCGCGAATGGAACAGCCATAGGGCATCGCGTAGAAGCTGGCCAGGCAGCCGCGACACAACGCCATTCCGTCGTGTCCGGGAACAGTCGCATTGCGATGCTCGACGCTGGCCGCCAGCGGGATGTCGACCTTGCCGTAGAACCCGCATGCCGGTTGACCGCATAACGTGCACGGCACCCCTGACAAGCCGTCCGGGATGGTGTCAGGATACGACCGCCAACTTCGAATCTGCTCTGCGCGTTGCTGTTTCGTCAGCATCTTGCGGTTCGTGGTGTTCATTTTCGAGTTGGGCCAGAACAGGTAACTCGATGAGAGCCAGAACGCCCCAGGCTCCTTGGTATCAGCCAGCGAGGCGGTTGCCTCCACATCGGCGCTCATCGCGTCCCACGTCGTTCTGATCTCGGCATCGGTGAGCGATTCCGGTGAGCGGTGGGAGGATTTCGACTCGGCGAGAGCGCTCAGCGCGAAAGCGCCGACCCGCTGGAGCGGATGCGGTGTCAACCGCACGCCCGCCCCGATGACCGCCGGTGCGGCACTCATGCCGCTACCCACCCGAAGCCGGCGGAGTTCGCCTGCCCGAGCCCCCAATCACGCACGCCGTTCAGCACTTTCGGGTCGCCCCGCAACACGACCTCGACGGCCGCGCCGGGCTTCAGGCCGTCTCCTACCGCGAACGACCGCTTCGGCCCCACCCAGGCAATCTGTTCCAGGACCACGTCCGGTGCCATTCCGAGGGTTTCGGCCTTGCGCCGCAGGTTGTTCTCGAAGTAGGCGTGGAACTCGGGTTCGGTCGGCAGCACCCACACCTGCCGGGCAGTCCGACGCCCGTCATCGTCTCGCCCGGAACTCTTCATCACCACCGGGGTCTGGGTACGCAAGCGCGCCGTCTCGGCATCGGATTCCGTTTCTACCAGGGAGATTCCGTCGACACGCAGCGCCACACCACCCCAGTCGAGCAGCCGACAACGCGACAGCGCGACCGACCACGCCGCGATCACCTCCGGCAGGGGGCTGCCGAGTTCCACATAGCCCGGCCCACCCGCCGCATAGACGCCTCTCCGCTTGGCTGCGCGCGGAAACACGGGGCCCGAGTAACCGAACGGCACCATTCCGTACTCGCCCCAGCCCCGCTCGTGCAGGCGCTCCGCCAACGCCGGAGCGGACTCGTTCAGAAGCCGATAGCAGACCGCCCGGCCTGGTTCGAGTACTTTGTCCCACGGTATTTCTCGTGCCGACGTCGACACCGCGATCCGCAATCTCATTGCCCCTCCGATCCCCTCGTCATGCGACTGCGGCAGACCGTAATGCAAGCCACCGACATGCAGAAGCGATCGATCATATGGCTGCGGCGCATCGGAATCTTGTGTACGGAGGCAATTCCCGTGCATATGGGAGTTCGCTGGCTCATGCACCGGGGGATGTGACAGCGCGAGTAGGTGACAGGCGGGCCTGCTTCCAGTCCATGCCGCCTGCGTGTCTTCCTCGGTCCTGGTTGGGATGTATCCGTAACGGCAGCACTCGATTCGACCCTACCGTCGGTCGATACCAATCCGGTTCGCTGCGCAGCCGTGGGTGTGAGGGGGCCAGCGTGGGTCGGTATTTGCTAACCCTCGCAGGGGCGATGAGGACGCAGGGGCATGGTACGAGCGCATGAGTGGACGGGATTGTTGCGATCCCTGGTAGGGGCGATGAGGACCTGGCCGATCGGCTCGAGGAGTCCGGTCTCGGCGCCAGGTTGCGATCCCTCGTAGGGGCGATGAGGACGCGCCTGATTCACGGCCGCGATCATCGCGGAGCGATCACGTTGCGATCCCTCGTAGGGGCGATGAGGACCCTGCGGGATGTGCGACCAGGACGGCTACCTCGGCAGGTTGCGATCCCTCGTAGGGGCGATGAGGACAGGCTGCGGTAGGTGAAGTCGACGGGCGGCTGACCGTGTTGCGATCCCTCGTAGGGGCGATGAGGACTGTGTGGTTCGGCCCGAAGTTCATGGATTACATCTCGCCGT
>NZ_BAGA01000165.1 GCF_000308595.1 Nocardia higoensis NBRC 100133 | reverse complement strand
CCTGCTATCCGTACCCGATGTCGAAGTCGCCTACGACGAGGTCGGTAAGACCGCCGCGGCAGGCGAAAAGAGCGCGGGCATGGCCGACCTCGCGCTCTCTGCGAGTGTCGCGGTGCCCGTGGCCACGGCCGCCACGCGCATACTCGTCACCGCCATCCGGGAGTGGTGCGCCCGAGAGCGGCACCGCCGAGTGGAGATCACCGCTGAGAAGGGCAGCGTCAGTGTCGTCGTCACCGGCGATATGGACGAGCGGGTCGAACGAATCATCCGCATGCTCGGCGGAGATAACCGGCCGTCCGAGGCCGACGACGAGCGCTCGACCTCATGAGCAGGCCCCTTCGGCGGCGCGCACTGTTGCTCGGTGTCGAGAACTACGCCGACAACCGATTCAGCCCGCTGCCATCGATCCGCGCGGACCTGTCGTTGCTGAGCCAGGCGTTGCGGCATCGGGATATCGGCGCCTTCACCGAGGTACGCTCGGTCGTCGATTGCACGAGTGAGCAGATGTGCGCCGAGATCGCAGACTTTCTCGATAGTTGCGACGAGGACGAACTCGCCTTGCTGTATGTCTCGGGCCACGGCACCCGCCTGGTCCAGGTTGACAGTGAGTTCCACTTCATCACCACCGATACCGATTGCGACAATGTCGCCACCACCGCAGTCGGGGCGCAGTTCGTCAACGAGGCACTCGAGTCGTGCCCAGCAGCGCAGAAGATCCTTATGATCGATTGCTGCCAGAGCGGCGGATTCGCGGTCGGGCTCCGCCCGGCAGACCACGACGGCCATCCCACCGCGAAAGGGGCCGTCGCCACGCCTCCGGCTCCAGTACTGCGCAGCAGCGGTGTGTTCGTCCTGTCGTCCTCCCGCGCAACCGAGGCGTCGTTCTCCGGGTCGCCGGATTCGACTGTCATCACACCCTCGGTGTTCACCGGCGCCGTGGTGGCGACTCTGTGCAGCGGCGACGCCGCTCGCCCCGAGACCGGCGAGGTCACCGTCGACGATCTTTTCGAGTACGTCAATCAACTACTGAGGGCCGAATCCAAGCAGATTCCGGTCAAGTCCGCCGTTCAGGTGGACGACCGGATCGTGATCGCCTCTCGACCGCAAGGCCCGGCAACGCTGACACCGGTTTCCCGGCAATCGGAGCCACCACGATTCGATGCTCCGGCGAAGGCCATCCGCCCGACCTGGCATCACCTGCTCGAGTACTACCGACGCTGTCTGACTGCGGGCCACACGGTATTCCCGACCTTGTCGGTGAGCGATGAGGGCTCGTCCTATGTGTGCTGGTACGGCACCGAGCGTTTGCTGTCGGGAACGGTCGACGACGATCATCGGATCACTCCTCAGGCGCAGACGCAGGCGTTCATCGACGATGTCATCGCCTCCGACGACGAGCTCTGGGCGGGCTATCCAGCGGTTGTCCTGCATGCCGGCCCCGGCTCCCGCAAAAGCGGTCGACACCGGTTCGCACCCGCCTTCCTACGGAAAGTGGAGATGATCCGGACGGCAGACGGGGTCCGATTGGAACCCTCCGGTCGAGTCATCGTCCATCAAGAATTGATCGAGACCCGCCTCGGTGAAGGCACCGCCGAGGATTTCAACGCCGCGTATCACCCGACTTGGCATGCTGGTCAACCCGCCGCGATGGCACACGACATGGCGACTGTGCTCGAACAAGAACTGGGCATCGCCTGTGTCCAGCCTCTTCGCCCCAGCCGGCTCAGCGACGACATCGACGTCGACACCTCGAACGAGGGTGCGCGCAATACTGCGGTCCTACTGCGCGTGCGGGGCGGACCGGGCCCGGTGTCGAACCTGCTCCAGGATCTCGACAGCCTGATGGAGCAGGTCGACCGGATTCCGGGGACCGCGCTCGCCGCCCTCGACCCGATTCCATCCGGTCGGCAACCGGAGCCGGACGGGACGTATCAGCTGGTGACACCGCTGCAGTCCAACGAGGCCCAGGATTCGGTCATACACTCGGCGATGCAGAACCGCCTCACGGTCGCCACCGGCCCACCTGGCACCGGCAAAAGCCAGCTCGTGACCAATCTCGTCGCCACCGCACTGGTCAGCAACTCGACGGTGCTCGTAGCCTCGACCAATAATCGAGCCGTGGACGAAGTCTGGGAACGGTGCGAGAACATCACCCCGGGCAGTGTGGTGCGCACCGGCAGCAAGGCACACCGTACGAGAGCCTGCGATGTGCTCCGCACATTGCGTGCCCTCCCTCCGGCAGAGTTCAATGCAGCGACGGCCAGGGCCGCCGCACGGCAAGCCGAACAGGCGCTGGGCGAGGTACGAGCGCTGTTCTCTCGAACCGCTGAGTTCGAACAGCGTCTTCTCACCGCCGCCCGCGCACGCGAGCATGCCGCCCGGACGCTGGACACCTCGGTCTTCGACCTGCTCTCTCGTCTCGGGCGACGCACACCCGTGTCGGCCGCCCGCTCGGCTCGCCGAGCGAGCCGGGCCCAGTTGTTCGCCGGATACCGCAGGACGAGACTGCTGAACCGCTGGGGGATCCGTACCGAGAACACCGTCGCTCTCGCCGAGCACTGCACCGCACTCGCCGTATTCCTCGAGGCCGAGCAGGACTGGCGTGCCACACGGTCCGGATTGCAGGCGCTTCCCGACACCACGGAACTGTCGGCCCGCCTGCACACCACGGAGGCCGAGCTGCGCCGGGCATCCGAGCAGGCCCTGGAGGCGAGCACCCGCACAGCCGCGGCGCAGGGGCGCGACAGCATCACCGAACTCATCGACGCCACCGAAGACGGTTCGGCATGGCGAGCCCTGCGCAACGCCCTCCCGAGCGTCCGTGGGTGGGCCGTGAGCAGCATGTCGGCTCGCTACTTTCCACCCACAGCCGCACTTTTCGATCTCGTAATCATCGACGAAGCCAGTCAGTGCTCGATACCCGCGATACTGCCCCTGCTGTTCCGCGCCCGTCGCGCCGTGATCATCGGCGACCCCATGCAGCTTCCGCACATCGCCGAAGTCGATGTCCGACAGGAACTCCATGCTGCCCGATCGGCCGGACTCGGGCCGGACTGGTTGGAAAGCAACCGCATGTCCTCCCGCCGCCACTCCGCTTTCCGAGCTGCGGAGCGGGCTGCAGGCGGAACTCTGCTGCTGGACGAGCACTTTCGATGCCACCCGAAGATCGCGGAGCTGGCCAACACCCTGTTCTACGAAGGCCGGCTGACCACACTGACCGACACTCGCGGCCGCCCCGAGATCACCGGCCGTGAAGCTGTTCACTGGACCGACGTCACCGGATTCGCGGAGCAACCGAGGGACGGCAGGTCTTGGATCAATCGGCGTGAAGCCGCCAAGGTCGTCGAGGCCGTCGAATTCCTGCTCCATCGAACCGACGCAACCAGCGGCGCACCGAGCATCGGCATCGTGACCCCGTTCAAAGCACAGGCCGCCTTGATCGAGTCCGCACTGGGCAAGGACCTCGAGCACGTACGGGTCGGAACCGTCCATACCTTCCAAGGCGGCGAATGCGACTTCGTCTTCTATTCGCTTGTGGCGGCCCCGAATATGCCCACGGGCTCGATCCGATGGGTCGAACGGCAACGGAACCTCTGGAATGTGGCGATCACTCGCGCTCGGTCCCATCTGATCATCGTCGGAAACCGTCAGTTGTGGGCGACACGGGAGATCGGGGTCGCTCTCCTCGACGCAGCAGGCGACCGAACCGATGAACATCTCGACACCGCTGCCGACGAACTCCAGGATCGCCTTTTCGCCCATCTCATCGACACGGGCGGCAAGGTGACGCTACGAGCCCGCGTTCACGGGCATCCGACGGACGCGGTAGTCGAGTACGCAGACGGCGCGCGGGCCGCTTACATCCTGGACAGCGGGGTCGCGGACGGAACCGATCCGGCACGGCATCTTCGATTGATGTTGCGTCACAAGGATATCCGCACCGACAAGGACGGTCCTGGCTGCGCCGTGCGCGTACCGGCGTGGCGGCTCTACGATTATGACGTATGACGCCTGATGTGCGCAGGAAGGCAAAATCCCGACTTTCTCGATGGATGTCCATCTGGAACGCGCACGAGGCGCGTCCTCTCGGCCCCAGTCACCGGTCCCGTGCCGCGGCGAAATCGGGATGGGCGTCGACCACAAGAGAAGAGCCGCCCGGGGCCGGGCCGATCACGCGCATAGCTTCCCGGCCAGTCGAACGCGGCGATGATCAGCAGGGGCCAGGGATGCGGTGCCGCTGCTGATCTGCGATCCACCATGACAGTGCACCGAATCCGGCACCGACCAACGCCGCAGGGATGGCACCGATGATGAAAATGGGCAGTCCGGCGAGGGCACCGATCGCCGCACCGATGCCGGCCCGAAGTTCCAGGGTGTCCCCGGGCATCATGCACATCGCGATCGGCTGTCCAGTCGCATCGACGGTTACCAGGATGGCAGTAGGCGCAGCGGTTGCCTCAGTGGTAATGGTGGATATTGCCGCAGTCGGAGTCTCGGCGTTGGCCGTTGCCACGCTTGTTCCGGCGATCAGCGCGGTCGCGAGTACGGCGGTAGTGAGCAGTTTCATTCCATTCCTTCGATCGGTGCTGCAGGGTTCTTCATGTCGTGGAGGTAGCTGGCGTCGAGCATTCACTGAGCAGCTGCCTCTACCACCGATGGTGAACTGATACGCGCTTTGGTGAACAACCAACCGGAGTTAAGCAATACCTGACTGCACAGAACACTTTCACCCACTTCACCGTCGCTATCGGTAGGAGGTCCGCTGCGGTTGAATCCCCAATCTAGCAACGCCTGTCATCGGCGACCATCGACCATTCGCACTACGAAATGGCCATTTCGGCGGACATCAATCAACAGGCCCACCATCGGCTGTCCGACGACACGGTGCCACGAAGCCTCACTCTTCACTCCTCGGCTGGGGATGGCGATCACAACCCGCTCGAGCGGTGGTGCAGGCTCCGTATCGGGCCAAAATATCCAAGCGGTGATCGCAAGCACGGTAGCTCCGAGAACATGACGCAGGTCGTGCAGACACAGCTGGTCGTCGACACCGCTGCGGCCCATCTGGACTGGATCAAAGAGGAGGCGAAGCGGAATCCGGACATCATCGGTACCACCCAGGAGATAACCCACCCCTGGGGGCCGATCACCCTCACCGACAACTCCGATGTCGTCCTCGCGCTCGGGACCTTCTCGGTGGCGGTCGACGCCGACGCACTGGTTCCACGATCGGGTGACGCGCTCCAAGTCGAGATCAAGTATTGGATCTACGCCTACGACCTGTACGACTTCGACAAGACGGTCGACTGGTCGTCCTTGGATGTGGAGCTGTCGATCAAGAAGGGACCGAACGACGATAGGCGGCAACTGGAAGAAGCCGGCTGGGCACGCAGTTTCAAAGCCCGCAGTAATCCGAAGCGCTCGGCGACTACACCTGGTCCGGAAACCTCTGAACCGGACAAGGACAGCGCGGTTCGTGCCCGTCTCGATCGTGGCCGTCGCGCTCGGTCTGGCTGGCTACAGCTCACCGGAGAGCGGCCACGCCATAGCAGAATGCGGCAACATCCACTTCCCGGACAACGCCCACATCCTCTATCAGAAGGGCGAGCAGGAATTCAGCGGAGAAGCGCAAGTGGAGATCGTTGCCGAATTCCCCGCGACCGAACTCGAGCAATTCACCTCGGCATCACAACTCGGCGCATTCACCGCAGGCGTTCCGAGCAACTGGCAGAAGCACTACTGACAGGACAGTGGCGTGGCGGAATCGCTGCTTGCCGATACCAACGAGAACTTCTCGGAATGGGACGGTACGACGGGGCGTCAGGTCGTCGTCCACCACCTCGACACCGACACCGTGCGCGTCTTCGCCCGCGGGATGTGCTGAGAGCTTCCGAACCATTTCGCCGCAAAACGGCTCCACCAGTACACGCAGCTGGTCGGGCATCCGCGCTGGATGCCCGACCAGCCGACGCAGAGCAGTTACTCGGCGAAGACCTCGGCGACTGATTCGGCGGTCAACGCCCGGTCGAGCCATCGAGTGAGTGTCTCGGTGTCCGCGCAACCGAGGATCCGCTCGCGATCGGCGTCGGCCACCTCGATGCCACGGCGATCGAGAACCCGCAAGACACTCACGGCCTGGCCGCTCGCCAAGCCTTCTTCACGACCTTCCTCCCGGATGCGCTGAGAAGTCTGCGAGCGGAAGAACGAGAGATCCACGGACATCATCTGCCTCCACGTGTCGGCGGCCGGGCTGGTGCCGAGGCCGAGTTCGGTCAGTTCGGCGACGATTGCGGCGTCCTCGTCGTCGATGCCCCGCAGGGCGGCTGCCAGCGATTTCAGTATGGCACCGATGCAGGGGTGATGGGCGTGGGTGATCGCCGACAACGCTGCGAGCGGCACATCGATGGCGGCCTCGGCCACATCGGTGACAATAGGAACGTTGTCCGGTCCCAGCACCAGCGGCCTGGCGACGAGGCTGGGCCACTGCCGGGGACCGATGGTGAACGGCCCGGAAGCCCACCGTTCGGTGTTCTCGTCCTGACACACCACGAGCAGGACCGGCGGAAGCAAGTATTTCGAGTGCAGATGGGCCAGGTAGTAGGCCCAGGCCGGCGGTTTGCCGGGATCGGGCTTGTGCTGGGCTTCGACCAGCAGGAGAAAGTCCCCCTCAGCGGTCCCGATGCGCAACAAGGTGTCGACGCGGCGTTCTAGCGGGCGGGTCTCGGTGAGGTCGGTCGGTAACAGGGCAACGTCGATCGGGTCGGGGAACGGTAGATCGAGTGCGCGAAAGGCGCGGGCGAACACACCTGGGTCGTGCTGGAAGATCCGGTGCATCGCTTCGTGGGAGGAACCGGGCATGACGGGAAGCATATCCATTCGCTATCAAACATATGTTCGAATTGGAGGATTGGTCTTGATCGGGGGTGCGGAATGCATCTGACCTGCAACGTCTTACACTCCGGCGCCCCTCACCGCACAACAGTCGGATCGGGAAGTACGATCACGGCGGGCTCCGGAGCCGAGGGCGGCTCAGGACCGGACCACAGGCCCCACGCGGTGACCACGAAGACGATCAGAGCCGCCGCAGCCAGAACCGACCAGAGCGTTCGATTACGTTGTCCCCGAGCCGTTTCGCGATGGCACTCCGGTTCGATGGGGGAATGCGAACTTCGGGGAACCACCAGCTCCGCAACGAGCGGCAGTACCCGCCCGGACACCCCGAAGTGCTCGAAACTCGGGGCGAGCAGGGCGTCGGCCCGCACCGAACGAGCACGCTCGGCAATGTAGGCGGTCGGCAGATAGGTGTCTTCGTCAACGATGAGCACATCCACGAGCCGGTAGCCGCGGGCGCGGGCGAGTTCGGCCAGCACATGCCGGTCATCAGCCGGCGATTCGCTGACACCGCGATTCAGCACCCCGAGCGCCGTCCTCCCGGCCGATTGTCGACCCGCAGGTCCGTGCATAGGGATCGTCCTTTCAATCGATGACGCCGCGATCGCGGAAGAACTGGTAATCGCCCGCGCTGACGATGAGCGCGGCGACCCGGGTGGAGCAGTGCCACGGGCATGCGCCGTGCAGGAGCAGCGCCGCGGCAGCCGCTGTCGGCGACCGCACAGGCCAGTGCGGGTTGTCGTGGCGCGCCTTGTCGGCGGTGGACACCCGCGCGCCGGGCGCCCGGCCGATCGGGATCACAGCAGCGACGGGCCACCGTGCCTCCTGCCGTCGGTGGTCAGCGGCCACGGCAGTCCCCGCCCCTGCCGTGTGCCCGCTGGGACGGGGTGGTCACCCGTCCGCCCGGCCCACGCCGCCCGCCCCGTCCGGATACACCGGTAGCCGCTGATGCCCGTGAGAGATGAAGCTCGGCAACGGTTTCAGTGCTTCCGGGGCGACCGCGAGCGTCATCCCCGGAAACCGCCGGAACAGCGCGGGCAGCGCCACGGCGGCCTCCAACCGGGGCAGCGGCGCCCCGAGGCAGTAGTGCGGCCCGTACCCGAACGACAGATGCTCTTTCGTCGAGCGACCCGGATCGAACTCGCCGGCGTCGTCCCCATACAGTCCGGGCTCGCGATTGGCGGCCGCGAAGCAGGCGAGGATGGCATCGCCCGCCTTGATTCGCGTGCCCGCCACGTCGATGTCGACCACCGCGTACCGCAGCGGCAGATTCGCCACCGGCGGCGCGTAGCGCAGGGTCTCCTCGATCAGATGCGACCAGCCGAACGCGCCGACACGAAGCCGGGTCAGCAGTTCAGGCCGGGTCAGGACCTGACAGATCGCCTGATCGAGCAGATCGACCGTGGTCTGGTAACCAGCACTGATCACCAACAGCAAGGTGTGGATCAGCTCCTCTTCGGTGAGCCGGTCGGCCTCGCCGTCGCGGCGGCTGATGAGCAAGCTGGTCATGTCCGCGCCCGGCTCGGCCCGGCGACGCGCCACCAGCGTGGTCAAAATGCTCACCATCTCGGCGAAAGTCGCCTGCGGATCACGCCGCGGCACCGTGGAGAACAGCTCGTCGACACACAGCCGCAGCCCGCCCCGCAGATCGTCCGGCACGCCCATCAGCGCGCTGATCACCCGCAACGGCACCTGCGCCGCGAACTCTTCCCGCAGATCGACCACGGCGCCCTCCGGCCGGGCGGCGATCCCGTCGAGCAGCTCGGTGGTGATCCGCCGGATCTGCGGTCGCAGTGCGTCGACGCGGCGCGCGGAGAACGCCGGACCGACCAGCTTGCGCAGCCGCTGATGGTCCGTGCCGTAAGCGGTGAACATATTGCGCACCGACACCCACGAGATCAGCGGCCAGTCCGGCGGAATCTCCCCCGCGACGAACGCGGGCCAATGCCGGGCGGCGTCCTTGGACACCCGCCAGTCGACGAACAGCTCCCGCAGCAGCTGGGGATCGGTCACGGCCCAGGCGCGCACGCCGCCCGGCAGCACCACCGGCACCAGCGGCCCCCGTGCGCGCAGGCGGGCGGCCTCGCCGGGGATGTCGGCGCCCGTGACATCGAGCGTGATGGGAGCGGGTTGCAGATCGGTCATCGGATTCGCCTTAGCGTTCAGCGGGAAACAGTCAGTGCCGCAACAGGAGTGAAGGAGACGGGCAGCTCCTCGAGCGCCCGATGGAACGGCCCCGGCCGCCACCGCAACCGCTCGGCCGGCACCGCGCACGTCATCTCGGGCAGCGCGTCGAGCAGCTGATCGATCGCCTCCCCGGCGACCAGTTCGGCCAGCGCCCGCGCGGGGCACCGATGCGGCCCGGCGCCGAGCCCGAGGTGCGACTCGTTGCCGCGGATATTGCCGCCCACCACGGCCGGGTCGTTGTTGCAGGCGGCCAGGCTGATCACCACCGGCTGGTGCGCCCGCATCCACACCCCGTCCACGAGCTGCGGCTGACGCGGATACGACATGCAGAAGTTCGCGATCGGCGGATCACGGAACAGCACGTGCGTGAGCGCGTCCCGAGTGGAGAGCCCACCCCCGACGACCTCGCCGCCGAAATCCGGGTGGGTCATCATCCACGACAATGTGTTGACGATGAGATTCGTCAGCGGCTCGCTCGCGGCCCCGTAGAGGGTGACCAGCTGGTGGACGGCTTCTTCGTCGCTCAGGCCGGTCGGATGGGCCAGCAGCCAGGAGGTGACGTCCGGTCCCGGCCGGGCCCGTTTGCGGGCCACGAGTTCGGCCAGTGCCCCGACGATCAGCTCGTTGCCCGCGGCGGCATCGGTGGTGTCGAAGATCATCGCCATCCCCGTCGCGGCCCGATCGCTGAGCTCGGGATCGCAGCCGATGAGTTCGCCGATCAGCTCGAACACCAACGGGGCGGCGAAGTCCCGGATCAGATCGGCCCGGCCGGTGCCGCAGAACTCGCCGACCAGCCCGACGGCGATCCGCTCGACCACCTGGCGGGTGCTGTGCAGATCGATACGGGCGAGCGCGTCGACGGTGGCGGAGCGGTAGCGGGCGTGCTCGAACCCGCTGCTGCGCAGGGCGTTCGGACGCCACTGCATCATCGGGCGGACCGGGCACTCGAGTGGGATGTCGCGCTGCCAGGCG
>NZ_BAGA01000166.1 GCF_000308595.1 Nocardia higoensis NBRC 100133 | reverse complement strand
GCGGATCACCCACGCGAACCTGGCCGCCAATTGCGTGCAGATCGGCCGGGCCGCGTCCATGCGCCCGGGTGAGACCTGGGTCGGCTGGCTGCCGTTGCATCACGACATGGGGCTGATCGGCGGCTTCCTCAACCCGATGTACCAGGGCACCGACGCCGTGCTCATGCCGCCGAACCGGTTCCTGCGCAGGCCGGCCGACTGGTTGCGCGCGGTGCACACCTATCGCGGGGCGTTCACGGCCGCACCCAATTTCGCCTACGGCTACACCGCCGCCCGCGTCACCGACGAGGAACTCGCTGGCCTCGACCTGTCCAGCTGGCGGTTCCTGTTCTGCGGCGCGGAGCCGATCCACCCGCCGACGGTGCAGCGGTTCGTCGACCGCTTCCGCGCCCACGGCCTGCCCGCCGACGCGCTGGTGCCCTGCTACGGCATGGCCGAGGCCTCCCTCGCGGTCACGGTCTCGCGCCCGCACTCGCCGGTGGCCTACGACTCGATCTCGCGGCACGCGCTCACCGTGGACGGCATCGCCGTCGACGTGCCCGCCGACGATCCCGATGCCCTGCAGATCGCCGACTGTGGCGAGCCGGTCGCCGGCACCGAGGTGCGGATCGTCGATACGGACGGCGCGCTGTGCGGCGACGACGTCGCCGGGCGCATCCAGTTCCGCGGCCCGTCGACCACGCCGGGCTACTACCGGCTGCCCGAGGTCACGGCGCAGGCACGCGACGGGGACTGGTGGGACACCGGCGATATCGGCTATCTGCGCGCGGGCAGGCTCCGGATCACGGGCAGGCAGAAGGATCTGATCATCATCCGCGGGGCCAATCATCCGCCCACCGATTTCGAGATCGCCGCCGAGTCCGTGCCCGGCGTGCGCCCCGGCGGAGTGGCCGCGGTCGGCAGTCCCGATGCGCAGGGCGGTTCCGAGGAACTCCACCTGGTCGTCGAATCCGCGCTCCCGGACAGCGAATACGAGCCCCTGCGCCGCGCGGTGCGGGTCGCGGTCAGCAAGCGCACCGGCATCCTGCCCGCCGAGGTGGTGGTCGTACCCCCGCGCAGCATCCCCAAGACCACCAGCGGCAAGGTGCAGCGCGCGCTCACCCGGCAGTTGTTCGTCGAACCGGTGGTGCGCGAACTCGCCGAGACCGGGGGCGCGGCATGACGGCCGGGCGCGTCCTCGCCGGGCCCGCGTCACGCCATCCGCTCGGCGCCTATCCCGCCTACCGCACCGATCCGCTCACCCTGTTCTACGAGCAGGCCGTGGCCCACGGCGGCAGTGTGCGCCTGCGCCTGGTCCACCAGCAGCTGCATCTGCTCGTGGAGCCGGAACACATCAACCGGGTACTGGTCACCAATGCCGCGGCCTACGCGAAGGGCATCAGCTATCAGAGCCTGAACCATCTGCTCGGTCCCGGCCTGCTGACCAGCGGCGGCGAACTCTGGAAACGGCAGCGCGCCTTGATCAAACCCGCTTTCGCCCGCAGGCATGTCGACACCGAGATCCCGCTCATGCTGGCATGCGGGGAGCGCATGCTCGACCGCCTCGACGCGTATGCCGCGACCGGCGCCGCCTTCGATGTGGTCCCCGAGGTGATGGGATTCGCCGCCGACGTGGTGTGCCGCGCGGTGATGGGCGCCGACATCGACGGCATCCTGCCGCAGATCGAGGACGATGTGCGCGAGGGCGTGGCGTGGGTCATGCGGCACATGGCCGCCCCGATCCAGGTGCCGCCGTCGGTGCCGACCCCGGCGAATCGCCGTCTGCACGCCGTCATCGCGCGCCTGCACCGTGTGGTGGCCGAGGTCATCGCCGGACATCGGGATACCGGTGCGGGCCATGGTCATTCACTGCTGAGCAGGCTGCTGGCCGCTCGCGACGACGCGGGCCACGCGATGGACGACCGACAGCTGCGCCACGAGGTGCTGACCTTCCTGCTGGCCGGACACGAGACCACCGGCGGCGCGCTGGCGTGGACGATCTACGAACTCGGGCGCAACCCGGCGGTCCTCGCCCGGGTCCGGACCGAGATCGACACGGCGCTGTCGAACGGCGATCTCGCCTCGGCGCTGCCATCGCTCGAGCTCACCGGCCGCGCGATCGACGAGACCATGCGGTTGCATCCGCCGGCCTGGGCGTTCAGCCGCACCGCGTTGCAGGCCGACAGTTTCGACCGGTTCGATCTCGAACCCGGCGCGATCGTCGTGATCAGCCCGTTCGTGAACCACCGCTTCCCGGATTTCTGGTCCTCCCCGCTCACCTTCGACCCCGACCGGTTCACCAAGGAACGCACCCGGCAGCGCCCGCCCTTCCACTACTTTCCCTTCGGCTGGGGCGCGCACCTGTGCGTCGGACAGCACATGGCGACCACGGAAGTCCGGGTCGGCCTGGCGATGCTGCTCGCCCGCTACGACATCGAACTCGTCAACGGGCTGCGCGTGCGGGAGAACCCGGAGATCTCCAACACCCCCGACCCGGTGCTGGTGCGGCTGACCCGGCGCGAACCCGTCGCGCCCGGCGCCGCCGTCCTGGCCGAGGCCGCGCGATGACCCCCGCACGCGACACCACGGGAGGTACCACCATGAACGCGACCGATGCCGTCGTGCGCGCCGATGCCCTGGCCTCGCAACCCCCGCGGCCGGACCGGTACGGCGCGAAGGCGGCCAATCTCGGCGCACTGCTCGCGGCCGGATATCGCGTCCCGGCGTTCGCGGTGGTGACCACCTCGGCCTGCGCGGACATCCTCTCCCCCGTCGCCGAGGACATCGACCAGGCGATCGCCGCCCTCGACCACACCGATCCCGGGTCGCTGCGCGCGGTCTCGGCCGCCGTCCGCCACCTGATCCGCGGGCTCGCGCTACCCGAACCGATCGCGGCCGAACTCGCCGCCGCCGTAGCAACTCTGGCGGGCGCGCCGGTGCGGGCGACCGGTCGGCCCGCCGACCACGCACCGGAAGCAGCGGGGATGCCGCGCAGCTCGGTCTCAGCGCACGGTGATGCTGCCGACGCCACGATCCGGCTGGCGGTGCGCTCGTCGGTGAGCGGCGAGGATTCGGCAACCGATTCCTTTGCCGGGCAACTGGATACCGTGCTCAACGTAGCGCCCCGGGATGTGCCGGGCGCCCTGCTCGACGTCCTCGCCTCGGCCTACTCCGAGCGCTCGCTGTTCTACCGTGCCCATCGCGGACTCGACAACGCCGGTGTGGACTGTGCTGTGCTCGTGCAGGTGCTCGTCGACAGCGCCGTCTCGGGCGTTGTCTTCAGCTGCAATCCGCAGACCGGTGACCCGGCCGAATCGGTGGTCTCGGCCGCGCTGGGACTCGGCGAGGGCGTCGTCGCGGGCACCGTCGAATGCGACACCTATTTCGTCGACAACGCCTCCCGCGCGATCGTCTCCCGCGTCGTGGCCGACAAACACAGCAAGGTCGAGACCGACGCCGATGCCGGCACC
The DNA here is from genome assembly GCF_000308595.1 of Nocardia higoensis NBRC 100133. Lineage (GTDB taxonomy): Bacteria > Actinomycetota > Actinomycetes > Mycobacteriales > Mycobacteriaceae > Nocardia > Nocardia higoensis. The sequence goes on along the minus strand of NZ_BAGA01000166.1, from coordinate 7,073 downwards.
GCTGTGGTGGCGATCGAGGGCGGCGACAGCACCCCCGCGCTCACCGACGAACAGATCGGCGAACTGGTCGACATCGCCGCCGCGCTCGCCGAACGGCTGGGGGCGCCGCAGGATGTGGAATGGACCTACGACAGTGCGGGTGTCCTGCACCTGTTGCAGGCCAGGCAGGTCACCGCCACCGGCGCCCGCGAGACGATCTTCGACAATGTCAATGTCGCCGAGTCCTATCCGGGGCTGTCGAGCCCGCTGACCTTCTCGATCCTGCGCGCCGCCTACGAGCAGGTCTTCCGCGCCTGTCACCGGGATTTCGGCGCGACCGGCCGGATCGTGGCACGCAACAGCGCGAGCCTGTACCCCTATCTCGTCGGCACCGCACACGGGCGGATCTACTACAACATCAGCAACTGGTACCGGCTGTTCCTGCAGATCCCCGGCATGGAGTTCGCCATCGAGGGCTGGGAAGCCGCCCTGAACATCGAGAACCGCTACCGCAGGCCCGCCGCCCCGAAACGCGGCCTGGCGAAGGCCCGCATGTACGCGCTGCGGGCCCGGGTGATCGCGGTCATCGCGGTCGGCTGGCTGCGCCTGCCACGCAGACTGCGCGCGTTCTTCGACGAACTCGCCGCCTTCACCCTCGATCTGGACCATCGCCTCGCGCCGGAGACCCCGGGCCGGGAGCGCGATCCGGAGGCGCTGGTGCAGTGGATGGAAAGGCTTCTCGGACAGCTCGTTCCGGCGTACTCGGTGCAGATCTTCAACGACTTCCTGGCCCAGCAGCTGTTCCATGTCGTCGGCCTGCTGCTGGAGCGCACGGGACTCGGCGAACACGAGGCCGTCACGCTGCGCAACGAACTGTTCTGCGGCGAGGAGGGCGTCGACAGCGTCGATCCGGTGCGCTCCGCGCTGGCACTCACCGCGACCATCCGCGCCGACGACGCGCTACGCGCGCTCTTCGAGGGGCCGCTCGACACCGACAGCGTCTGGAAGACGTTGTCGCAGTCGGAGTTCGGGCGGTTCCACGACGACTGCCTGCGTCATATCGCGCTGTTCGGCGACCGCACCGTGGACGAACTCAAGCTCGAGACCGACCCGCTCGGCGAACATCCCGAACGTCTGGTGCCCATGCTGCGCAACTATCTGCGCGGTGGCCAGAACATCGACGACATGGCGGCGCGGGAGAAACGCATCCGCCGCGAGGCCGAGGAGACCGCCAGGGCACTGTTCCGTGACAGCCGGACCGAGCGACTCGCGTTCCGGCTCGTCCTCGGCCGCGCCCGCGAACACGTCAAACAGCGCGAGAACATGCGGCTCGGTCGCAGCCGCTCCTTCGGACTGGTCAAACGCGTGGTCCGAGAGTTCGGCAAGCACATGCACGACGCGGGCCTGATCGCCGAGCCGCGCGACATCTTCTGGCTGACCTACGAGGAGATCACCGCGCTCATCCGGGGCACCGCCGTCGACACCGATGTGGCCCGTACGGTCGCCACCCGCAAGGCCGACTACGACCGTTGGCGCGAGACCCCGATGCCCTCGCGCATCGTCACCACCGGCATCGCCGCCGCGGGCATCGCCGATCCCGCCGTCGACACGCCCACGGCCGTCGACAGCACGGCAACCGTCCTGCGCGGCATCGGCTGCGCTCCCGGCCGGGTAGAAGCGCCCGCGCTGGTACTCGGCACGCCCGATCCCGACGTGGCTGTCGACGGTCAGATCCTCGTCGCCTCCACCACCGACCCCGGCTGGGTCTTCCTGATGGTGGCGGCGGGCGGGCTGGTCAGCGAGAAGGGCAGTGTGCTCTCCCACACCGCCATCATCGGCCGCGAACTCGGCATCCCCACCGTCGTCGGCGTTCCCGGCGTCACCCAGCGGATCTCCACCGGCGACCGGCTCGCTCTCGACGGCCGGGCGGGCACCGCGACGATCGTGCACGAGGACACCCCATGACCGCATCCACCGCCCCCGCCGGACACGGCGAGAACTTCAGCCTCGAGCACTATCTCGACGCCTCGGCACACACCTTCCAGCAACGCTTCGACGATTTCCGGCCCTTCGTCACCAACGGCAGGGCCACCGGCTTCGTGTTGCGCGAGATCACCGGGCCCGCGGGCCCGGTGGTGCGGGTGCGCGATCCCGAGGGAAGCGAGATCCGCGAGCTGATCATGTTCGGCTCCAACAACTATCTCGGTCTGGCCGACGAACCGGAGATCATCGAGGCCGCCGTGGCGGCGACGCGCGAGTTCGGCGTCGGCTGCGGCGGGCCGCCGCTGCTCAACGGCACCACCTCGCTGCACATGCGCCTCGAGGAGCGGCTCGCCGAATCCAAGGGCTGCGAATCCGCCCTGCTGTTCTCCTCCGGCTATGCCGCGAACGTCGGCTGGGTGACCGGACTGCTGCGCGGCGGCGACATCCTGATCTACGACGAGCAGAGCCACGCCAGCCTCTACGACGGCATCCAGCTGGGCCGGGTGCGCTCGATGGCGTTCGACCACAACGACATGCGCCACCTCCGGCACCGGCTGATGCAGGTGCGCTGGCGCAATCCCGGCGCCAATATCGTGGTCGCGGTCGAGGGCGTGTACTCGATGGACGGCGATATCGCGCCGCTGCCGCAGATCCGGGATCTGTGCGATTCCTTCGGGGCGTGGCTGGCCATCGACGACGCGCACGGCACCGGCGTGCTGGGCGAACACGGCCACGGCACCGCCGAGCATTTCGGCCTGCCCGACGGCGCGGTCGAACTGTCCATGGGCACCTTCTCCAAGGTGTTCGCCACCACCGGGGGATTCGTCGCCGGCTCCCGTGACGTGGTCGACACCCTGCGCTTCTTCGCCCGATCGCACATGTTCTCCGCCTCGCTCTCGCCCGCCGTGGTGGCCTCGGTGCTGGCCTCGCTGGACTTCATCGACGCGCACCCCGAGCGGGTGGGCCGATTGCACGACAACACCGCCTATTTCGCCGGCGAGCTGCGCAGGCTCGGCTTCGCCGTCGATCCGCAGACCGCCATCATTCCGATCCTGGTGCCCGCGCGGCTGGCCGTCGGCGATGTGGTGTCGGCGCTGCACCGGGAGGGCGTCTTCGTCAACGGCGTCGAATTCCCGGCGGTCCCCCGTGAGCAGCAGCGACTGCGCGTGTCGATGATGGCCACCCATACCCGCGAGCACCTGGACTTCGCCCTCGAACGCATCGCCGCGGTCGCCCGGCGATTCGGATTCCACCCGGGACAGGAAGGCAGCCGACCATGAGGACACCCGCGATGACCGGGATCGCCGCGGGCGCTTCGGCGGCGGAACGCACGCTGGTGCTCGCCTCGCTGGCGGCGCCGAGCGCGAACGAACGCGCCGATCTCGTTGACTCGGCCAAGGAAGTCACCGACTGGGCCGGGTTCCTCGATCTCGCACGGCTCAACGCCACCGTGCCGCTGGTGCAGCGCAGGCTGGCGGCCGAGGGCTTGTTCGACCTCGTGCCCGCTCCCGTGCGCACCGGATTCGGCGAGGTGACCGATCGCATCGCCGAGGTCAACGACAAACGGCTCGCCGCCGCGCTGGAACTGCTGCGCCGTTTCGACGAGCGCGGCGTGCGGTGCGTGGTGCTCAAGGGCATGCTGTTCTCGACCGAGATCTACCACGATCCGCGCTACAAGCGGATGAACGATCTGGACATCCTGATCGAGGTGGATCAGGTCGAGACCGCCATCGAGATCTACCGGGAACTAGGCCTTTTCGCGACCTCCGAGCTGCTCGGCAAAGCGCCCGAGGTACGCACGCGCCGCTCCCACCACCTGCCCTCCTTCGTCTCCCGCGACGGCGCGCTGGTGGTCGGCACGCACTGGGGACTCATCACGCCGCTGGCGCCCTACACCATCGACTACGACGCCATCTGGTCTCGCGTCCGGCAGATCGACTTCTACGGCGTGCCGGCATGGGCGATGGCGCACGAGGACAATCTGCACCACCTCGGCGTGCACCTGCCCTACTACAAGACCGGCGTCCGCGAACTCGGCGACATCTGGAATCTCGCCCGCCACGCCACCGACCTCGATTACGAACTGCTCATGCACGAGATGCGCACAGCCGGTTCGGAGCCGCTGATGTTCCACGCGCTGTCGCTGGCGCACCGTCTGGTGCCGGTCCCGCCATTCGCGGCGATCATCGAGGCCGCCCGGCCGCGTGCGGGGCGTTTCACCCGCTACGACACCGCCCGCAAGATCGCCGACATCCACACCTTGCTGCGCAGCCGCTCCACCCACACCTCGCGGATCGAGAAGGCCTACACCGAGTTCAACATGACCACCCTCGCCCACGAGAAGCGCGAGAGTTTCACCAGGCTCTGGTCGGGCTTGCTGCTGGTGCCGAGCGCCGAAGCGCAGCGCATGAGTTCGCTGCGCGCACCGTCGGCGCTGCCCGCCCTCGGTGCGCGGCTGGCCGCTCCCTACCGGCTGACCAGGGTATTCCAACGCGACCTCGGGAAGTGGTTGTTCCCGGCCGCGCTGGCGAAGACCGTCGTCGACCTCGCCGCCGCCTACACGAGCGAAGCGGCCCGCCGCACCGGCCGAGGCGGGCCGGCGCGACCCGGAATCGAGGAGTACGCCGCGCGCCTCGGCCTGACCCGCCAGGACCTGCAAGCCGTCATGGACAGCCAGGAATGAGCGCGGCGCCGTCGGGCCGAACGGTGCTGTGGGATCTGGACGGCACCCTGGTCGGCGTGCGGAGCCGAGCCGTCAAGGCCCTCATGCCGCTGCTCGCCGCCCGGTCGTTCCGCGCGACGACTCCACCGCACCGCTTCCTGCGCGATCTGCCCGGTGTGCTGCGCGCGGTCCGCGCCAACGACACCGACAAGACCAACACCGCGTATATGGTGGCGCTGCTCGCCGAACGTTTCGAAGTCACCCCCGAGGTCGCCGAACAGCGTCTGCGACGCCTGGCCGATGTCGAATTCCCGCGTCTTCGAGCCTGTTTCCCGCCACTGCCGATTGCGGTGGACACCGTGCGAGCACTGCGCGCCGCGGGCGACACCCAGGTGATCGCGACCAACCCGCTGTGGCCGTCGAGTACCGCGACCGCACGGCTGCGATGGGGCGGACACGATCCGGCCGCCTTCGCCTTCGTCACCAGCGGCGAGACCATGCACCGCGCCAAGCCGCGCGTGGAGTTCTATCACGAACTGCTGGAACGGCTTTCGTCGCGTCCGGGCACGTGCGTGATGATCGGCAACGACGCCGCCAACGACGCACCCGCCGCGCTCGCGGGCATCCCGGTCTTCCTGCTGGGCGCGCGGCACGACATCCCCGCGGCGTGCGCGCGGACCGGCAGGGTCACCACGGGCAATTGGCCCCGGCTGCGGGAGTGGCTGGGTATCGAGGAGAAGTCATGCACGTCGTCCTGAATCCGCGATCCAACGCCGGCACCGCGCTGCGGCGCTGGGAGCCCGTGGAACGCGCACTGCGGCAACGCTATCCGGAGATGACCGTGGAGATCCCCGACGATGCCGAGCGGGCCGCCGAACTCGTGCGCAAACATGTCGACAACCGAAGTGGTTCCGGGGCAACCGAAGTCGTCGTCGCGGCGGGCGGCGACGGCATGGTCAATCTGGTCCTCAACGCCGTCATGGACCCCGAGACCGACCGGCCCCGTGGCGGCGCGAGCACTGTCGTGCTCGGCGCCGTCGGCCTGGGCAGTTCCAACGACTTCCACAAACCGGTGCGGGAGGGGTCGAGGATCGTCGAGGTTCCGGTCAGAGTGGACGCCGCCCGCGCCGAAGCCGTCGACGTGGGAAAGGCCACCATGCTCCTGCCCGACGGCACCCGCGCAGTCCGGTATTTCCTGCTCAACGCCAGTATGGGCCTGGTGGCGGCGGGCAACGATTCGTTCAACCACGCCACCGGCGCGATGGCCTGGCTCAAGGCCGAGAACGTCGAAGCCGCCATCGTGGCGACCGCGCTGAGCAATATCGCCACCCACCGTCCGATGCGCATCGAGGTGCGTGGCAGCGACTGGGAACATGTCGGCCCGATCACCAATATCGGCGTGCTCAAGAGCGTGCACTTCGCGGGCGGCATGTACTACGACACCCCGGTCACCCGCGCCGACGGCGCCTTCGACGTCAATATCTGGGCGCCCTCGGGACGACTGCGCATCCTCGGCCTGATCGCCGGCCTCTACCGCGGCCGCTTCTCCGCCTCCCCGCTGGCGATCTGCCACCGCGACCGCATCGTCGACCTGCGCCCGGATCAGCCCGTCCCCTTGGAGTTGGACGGCGAGATCACCGTCGTGAAATCGGCGCGTCTCGAGGTGCTGCCCGGCGTGCTGAAGGTGGCCGCCGCGTGAGCGGGGTCGTCCTCGTCACCGGGGTCGCGACCGGTATGGGCGCGGCCACCGTGGACCGGCTGACCGCCGCCGGCTACACCGTCGAAGGCTGCGACGTGATCCCCGGCGACGGATACGCCACCGTCGACGTCCGCGACACCGAGGCCGTCGACACCTGGGTGAAGCAGGTGACCGCCCGGCACGGCCGCATCGACGCCGTCGTCACCTTCGCCGCCTGCGGCCTCGTCGGCGCGATCGAGGAGACCCATCCTCTCGAGGCGGCTGCCCTCTTCGACACCAACGTGATCGGCACCCACCGCGTCGTCCGCGCGGCCCTGCCCGCCATGCGCGCACGCGGCAGCGGCCGGGTTGTCGTGGTCAGCTCCGGCGCCGCCGCCATCGCCGAGCCCTACGGCGGCTGGTACTCGGTCACCAAGGCCGCCATCGAACGACTCGGCGAATCGCTGCGCCTGGAACTCGCGCAGTTCGGCGTCTCGGTGTCCATCCTGGCGCCCGGCTGGACCGTCACCCCGATCATCGAGTCCTCCCCCCGGGTCGGCGAGCCCATTGCCGCCTACGACCACGATCGCGACGCCGTCCTCGAGCGGGTCCGCGGCTATCTCGCGCGCGGCCAGCATGCCTCCGACGTGGCCGAGAAGGTCCTCGTCATCCTGTCCGCGGCCCGGCCACGACGGATCTACCTCTGCGGCCGCGATGTGCGAACCTCCTTCTGGACCCGTCGCCTGCTGCCGGATGGGCTCTACCAGCGCC
>NZ_BAGA01000167.1 GCF_000308595.1 Nocardia higoensis NBRC 100133 | reverse complement strand
CCCGTAGCACCGGGACGCCGTCGATCAGGGCCTGCTGTACCGAAACATCCTCGGCCAGTGGGGGTTCGAGCATCATCGCGTCGAGATTGCCGCGCAACTGCGCCAGCGAGAGCTTGCCGTCGCCGAATACCGAGGCGAAGGACTTGCGCGCCCGGGTCAGGGCCTCGCTCCGTTCGGCCTCGATCCCGGCCTGTTCCACCTGTGCCATTTACCTGCGTTCCTTCGTCGGAGAGCGTCTCGGTCCGCGCCTACAGCGCGGCGTGGGTGCCGAACACCCGGTCGTGATAGGTCAGCGGCGGCACGATCTCGCTCTCCACCGCGAGGGCGCGACCGAACACGATGGTGTGGTCGGCAACCGTCGCGGTGTCCATCACCTCGGCGGCCACCCAGTGCGGGACACCGGCGATACGGGGCACGCCCCGGTCGACCTGCCAGGCGACATCGAGGAATTTGTCCTTGCCCTTGCGCGCGAACTGCGCGGCGAGCGCGGATTGCACACTGCCGAGCACATTGACGCCGAAAGTTCCCGATCGAAGGATCAGGCTCAACAGCTCCGAGCCCTGATCCAGTGACACCAGCAGCGACGGCGGCGACATCGACAGGGAAGCGAAGGCGCTCACGGTCGTGCCGTGCGGGCGATCGCCGTCCATGGCGGTCACGACCGCGACCGGCGTGCACACCGTGGCCATCGCGTCGCGGAACTGTGCGGTGAGGTCGGCCGACAGCTGGTCGGACATCTCGTGCGTCCTTTCGTGCGGAAAAATCTGACAGCGGGCGTCGCGTCGCGAGCGCGCGACGCCCGCGGAGCGGGTCAGTGCGTGGCGGCGCTCAGAACCCGAGGTTCTTGCGGATGAACGCGCCGGCCTCGTCGGCGGCCTGGACACCCTCCGGCAGGATCGCGGAGAACAGCGGCCACACGTGAATCATGTCCTCGTAGACCGACACCGTCGCCGACCCGCCTTCGGCGGTGATCGCGGCTGCCGCACGACGGGAGTCGTCGAGGAGCACCTCGCCGGATCCGACCATGAACAGTGCGGGCGGCAGTCCGCCCAGATCGCCGAACAGCGGCGAGACCAGCGGATCCTTCGGATCATGTCCCTGCAGGTACGCCCCGCCGATGTTGAGGATCGACCCGCGGGAGACGGCGATGTCCTTGCCGTCGAACTCGTCGGCGCTCGCGCCGCTCGCGGTGAGGTCGAGCAGCGGGGAGATGAAGACCCCTGCGGCGGGCAGGGATTCACCCTTGTCGCGCAGGACGGTGAGCGTGGCCAGCGCCAGGCCGCCGCCCGCGGAGTCGCCGCCGACCGCGGTGTTGCCCGCACCGTACCGGGCCACCAGCGCGGAGAGAGCGGCGATGCCGTCGTCGCTCGCGGCGGGGAACTTGTGCTCCGGCGCGAGCCGGTAGTCGGGCAGCGCGACGGTTACACCCGCGGCACGCGACAGGGTGTGGCCGAGGTCCTGGAAGCCTCGGGCGCTGCCCAGCGAGTAGCCGCCGCCGTGGAACCACACGAGCACCTTGTCTCGCGCGGCGCCTTCCGCGGTGACGAAGAGGACGGGGACGCCACCCGCCTCGCCTTCCACCGGCTCGACGTTCTCGGGGAGGGGGAACTGCAGCAGCAGCCGGTCGTAGGCCTCGCGCAGGTCCTCCATCGTCGCCGTCGCCGGGTCGGGAAAGCCGTTCACGTACATCTGCTCGGCGCGTGCGAGTGCCTCGGTCCTGGCCATGGTTCCTCCGGATTGAAATCGAATCCCGACGTAAGCTCTTCGCCGGGTATGTGAGCGAGCTTACATAGTTACCACTAACTTTTGAACAGGTTTCCCTGGACTTTTTTGGATTCGGCCGCAAACTCGACCATAACCGCTGTTCACGGTGGTAGATTTCGGCGCAATCGAGCAGCGACTCGGCGACCCGGCGGAAGCCCGCCGTGCGAGCGAGCGCATCGCAGGGCTCAGCGGCCCCGGCTCGTCACCACTCCCCCAGCTCAGGACACCGCAGGGCGTCGACCCGATGCCCGACACCCGACCCAGAAGGACCACGCCATGACTCTCCTAGCGGACGACGGCTCCCACCGCACGCAGGAACCTGCCGGGCACCCGAGGCCCGTCCTCGACCGTCTGCTGAATCCGTCGACCATCGCGATCGTCGGCCTGAGCGACAAGTCCCCGGTCGCGCCCTTCATCCGGCCGACACTCGACAGCGGCGCACAGGTGCACTTCGTCCACCCGACCGCGGCCACCGTGTTCGGCACGGCGACCTACCCCTCGATCTCCGATGTCCCCGGCCCGATCGACGCCGTGCTTTCGGTGATGTCCGCCGAGCGCACGGTGGCGCTGGCCGAGGAGTGCGCGACGCTGGACTGTGGCGGGATCGTCATCTACGCCGCGGGCTTCTCCGAGGTCGGCGCGGACGGCGACGCGCTGCAGCGCAGGCTGGTCGACGCGGCGCGGCGCGGCGGCATGGCCCTCGTCGGACCGAACAGCCTGGGCTACATCAGCGTTCCCCGCAGCCTGAACCTGACCGCCTCGGCGAACTACCACCCACCGGCCGGCGGCGTGTCCATCGTCTCGCACAGCGGCGCGATGATCGGCGGCGTCGCCATCACCGCGGGCAGCCGGACCGGCGTGGGCATCTCGCGGCTGATCTCCGCGGGCAACGAAGCCGTCACCGACATCGCCGACTACCTCGACTTCCTGGCCGACGACCCGGAGACCACCGCCGTCGGCCTTATCGTCGAGGGCATCCGCAGGCCCGAGGCCTTCTTCCGCGCGGCACGCCGCTGCCTGGACGCGGGCAAGCCGATCGTCGCGGTCAAACTCGCGCGCAACAGCCGCACCCAGCAGATGGCGGCGTCGCACACCGGCGCGCTGGCCGGAAACTCCTGGGCTTACGACGTGGCTTTCCGGCAGGCCGGGATCCAGCTCGCCCACGACCTCGAGGAACTCGTCGACCGGCTCTCGATCGTCGATCAGCTCGACCCGGCGAAGTGGAACTCCGTCGAACGACTCGGCGTCGTCGCGGGCACCGGCGGCTTCGCCTCGCTGGCCTACGACATCGCCGAGGCCGAAGGGCTCACCCTGCCGCCGCTCGACAGCCTCGCGGACTGGGTCGCCTCGACGATTCCCGGGATCACGGTCCCGAATCCCCTGGACACCACAGGCTTCGGTGCGACGTTCTGGACCGATATCGTCGATCGGTACGTGGGATCGCCCGACCTGGACGCGGTCGTGTTCGTCAACATGTGGGGCGAGGGCGACGACTCCCCCGTCTACCGCCGCCTCATCGACGATGTCGCCACCGCAGCCCGCGGGTACGGCAAGCCGGTCGCGATCGCCGCGGGCGCGGGCCCGGTCGGCTCCTACGCCCGGGAGGTGATCGGCACGGACGGCAGCGTCGCGCTCGGCAACGGACTGCGCGGCACTCTGCGCGGCTTGCAGACGATGGGAGCGTTCGTCCGCGATCGCGCGAGGGCACGTGCGCAGGCCGAGCCTGTGGCGGCGCTGCCCTGCCCGCCCGGACCGTTCCCCCGCACCGCCGACGGCGGCCGTTTCCTGCCGTTCACGCAGGCCATGGACCTGTTGGCGCAGTTCGGCATTCCGGCCGCGCCGTACTGCACCGTCGGTGACGGCGAGCAAGCCGCGCCGGACTTCGACGGCCCCTACGCGGTGAAACTCGCCGACGTACCGCACCGGACCGAACTCGGCGCGGTCGCCTTGAACATCGCGCGGGGGGATCTCGACCGCGCGGTGGCCGACATGCGCGCGATCGCAGCACGCCACGGCGTCCCCGGCACCGTCGCCGTGCAGCCGATGGCAGCCGCGCGCGGGGAGCTGCTCGTCGGCGTCGAAGGCCGCAGCGAACTCGGCCCGATGGTGGTCCTCGGCATCGGCGGCATCCTGGTCGAGGTCCTGGAGCGGGTCGGCGGCCGGCCCGCGCCGCTGACCGTCGCCGACGCGAAGGCGCTCATCGAGGAGTTCCGCGAGCTGCGCATCATGCACGGCTACCGCGGCTCCGAGCCCTGGCACCTCGAACAGCTGGCCGAACTGCTGGTCGGGTTCGGTCGCCTGGCCGCGTCCTGCCACGGCTGGCTCGAGTCGCTGGACGTCAATCCGCTGCTCGTGACCGCCGACGGCCTGCTCGCGGTCGACGCGCTCTTCGTCGTGCGCGACGCCGCGGACGACGCCGCCCAGCGCCCTGCCCGCGGCGAGGACCGGTGACGCAGCGCGGCGAGGGCGTCCACGCCTCGTTCACACGCAGGGTCGAACCGGCGATCCCAGCGCAGCCCGACGCGTGAAGGGCGCCCGCGCGAACAGCGCGGGCGCCCTCTCCTCGAACGAAAGTGGCGCCCGATCGAATCGGGCGCCACATCTTCGTATACCGGCGAGATGTCAGAAGGCCGCTTCGTCCAGGCTCATGACCGAATCGTCCACCGCCACGGCGATCCTGCTCTCGGCCGCCACGACCGGAAGGACGTTGCGGGCGAAGAACTTCGCCGCGGCGACCTTCCCCTCGTAGAACGCCTCGTCATCGGCGGTGAGGTCGGATTCCAGGGCGCGCAGAGCGATCGCGGCGCTGCGCAGCAGCAGCCAGCCGACGAGCACGTCGCCCAGGATGTAGAGCAGCCGCGTCGCGTTCAGCCCCACCTTGTAGATGTTCTTCTCGTCGCCGCCATCGACCTTCGGATTCGCGGAGAGCAGGTCGGCGGTCATCTTCTCCACGACCGCCGAGACATTGCCGATCGCCTCGAGCAGCAGATCGCGCTCGAACGCCAGCTCGGCTCCCGCGGCGGGGTCGGCGGCGAACGACGACATCTCCCGGACGAGGTGACCGAACGCGACGCCGGAGTTCCTGGCGATCTTGCGGAAGAACAGGTCCTGAGCCTGGATGGCGGTGGTGCCCTCGTAGACGGTGTCGATCTTGGCATCGCGCACGTACTGCTCGAGCGGATAGTCCTGGAGGTACCCCGAGCCGCCGAAGGTTTGCAGGGATTCGGTGCCCAGCACCGTCCACGAGCGTTCGGAGCCGTAGCCCTTGACCACCGGCAGCAGCAGATCGTTGACGGCCTCGGCGAGCGTGGTGTCGGCGCCCGCGGCGTGACCGAGCGCGACCTCGTCCTGCCACGAGGCGGTGTAGAGGACCAGCGAGCGCAGCCCTTCGGCGTAGGACTTCTGGGTGAGCAGCGACCTACGGATGTCGGGGTGGCGGGTGATGACGACCCTGGGCGCCGCCTTGTCCGACGACCTGGTCAGATCGGCGCCCTGCACCCGGATCTTGGCGTAGTCGAGCGCGTTGAGATATCCGCTGGACAGCGTCGCGATCGCCTTGGAGCCCACCATCATCCGGGCGTCCTCGATCACCTCGAACATCTGATTGATGCCGTCGTGCACCTCGCCCAGCAGCCAGCCGCGGGCCGGCTCGTTCGCACCCAGCGTCATCTCGCAGGTCGCCGAGACCTTCACGCCCATCTTCTTCTCGACATTGGTGACGTAGACGCCGTTGCGCTCCCCGGTGAGCTCACCGGTCTCGAGGTCGAAGTGGAACTTCGGGACGAGGAAGAGGCTGAGTCCCTTGGTGCCCGGACCGCCCGCGCCCTCGACTCCCACCGGCCGGGCGAGGACCAGGTGGATGATGTTGTCGCACAGATCGTGCTCGCCCGCCGTGATGAAGCGTTTGACGCCGACGATATTCCAGGTGCCGTCCTCGTTCGGGATCGCCTTCGTGCGGCCCGCCCCGACATCGGAGCCGGCGTCGGGTTCGGTGAGCATCATGGTCGCGCCCCACTGCTTCTCGGCGGCGATCTGCGCGATGCGCTTGTCGCGTTTGGTGCCGTTGCGGTACACGACCCTGGTGGCGGTCGGGAAACCGACGTAGGTCCACAGCGTCGGGTTGGCGCCGAGCACGAACTCGGCGAGCGCCCAGTTCAGCGAACTCGGCGCGTTCGTTCCGCCCAGTTCGGGCAGCACCCGCAACCGCCACCACTCGGCGTCCATCCAGGTCTTGTACATCGCCGCGTAGGCGGCAGGCACGGTGACGGTGTGCGCGGCGGGGTCGAAGACCGGCGGATTGCGGTCCGCCTCCTCGAAGGATGCGGCGAGATCCTCGCGCGCGAGGCGGTCGACCTCCCGCAGCGCGATCCTGGCCGTGTCCGGATCCACTTCCTCGAACGGTCCGGTGCCGAGAACGCGGTCGCGTTCGAGCAGTTCGAACAGATTGAACTCCACATCGCGGAGATTGCTCTTGTAATGGCCCATCGTGGGTGCCTCTCATGCTTGTCGACCCACCCACGGCAGGTCGAGAGTTCCTCGTGCACGCGCCGACTCGACGAAGGGCGCCGGCCACGGCCGAAGGGCATGCCGCGCCGACGCAGCATGCCCACCGTGCGATGTACGGCGACCGGGTCCGGCCTCCTCAGACGCTCACGACTCGGCCTGCACGTAGATCGGGATCAGGACCGCGGCGGCGTCCACGAACATCTTCTGGTCGACGAGCAGGTGCTGAGTCGCCACGTTGATGTCCCGCACGAAACGGCCGAGCGTGCTCGTGCGGCCGATGCTCTGGCTGCCGCCCCAGCGGTGCGCGAACATCACGACATCGGCGGTGACCTCGTGCACCCACGACAGCATCTGCGTCGCCCGGGCGATCTGTTCGGGCGTCACCGGCTGTCCGGCGTTCACCGCGGCTTCGGCCGACTCGACGATGTCGTAGCAGAGCAGGCGAGCCGCCTGCAGGGTGGCTTCCTTACGAGCGAACTCGATCCGGAAGATCTCGGCTTCGCCGACCGGAACGGAATAGGTGGGGCGCACCTTGCCGTCAGTGATCTTGGCGACCAGTTGCAGTGCGCGCGTGGCGATGCCGAGCACGATCGGTGCGTGGCAAATGCCGCCGGTGAACTCGTTGCCGAGCTTGTACAGGGTGTCGGCGCGAGTCGGCGTGCCGCCGAAGGTCTGGATGGTGTACTCCGCGGGCACGAACTTCTTCGAGACCGTGTAGTCGTGACTGCCGGTGCCCGCCAGCCCCCACACATCCCAGTTGTTCTTGAACTCGACCTGATCCTTGGGCAGCAGGGCGATGCGCGCCTGCGGCTGACCGTTGGCGCCCAGGATCGGGTTGCCCTGCTCGTCGACCACGTAGAAGCCCGCACCGATCCAGGTCGCGTGGTCCGAGCCGCTCGCGAAGGAGTAGCTCCCGTCGATGATGTAGCCACCCTCGACCTGGACGCCGGGATGCCTGGGGAGGAGCTGGCCCGCGGCGATGAAGGGCTCGTCCTTGCTCAGCAGCTCGTCGAGGACCTCGGGTGCGAGATTGCCGATCAAGCCCGCGGTGCCCCAGGTGCTGGCCATGACGGCCCAGCCGGTCGAGGCGTCGGCCTTGGCGAGCTCTTCGTAGACGCGCATGGCCTCACTGGGCAGCAGCCCGCCGCCGCCGAGCTCCACGGGCTCCATCATGCGGTGCAGACCCAGCTCGTTCAGCGCGTCGGCAACCGGCTTCGTGATCGTGCGCTCACGCTCGATATCGGCGGCCTCCGCCCTGATCAGCGGCGCGATGGAACGAGCACGCTGCAAATAGTCGGCCACCCTGGCGCCGCCGGTCACCGTCTCGCGGGTCAGCGTATCGGTCATGTTCATGCCTTTCGTACGGATGTCTGCCCGGAGGCGCGCTCGGCAATCGAGTGGCTCCCCACGCATCCGGTTGTTTCCTGCCCCCTGCAGCGCCCGCCAAGGCCGGCTCGAATAGGCGCTGTTGTGATCAACGTAACATAGTTACTACTAATGTCAAGACTCGATCTCGCAGGCCAGCGTAGTATTCCATGCGTAGGTTCTCCGAAATGGTCATTCACAGACCTGATCTGCCGGTATGCGCAGGCCGCCCCCGGCAACTACGGGAACTCGCCGGGAAGACAGCAGGCCGGCTCCGGTGCCGCCTCGGCCGAGCGCGAACCGGCCGATGCTGGGCCTCGACGCAGAACTCGATGCGGCGATCGCGAGGCGCGCACCGGGACGACCGCCGAGGCGGATCACCGGAGGCGGCCTCGAGTCCCGTCTCCCCTGGACGCACTCGTCCGTATCTAATACTAACTTTGTGCCCTAATTTCCGATGTCACGAGACATTGACTGCCATTATGAGCCATAGTTAGCATTAACAAATACTGACAGCGGCCCTCAGCCGCGACTCTCGGGGCCGATCGTCGGGGTCGGCTGCCTCATCACCCGATCGCAGCGCGCGCTGCGACTTGCGGAAAGCAGGAATGCACATGCGTATCGGCACCGTGCTGGACTTCGGTCCACCGTTCGACGAGATCGCCTCCCGGATAGTCGATTACGAAGCCGCGGGACTCGACTCGGTGACGATGGGCGAGGCCTACACCTTCGACGCGGTCAGCCAGCTGGGCTATCTCGCGGCCAGGACATCCACGATCGAACTCGCGACCGGCATCCTCCCGATCGACTCCCGCACCCCCACCACCCTGGCGATGACAGCCGCCGGCCTCGACTACGTGTCGAAGGGACGATTCCGCCTGGGCCTGGGCGCCTCCGGGCCACAGGTGGTCGAGGGCTTCCACGGCGTGGCCTTCGGGCACGCGCTGGGCAAGACCAGGGAGACCATCGAGATCTGCCGGACCGTATGGCGGCGTGAGGCACTGCGTCACGAGGGCAGGCATTTCCGGATCCCGCTGCCCGCCGATCGAGGCACCGGACTGGGCAAGCCGCTGAAGCTGATCAATCATCCGGTGCGCGACCGGATTCCGGTCTCCATCGCGGCGCTGGGCGAGAAGATGGTCGAGCTGACCGCCGAAGTCGCCGAGGGGTGGGAGCCCATCTTCTTCCACCCGGAGAAGCTGGAATCGGTGTGGGGCGAGGCGCTGCGCCGCGGCAAGGCCGAGCGCGCCCCGGAATTGGGCGAGCTGAACATCATCGTGCGGGCTCCCCTCGCCGTCACCGACGATCCCGCACCGTGGCTGGACCTGGCCAGGCCGCAGCTCGCCCTCTACATCGGCGGCATGGGTTCGCGCACCCGCAACTTCTACAACGACCTGGCCAAGCGATATGGATTCGTCGCGGAGGCCGAGGCGATCCAGGAACTGTTCCTCTCGGGCAAGCACCGCGAAGCCGCCGCTGCCGTCCCCGACGAGCTCGTGCGCGCGACCTCGTTGATCGGTCCCGCCTCCTACATCGCCGAGCGGGTCGCCATGCTCCGCGAGATCGGCGTCGGTCTGCTCAATGTCAGCCCGATGGCGCCGACGCACGCCGAGCGGGTCTCGGCGATCGAACTCCTGCGCTCCCTGAGCGCCTGACCACCACATCCCACTCCGGAAGGACATCCCCATGAGCCCGGCCATCACACCGGAACCCGATCTGGACCGCGCCACGGTGCACGCCGCGATCACCGCGGCTAACATTCCGTCCCTGCTGCCGGTGATCTACCAGCTGACCGGCGAGGAGAAGTGGCTGTCGGCGCCGTATCTCCCCGCCGCGCCGAAGGGATTCGAGGACCTGGACTCGGGCGGACTCGATCCGGCCGTCCAGGCCGAGATCCACCAGGCCGCCACCGATGCCGTCCTCGACTGGAGCAAGGGCAAGCCGGTCGCGCATCCCGCGCCGACGGGCGCCGAGCTCGCCCGTCTGATGAGCACGGTGATGGGCGAGCAGATCCCCGAGACCTACTCCCCCATGATCGCCGAACAGCTCGGCTTCACCCCGTTCGAACCCACGGACATCAGCGGGCTCGTCGAGACCGCCCGCCCCGATTTCGGGGTGATCATCGTCGGCGCGGGCGTCTCGGGCCTGGCCTGCGCCATCCACCTCGACAAGGCGGGCATCCCCTACACGGTGCTCGAGCGCAACGATCGCGTCGGCGGCACCTGGTGGGAGAACCGGTACCCCGGCGCTCGCGTCGACATTCCCAGCGACCTGTACTCGTTCTCCTTCCGGCCGAAGAACTGGACCGAGTACTTCTCCCGGCGCGACGAGATCTTCGCCTATCTCGAGGACGTCGCCCGCGAATACGGCGTCACCGACAAGATCCGGCTGCGCCACTCGGTCGACGCCGCCGTCTGGGACGAGCAGGCCGGACAGTGGGTCGTCTCGGTGACCGGGCCGGACGGAGCGAAGCAGGAATTGCGCTCCACCGCACTGGTGACCGCCGCCGGCCTGCACAGCACGCCCAACATCCCGGACTTCCCCGGAACAGCGGACTTCCGCGGCGAGATCGTGCATTCGGCCCAATGGCCCGAGGACATCGACCTCACCGGCAAGCGGGTGGCGGTCGTCGGCAGCGGCGCCAGTGCCATGCAGCTGGTCGTGGCCATCGCCGACCGGGTCGAGAACATGGTCGTGCTGCAGCGCCAGCCACAGTGGATCGCCCCCAACGAGAACTACTTCCAGCAGTCCTCGCCCACCAAGCACTGGCTGTTCGACCACATCCCCTTCTACCGTGGCTGGTACCGGTTCCGGTTGTACTGGCTCTACACCGAACGCACCTTCGCTGCGCTGCCGGTCGACCCGCGCCGTGACGAGAAGGGCAAGCTCGTGAGCTCGCTCAACGACGCCTACCGGGCCTACTTCACCCAATACCTCGAGCAGCAGCTCACCGGGCACGACGAGCTGCGCGAGCAGACGCTGCCGGACTACCCGCCTTTCGGCAAGCGGCTGCTCATCGACAACGGCTGGTTCTCCACCCTGGTGAAACCGCACGTCGAACTGCTCACCGACAGTGTCGAGCGGCTGACGCCGGGCGGGCTCGTCACCGCGGGCGGCGAGGAGCGCGAGATCGACGTGCTCATCCTGTGCACCGGCTTCCAGCAGCAGCGCTTCCTGTACCCGATGGACATCCACGGGCGTGACGGCGTCGCGCTGCGGGAGCTGTGGCAGGACGACAACGGTCGCGCGCATCTCGGCATCACGACGCCGGGTTATCCGAATCTGTTCTTCCTCTACGGCCCGAACACCAATCCGCCGGGCGGCAGCTTCATCACCATCGCCGAGGCGCAGGTCCGGTATGTCGTCGAGGCGATCAGCCGGCTGGTGACCGACGATCTGGCGACACTCGAATGCCGCCGGGAAGCCTACGACCGGTACAACGCCGAACTCGACGAGGCCAACTCGCGCATGGTGTACGCCATGGACGGCGTGAACAGCTACTACCGCAACTCCAGCGGACGCGTGGTGACCAATTCGCCGTGGCCGGTCACCGACTACTGGGCGCGGACCCACCGGCCGGACCCCGCCGACTTCGTGGCGACGCCGCGCGAGAAGGGCTGAGATTCGCGGCGAGCCGCCGCAACGAGAGACGAGTTCGCCGGGTCCTCACGGGACCCGGCGAACTCGTCTGCGAGGACTGCCGAGGGTGACCGGCGGATGTTTCGAAGGAACCGCGGGTGCCGGTCCGGCGTTTCAGCTGCCGGAGACGGCGTTGCCGCACCGTGCGAGCCCACGTTCGGGTGGGGCAGACGTCCGGCGGGATCGGCCGCCCGGGGTGAGCCGCCGTCGACGACGGTGGCTGCGCTCAGTTGATCCGGCGATCCCGACCCTGCCAATAGGGTTCGCGCAGATCGCGCTTGAGGACCTTGCCGACGGCGCTGCGTGGCAGGGCGTCGACGAAGGTCACCGAGACCGGGCATTTGAACTTCGCGAGCTGGGCCCGGCAGTGGTCCAGAACCATCTGCTCGGTGAGGGTCGCGCCCGCCGCGGGCACCACCACGGCGATCGGACTCTCGCCCCACCGCTCGCTCGGCACGCCGATGACCGCCACGTCGGCGACGCCGGGCAGCTCGAACAGGATCTCCTCGATCTCGCGCGGGTAGATGTTCTCGCCGCCCGAGACGATCATGTCCTTGACGCGATCGGAGATGAACACGAACCCCTCGGAATCGAGGTAGCCGGCGTCGCCGGTGTGCATCCACCCACCGTCGAGCGCCGCGCGGGTCGCGTCCTCGAGTCCCCAGTAGCCGTCCATGAGTTGCGGCCCCCGGACCACGATCTCGCCGACGGCGCCGCTCGGAAGCATCGCGCCGTCGGGTCCGACCACGTGCACGGAGGATCCGAGGACCGCGCGTCCCGCCGAGGCCAGGATCTCCGGGCGGCCGGCCAGCGCCCGGTGGTGGTCCTCCGGGGCGAGAATGGTGGCCACCGCGCAGGTCTCGGTCATCCCGTAGGCCTGCGCGAAATCGCAGCCGAACACGTCCATCGCCCTCTTCACGAGTTCGACCGCCATCGGCGCCGAGCCGTAGACCATCAGTTCCAGGGCGGAGAAGTCCAGCTCGGCGGCCAGCGGGTCGTCGAGCATGGTCTGGATCATCGCCGGGGCCAACGTGAGGAGCTGGATCCTGCGCTCGGACATCTCCCGCAGCACATCACTCCGGTCGAAATCCCGGACCACGTGCACCGAACACCCGCCCGAGGTGTACGCCAGGATCTGCAGCGCGGCACCCGCGTGGAAAAGGGGCATGACGCAGAGCGTGGCCCTGCGCACCGAGCCGAGCGCCAGCTGGATCTGCAGGGCGTTCGTGCAGGCCGCCCGATGGGAGACCATCGCACCCTTGGGCTTTCCGGTGGTGCCGCTGGTGTACATCTGGTGGTAGATCGCGTCGGCGGGAATGTTCCGGTCGATCGCGTCGTCGGAAGTCGCCGCCACGTCCTCGGCGAA
>NZ_BAGA01000168.1 GCF_000308595.1 Nocardia higoensis NBRC 100133 | reverse complement strand
GTGGCAGGGATTTCCATGGGGGACATCACGGCCGAAGCGGTGGCCGCCACCATCGCCGCCTTCGCGCTCATAGCGACCACCGTGTCGATCTTCTATCTGGCCGAGCAGACGAGAGCGGTCGCCGCGCAGAGTCGAGCGGGGGCCGAGCAAGCGAAGATCAGCAACGCCATGGCCGCGATCTCCGCGAACAACACCGCGCTGAGCGCGTTGCGGGAAGTGCACCTGCTGATGCTCCAGCGCCCCGGCTCACGACGGTACTTCTACGCCGACGAGCCGTTGCCCGAGTCCCAGAGCGAGCGGGACGATATCCTCACCATCGCCGAACTGCTGGCCGACGTCCTGTGCAACGGCATCCACACACACCGGACCGTCCCCGACAGCAGCAGCGCCGAGCCCTGGGACCACTACTGCCGTGCGACGCTGCAGAGCAGCCCGGTGCTGCGTGATCTGGTACGCGAACACCCGACCTGGTGGCCCGATCTCCCGCCGCTTCTCCCACCGGTTGCGCCGACCTGACAGCACCCGCAACTCGCCGCCGCTACGAAAGGTACCGTCGCCGACGCCCGCCGGGGAGGGCGCTGATTCACGCGCCCCGGTACGACCTGACGTCCTCCCAGACGAACCCGTCCGGGTCGGTGAAGGACTCGACGGTGCCGCCGAGGACCAGCCGGTGCGACCCGTCGCCCTCCGGCGCGACCCCGGCGTCCTTGGCCGCCGCACGCCGCCCGTACAGCGCGAGCTTGATCGACGAGGGCGCGGCGGCGAACTCGACGTACTTGCTGCCGAAGCCCTTCGCCACCGTGAAACCGTGCGCGAGGTAGAACCGCTTGGTCGCCTTCACATCGTCGACGCCGAGCAGCACGACGAAGTCGTCGATCTCGCGGGTCGCCGGCCCGCTGTCCTTCTTCGCCGAGGTCGCGATCTTCCAGAGCGTCCCGTCCGGCGCCTGCACGACCGCGCCGTACCCCCAGAAACTCTTCTTCGCGGGCTTGACGATCGTCGCTCCCGCCGCGACGGCGGTGCCGACGAGGCTGTCGACGGTGCTCGGCTGCGACACCACGAGGGAGAGGACGACACCACGGAAGCCGGACGTCGGAGCCTCGGTGGCGCGCACCCGCAACCTCTCGCCGAGACCGAACGCGGCGTCGTAGAAAGCGTGCGCCGCAGCGGGGTCCGCGACCTCCAGTAGGACGGACTCGATAGTGGCTTGATCTGCGATGATGTTCATACGGTTGACGTTATTCGCCCGCCGGTACCCAGTGCTTCTCGATTTCTGACCGGTTCGCGCACCCCCGGTTCGGAGAACATCGACACGCACTGTTCGAACTCCGGGCAGCTCGCGGCCGAGCAAAGGCCGCCGTGACCCAGCCCACTCCCCGGCGACAGCGCGGGTCGCGACCGAAGGCGACACGCTACGCTGCCGCCGGTGAAAGTGCTCGCCGACACCACCCCCCTGCGCAATACGGACTTCCGTCGTCTCTGGACTTCGGGCATCGTCACCACCATCGGCGCGCAACTCTCGGTAGTCGCGGTCCCGCAGCAGATCTTCCAGATCACCGGCAGCTCCGGCTACGTCGGCCTGGCCGGGCTCTTCGGCCTGCTCCCACTGATCGTGTTCGGCCTGTGGGGCGGCGCGCTGGCCGATGTGATGGATCGCCGTATCCTGCTTCTCATCACCACCTCCGGCACCGGCCTGACCGCCCTGGCGTTCTGGGTGCAGGCCGCTGCCGGGCTGGACAATGTCTGGGTCGTCCTCGGCCTGTTCGCGCTCCAGCAGGCCTTCTTCGCCGTCAACCAGCCCACTCGCAGCGCCACCATTCCCCGGTTGCTCCCGGAAGATCAGCTGGCAGCCGCGAATTCGCTGAACATGACCGTCATGCAGTTCGGCGCGATCGCGGGCCCCGTCCTGGCGGGCGCGCTCATCCCGGTGGTCGGCCTGTCCACGCTGTATCTGATCGACGCCACCGCGCTGCTGGCCACCCTGTGGGCCGTGTGGCGGCTGCCCGCCCTGCCGCCGACCGGCACCGTCACCAGGGCCGGATTCCGCACGGTGCTGGACGGATTCGCCTACCTCGCGACCCAGCGCATCCTGCTCGCCTCCTTCGCCGTGGACATCATCGCCATGGTCTTCGGCATGGCGCGCGCCCTCTACCCCGAGATCGCCCACGAGACCTTCGGCGACCCCATCACCGGCGGCGTCGTGCTCGGACTGCTCTTCGCCTCCATGTCGGCCGGCGCGGTGCTCGGCGGCGTCTTCTCCGGCTGGATCCCCCGAGTGCGACGCCAGGGCCTGGCCGTGATCGTCTGCATCGCGCTGTGGGGCGTGGCCATGATCGGCTTCGGCGCCGCCGTCGGCTTCAGCGGCCACGGCCTCGCGCCTACCGTCGCCCTGGTCCTCGCCCTCGCCTGCTCGGCCTTCGGCGGCGCCGTGGACATGGTCTCGGCGGCCTTGCGCATGACCATGCTCCAGCAGGTCGCCACCGACGAGATGCGCGGACGCCTCCAGGGCGTCTTCATCGTCGTCGTCGCCGGCGGCCCGCGCATCGGCGACGTGCTGCACGGATTCGCCGCGGCGAGCGTCGGCACCGCCGTGGCCGCTTCCGGCGGCGGCGCGCTCGTCGTGGTCGGCGTCGTGCTCGCCGCCCTGGTGTTCCCCGCCTTCCTCCGCTACCGGGTGGAGCGGCCACACAGTGAACTCGTCGGCCGGTGAGAAAGGGCCACGATCGTCAGCTGTCCTCGTCGGGCGCGCGCTCGATGCGCTCCGCCGTCGTTCACTTCCACGCGGCGCTCGGCATCGGCACAGCAGAACCCCCGTGTGATCAGCTCCGGCCGATCCGCGAGGGTGAGCACCCAGATGACGTGTTCGGCATGCCCATCACGCCGCCACACAGCCAGCGCCGTCATCGAACTTCCCGGATACCGAAGCGGCCGCGCTCCGCCACCCCCGATCGATCAGGTCCGAGACGCCGAGCAGTTGCTCACACTCGGCGAGAGCGGTGACATAGACGGCGGGAGGACTGTCGGATGTCGCCACATCGTGCCGATCTGCGCGCGTCGGCGCGCGCCGCCGGTCAGCGCAGGCGCTCCCCGGTGCGGGCATCGAAGAAGAAGATCTCCTCGGCTTTCGGTCGCAGGTACAACCGCTCACCGAAACGCACCCGGTAGCGGCGATCGACGCGGACGACCACCTTCCCGGAGTGGCTGTGCCATTCCTCGGTGAGACCGTGGCTGTAGACGAAGGACTCCGGGCCGATCTCTTCGAGCAATTCCACATCGACAGCCAGGTTTCCGTCGGGCCCGGTGGCGAGCTCCCAGGATTCCGGCCGGATGCCGAGCACCACGTTCTCGCGCGCGGGCGTTCCCGGCGGTAGCGGGACTTCCAGCTCGCCCAGTACCGCCGCGCCCGCCCGCACCGGCGCCTCCAGCAGATTCATCGCGGGCGAGCCGATGAATCCGGCGACGAAGGTGTTCACCGGATCGTCGTAGAGTTCCCGGGGCGCGGCGATCTGCTGCAGTGTGCCGTCGCGCAGAACCGCCACCCGATCGCCCATCGTCATCGCCTCGACCTGGTCATGGGTGACATACACGGTGGTGGTGCCGAGTCGCTTCTGCAATGCCGCGATCTGCGAGCGCGTGCTCACCCGCAGTTTCGCGTCCAGGTTGGACAATGGCTCGTCCATGCAGAACACCTGGGGACGTCGGACGATGGCGCGCCCCATGGCGACCCGCTGCCGCTGGCCGCCCGAGAGCTTGGCGGGTTTGCGGTCGAGCAAGTCGTCGAGTTCCAGCATCTTCGCGGCTTCGCGCACCCGCAGATTCGTCTCCGCCTTGCTCATCCCCGCGTTGCGCAGCGCGAAGCCCATGTTCTGTGCCACGGTCATATTGGGATAGAGCGCGTAGCTCTGGAAAACCATCGCCACATCGCGGGCCCGTGGCGGCAAGCCGGTCACATCCTTGCCGCCGATCAGGATGCGCCCTTCGGCGACGGATTCCAGGCCGGCGAGCATGCGCAGGCTGGTCGACTTGCCACAGCCCGAGGGACCGACCAGCACCAGGAACTCGCCGTCGGCGATATCGAGCTCGAGCCGATCGACGGCAGGTGCCGGTGCGCCGGGGTACCGGTGTGTGACACCTTCGAACTGCACGGTGGCCATGCTGGTGGTCTCCTCGAAAACGGGGCGGGCGCTATTTCGGCAGCTTGGGCGTGATCTGCCGATCGATGATCGCTTGCAACTGGTTGGTGACATCGGCGAAGGTGGCGGCCACGTCGACGTCGAGCAGCCCGATCTTCTCCAGGCCCGTGCCGATGATCTGGTCGCCGCCGGGCACGAACACCCGCGCGTAATCCTGCGACTTGGTCAGCGACAGCTGATCGATGGCCACCTTCGAGTTCGGGTTCTCGGCGAGGAATGCCTGCTCGCTCGGGTCGGTCACGGCCGACTTGCGCACCGGCATGTACCCGGTGCCCTGGGAGAAGTAGGCCGTGTTCTGGGTGTTGGTGGCGAACTCGATGAACTTCAGCGCGTTCACCTTTCGCTCATCGGAGATGCGTGCGGGGATGGCCAGGCCCGCGCCGCCGGTGGTGACGCCGGGCCCGTTCGGATGCGGCAGGAACGCGGTGCCGAATTCCATTGTGTTCGCGGCGTTCTTCTGGATGCCGCGGAGGTCGCCGGTCGAGGCGATGGTGGAGGCGATCACCCCGGCCGCGAAGTCCACCGCGATCTGCGGTTTGATGCCCGCGTACTTCTTGGTGTTGATCATATTGCGCAGGAACTCGCCCGCCGCCCGAGTGCCGGGGTCGTTGAACTTCAGGGTCCACTCGTCCGAGTACGCCCCGCCGAAGGTCCAGTTCGGGCCCTGGAAGGTCCAGGCCAGGTAGTTCTTCGCGTCACCCCAGCCGTGCGCGAGTTTGCCCTCGCCGACGACCTCCTGCAGCTTCGGGCCCCACTCGTCGAACTCCTGCCAGCTCTCCGGGCCGCGGTCCGGAAGTCCGGCCCGGTTCCATACGTCCTTGTTGTAGTAGAACAGCGGTGTGGAGCGGGCGTACGGCAGCGCGTAATGCTTGCCGTTGAACCGGTAGTCGGCGACCAGCGAGTCGACGTAGTCGCCCACCTGCACACCGACCTCGGCGAAATGGCCGTCCAGCGGTTCGATGGTGCCGTTGAGCGCGTAGTTGAACCACCAGACATCGGAGAGCACGACGATATCGGGCAGATCCCCGCCCGACAGTGCCGCGTTGAACTTCTGCGACACCTCCTCGTAGTTCTTGCCCGCGTCGACCAGGTTCACCGTCAGATCGGGATGCTTGTCCTGGAAGCGCCGGATGATCTCGAGCTCGAGCTCCTTGGACGTGCCAGGATGGTTGGACCAGAAGGTGATGGTCCGGGCGTCGCCGGACTGCTCGCCGCCGCCACCGGTGCCCGCACAAGCGGTCAGCACGGCGCCCGCCGCGGCCGCGCCGGTGAGCCCGAGAAAGCCACGCCGGCTGAGGGCGGGAAACTTCGTGGACACGTGGTTGCTCCTCTATCGGTTAGCTCTTGACCGCACCGGAGGTGAGGCCCTTGATCATGTGGCGCTGCAGCAGCAGGAAGACGACGAGGATCGGCAGCATGGTCAGCAACGTCCCCGCCATGACCGGACCCCAGTCGGTCACGCTCGGATTCTCGGTGTTCTGTAGGAGGGTCAAGCCGACCGGCAGCGTGGCGACTGTCGTGTCGTCGGCCATGAGGAACGGCCAGAGGTACTCGTTCCATTCGTTCACCAGTGTCACCACCGCGAACGCGACCATGGTCGGCCCGGACATCGGCAGTACCACCCGGGTGAGCAGCCGCCACCAGTTGGCGCCGTCCATCCGGGCCGCCTCGATGACCTCCCTGGGTAGCGACAGGAAGTGGTTTCGCATCAGGAAGGTTCCGAAGGCCACACCGCAGAGCGGAACGATGATGCCTTGGAAGGTGTTGCGCCAGCCGAGTTCGGCGATCAGTGCGTAATTGGAGATCACGGTGATCTGGTTGGGCACCATCAGCGCGGCGATGATCACCAGGAAGATCACGGTCTTACCCGGGAACCGCAGGAAGACCAAGCCGTACGCGCTGAACACACCAAGCACGAACTTCACCGCGGAGACGACGCCTGTGACGATGAGCGAGTTGCGCAGGAACGTCCAGAACGGCAGCGCCGTCGTGGCCTCCCGGAAGTTCTCCGGGTGCCAGCTGTGCGGCCAGTACACCGCGGGCTGCACATAGATGTCCGGCCGTGCCTTGAACGAGGTGATGAAGATCCAGAACAGGGGAACGCCCACGATCATCAGCACGCACGTCATGGCGGCGTAGCCGAGCACAGTCACCGCCCGCTGCCTGCGCCGATAGGAAAGTGTCTGCACACCGACGTGTTTCACTGGCGATCCCGATCCATGACGCGCACCTGCACCAGCGTGACCACCAGCAGCACGAGGAACATGATGGTGGCGACTGTCGCGCCGTAGCCGGCGCGGAAATTGCGGAAAGACTCTTCGTAGACCTGGTAGACCATCGTGGTCGTACCGTTGCCGAGCGGTCCGCCGCGGGTCATCACGTTGATGATGTCGAAGACCTGCAACGAATTCAGCAACACCGTGATGGACAGGAAGAAGGTCGTCGGCCGCAGCTGCGGCAGCAACACTTTGGAAAAGGTGGTCCAGCGGCCCGCGCCGTCGATCTCGGCGGCCTCCATCAGATCGTCCCGAACCCCCTGCAGTGCGGCCAGATAGATGACGAAGGTGTAGCCGAGGTTCTTCCAGATATAGGTCACCGTCACCATGAACAGCGCCCAGTGCGGATCCTGGTAGAAATCGGGTACCTCGTGCACGCCCATCCGGTACAGCAGATCTCGGATCAGACCGAAGCTCGGGTCGAAAACGAACTGGAACGCGACACCGATCGCGGCGCCGGAGATGACGAACGGCGCGAAGACGGCCGAGCGGACAACATTGCGGCCGAACAGTTTCCGATCCAGCAACAGGGCGAGACCGAGTCCGAGGACCATGCTCACGGCCACCGCCGCCACCGTGAACACCACGGTGTTGGTGACGACGGTCCAGGAGTCCGGTCTGTTCCACCATTCGCGATAGTTGCCGAACCCGACGAACGTGGCGACCGGGTCGGAGATGTTCCAGTCGAACAGTGACAGCCGGATATTGTCGATCAGCGGCCGATAGACGAACAGCACCAGCAACGCGAGGTTCGGCAGCACCAGCACGAGGAACAGCGCGTAGTCCGGCCACGGTCGATTGCGCAGCCCCCGCCCCGGGGGCTGCGGCAGTACTCGCTCGGGCCTGTCTCGCACGGTGGTGACTCTACGGACGCAAGCAAACTGCCGGTTACGATCGCTGATCGTCGCGCCGAACTTCAGACAGCACCTCGTGGAGGTGCGCCCTCCAATCCTTCGGGGCCCGCCCTCCGGCCCCGGGGATCTCACTCGTACTCGATACCGACCTCGGGAGTGCATGCCAGCGACTGGCAGGTGAGCACGTAGCCGTCGGCCAGGTCCTCATCGGTGAGTGCGTCGTTGACGCGCATGTGGACCCGGCCGCCGGTCAGCAACGCCATGCAGGTTCCGCAGTTCCCGGCCTCGCAGGACGACGGCGGGACGAGACCGGCGCGGCGGCCGGCCTCGAGGACGGTCTCGCCGGGCCGGATGTCGCCGGTGACGGTCCTGCCGTCCAGGGTGATCGTCACCGAGGCGGTCTCGGTCATCGGCCCCGGGCGCACGGTGGATTCGGTCATGTCGCTCTCCTTACGAGGGCAGTCGTGGCCGTCAGCGGCCGGTCCAGCGCGGGGTGCGTTCGGCGGCGAAGGCGCGGGGGCCTTCCTGAGCGTCGTCGCTCTCGTAACAGCGGGTCGAGGCGTGGCGGGCGGCCTGCAGGGCCGCCGAGCGGCCCATCTCGGTGGCGAGCATGACGGTCTGCCGGGCCGCCGCCACCGAAAGTGGCGCGCCCGCAACGATTCTGCCCGCCAGCTCCAGCGCTGTCGACATCAGCCGGTCCGGTTCGGCGACACGGTTCACCAGACCGATCTCGTAGGCGCGCTGCGCGTCGATCGGATCGCCGGTCAGCAGGATCTCCATCATGACGCGCTGCGGGATCATGTGGATCAGCGGAGCGGCCCACGGGGAGCTGCGGCCCACCTTCACCTCGGTCACGGCGAACTTCGCGGTGGTGGCGGCCACGCACAGGTCGCAGGCCTGGGCGATCATCCAGCCCCCGGCGAAGGCCGCGCCGTTCACCGCGGCGATCGTCGGCTTGCTCAGTTCGATCGTGTCGTACGGGAGCGGGAACATCTCGCGCGGCGGGACCGTCATCCCCGTGTCGACCATCTCTCGCAGGTCGCCACCCGCGCAGAACGCCTTGCCCGCGCCGGTGAGGACGGCGATGCGCAAGGCGGGATCGCGCTCGAACCGCTCCCACGCCGAGAACAGGCCCGCGCGCACGTCCTTGCTCAGGCAGTTGCGCCGTTCCGGCCGGTTCAGCGTGATGACCGCGATGCCGTCGGGTCGCGCGTCGAAGAGCACGGCGTCCTCGCTCATCAGAATCCCCTCTTCTCGATCAGGTGTGCCGTTCGCTCGAGTTCCTCGCGGAAGTCCGGGTGCGCGATGGCGATCAGCCCGCGGGCCCGTTCGGCCAGGGTGCGGCCGGCGAGTTCCGCGGCGCCGTATTCGGTGACGATCACGTCGACATCGCTGCGAGCGGTGGTCACCGGGCCCGACAACGCGGCGGTGATCCGGCTGACCGTGCCGCCCTTGGCGGTGGCAGGCAGGGCGATGACAGCGTGGCCGCCACGCGAACACGACCCGGCGCGAACGAAATCCACCTGCCCACCGGTGCCGCCGAGATAAGCGGAGCCACTCTGCTCGGCGTTCACCTGCCCGGTGAGATCGACTTCCATGGCCGAGTTGATCGTCACCAGCCGGTCCAGCCGGGCGAGAACGGCCGGGTCGTGGGTGTAGGCGGTGGTGCGCATGGTGAGGTGCGGATTGCGATCGGCGAAGCGGTAGAGGCGGTCGGTGCCGATGAGGGCGCCGGTGACCGAGACGCCGCGGTCGATGGCCTTGCGCGCGTTGGTGACCACGCCCGCCTCGACGAGATCGACCAGGCCGTCGCCGATCATGCCGGAGTGGACGCCGAGATCGGTACGGTCGTGCAGCAGGCGCAGCACGGCGTCGGGGACGGCTCCCACTCCGGTCTGCAGCACCGCGCCGTCCTCGATGTAGGCGGCGACGTGCCGGGCGATCGCTTCGTCGAGCGGGCCGGTCGGTGCGGGCGGCACCTGCACAGGCTGCCGCGAGACGGGCACGGCCACATCGATTTCCGAGCAGTGGATACGTTCGCCGTATGTGCGCGGCACCCGGTCGTTGACCTCGGCCACCACCACCCGCGCCGCCCGGACCGCCGCGCGCACGTGGTCGCTGATCAGGCCGAGGCTGTGCGTGCCGTCCGCCTCGGCCGGGGCGACCTGGATGAACGCCACGTCGCATCCGAGGGTCCCCGCCTCGATCATCGGCCCGACCCGGCTGACATGACAGGGGATCACCCGCAGCCGGTGTGCGCGGGTCAGCATCCGCAACGAGCCGATCGCCCCCATGCTCTTCGGCGTGAAAGCGTCGGCGGCGGACGGGGTGAACAGCCCGGAGAAGCTCGTCGCGATGAACAACGACACCCCATCGATCGCCGCGCCCTGCGCGATCAGCGCCTCGATCAGTGTGGTCGGCTCGCCACACGCCTGACCGGCGACGATGTGGTCACCCGGGCGCAAGATCGTCCGCAGGTCGAGGTCGGCGGCGGACAGAACCGACGTCATCGCACACGGCCGTTCGCCTCGGCGGCGCGATGCCGTGCCGGTCCGGCCCCGTCCGCCGGCCCGGCCCCCGGCCGTTGCGGCACAACCGATCCCGCCAGCACCTCGCCGGTATCGGCGCCCAGGCGAGGGGCCGGGCCGCGCACCCGTCCAGGCGTCCGGGAGAACCACGCGGGCGGCCCGGGGAATCGCACGGGCCCGTTCGGCGTGTCCACGGTCTGGAAGAACCCGACGGCCTCGAGATGCGGGTTGTCGAACAGTTCGTCCAGCGATCGCACCGGCGCGGCCGGGATCTGCAGTTCACGAAGCAGGTGCAGCCATTCGGCGGTGGTGCGTTGCGCGAACGTCTCCGCGAGGTGGGCATAGACGGTGTCGATGCGGGCGGCTCGCTGGGCGAGTGTGGCGAATTCGGGTCCGGCCCAGGGCGGGTGAACGGCTTCGACGAAGGCGTTCCACTGCTTGTCGTTGTAGACGAGCGCGGCGAGACAGCCGTCGGACGTGCGGTACGGCCTTCGGTTCGCGGTGAGCGCGCGCGGATATCCGGCGGGGCCGAGCGGCGGATCGAACAGCGCGCCGTTGGCGTGTTCGACCAGCATGAACGCCGCCATCGTCTCGAACATGGCCACTTCGACTTCCTGACCTTCGCCGGTCCGCTCCCGGTGGAACAGCGCCATCGTCGTGGCGTACAACGCCGTCATCCCGGCGACCTTGTCGGCGATGATGGTGCCGGCGAAACCCGGTGCGCCGGTCAGCTTCTCCTGCGCGAACGGGATGCCGCACTCGGCCTGCACGGTGTCGTCGTACGCGGGGAGGTCGGCGTACGGGCCACGACGTCCGTATCCGTAGCAGTTGGTGTAGACGATCGAGGGGTTGAGCGAGGCGACGGTCTCGTAGCCGAATCCGAGGCGATCGATCGCGGCGGCGCGCATGGAGTGCACGAAGACATCGGCATCGACGATCAGCGACCGGAGCGCGTCGGCGCCCTCCTCGGTGCGCAGGTCGAGCAGCACGCTGCGCTTACCCCGGTTGACATTGGCGAACACCCCGCTCATCCCCGGCTCGGGGCCGACCGAGATGTAGCGGGTGTCGTCGCCACCGGGCGGCTCGATCTTGATCACCTCCGCTCCCATGTCGGCCATGATCTGCGTGCAATAGGGGCCCATCACCATCGCCGTGAGATCGATGACCCGGATTCCGGAGAGCGGCCCCGCCGCGCTCGGCGCGTTGTCGTTCATCGCGTCCCTCATTTCTCAGCAGTCGCGACGCTATCTGATGAATCTTTACAAGGATAGGGCCGAGAGTGTTATCTAGGAACGGTGGACAGATTCACCGGCATCCGCCCGATCGCCCATGTATTGCGCTCCGGACGGCCGAATTCCCCCGCGGTGACCGCAGTTTCCGGCACGTGGACCTACGCCGAACTCGACGAGCAGGCCGACCGCGCCGCGGGAGCATTGTGGTCGCTGGGGGTGCGGCCGGGTGACCGGGTGGCGGCCTGTCTGCCCAACGATCTCGCGATCGTCGCGGCCTTCCACGGCGCGCAGCGGATCGGCGCGATCTGGGCGGGGATCGGCGAAGCCCTGGCCGCGGCCGAGCAGCAACGCCTGCACGATCTGTGCGCGCCCACCGTAGTGCTCGCCGGACCGCAGTGGCACGCGGATTCGGCGACCGGTGTCGACCCCGACCACTGGGCCGCCCTGCTCGCCGCGGCTCATCCGCCGCCTACCGTGGAATACGACATCGACGCACCCGCCGCGATCGCCTTCACCAGCGGCACTTCCGGGCATCCGAAGGCCGTCGTGCACAGTCAGCGCAATATGCTCCTCCCCGGCGCGGCACTGGTCGCGACCCGCGGCTGGGACACCGGCCTGCGCAAGGGCGACAGCTTCCCGCTGACGATCCTGAACCTGATGATCCTGTCCACCCTGACCACCGCCCGAGCGGGTGGAACGGCGATCGTCATGGACCGCCGCGACGCCGCCGGCGTCGCCGACTGGATCGCCGAGCACCGCGTCACGGTGTGGAACGGCGCGCCGGCACAGGTGTACGACCTGGCGCGCCGGCCCGGTGCCGACCTCAGCTCGCTGCGCGAGGTCTGGAGCGGCGGCAGCGACACCCCCGACGCGGTGCGCGAATCCTTCGCGGCCACCCACGGATCGGTGCCGCGCGCCACCTACGGACTCACCGAGGCCCCCACCGTCGTCGCGATCGACCCGCCGGGCGACGAGTGGTCGCCCGGCGCCAGCGGTCGGGTGCTCCCCCAATTCGATGTCGCGGCCTACGACGACGACGGCACGCGACTCCCACCCGGTTCCCCCGGCGAACTGCGACTCGCCGCCGCGCAGGACGGCCCGTGGGCGCGATGGTGGCGACCGGCCCTCGGCTACTGGCGCGACGGCGCGATCGCCCCGCTCGAGCCCGGCCCCTTCGCGACCGGCGATATCGGCACCGTGGACGACCAGGGCCGGTTGTCGGTGCTCGATCGCAAGAAGATGGTCATCATCAGGGGCGGTGCGAACGTCTATCCCCAGGAGGTGGAGCGGGTGCTGGCAGCCCATCCGGACGTGACGAAGGTGGCGGTCTGCCCGGTACCCGACGACCGGCTCGGCCAGCGGGTCGCCGCCGTCATCGAGAGCGACTGCGCCACCGTCGATTTCGGTGCGCTGGCGCTGTGGTGCCGCCGCGAACTGGCCGGCTACAAGGTGCCCGAGGTCTGGGTCGAGGTCGACGCGCTACCGGTCAATGCCATGGGCAAGATCGAACGCGCCGGGCTGACCGACCTGGTCACCGACGCGGGGTCAACCCGATGAGCGCCGGACACGATCAGGCTCTGCGCCTGTTCGATCTGACCGGCCGGGTCGCCGTCGTCACCGGCGCCTCCTCCGGACTGGGCGCGGCCGTCGCGGAATCACTGGCCGGCTTGGGCGCACGGGTGGCCCTGATCGCGCGCCGCGCCGACCGGCTCGAAGAACTCGCCGGGCGTCTCGACGGCTTGGCCGTGGTCCGCGACCTCGGCGACCCCGAACAAGCCGCCTCCGCCATCGACGAAACAGCCGAGCGCCTCGGCCCGCCGGAGATCCTCGTCAACGCCGCGGGCAACCGGTTCACGACCGAACGAGCCGAATCCGAGCCGCCGGAAGCCGTCCGGAACACCCTCGCGCTGAACCTCCTCGCGCCGATCATGTTGTGCCAGGCCGTGTTCCCGCACATGGTCGCGGCCGGGCGCGGGTCGATCGTGAACGTCTCCTCGATCAGCGGGCGCGTCGGCGTGCCGGGCATCCCGCAGGCCTCCTATGCCGCGAGCAAGGCCGGACTCTCCGGCCTCACCACCGAACTGGCCGTGCAGTGGGCCCGGCATTCGATCCGGGTGAACACGGTGGCCCCCGGCTTCTTCCGCAGCGAGATCACCGACGATCTCTACGACAGCGAGCGCGGCGCCGCGTATCTGCGCCGCAATATCCCCCTGCCGGTCGAGGGCACCGCCGAGGACATGGTCGGCGCGATCATCTGGCTGGCCGGGGATGCCGCCCGCTATGTCACCGGCCAGACGGTCGTCGTGGACGGCGGCTGGACCGCGCGCTGAGCGGGCCCGGCCCGCCCCGTTGACAGCACCGACCAGTAATGAAAGCATTATTTCAACTATCGGAGAATCCGATTCTCATTCACGGAACGTGAGCTTGCAGACCGCCTGAGGTCCGGACCACGATCCCGGCTCCGAGCTGAGGTGTCCGGCGCCGCCGGAGGAAGGACTACCCCTGATGTTCTCGGCACTATTCCTCGAGAAGAGCGATACCGGCCCGAAGGTCGCGGTGACCAGTCTCGACGACGCCGCACTGCCCGAAGGCGATGTCACCGTCGAGGTGCGGTACTCCACGCTCAACTACAAGGACGCACTGGCCATCACCGGGAAGTCTCCGGTGGTCAGGACGTTCCCGATGGTCCCCGGCATCGACCTCGCCGGTGTGGTCACCGACAGCTCGCACCCGGACTGGTCGGCCGGTGATCATGTGGTGCTCAACGGCTGGGGCGTCGGCGAAACCCATTGGGGCGGACTGTCACAGCGCGCCCGCCTGAACGGCGACTGGCTGATCCCGCTGCCGTCCGCGTTCACCGAACGCCAGGCCATGGCGATCGGCACCGCCGGTTACACCGCGAGCCTGTGCGTGGAAGCCCTGGCCGGTCACGGTCTCACTCCTGATCAGGGCGAGATCCTGGTGACGGGCGCGACAGGCGGCGTAGGCAGCGTGGCGATCGCCTTGCTCACGGCAGCAGGCTTCACCGTCGCAGCCGCCACCGGCAAGACCGCCGAGGGCGACTACCTGCGCACGCTCGGCGCGAGCACGATCATCGACCGCGCCGAGCTGGCCGAGCGCGGCAAGCCCTTGCAGAAGGAGCGGTTCGCCGGCGTCATCGACACCGCGGGCAGTCACACCCTCGTCAACGCCGCGGCCCGCACCCGCTACGGGGGCGCGGTCGCGGCGTGCGGTCTCGCGCAGGGCATGGACCTGCCCGGCACCGTCGCGCCGTTCATCCTGCGCGGCGTCACCCTCTACGGCATCGACAGCGTCATGGCCCCGGTGCCGCGCCGGCTGGCCGCCTGGGATCGGCTGGCCCGTGACCTCGACCCGAACGCGCTCGAGTCCATCGCCGAGGAGATCGCGTTGGCCGACGCCGTCGCCGCGGCGGACCGCTTCATCGAGGGCACGGTGCGCGGGCGCATCGTCGTCGACGTCAACCGCTGAGCAGGAGCGCATCGTGGCAACGAGAAAGCAGAACTCGGCCCCCGAACCCGAACTCGATC
>NZ_BAGA01000169.1 GCF_000308595.1 Nocardia higoensis NBRC 100133 | reverse complement strand
GGCCGAAGTGGTGGTCGAGGCGCTGACCGGCAGTGGCCCCGAGACCGTCGTCGATGTGGTCACCCTGGGTGCCGGTCTGCTCGGCTGGGGAGACGAGGCGGTGGGCGCGGCGGTCGAGGCCGTTGCCGGGTCCGATCTCGTCGTGGTGGCCAGCCCCACCTTCAAGGCCACCTATTCCGGACTGCTGAAGCTGTTCCTGGACCAGTTCGCCACCGGCGAGGGGCTGCGCGATGTGGTCGCGGTCCCGCTGATGCTGGGGGCCGCGCCCTTCCATGCGATGGCGCCGGAGCTGATGCTCAAGCCGCTGCTGGTCGAGCTGGGCGCGGCGTGCCCGGCGCCGGGGCTGTTCCTGCTGGACAGCACCTACGCCAGCGACGGTCGCATCGCCGACTACGTCGATCGGTGGGGCCCGGTGCTGCGCAGCGCGGCGCCGTCGCGAGTGGCGGGAGCGCAGGCATGACCACGGCACAGGCGGACCAGCGGGCCCTGCGCACGGCCATGGCGCAGTTCCCCAGCGGTGTGGTGGCGTTGTGCGCGGATCCGGCGGGCGAGCGGATCGGTATGGCGGCGAGCTCGTTCGTCTCGGTGTCGCTCGAGCCCGCGCTGGTGGCGGTGTGCATCCAGCAGACCTCGAGCACCTGGCCGCGGCTGCGGGAGGCGGGGACGCTGGGAGTGAGTGTGCTCGCCGAGGCGCACTCGACGGCGGCACGCACGCTGGCCGCCCGGAGCGGGGACAGGTTCGCCGGCGTGCCGACGGTGCGCCGTGACAGCGGCGCGCTGTTGGTGGAAGGTGCCGCCCTGTGGATCGAGTCGCGGATCGTGGAGGAGGTGCCCGCCGGCGACCACACCATCGCGCTGCTGTCGGTCGACTGGCTCGAGCATCCCGGCGATGTCGCGCCGATCGTGTTCCACCGCAGCGCGTTCTGCCGATTGGAGCGCAGCGATGGCTAGCCTGTATCCGCACGACGCGGTGGGGCGCGCGGTGGCGGCGCTCGCGGACGGGCTGCCCGTCCTGGTCGTCGACGACGAGAGCCGGGAGAACGAGGGCGATGTCGTGCTGGCGGCCGCGACCGCGACGCCGGAGTGGACGGCGTGGATGATCCGCAACACCTCGGGCCTGGTGTGCGCGCCGATGCGCGCCGATCGGACCGAGGCGCTGGCGCTGCCGCAGATGGTCGCCGACAACCGCGATCCCAAGCGCACCGCCTACACGGTGACGGTGGACGCCAGGACCGGCGTGAGCACCGGCATCAGCGCCGCCGACCGCACTCGCACACTGCGGGTGCTGGCCGATCCGCGCAGCCACGCCGACGATCTGATCCGGCCGGGGCATGTGTTGCCGTTGCGTGCCGTCGACGGCGGTGTGGTCGAGCGGGCCGGGCACACCGAGGCGGCCGTGGAGCTGTGCGAGCTGGCCGGGCTGCCGCCGGTCGGCGCGATCGCCGAGCTCACCGGCGACGACGGCGCGATGCTGCGCATGCCCGCTGTCGAGGAGCTCGGCGCGCGGATGGATCTTCCGGTGCTTTCGATCGCGGAACTGATCAGGTACCGGCAGATCCATCCGCGGGTGGGTGCGCCGCGTCCGCCGCGGGTGCGCCGCGTCGCGGTCACCGGTATCGACACCCGGCACGGCCGGTTCGACGCGATCGGCTATCGCGACAGCGAGACCGGAGACGAGCACATCGCGCTGATGCGTGGCGGAAGCGGGCCGGTCCCGCTGGTGCGAGTGCATTCGGAATGCCTGACCGGCGAGGCGTTCGGATCGCACCGCTGCGAGTGCGGTCCGCAGCTGGACGCTGCGCTGGCGCGGATCGCGAGCAGCGGCGGGATCGTGGTCTACCTGCGCGGGCACGAAGGACGCGGCATCGGGCTGCTCAAGAAGCTGGCCGCCTACCGGCTGCAGGACGAAGGCCTCGACACCGTGCAGGCCAATGTCGCCCTCGGCGAGCCGGTCGACGCGCGCGAATACGGTGCGGCAGCGGCGATTCTGCAGGATCTGGGCTGCGCGGCGGTCGAACTCATGACGAACAATCCGGCCAAGATCGCCGGACTGGAATCGGCCGGAATACGCGTGCACAGTCGCGTTCCGCATTTCACCGGCGCGATACCGGGCAATGTCCGCTATCTACGGACGAAACGCGAACGCATGGGGCATCTGATACCGGTCGATTGACAGCAGCGACAGCGCAACACAATTCGGCGAGGGCGCGACACCGGACAGGTGTCGCGCCCTCGCCGTCGTTCGTCCCTCGGCGGCTCGCGGCGTTTTGCCGGAGGTGTGCGGCGTAATCACGCCGAATCCGCTGCTGAGGGGCTCACGCAAGACACGTAATCCTTTGCGGCTGCCGCGAAATCAACTTGTGAAAGCCGGGAAACGCACCGGACTCGACCCGCCGGTGAACTGATGGCGAATTCAGCACTAGCGGAGGAGTTGCGCATGTTCCATCTCGGTTGGTTCCTCGGACAGGGATTCGGCATCCAGCCCTGGCGCGGCGTCTTCGACGGCAACGCGGCCACCGACTGGATGAAGCCGCAGCGCTATGTGGAGCTGGCGAGCGCGCTCGAACGCGGCGGCTTCGACTTCGTCTTCATCGAGGACACCGCCATGGTGGAGGACACCTACGGCGGTTCTGCGGCCTGGACCCTCGCCCACGGCGAGATGGCGCCCAAGAACGATCCGCTGCCGCTGGTGCCGTTGATGACGCAGGGCTCGAAGCACATCGGCGTCATCAACACCATGTCGACCATCCAGTACCAGCCCTACACCGCCGCCCGGCTGATGGTGACCCTCGACCACCTCACCGACGGACGCGCCGGCATCAACGTGGTGACCTCGGTGACGCACCGGGTCGCGCAGAACTTCGGCTACGACGAGCACCTGCCGCACGACGAGCGCTACGCGATGGCGGGGGAGTGGATGGAGGTCGTCGGCAAGCTGTGGGACTCCTGGGAGCCCACCGCCGTCGTCAACGACCCGGTGACGCCGATGTACGCCGACGCGTCCAAGGTGCACACCATCGACCACCGCGGCAAGTACTACTCGGTCCGCGGCCCGCTCAACACCATCCCCGGACCGCAGCGCAGGCCGGTGGTCGCGCAGGCGGGCAATTCCGTGCCGGGCCGCGAACTGGCCGCCGAGCACGCCGACACCATGCTGGCGATGGGTCACACGCCCGCGCAGATGAAAGCCTTCCGCGAGGACATGCATCAGCGCCTGCTCGCGCACGGCCGCAAGCCCGGCGACTGCAAGGTGATGTTCCTGGTCTCGCCCATGCTGGGCGAGACCGACGCCGACGCCTGGGAGCGTGAACGCGCCAGGCTCGCCCGCACCACCAGCCCCGAGCACATCGAACAGGTGCTCTGGCAGCTGTCCTACATCAGCGGCGGCACCGTCGATTTCAGCACCTTCGACCTCGACGCCCCCATGCCCGACATCCTCGGCAACGGCGAGCAGAGCTCCATGCGCAAGTACGTCGAGGGCAACGAGGACAAGACCCTGCGCGAGGTCGTGACCGGCGTGCGCCAGATCGGCGACCTGGGTCTGATCGGCTCGCCGGACACCGTCGCGGCGAAGATGGGCGAGATCATGGACGAGGTCGGCGGCGACGGCTTCCTGCTCTATCAGCCCAGCTCGCTCAACCGCCGCACCATCGCCGAGTACACCGATGGTCTCAGCCCCGCCCTGCGCAAGCGCGGGCTCATCCGCGACGGCTACGACAACGTCCCGTTCCGCGACAACCTGCTCGCCTTCTGAGCCGCTGCCCACTTTCTGCTTTCCGGAGGTAACACCATGGCCGCCAATCGTTTCCGACTGGGCTGGTTCGGCAACCTGACCGCGCCGCAATGGCGCGACGGCTGGTCCGACCGCGATGCCCGCAGCTGGAGCGACGGACGCTTCTACGTCGACATGGTCCGAGACATGGAGCGCGCCGGCTTCGACTTCATGATGCTCGAGGACTCCCTCATGGTGCCCGACATCTACGCCGGCACCGCCGAACTCGAACTCAAGCACGCCTTCTACGCACCCAAGCTCGACCCGGTGCCGGTGGTGTCGATGCTGGCCTACGCCACCGAGCACATCGGTATCGTCGCCACCGCGTCGACCACCTTCTACCCGCCCTATCAGCTGGCCCGCGCCTTCGCCACCCTCGACCACGTCACCCGCGGCCGGGTCGGCTGGAACGTGGTCACCTCCAGCGAGGATCGCGCCGCGCAGAACTACGGCATGGACGTGCTGCCCGAGCACGACGCGCGCTACGACATCGCCGAGGAGTTCCTGGAGGTCACCGGGAAGCTGTGGCAGTCGTGGGAGCCCGGCGCCATCGTCATCGATCGCGAGCGCGGCTACTTCGCCGACCACACCAAGGTGCATCCGATCGATCACCGCGGCAAGCACTTCGCGGTGCGCGGCCCGATGAACGTGCCCGCCGGGCCGCAGGGCAAGCCGGTCATCTGCCAGGCCGGCTCCTCGCCGCGCGGGCGGGATTTCGCCGCCGCCAACGCCGACATGCTGCTGTGCATCCCGAACGGTCTCGAGGGCATGAAGGCCTATCGTGACGACATCCGCGCCCGCGCGGAGAAGTTCGGTCGCGATCCCGACGAGATCAAGGTGTTCTTCGTGGTCGCCCCGGTGATCGGTCGCACCGACGCCGAGGCCCAGGCCGAGAACGAGGCGTTCCTGGCCCGCGAGCAGGAGAACTTCGAGCACCAGATGGTGCACTTCGCGGCCACCATGGAGATCGACTTCTCGGTCTTCGACCCGGATCTGCCGATTCCCGACGAGGTCACCACCAACGGCCACCAGGGACAGTTCGCGATCTGGAAGGAAGCCTTCGGCGGCCGCCCGATCCGGGAGGCGGCCTCGAAGATGCGGGTGCAGTCGATGGAACTGGTCGGCTCGCCGGAAACCGTCGCCGATCTCATGGAGGAGGCGATGGACTACGTCGGCGGCGACGGGTTCATGTTCCTGTCGCAGCCGCCGAGCCGCGCCTACACCGCCCGGATCACCGAGGGCCTGTGCCCGGAGCTGGCCCGCCGCGGCCTGATCCGGCAGGGATTCAGCCACCGTACCTTCCGTGAGAACCTCCGTGCGTTCTGAACGGACCTCACGGTTCACCGGCATGACCGCGGCCACGGCGTATGTCGTCGGCATCTGCGGCTCCAACGGGATCGTCCCGCTGCTGCCGCGCTATCAGGACAAGCTCGGGCTTTCGGCGTTCGAGAGCGCGGTCATCTTCGCGATGTACTTCGTCCCGCTGGTGGCGGTGCTGCTGATCGGGGCCCGCACCCCGCTGGCGCGGTACTCGCGGTTCGTGCTCATCGGCGCGATGGGCTGCGCGGTGGCGGCCAATCTGCTGCTGTTGTTCGGCTCGAGCGTCGGCGCCCTGCTGTACCCCGGGCGCTTCCTGGTCGGCCTGTGCAGCGCGCTGGCGACCGGGGCCGGCGCCGCCGTCATGTCGGCCGGCCTCGGGCCACGCGGCAGGCAGTTCGTGTCGGGGGCGTCGATGTTCGGCGCGGGCGTGGGTCTGGCCTTGTCCACCGCCGTCGTCGTCTGGCTGCCCGGCCCGATGACGACGGTCTACCTGCTCAACATTGTGGTCTCGGCGCTGTGTGGGCTCGTGCTCGTGGCGGATCTGCGCAGCGGGCCGCTGCTGCTTCCCGAGGCGCGCGCGAGCACGGCCTCGCTCGCCCCGGCCCGACCGCGGCCCCGGCAACCGATCGCCTACCTGATCGGGGCGCTGGCCTGGGCGATCGGCGCGCTGGCGACGGGCGTGTTCCCCGCCGCCGTGCTGCGGCAGGGGGTCACCGACTCCCTGCCGGTGGCGCTGGCGCTGTGCGGGTCGGCGCTGTTCGCCGCCGCCGCGGCCACCGTGCCGCGCGAAGGCGTCAGCCGCTGGATCCGCACGATCCCCGCCGCGGCCGTCGCCATGGCCGCCGGAATGCTGTGCGCCGCAATCGGTGTGGCGGCCGGAAGCGTGGTCCTGCTGCTGGTCGGCTCGACCTTCTCCGGGCTGGTCCAGGTCGCGGCGGTGCGGATCGGCCAGGCCCGGGTGACCGCCGGGCTGGGGCCGGTGGATCACGGCCGGGTGGTCTCGGGCTACACGGCGCTCGCCTATCTGGGGGCATGGGTCTTCGTCGTGCTCGGCGGCGCCGCTGTCGCACTCTTCGGAGTATCCGGCGGCGTGCTGACGATCGCGGCGATATTCGCCGCCTG
Source organism: Nocardia higoensis NBRC 100133 (assembly GCF_000308595.1). GTDB lineage: Bacteria > Actinomycetota > Actinomycetes > Mycobacteriales > Mycobacteriaceae > Nocardia > Nocardia higoensis. The sequence goes on along the minus strand of NZ_BAGA01000169.1, from coordinate 10,371 downwards.
CTGCCTGGCAGTGGGAGCGGCGGCACACATTTCGCGAACCCGGTTCGGCGTTGTTGCCGATCGGGAACTGGAAATTCGCAGCTCAGACTGCAATTCGACAGCGGAATGCACCCGCGTAATGGAGTTGCTACCCGCGCGAAGCGGTGACGACACGGTCGGCCGTTTGGCTGATCGAAACAGCGAAGGAGAATGGCAATGTTCCGACTGGGATGGTTTCTCGGCAACGGCTTCGGAATGCAGCCCTGGTACGGCAATTGGACCGGCCGCGCGGTAACCGAATGGACTCAGCCGAGCATGTACGTGGATCTCACCACCTCGCTCGAGCGGGCCGGGTTCGATCTGCTGTTCATCGAGGACACCTCGATGGTGGAGGACACCTACGGCGACTCGATGGAGACCACGCTGAAGTACGGTCTCATGGCGCCGAAGAACGACCCGATCCCGCTGGTGCCCCTGCTCGCCCAGGCCACCGAGCACATCGGCATCGTGGCGACCATGTCCACCATCCAGTACCCGCCCTACCTGGCGGCGCGCTCGATGGTGACCCTGGACCACCTCACCAAGGGGCGCGTCGGCATCAACGTGGTCACCTCCGTCTCGCACCGGGTGGCCCAGAACTTCGGGCTGGACAAGCACTTCGACCACGCCGAGCGCTACGCGATGGCCGACGAGTGGATGGACGTCGTCAGTCAGCTCTGGGACTCCTGGGAACCCGACGCCCTGGTGCACGACCAGGACACCCCGCGCTACGCCGACCACACCAAGGTCCATCCGATCGACTTCGAGGGCAAGTACTTCAAGTGCCGCGGCCCGCTCAACACCATCCCCGGACCGCAGCGTCGTCCGGTCGTCGCGCAGGCAGGCAACTCGCATCCGGGTCGTGACCTGGCGGCTCGCCACGCCGACACCATGCTGGCGCTGGCCAAGACCCCGGAGCAGATGAAGGCGCTGCGCCAGGACATGGACCGCAGGCTGATCGCGCACGGCCGCAAGCCGCAGGACCTGAAGATCCTGTTCATGGCCACGCCCTACCTCGGCGACACCGACGCCGAGGCGAAGGACCGCTTCGACCGCTTCGACAAGGCCAAGTCCGACCCGGACAACATCGAGAAGCGGTTGTGGTACCTGTCCTACGTCAGCGGCGGCGTCGTCGACTACCGCAAGTACGACCTGGACGGACCGGTGCCACAGGAGATCGGCAACGGCGAGACCACCACGGCCAAGGCCTGGCTGGAGGGTTCGGAGAACATCACCCTGCGCGACCTGGCCACCGGACCGGCCAACTACGGCATGGAATTCGTCGGCAGCCCCGACACCATGGCCGCCCAGATGGGCGAGGTCATGGAAGAGGCAGGCGGCGACGGCTTCCTGATGTACCCGGACGTGACCCGCCGCTCGATCATGGAGGTCTGCGACGGCCTGGCTCCGGCCCTGCGCAAACGCGGCCTGATCCGCGACGGCTTCGCGCACCGCACCTTCCGCGAGAACCTCATGGACTTCTGACCTCGAATCGATCAGCGCACACCTGTTTTCGGGCTCCGGCCCGAGCAATGCCGGAACGGTCAGCGTGGACCGTCACCGGTGGGCGACCACCACTCACGCACCGAGCGCGCACCGCCCATGGCCTCGTTATCCATCACCGCGACAAGGAGCGGACCGACCATGGCCTCCACCACCGTTTCCAGCACCCCCGCCAGATCAGTACCCGCCACATCAGCACCCGTCAGCGCCGCGCCCGAGACCGCCCCGCTGCTGACGGTGCGTGATCTCACCATCCGCTATCGCACGCCCCACGGCCTGTTCACCGCCGTGGACTCCTTCTCGCTGACCATGCGGCCGGGCACCAAGGTGGCCGTCGTCGGCGAGTCCGGATCCGGAAAGACCAACGCCTGCATGGCCGTCGCCGGATTCCTCGCTCCCGACGCGATCATCGACGCCGGCGCGTTGAACTTCGACGGACAGGATCTCACCACCCGGCGGCGCAGCGCCGTGCCGCAGCGTATCGACGGCGTGGCCGTCGTCTTCCAGGACGCGATGACCTCACTGGACCCGGTGTGGACGATCGGTCAACAGCTCACCGCCGTCATCCGCAACACCGAACGCGCTGCGGGCGGCCGCAAGCCCAGCCGGGCCGCGGCCCGCGCCGCCGCGGCCGCATGGCTGACCAAGGTGGGGCTCACCGACACCGACCGGGTGATGGCCGCCCGTCCCTACGAACTGTCCGGGGGCATGCGTCAGCGCGTCATGATCGCCATCGCGCTGAGCGGATCACCGCGCCTGCTCATCGCCGACGAGCCCACCAGCGCGCTCGACGCCACCCTCTCCCGCGAGCTCATGCAGTTGATGGTGGCGCTCAGCGAGGACGTCGGCGCCGGTCTGCTGATGGTCTCCCACGACATCGCCCTGTGCCAGGAGTTCACCGACTGGACCGTGGTGATGAACAAGGGCCGCATCGTGGAGGAGGGGCCATCGGGCCGGCTCGCCGAGACCGCCACCCATCCCTACACCCGGGGCCTGATCGCGTGCATCCCCACCCTGGAGCACGCGTCCGCGTCGCGGCTGCCCACCATGGCCTCGGTCGCCACCGAACCCCTCGCGCCGAGCATGTCGGGGGCGGCGTGATGAAAGTGGACGAAGCCGCGCGGCGCAACACCACGGTGCAGTTCTGCGCCGCGCAGAAGATCTTCCACGGCCGCGGCGGGAGCACCCACACCGCCGTGGACACCCTGGACCTGACCATCACCCCCGAACATCGCATCGGAATCGTCGGCGAATCCGGTTCCGGCAAGTCCACTCTGGTGCGGATGATGGTCGGCCTCGAGCATCCGACGCACGGCACGGTGGAATACAACGGCCGGTCCATCGCCGCACTCGGCCGCCCGGACATGCGGGCCTTCCGCCGCGACGTGCAGCTGGTCGCCCAGGACACCTCCTCCTCGTTCGACCCGCGCCGCACCCTGCGCGACGCGATCCGGCGGCCGGTGCTCGAGCTGCTCGGCAAGAGCGCTCGTGCCGCCGACGTCCTCGTCGACGAGACGGTGGCCGCACTGGAACTGGACCCGGCCCTCGCCGACCGCTATCCGCACCAGGTCTCCGGTGGACAGCGGCAGCGGTTCTCCATCGCCCGTGCCCTGGTGGTCGGGCCCGCGCTCATCATCTGCGACGAGGCGGTCTCCGCGCTCGACGTGTCCGTGCAGGGCGCGGTGCTCAACCTGTTGAAAGCACACTGCGAGAACAACGGCGCCGGATTGGTTTTCGTCTCGCACGGCCTGCCCGCCACCGCGTTCATCGCCGAGGAGCTGATCGTCATGTACCGCGGTGTGGTCGTGGAACGCGGCGCCACCGCCGACGTGCTGCACCGATCCAAGCATCCCTACACCCGCGCGCTGGTCGACGCCTACCGGACCACCGCCCAGCGCACCGAACGCCGCGCGGAGGTGGTCGCATGATCGGCGAATTGTGGCGCACCCAGGGCTGGTGGGTCAGACGGCTGGCGATGCTGCCGGTGCACCTGCTCCTGTTCGCCATCGTCGTGTTCTTCGTCGTGCGCCTGATCCCGGGCGATCCGATCGCCACCATCTCCGGCGGCCAGCCGATGACACCGGACCAGGTGGCGCAGGCACGCGCCTCCCTCGGGCTCGACGGCAGTCTCCTCGAACAGCTCGGTCGCTACCTCGGCAATGTGGCGACCCTGGACTTCGGCAACTCGATCGTCGACAGCACCCCGGTCCTCGACGAGATGGGCCGCCGCCTGCCCGAAACCCTCGAGCTGGCAGTGCTGGCCATGCTGATCTCCACGGCGCTGACCCTGGCGCTCGGCATGTTCGTGGTGGCGCGGCCGCGCAATGTCGTCTCCCGGGAGATCGCCGCCTACGCCAGGGCGGCCGGCGCCATCCCGGACTTCTGTCTCGGGGTGGCCGGGGTGTTCGTGTTCTATTCGCTGCTGCACTGGGCGCCCGCGCCGATCGGCCGCTACAGCGTGGTCCTGAACCCGCCCACCCATGTCACCGGCATGCCGTTGCTCGACGCGGTGCTGTCCGAGGACACCATCGTGCTGCGCTCGATGGTCTCGCACCTGTGGCTGCCGGTGGCGGTGCTGGTGATCGCCTACGCGCCGATGCTGCTGAAGTTGTTCGTCCGTTCCGCCCAGCAGGCCGCCGACGCGCAGGCGACGAAGTTCCGCATCGCCGCGGGCGCCTCGCGGCCCATGGTGATGCTGAGCATCGGCCGCAGGTCGCTTCCGCCGACCGTCGCGATGTTCGGCACCATCTTCGGCTTCATGCTCGGCGGCGCGGTGATCATCGAGCGGTTGTTCGCACTGCCCGGCATGGGGGAGTACGCGGTGCAGGCGGTGGGCCGCGCCGACTTCATCGCCCTGCAGGGCTTCCTGCTGACCGTCGCCGCGGTCTCCCTGCTGGTGTTCTTCGTCGTCGACGTGGTGAACATGATGCTCGACCCGCGGCGGCGACCCGGCGTCCGAGTGGAAGGAGCCTGAGATGAGTGTCGTCCCCGAGCCCACGCCGGCCGACGGAGCGGGCGCGCCGGTGCTCGTATCCGACGAGAAGTCCACGGGCGCAAAGGAAGTCGCCGTCCCCGCGACAGCCATGTGGCGGCGCGCCGGCGGACTGATCGTGCCGGTCCTCGGCGTGCTGGTGGTCGCCGTCGCGGTGGCAGGGCCCGCCCTGGTTCCCTTCAGTCCGATCGACGTGGTCGCGAAACCGGATCTGCCGCCCGGCGGGGAGCACCTGTTCGGCACCGATTCCGCGGGCATGGACGTCTTCTCCCGCACCGTCGCCGCCACCACCAACAACCTGCTGATCGGGCTGTTCACCACGGTGCTCGCCACCGTCGTGGGCATCCTGCTCGGTCTGGTGGTGGGTATGAAGGAGTCCTCACGCGGTCCGCTGGGCTGGATCAGCCGCGCGCTGGCCCGAGCCGTCGACCTGGTGCAGGCGGTGCCCGCCATCGTGATCGGCCTGGTGCTGATCGCCTTCTTCGGCGCCTCGGTGCTCTCGCTGTCACTGGCCCTGACGGTGGTGCTGACCCCGAACCAGGCCCGGCTGGTGCGCACCGAGGTGCTGCGGGTGCGTGGCGAGGCCTACCTCGACGCGGCCAGGATCTCCGGGGAACCGGAGTACGCGGTGATCGTGCGGCATGTGCTGCCGAACGCCTCCTGGCCCGCGCTGGAGAACGCCTCGCTGGTGTTCGCCTCGGCGATCGTGCTCACCGCGGGTCTGGGTTTCCTCGGCGTCGGCTTGAATCCGCCGACGCCGGAATGGGGTTCGATGATCGCCTCCGGCTCCGCCGCCGCGGTGGCGGGACGCTGGTGGGCGGCGCTGTTCCCCGCGCTGGCGCTGGCCGCGACCGTGGTGGTGGTCACCGCCGTCGGCCAGCGGCTGTTCAATCGCGGCCCCGCCCGCTAGTTCCGCCGGCCCTTTCGCGTCCGGTTCCTTCATCCTCCCCGAGGAGATACGGAGTACCTCATGTCCGACATTCGTCGTGGCGTCCGGCGCCGTGTGCCGGTGGCGCTGGCGGGGGCGCTGGCCGTCCTCGTCGCCGCCACCGGGTGCGCCGAGCCCGCCAACCGGCCCGGCGGCGCGGGTGAGCCCGGCAGCGTGCTGACCGTCGTCGCCCCCGACACCGGCATCGTGTGGGCGGTGGACAACGGTTTCGGCGGCTACGAGCAGGCCAACAACCTGCACGCCGGACTGCTGCGCAAGCCCTACGTCGACAGCCCGCAGGGCCGCGGCGTGCAACAGCAGGACGTCTACACCTACGAGCCCTACCTGGCCAGCGGCTACACCGTCAGCCCCGACGGGCGCACCTACACCTTCACGCTGAAGGAGGCGATCAGCGCGGCGGGCAATGTGCTCTCCGCCGACGACGTGATCTGGTCGTTCGAGCGCAAGTTCGCCTCGCCGCGCTCGGTCTCGCCCGGCGTCATGGATCCGTCCATCACCGATCCGGCCGAGCAGATCACCAAGATCGACGACCGCACCGTGGCCTTCACCCTGCCCAATGCCGGACTCGGCGTGACCTTCCTGGCGCTCATGGCCGACCTGGCCGGCCACATCTTCGATTCCACCTTGCTCAAAGCCCACGCCACGCCGGACGACCCGTACGCGGTGGCATGGTCGGCGGAGAACCCCAACCACGGGTTCGGCCCCTATCGGGTCACGTCCTACCAGCCGGGCACCTCCGCCGTATTGACCGCCCGCGACGACTTCTTCGGCACCCCGCCGCCGGTGAAGACCATCAATGTCCGCATCGTCGCCGATGCGGGCACCCGCGCCAACGCGGTCCGCAACGGCGACGCCGACCTGGCCGAGGGCCTGACGCCGGCCGACCTCGGGTCGCTGGCCGACGACCCCGCCGTCACCGTGCCGCGGGTGGGCAACCCGAACACCTTCATCATGATGCCGCTGGTCACCAACAAGGCCCCGTTCGACAACACGCTCGTGCGCCAGGCGATGGCCTATGCCACGCCCTACGAGCAGATCATCGAGAACGTCTACCGCGGCCTGGCCAAACGCGACAACCCCGGCTTCCTGCTCAACGACGCACCCGGCTACACCGACGCCGGATTCCCCGGCTACCGCTACGACCCGGACAAGTCACGAGAACTGCTGGCACAGGCCGGATTCCCCGACGGGGTGGCATTCACCCTGGCGGTGAGCGCGGCCGAACCGGACGTCCTCGACGCCGCCAAGCAGATCCAGACCGCCGCCCGCGCGGCCGGTTTCGACATCACCATCGATGAGATGCCCGCCGCCCAGTTCGCCGCCCAGCGCAGCAACCACACCTCGCAGGCGTTCATCCTGCGCGACTACGCGATCACACTGACCCCGCCGTACGAGTTGCTCGTCTATACCGCCAAGGATTCGACGAACAACTTCGCCGACTGGGAGTACCAGCCGTTCTACGACGCGCTCGCCGCGGGCAACGCGTTGCCCGACGCGCTGTCCGACGAGGCCGGCCTGGCCTGGAACGCCACCGAACGCATCTACCTCGAGCAGTCGCCGATCGTGTTCATCGCCCAGGTACAGCCCAATGTGGCCGTGGGTTCCGACGTCCGCGGCTACGCCTGGCGTTCGGACAACTGGGTCGACTACTCCAACATGGGTTTCGGCGCACCGTCGAGCTGAGCGTCCGCGCAGAAGACGACTGTGCCCGGCCGCCGTATGACGGCCGGGCACAGTCCTTCTCGGAATTCGGCGGATCGGGTTCAGCTGGACCGGAACGACACCATGTCCGCGCGGTAGTGCGCGTAGGCGAATTCGTGGATCGTGCCGTCCTCGTCGGCGAGCACCTGGTCGCGCACCAGCAGGATCGAGCCCGGCTCGATCCCGAGCCTGCGCGCGGTGGCGGCGTCGGCGACCACCGCGTCGATCCAGGTGTCCATCCGGCCGAACTTCTTGCCGTACTGCTGCTCGAAGATCGGCGCGATGTGGTCCATTGCCAGGGTGTGCGGCATCAGGATGACATTCGGATTCACCTGGAAGGCGACCAGCGTCCCGATCGGTGTGCCGTCGCGTCTGATCAGGTAGTCCAGCAATCGGATCCGGTCACCGCTGTCGGGCATGCGCGCCTTGATCAGGCTGTGCGCCGGGATCAGCTGCACGTCCTGCAGGAGGTACTCGAGCTGATCGGTCTCCGGGTCGCCGACGACATCCTGCACCGGAAGCTGTACCGGCATGCTGTGCACCACGGTGCCCACCTTGCGCTTGCGCGTCACCAACCCTTCGTCGGAGAGCATCTGCAGCGCGGTGCGCACCGAGGCCCGGGTGGAGTCGAGCCGCTCGACGAGCGCCTCCTCGTTCAATTGCTCGCCCTCGGGCAACATCCCGCTCTTGATGGACGAACGCAGCAACTGGTGGACGACCCGCGCCGAGCGTTGGCGGGAGCGCGCCGAACCTCCGACGGCGCGCGGGTGACGGGCGGGGCCACCGTGATCGGACAGGGGGGCGGCCATGGGCGACTCCTCGGACGGCGGTGATCTCGTGCGGACCCCGGGCCGTCGCGCGGCTGCGTGCACCGGTCCCGCCGGACGCGCGACTCGGCCGAGGTCGCGGCATCGGGACACTGGAGCGTACGATTCGAAATGCTAGGCCCGGTTGTCATTTCCGGCGCGCCGAAAGTACTCTCTGTGATCCATTTCTCGACTCGCCCCCGTCGGCTCGACTTGGAGTGCGCTCGAACTTCTAGCCTGTGGTGATGCGATTCGCTTTCAAGACCTCACCGCAGGACACCACGTGGGCCGACATGCTGGCCGTCTGGCGGGCCGCCGACGAGATCGACATCTTCGAGTCGGGTTGGACTTTCGACCACTTCTACCCGATCTTCTCCGACTCCACCGGGCCGTGCCTGGAGGGCTGGACCACGCTCACCGCGCTGGCGCAGGCGACGACGCGCCTGCGGCTGGGCACGATGGTGACCGGCGTGCACTACCGGCATCCCGCGGTGCTGGCCAATATGGCCGCCGCCTTGGACATCATCTCCGGCGGCCGGCTGGAACTGGGTATCGGTGCGGGCTGGAACGAGGAGGAGTCCGGCGCCTACGGCATCGAGCTGGGCACCATCACCGAACGCATGGATCGCTTCGACGAGGCATGCCAGGTGCTGATCGGTTTGCTGAGCCAGGAGACAACCGATTTCGACGGCAAGTACTACCGCCTGACCGGCGCCCGCAACGAACCCAAGGGCCCGCAGCGCCCGCATCCGCCGATCTGCATCGGCGGCAACGGCGAGAAGCGCACGCTGCGCAGCGCCGCCCGTTACGCCCAGCACTGGAACTTCGTCAACGGGACACCAGAGGAGTTCGCCCGCAAGCGTGAGGTGCTGGCGGCGCACTGCGCGGACATCGGCCGCGACCCGAAGGAGATCCTGCTCTCGGCGCAGACCCGGCTCGACCTGTCGCCCGGCTACTCCGCGATCATCGATTGGGCCGCCGCACTGGGCGCCGAAGGCATGGAACTCGCGATCATCTATCTGCCGACACCCCACGATCCAGCCGTGCTGGAACCGTTGGCGGAGGCCATCCGGGATTCCGGGCTCGCGTCGTGACCCACTGCCTGCCGCCCGAGGAGCTCTCGTCCTCATGAACTACCTCCGCGCCTTCGCTCCCTGGATCGTGTACGCGGTTGTCCCGGCGGACTATTGGCAGTGGGCGGCGCTCGCCGCCGCGCTGATCGCGCTGGGCGAGATCGTCTTGCGGCTGCGCGCGCGGTATGCCGTCGAGGGGCTGATCATCGACATCGGCTCACTGGTGTACTTCACCGCGTTGTGCGGGCTCGCATTCACCCATCCGGATACTCCGCTGCACGCCTACACGCCCTCCCTCGCCAACGGGGCACTGGCCGTGATCGCGATAGCATCGCTGGCGCTGCGCGCGCCGTTCACTCTCGGCATCGCCAAACAGTCCACGCCTCCGGAATTCTGGGACCAGCCGCTGTTCATCCGCACCGGCTATCTGCTCACCGGCGTCTGGACGGCGAGCTTCGTCCTCGGCTGCCTGACGCTGGCACTGGTCGCTCACGCGGGCCCCGTGACGCTCACCGCCGTGCACGCGCTCGTCTTCGGCGCGCCGGCCGCCTTCACCGTGTGGTACGTGGCGCGAATCCGCTCACGAGCAGCGAGCCTGCTCGCCGCGCGGGAAGGCGTCGATCAGGCGATATGACGCGACATTCGTCCCGGCGAGCCGTGATCGTGCGGGACGGGTCGCCCGGATCGGTTGCCGCGCAACGCGTCGTCCCAATGTGAGCCAAGACACTTGCCGAAGGTGATTGGTTCGTCTCGTTTCGGGTATCAGCAAATGCCTCGTCCCCGGATCGTCTCCGATCCGGGGACGTAGAGTGCCTGGGCAGCAGTCCGGTAAACACTCGCCGGCCGGACGCCGTGCGCTTGCCCGGTGTCCCACTCGGTCCGAGCCCCTCCGGTCCGAGCCGATCACGATACGAGGACGGTCATGACGGAAACAGCGGCGGCAGCCGTGCGCACCGGATCGGAACACACCGGGGCTACCGGCCAAGTCGAACTGCACCAGCTCCTGGCCGGACTCACGGCGGTGCGCGACGGCGATTTCGGGACTCGGCTGCCGACCGACGCCGACGGGCTGCTCGGCGAGATCGCCACCGTCTTCAACGGCATGGTCGATCAGTTGTCGCTGTTCACCTCCGAGGTGACCCGCGTCGCCCGTGAGGTCGGCACCGAAGGCCAGCTCGGCGGGCAGGCCGAGGTGCCCGAAGTGTCCGGCACCTGGAAGGACCTCACCGATTCGGTGAACGCGATGGCGGGCAACCTGACCAGCCAGGTCCGCGACATCGCCCAGGTCGCCACCGCGGTGGCCAGCGGCGACCTGTCCGCAGAAGATCA
>NZ_BAGA01000170.1 GCF_000308595.1 Nocardia higoensis NBRC 100133 | reverse complement strand
CCACGACCGCGACAAAATCTAGCGAATAGGTAGCGACTGGACGGGGAATAGGTAGCGCACGGTGTGGCTACTTTCTGTCGCTCACAACCACCACCCCAACCCGGCCCTGACCTGCGGAAAGGGCGGTGATTCCTGCTCACTCCCACCCCCACCCCCGTTCGACATCTCATACCCACTTCGTGTGCACGAGATGTCGAACGGGGGTGGGGGTGGGAGCAATCAGAAATCAAAAGAACAAAGAAGGTTGGGGTGGGGTGGTAGTTGAGAGAAAAAGAAGGGGTTGGATTGGGAGGGTTGTCGGAAAGTTCGCGAGGCGGTGGGTTGAGCAACGGTGGCGGTGGTGCTGTCGTGTAGGTCGGCGGCGGTCTACAGATCCGCGGCATGCCCGGTGCGCAGGTGTGCGTGGGCGGCGTGAGCGTGCCGGGTGGCGCGACAGCGTGGGCGCTGTCGTCCGCGAGCTGCGCTCGCGCCTGCTTTCCGCCGGGTGTGGCGGGCGGCGCCTCTCCGGTCGGCCTGAAACGGGGCCTATCACGCGGTCACCGGTTATCCAGGGCGCCTACGGCGTCGGCAAGCCGATGGCGCAAGCGCCACCCTGGACAACCGATGCCCGCGTGATCGAAACGCCCCAGGCCGACCGGAGAGACACCACCCACCACGCACTACAGCCACGGCTCCACTACGGAAGGGCTGAGCAGCCGGAGGCTGCTACCGGGGGCCAGCCCCCAGGACCCCCGCCCTCGGCGGGAGCCAGGCGCTCCCAGAGAGGGGTTGGTGCGGACCCGGCGGCAGGAAGGTCTACCGCAACACCACAGCATCCATACCAGTTACTGAGTTGCTATCGGAGTTCGCTCGGCTGGTGAGCAGACTGCGATGTCGGGTGGTACTCGTCCAGCCAAGCCAGTGTTTCGGTCCAACCGACCGCACGAATACGTTCGGTCAGTTCTTCGGCAGCTGCCGGACGAAGAATTCCTGCGCCGGTGCGGTCGAGCAGTCGATAGGCCCGATCGCGCCAAATTCGTTCGGCTCGCTCCGGCCAGCTCACTTCGTCGCCAGCCTTCTCGATCAATTCGCGGGCCGACGACTTCAGGGCACGAGCGGGGTCGGCATCGAGCCACAGCAGTAGTGAGGTGGCCTGTCCGATGTCGGACCAACCACGGCGGTAGCGCAGGTATTTGGCAATTACGGGGGCGAACTCGTGGACGATGGCGTACATGTGCTCGACGGTCGGGCCATCCGGCCACCAGCACAAATACCAGCCCTCATCTGGACCGCGATACTGGCGCTCGATGAGCAGGCCGCCGAGATGGCTATCGAGAAGGTGAGGGAGCCGGGTCATCTGGCGGTACCACTCATCGGTGTACCTGGGCATGTTTTCTACCCTGCCGAGTCGGCGCCGTTGTCGAGTCCTGCTGCGGTGCGGATCGCGGCGGGCAGCAGGGCGGAGTCGATGCCGTGTTTGGCGCAGGCTTCGAGCAGGTACTGGCCGAGGGTGGCCGGCGGTGTACCTCGGTCGAGGGCAGCGGCGGTCTGAACGTTGAGGCTGGCCATGCGCTGGAGGGCTTTGCGTTCTGCGCTGGCCCACGCCAGCGCGGCGTTGCGGTAGGCGACCCGGCCGAGGGCTTCGTCCTGATCCGCAGCGTGCCCCCGCACCACGGAGGGGTGCGCCGTCAACGAGCCAGCACCCGAAGAGGGCCTGACTGGGGCAGGGGGCGGTCCCTCTGGGGCGGGAGCTGGTGGGGCGGGATGCGCGGGCGCGGACCAGGCCGGGTGGCTGTCGGCGAGAGTGGAGCGACGCCGCTTGGCGGTCATGCGATCACTCCGAGCAGGTGGGCGGCGATCGGGCGGAAGGTGTCGTCGGCGAGAACGCGGAGTTTGGCCGGCCCTTCGTCCAGGCCGATCCCCGAGTCCAGCGCGTCGGTGATACCGACCCACAGCGGAATTCGGTGTTGCATCCAGATCGGCACATCGGGAAAGTGCCGAGCCATGCCCTCGATCAGATCCTCGGCGGTGCGGGCCTCGTTGCCGGTCCCGCGCCACTTGTTGACGACCGTGCCGACGATTTCCAGTCCCGGGTTGTGGTAGGCCCGGACCCCGGCGAGGGTCTTGCCGAGCAGGGCGAGCCCGTCAGCGCTCCACCGATGAGCCTCGGTGACGAGCACGGCCGCGTCCGCCGCGGTCAGCGAATTGACCAGCAGCAGACCGAGCGAGGGCGCGTTGTCGATGAGCACCAGGTCGTAGTCGCCGCGCACGGTGGCCAGAGCTTCACGAAGCCGATGCTCGCGCCCGAACGGCGCGGCGGCGATCTTCTGTTCGGCCGTGGCCAGCGTGTCACCGCCCGGCGTGAGATCCACGCCGTCCCAGATGCTCGACACGATGACCTCGCGCAGCTGCACATCACTGCCGGGCACGAGCACATCGGCCACGGTGATGCCGTCGCCGATCGGCTCAGTCAGCAAGGTGGAGCTGGTGTTGCCTTGCGAATCCATGTCTACGACCAGCACCCGAGCATCGTGGTAGACGTGTGCGGCGCGTGCCAGGCACAACGTCGCAGTCGTCTTTCCCACACCGCCCTTTTGGTTCGCCAGAGCGACCACCCGCGCATTGCTCATAGACAGCACGATCCCACACAAGACCCTGACCCGCGTACGGGCGCACGCGGGCGTGTCGCGCGTTGACCTGCGTACCCGGATACGGGTATACGCGCGTACGCACGTACGCGCGTAAGAGTCGGTGGTGAGGGTCAGTTCAGCGTCGCGCGGGCGTCCCGTAGCCCGGCGGCGTGGCAGTACTGATCTTCGACGTCGTTGCCATTGACGATCCGTTTCCGGGTCTCGCACGCGACCGCACGGAGTTCGGCGAGGAGCCGGTGGGCGGTCTTCTCCTGGTGGCCGGCCAGGTACATCGCCCACGGGTCCCACTGGGGCCACGGCCGCCGCCACCGCACCGGGTCGAGGACCTCGATCGGGTCCAGGTGCCCGATCTCGCCGGTGAGTCCTTCGGGGTCATTCATCTCGATCATGCTGCCTGCTCGTGGTTTCGGGTGGCGGTCGAATCAGTGTGCCCTGAACTCCAGTGTTCAGAACGGTGGATCGTCCGGCACGGACGGGGCCCAGGTGATCGGGCATCGTTCGGCCCAGATATCCGGGCGGTTCCGAAAACCGGGAGCGGAGATCAGCTTCCGGGCGCCGCTGTGGTCGAGCAGGCCCGCGGCGTCGAGGGTGCTCACGTAGTCGCGGACGTAGCCGCGGGCGCCGTCGTGCAGGTCGGCCCAGTTCGGCCATTGCCGGTCGACATTGTTGTGGACGAGGGCGGCCAGGTGCTCGGTCGCGGTGGGGTCCAGCGGTGCGTCCGGAACAGAGGGCGGCCAGGTGATCAGCCCGGCGTTGATGAGCCCGGCGGCCAGTTTCAGGTAGTTGTGCTCCTGCTCGGCATCGAGGTCAGCCCAGGTCCCCGGCTCGCCCAGGTCGGCGTTGTCGCTGGCGTGCACCACCAGGGCGACGGCGTGCACCGCGTCCGGGCCGGTCATTCGTCGCCTCCGTCCAGGACCGCGCGTGCCCGGTCGGTGTCGTGGAACTTCCCGACGTATTTCTCTTGGTCGGCGATCTTGCGTTTGTACCAGTCCAGGGCGCCCTGCTTGGTCACGCCGAGGGCGTCGCCGATGACGGTCCAGGAGTCCCCGGACTCCCGCGCCTCCTGCATCACCGACCAGCGGCGCCCGGTCAGGAACTCGACCAGCCGCCGGTTGGCCTCCAGCGCCTGGGTCGGGGTGACGTTGGCGACCGAGTCGATATCACGCTGCAGCGCTGCACGGCTGGCGTCGGGGTCGGCCAGATTCAGGGTGCCGGCGTCGAGCTTGGCCAGGGTCTCGCGTAGCAGCCGGAGGAAGCCGTAGGTGTCCCAGGCCGCGTGCAGCGGGCGCTCGTCGCCGTGGCGCAGCACCGCGGCGATATCGGTTCCGGCGGGCAGGTAGCCGCGGCGGTCGGTCTCGAAGTGCGGAATGTCCATGAGACAAGTTTACTTGACGCGACCAGTTTTCTTGACGCTTTCGGCAAGTTTTCTTACCGAACATGCGTGCGATTTCTGACCTCCGATAAGCGGGGCTTATCGGAGGTCGGCAACCTCTATTAGGCGGCGGATACGCGATGGATAGAGGCGAGCTTCTCGGTCGGGACCGCGAACACTCGATTGTTGCCCCCTGAGTTTTCTGCGTCGAAGAAGATGACCAGCTCACCTACTTCCTTGAACTGGTCTGCCTCGACAGTCGTGTCCATGAGGCCTTGGATTTTCACTACGAACGTGGCCATGCTCATCCCTCCGGTTGAAGATCAATCCGCAGGAGGCTACGCCCACTGTCCGACATCTACATCTAGTCAGCTCGGACCGGGACACGCAGCAGGGATGAGACCGATCCGATTCCGACGCCCAGTTCGTCGGCAATCTGACGATAGGTGGCCCCCTCGGCGCGCAGCTTCTGCGCGCGACGTCGCTTCTCTTCTGCTCGCGACTCGTAATCCGCACGGGGTTCGGCAATCATGCGACGGATCGTGCGGTCCGATGCGCCGAACTGCTCGGCGAGTTCGCGTGCGGTCTTCGTACGGCGTACTGGTGTCTTTGCAGGCATCTGTCATCCCTTCAAGGCAGCAGCGATGATCGCGTCCAGATCGAATTTTCGCGCATTTCGCTGTGCTGCGGCAGTCTTGGCCTCCGAGGTGGCCCGTCCTCCGACGCGACCGCGCCGGGCGAGTTCCTCGGTCGGAATCGTCGGTCCGACGACCAGACCGCCATTGCGCCCGCGAATAGCTTGGATCTCGCGGAACGTGTGCTTGATGTTGCGCCAGGTCCAGGTAGCGATGCTTCGTCCGATCTGGTTGACTTCCCCCTCCAGCATCGGTCCTTTGTCGAAGGCGGATCCGACAACATCGAGGTTCCGATCCCAGGCGTAGTCCTGGACGACTTGGATCCAGTCCTCAAGTTGTTCGTAGTCACCGCGGCGCCGGTAGCTCCACCTCCGAGATAGCTCGAAGAGTTCGACATTGCGTCCTGCGGAGCTGGTTCGGAGTGCCTTGCGGCGCTGCATGGTGGTTTTGTACTTCGGCAGGGCGCCAAGCTCATCCAGCGGGCCCGCGATGTCCTTGAGCTTGTAGACCGCATAGTCTGGGCCCCAGAGGGTCAAATGGTCCGCGTGACGAGGGTTTTTGGTAGTCCGGCAGCCATACGCGACATCTCCCGCCAGTACATCGTTCAGACCTGCCTCGATACGGCTGAGTAGGTTGACAGGCGCCCGCCGAGCAGCATCGGTCATGATCACTGGAGTTTCGAGCGCGTACACGATGTGTCCAGACCGCGTGTGTCGGTTCAGTGCGATGTAGGACGGCTGAGGGAGGCCCGTGTGGGCGACGATCTCATCGGCCATCCCACCGTCGTGATCCGTAATCACCAGAGATCGCGCCGCGGACGGGTTGGACTCGATATACGGGAGCGTTAGTGCACGCTCGCGTGAGGTCCGGTAGTACCCGCCGGACTTCGACTTGCCCGCGAGCGGTCGTCGTGGAAGCCAGTACTCCTCGAACGGGAGCGGCGGGGCGTCGACTTCGATCCAGTCAGCGTCCGTGACCTCGATCTGCATGGGGGGAGTCTGCCTCAATTCCCTCGATTGATGAAGTAGGACACGCCAAGCAAGGCCAAATCCGGTAGTTCCACCTAGCCCTGCTGGACATCTCGTTCCCCGCACACGCTTTTGATCTGCTTGAGCAGCCACTGTCGCTTGGCCGATCGGCTCGGCAACTGGTCCAGCTCCTCTTGCACACGATCTACCTCTAGTTGAACAAGAGAGATGCTGCGCGGCGGGAGGGTATCAAGCCGCGCAGCCAACGGTGTGGCTACGACACCTGATGCTCCAGCTTGGATCGACTCACGGATTCGGCGAGAGGAGCCATCCCACAGCGCGAAGTCTGGGGCGCCGCGTTGAATCTGCCGGATCTCCTGAAGTTGAATCTTGGCGAGTTTCCCGCCAGTGGGCAGGTGTCCGGCGGATGTAGCCCAGGCTGCCAGCTCCGGTGTGAAGGGATGGCCGAGCAGGGTGGGGTGGCTGTAGATGGTGCTGCCTGCTGGCAGTTCCTCAAGGAAATGCTGTGCGCCATGGAGGTCCGCCGCGGTCATGGCCGCCATGGGGGTCACGTGCCGGTCAGCTGCTGTACGAAAATCGTCATCGGACCATGCGCAGGCGAGCAGTCGGGGGGCGTCGACCGCTTCCAGCCAGGCGTCGAGCACGGCCGCGCGTTCCTGGGCGGTCAGCAGGTCGCCGGAAGTGGTTGAGCCGTTGAGTAGGAAGCGGTCGACCCAGCCGCTGCTGGCGGCGACCGCGTAGCGGCGCGTGGCAGGGAGGTCGAGTGTGCCGTCATCGTGCACCAGGTGCAGTGCCGGGACCACGATGGTGCACCCGGCCACCTGCGTTGCTTGCTGAATTTGGCTGGCGGCGTCATCAGGTGCGGTTTCAGCGGTGTCGATTCGGAGGTCCGCGATAGTCAGCGGTGGGGTGGCATCCCAGGCTTCCAGTCGGTCGGCGGTGTCCCCGGTGTTCCGGGCGGCGATCCGTGCCGCGGCGATGTCGCGGGGGCACGACAGCTCGACTACGACCCAGCGGGTAGCGGGCATGGCGTTGAGAAGGGCGTCGACCGCTTCGGGTTGGCCGACGTGCAGAACGGGGATGTGGCCGGCCGCGAGCATCGAGCCCAGCTCCGGACGGTCGATCACATAGGTCGAGGAGTAGCGGCGATTTGAGTAGATGACCGCCCCGGCAGTAGTGAGGCGGTCGAGGTCGGCGGTTGAGGCCATCCTGTAGCCGGTGGTCCTGCCGGGCCCGATCTTCATGCGTTGGTAGAGGCGGCAGCGCGGATCAAGCGCACCGAGCGCGGCGGTCACGGTGTCTTTGCCTGATGCTGGCGCGCCGTACATCACGATTGCGGTATCCATGTCACTCCGTCAGGGACTTGAGCAAGGTCTGCGCTTGCTCGCGTAGCGGGGCCGAGTCGGCGTCGTTGACGACGATGGTGTGATCCCAGGCCGGGGTGAATTGGAGATCGAGGCCACTGGTGTAGTCGGCCCAGTGGTCGAGCTTCCAGCTGTCGCGGGCGGCGCCGCGTCGGCTGATGTATGAGTGCATCGTTTCGGCATTGCAGCGGATCCAGACCGCGGTCAGGTCTGCGCCGAGAGTGTCTAGTTCGACGGCGGTTCGCCGGAACCATGCTTCCGATGCGAACTCTTTGACGTACGGCGCGGTGGCGATGACGCTGACGCCACAACCGACGTTCTCTCGGACCACCGCCGCGAGGCATTCGTATTCGGCCGGCCGAATGTGCGTCATGTACAGCTCCGACTCGCGGTCGCTCGCGGTGCTGCCGAGCTGGCTCAGCGCCATGTCCACGACGTGGCGGGTGATGGTGTCCTTGTCCAGCATCGCCCAGCCGCTCAGCCGGGCCAGTGTCCGCCCGAACTCGGTTTTCCCGCTGCCTGCGTAGCCGCCGACGTAGATGACCTGGGGGCGGCCAGCCCGTCGCCGCGGCGTGCCAGGAGTTGCCGTTTCGGCCACGATGCGGCCCGAGCGCGGCCTGCTGACGACCAGGCCGTCCTTCTCGAGAAGGGCCATTGCGTCGTTGATCGGAGCCACGGATACGCCGAACTGTGCCGCGAGAGCGCGTGTGCTGGGCAACTTCTGGCCAGGCCGCAGCCGCCCTGCCTCGATCTCGTTGCGCAGCTCCCTGGCGATCTGCCGGTGTCGCGCCTCTCCGGTGTCGTCCATATACCCTCCTCGGCCGTTGCTGTCCACTGAAACCTATCAGTTGGTACCACCACAATTTGCGGTCATACGTCGTCTCTGCCTGCCTGTATTCGCGAATCTGTGACCAAAAGCGCGACAATCACTAGACATCAGATGGCATCAGGTTTAGCTTAGGAGGCATCAGAAAATCAATCTGATGTCTCACTGAGAGAAGGTGATGCCATGCAGTCCGCAGTGTTGGTCTTGATGGCGGTAGTGGCGGTGTCCGCGCTTGCCGCTCCAGGTCTGGTGATCGGCACTCTGATGCTGATCGCGTTCGTGTGGGTGGGGTGGCGGCTGGTCCGTTCGTCCCTGATGAGCCGCCGGGTACGGCGATGATCGGCCCCGTCCTGAAGACCGATGCGGCCGTGATGTCAGCCGGATCGAGGGCATTCGGCGCACTGCCGCCGGGCGTGCGCCTGGTCCTGATCGGTGTGGCGCTGTTGGTGGGCATGGCCGGATGCACCGCGGCGTGGGTGGACCAGCAGGACTACCGGCCGTCGCCGAACATCTGCCGCCCGCATGAGGTCACGCGCACCGACTGCCAGCACGTCGAGCGCGTCCCGGTCGAGGTGCGGTGATGAGCCGCCCGAAGTCCCCCCGCCCTGAGGTCGCATCGGGGGTGCCGACACCGATCACCGAGCTTGCGCACCTGGCGCCTGCCGCGCGGCGGCTCGGCCAGACCGATCGGGTGATCCGCGTGGACGCCGGAGAGCCGCAGAAGGTCCGGACTCCGGGCCGTCGTCCTGGTCAGTGGCTGATGTCGGGGGAGCCGGTCTCGGCGGCGGGGTGGTCGCCGTTGGCGGCTCACCTGCCCAGCCGCGACATGGCCGATCGCAGTGAGGGAGGGCATGACCGATGAGGCAGCTTTCGCCGCGTGACATGACCGTCCTGACGGTTCTGGCGGAGATGTACGGGGCGCCACTGGATCTGGTGGCCCGGATGCTCGGCACATCGCGGTCCCGCACGTACAAGGTCGCTGCGCGGTGGGCGGATGCGGAGATGGTGTCGCCTGTGCGGGTGACGCCGGTGCCGGGCCCGGCGTGGGTCTTCCCGACCCGGACGGCAGTCGAGGCGTTGACCGGTCGCCCGGCGCGGGCGTGGGTGCCGACACCGAAGATGGCCGCGCACGTGCGGGCCGTGCTGGAACTGCGCCTGGCGCTGGTGGATCTGGACTTGGATCGCTGGATCTCCGAGCGGGCATTGCGCGCCGAGGTCGGGCCGACGAAGGCCGGGACACCGCGCCCGCACATTCATGACGGCCGCTACATCACCGGCTCCGGAGAACTCCGCGCGGTCGAGGTGGAGCTGACCCCGAAGAACCTGACGGCGGCGAAATCGGCGCTGGCGCAGTCGGTGCAGGCCGCCCGTACTGCGGGCTGTGACGGGGTGACTTACTACTGCCGCAGCCAGGCCGTGAAGAACGTGATCCGCACCGCTGCTGGTGCTTTGGACCTCTCGGACGGGCCGAAGGTCCGTCTGGCCGATCTGGACGAGGTACTGGCCTCGTCGGCTCCACGCCCCGGCCTTCGGGTGATCGAGGGCGGCGCCACCGATATCGAAAGGGCGGTCTGATCATGACCTGCGAACCGATCCTGACCACCACCGACTGCGCACCGTACGCACCGACCCCGGAACCCGTTCCGACCGAAACCCCCGACATCGGTATCGACCCGACCATGCCGCCGATCGGCTTGTCGTTCGACCCGCTGGGCTGGCTGCCGGACTTCTCGGCATGGAGCTGGGACAGCGTGGCCGATCACTCGCTGTTGGCCGCCGCGTGCGTGGTGTGCGTGCTGGCCGGGGTGCTGGCGATCCTGTTCCCGGCGTCGCTGCTGGCCTGGTCGCCGAAGCGGATGCGGAACTGGTTGTTCGCGTCGGTGGCAGCGATGCCCGGTGCGGCGGCGTTGTGGGCGTGGGACGCCTACGAGCCGGTGCGGCAGTTCACCGCGGGCTCGGCGGATTTCCTGGCCGGGCAGTATGTGGCCGGGCTGCTCGGCATGAGCGTGCTGCTGGTTCCCGCGGCGTGGGTGACGGCGATGATCCTGCACACCCGCCGCCGCGTGCAGCTGGCCACGGTGGGGCTGTCGTCTCCGGCCCGCACCGAGCGGGCGCTGTGGGCGCAGGCCCAGCGCGAACAGCGCGCCGCCGCCAGGCTGTCGCGTCGCCGCCTGCCGCACACCACCGGAGGGCTGAACCCGGACCTGGTGATCGGGCGCCTGGCGGTCGAGCACGACCAAGCCCCGGCCCGGTCGATGGCCCGGCAGTTGGCCGGCCGCGCCGAGTCACGGCTGATCGTGCCGTGGATCAATGTCGCCGAGCACGAGACCACCGTCGCCGGTTCGGGGTCGGGCAAGACGACGTTGATGCAGCGGATGACGTTGTCCTGGTTCGTCGCGACCTGGACCCGGCACCGGCAGTGGTGGCGGATCAAGGACCGCCCGGGGCGTCCGCTGCTGATCTTCGTGGACTGCAACGGCGGCCCGGAGTCCCGCAAAGTCGCTGCCCGCGTGCGGAAGTGGTTCGGTGCTCTCGGGGTCCGGGACGACCGGATCGGGGTCTTCCCCGATGCGGTGGCGCTGAGCATGTGGCCGGGCAGCGATTTCGATCAGCTGCCGGTCAAAAAGCAGAAGGCCGTCGTGGACGATCTGCGGTCGATCCTGTCGGCGATGATCTCCGGCGGCAGCACGCCGACCACCGACACCGAGAAGTACTTCCACGAGATCCGCGAGACCCTGATCCACCTGGTCGTGGACGCCCCGGCGAAAGTCGAGGTCATCGACGGCGTGCCGACTCCGATCGGGCACAACCCGCCGCGGTCGTGGATCGAGTTCCTGTCCCGGATGCACGCCGAACCTCTGGCACGGCTGTGGGGCGGACCGTTCGGTGCCGCCCCGTGGCCGGGTGTACCGGGCGCGGACATGGAGATCAGCGCGACGATGGACGGCAAGCAGCCGGTCATGATCTCCGCCCTCGCGGAGTTCTCCAACCTGTACCGGGCGCTGGGTGATGCGTTCGACGGCGACAAGCAGCTGACCGATTTCGACGTGCTCTACATCGTCCTGGAGGGCGTGAAGACCCCGGACCGGGCCCGCGCCCAGTTCGGCGCCCTGGGAACGATGTTCGAGCAGCTGGCCGACAAGCAGCACGGCCGCACGGCGCTGATGGTCGTCGACGAGTTCTCCGCAGTCAGCGACGGCAAGACCCGCGCGGTGAAGTGGGTCGAGCGCCTGCGCAAGGCCGGAATCGGCACCTGGTGGATCGCCCAATCCTGGCATGGCCTGGGCCACGACGACGACAACCGGCAGGCACTGGTTGCCGCTGCATCGGGCGGCAGTCTGCTGATGCGCAGCAGCGATCCGGAGACCATCGCCAAGATCTACGGCACCCGCCACAAGTTCGAGCTGAGCCGCAAGCTGATCGGCGGCACCCGCGACGGCGACGAGGGCAATGTCCAGTCCTCCGATCGGTTCCTGGTCGACCCGAACCGCCTGCGCGCCATGCAGAAGGGCGACGTGGTGCAGGTCTCGGGCGGCCGTGCCCGCTGGGGCCGGGTCAGCCCGCTCGATGACGCCGAACTCAAGCGGCTGCGCCCGCTGCCCGGCATCGACCGGTTCGCCGAAACCACACCCGACGCCGACGCCCTGGCGCCGGTGATCGACCTGACCAAGCGCCGTCCGGCGTAACCGCTACACCCCAAGGAGATCCCGTCATGTCCATGCCGAACCCATCCGACCACGACGACGACACCGGCGAGGAGCTACTGGGCGGCAGGCAGACCGCCCGCGAAGCCGAGATCCTGGCTGCCCTGTCCGCCGACCTGGAGGGCAGCGAGGTCGAAAAACTCGCCGCCCAGCTGCTCGTTCCCGTCGTCCCGGACGGCGGCTCGATCGGCCGCACCGTCGCCCCGCACGTCGACCGCCTCACCAAGGCCCGCGACTGGACCCGCATCTGGGGTCCCGCGCTGGCGACCACCGGCGCGGCCGGCGTCGCGGTGGCGGTCCTGCCCCTGCCCGGCCCGCTGGCCCTCTACGTCCTCGCCCTGGCCGCGTTCGCCTGGTGGCACTGCGCCGGACGCCCCGGCGCGGTCGAAACCGTGCGGATGCTCGGCCACGCCATCGGCGACGCCGGTTCCTGGATCCGCCGCCACATCGAATCGCTGGCGCGGTGGCGGGCCCGCTACGAGACCCTCCGCACCAAGACCACCCCCGCCCCCGAAACCGACTGACAGACAGGGAGATCGACATGCACATCGTGATGTTCGAAGGCGAAGCCGCTGCCGCGCGGCGCTGGCTCAAGGACGACGCCGACGCCTACGCCCGGGACTGGACCGACGCCGAGGAATTCGGCGACTACCTCGACACCCTGTCCCCGGCCCAGCTGCGCGCCCTGATCCAGAAGACCTGGGGTTCCTGGCAGGAGTGGCGCGTCGCCGCCGCCGAGTCCATCGCCGAGTTCGCCGCCATCGAGGCCGCGCAGTGGCAGGCCGAGTTCGACCAGGCCGCCGGTCAGCGACTGTACGGCCGGTACATGCGCGCCGCTCAGGGGTGGGTGTCGTGCGGTCGGACCGGCGCCGAGGCCGCCGCCGCCCTGGGTGACCGCGTCCTCGAGAACCACCGCGACGGAGAGCCCTGGTCGCAGATCGCCGCCCGGATCGGCGTACCGCGCCACGTCGCCGTCGTGTGGGCGGCCGAAGCCCGTACCCGCAACACGCTGCGCGGCATCCGCCGCCAGCTCACCACCACCGAGAAGGAGAAGTGATCATGTCCGATCGCAGCGTCGAGGACGAAATGATGGCCGAAATGGGCAAGTTCAGCGTGGCCATGCGGGCGGCCATCTCCCGCCATGCGCAGGCCGCGAACTGGCTGGAGCGCCGTAAGGCCCGCAAGGAGATCTCGCGGCTGGTGCGCACCGAGCGCCGCGAGGCCGACCACGCCCGCACCCAGCACAAGGACTGGACCTCGCAGGCGGTCAACCGGTACCGCATCCACGCCCAGACCGTCGCCCTGCGGGCCAACGACCCGACCGTGGACCACACCCGCCGTGCCCGCGATGCCTGGTCGCTGGCCGAGCACCGCGCCGACCTGGCCCGGATGTTCGTCACCAACGGCCACCTGACCACAACCGAACGCGGCATCGCCCTCGACGGTCTGGACGCGGCCACGGTGTTCCCGGAGTACGAGACCGGGAACCTGTTCAACCGGGCACACAAGGTCAAGGGCATCGAAGCCCTGCGCTACCGCGCCCAGGTCGCCCGCACTCAACAGCAGCTCGGCATCGACCGTCACGCCGCAAGCCAGTGGCGGCGAGACCAGCCGCAGCGCGTGGCAGGAGCGCAGACACTGGCGTGGACGCAGGACCAGGCGGTACAGGGCTTGCGCTCGGCCCAGCTGGAGTGGGATGCCCTCAGCCCGGGTGCGAACGAGCAGGGTCGGGCGCGCTTGACCGAGCAGTGGCGCGACGCTGCTCGGGCGGCGGAGAAGGCGGGCCTGACACCGGAACGGATCGAGCAGGAATTCGCCGACGCTCAGCAGAATTCGCAGTTCGTCGCGACGGTCAGCTCTCTGCCGCACCCACAGGCACCACTGCGGGACCTGCGGCAGGAATCCTCGTACCACCCGAGCGAGGCCGAAGCGATCGCGTGGACCGAACGCCATGTGCGGGAGGGCAAATGGACGCGGGATACCGCCCTGCGCGCTGATGTGATGCACCGCGACGACCGGGACAACTCGCTGCGCACGACGCTCGGACGTCCGGAGCGGGTCGCTGCGGCGGTGCGGGAGTGGGCCCGCGACGGGCAGGACCGGCCGATGATGCAGCCCAGCCGGGCGACCCGCGAGGCATCAGCGCCCGACCGGGAGACCGACCGGGTGCGCGAGGAACGGGACTCGTTGAAGTCGCGTCTGGCTCTGTCAATCGAGCACAACGGCAGCCTGGCCGACCAGAACGCTCAGCTGACACGGCAGCTGACCGAGATGTCTGCTGAGCGGGACCGGCTGCGTGGTGAACGCGATGAGGCGGTGCAGAAGCTCGCGGAGCGGACACCGGCCGCTGAGCGGCTGGGCAGCCCGGAGCGGCAGGCCGAGGCAGCCCGCGCCGCCACACAGCAGCAGACGGCGACCGTCTGGTCACCGCTGGCCCGTCACTACGCCATGGCCAACAACGGCCATGACCGCGAGGGCATGGACCGCTGAATTCCCCCAGATGGCAGGCCGGACGAGGCAACGCCCGGCCTGCCCACGGTCCGACAAACAACCATCACGAAGGAGCCGAACCAATGACCGACATTACCCCCACCAGCAGGAACGACTACGAGGTCGAGTCGCTGACCGAGCAGCAGATGCGCTCGGACTTCATGCACGCCCAGCGCTACATGTCACGCGATCCGGAGGACTACGACCCGGCCGACAGCGTGGATCACGCGGAGTATGCCGGGCCCTGGCTCGACCGCGGCGACGAGTGGACCGACCACTGGTTCTACCTGTCGGACGCGACGGATCGGTGGACTGCGGACCCCGAGGCAGCTGTGAAGCTGGCCCAGGCCCGCGAGGACGCCCACCACACGACCCCAATCGAGCGTCGCAGCGAAGAGCAAGCCCGCTACATCGCCACCCACGGCATCGAGCGCGACGAGTCCGGCCTGCTGACCTCGCACTACGTCACCCGCCTCCACGACCGCCCCGGCATGGACGCGGGCGGCGCGGCCCCGTGGTCGCCGCTGGCCGCCCACCGACACAGCTACCTGTCGGGGAACACCCTGGCGAACACCGAGCGAGACGGGATGGAGCGGTGAACGCCCCGGCCGTCGAGACCACGATGCCCGCCCAAGCCACGACCACCGAGCAGGTGAGCGCGCGGGCGTCGGCGCCGCGGTCGCAGGCCGTGCGCCCGGTCTGCACTGCCCCGGTGCAGTTGTCGAAGTCAGCCACCACCATTCGGCCGGCCACCGGCGAGCTCAGCCGCGCCGAGCTGGTCGAGCGGCTGACCGCTGCCAACCAGCGAGCGGCCGAACTCGAAGAGCAGCTGTCGATCACCGGCGCCGCGCTCGATGACGCCGAGCACCGCGCGGCGCAGCTGGAAGACCGTAACCGAGAACTTGCCAGCGACTTGGACAACGCCTTGGACCAGTTGGCCGGGCACGCCCTGCACGCCGAGCAAGAACGCCTGATCCGGACCCCGGCGTGGAGTCCGTGGCCGGTGTCCACCACTGATCGAGAGGGATTCGACCGATGAACGACACTCTGTCGCTGTCCGGCGACACCATGTCGCCCCACCGCGTACCCGTGTCGCCTGCCGGTGGCGCGGTGTCGCCGCCGCCGTCGCCTCCGGCTTGGAATGTCGCCGAGATTGTCGCCTTGCTGTCGCTCGCGGCGGTCAGCATCGCGGCGTTCTCGTGGTCGGCGATCGCGCTGCACGGCGTGGCGGTGATGTCCGGCATCGACTCCAGGCTGGCGTGGGGAGCGCCGGTGATCGTGGACGGGCCGATCATCCAGGCCGCTTTCAGCCTGGTTGCGCTGGACCGCCGCGCCAAGATCGGTGTGCCGATCCCGAAGTCCACACGCCGGTTCTTCTGGATCGAGCTCGCCGCCGCTGAGCTGGTGTCTTTGGTCGGAAACGGCGTCCACGCCTGGACTTCGGACAACCTGAAACTGGCACCACTGGCCGCCGCCGCGGTCGCAGGCGCGGCACCGATCGCCGCCCTCGCCGTCACCCACGCATTGACCGCCCTGATGGAGGTCCCCCGCGCGCCGGAACCCGAGGCGACACCCGTGGTCACCGAAGGCGACGCCGTGGCGACCTCGCGCGAGGAGCAGGCGACACCGCCCCTGACCGAGGCGACAGCCCCGGAGCAGGAGGCGACACCGGAGTCGCCTGACCCGACCGCTGAACGCGACGCCCAGGTCTGGCGGCTGCATCAGGCCGGTCACTCCTACCGCGAAATCGCCCCGCTCGTGGGTCTACACCCGGGGACGGTCGGCAAGGTCGTCAACCGGCTCAAGGCCGAACGCGACGACAGCGACACCGGCGACGGTCTGCGCCTGCTGCCTGGCGGCGCCCCGCAGCTCGCCTTGCCGAGCAGTAACTGACACCCATCCGCCGGGGGGCGAGCAGCGTCGCCCGCCCCCACCATCCCGCACCACTTCCACATCGAATCCGAAAGGGACTGATCCTCATGACCAACGCACTGACCGACCTGGACCAGATCAACGCCGAGCTGATGAGCCAGGGCGCTCGCAACCCATTCGGCCGGGACATCGAGATCGGCGCCCAGGTGTCCGGCGAGATCGTCGCGGTGGTGCGTCGGCACCGCCACAACTCGAAGGGGCAGCCGCTGTTCTGGGTCAACCGCCGGCCGATGGTCGCGCAGGCCGGTGATCCGGTGATCGACTCCCAGCTGATCCTCGAGACCGACGAGCACGCTGACGAGCAGGACGAGGGCTTGCGCGCGATCACGCTGGATCGTGACGTGCAGCGCGCGATCAGCGGCGGTGTCCGCCGGGCCCGGTCCGGTGGCCTTGCGATCGGCGGACGGCTGGAGGGCCTGATGTATGTCGGCCAGGCCGAGAACGGCCCCGGTCGGGTCTACGACCTGAGCGCCTACGTGCCGCCGGTCGAGTAGCGCCACCACCCAACGAAGCCCCGGTCGAGAATTCGGCCGGGGCTTCGTCGTGTTCACGGCCAATCGGCTGCTTCTCCCCGACCTTTCCCCTGGCCCTTCCTCCGTAGGCAAAACGAGTCCGGACCGGTGATCGCTCAAGGGTGGCCGAAGGCCATCGGCGCAGCCGACGCGACGCAGGAGCGCCCTTGAACGGTCGCCGGTCCGGACTCACGCTGTAGGCCGAGGAAGGGGCTTCCTGCCGTGGTTTCGTGGTCGGCCGTGGTGT
>NZ_BAGA01000171.1 GCF_000308595.1 Nocardia higoensis NBRC 100133 | reverse complement strand
GATGGCGATGGACTACCCGAATCCGCTGCACTGGGATCAGGAGTTCGCGCGGCAATCCCGCTACGGCGGACTGATCGCGCCGCAGTCGATCGCGGTGGCGCTGGACTACGGGCACGGGGCGCAGCCGGCCTGCGTCGGGCACATCCCCGGCAGTCACCTGATCTTCGGCGGCGAGGAGTGGTGGTTCTACGGCACCCCGGTCCGACCGGGCGACACGCTGTTGCAGGAGCGGCGCTTCCACGACTACAAGGTCGTGCAGACCAAGTTCGCCGGGCCGACCATGTTCTCCCGCGGCGACACCACGCACCGCAACCAGCACGGCGCGCTCGTGGCACGCGAACGATCCACCGCCATCCGGTACCTCGCGGCGGAAGCGAACAAGCGCGGCATGTACGACAACCAGCTCGGCGAGATCCGGACCTGGACCGACGAGGAGCTCCGCGAGATCGAGCAGATGCGCCACGAATGGCTGCTGTCGAACCGGCTGGGCGTGTCCCCGCACTTCGACGAGGTGAAGGTCGGCGACAAGCTGCCCCGCCGGGTCCTCGGCCCGCACAGCATCGCGACCTTCACCACCGAGTACCGCGCCTTCCTGTTCAACATCTGGGGCACCTTCCACTGGACCGCCCCCGAGGGCCTCGAGGACCCGTGGATCAACCAGGACCCCGGCTGGACCGCGGGTTTCGAGTTCGACGAGGAAGGCGCGCGCATCGATCCGCGCAAACGTGACGGCCTCTACGTCGGCCCCTCGCGCGGTCACATCGACGCGAGCAGGGCCGGTGAGGTCGGCATGGCCCGCGCCTACGGCTACGGCGCCACCATGGGCGCCTGGTGCACCGACTATCTGGCGTTCTGGGCGGGCAACGACGGCATGGTCCGCCACACCAAGGCCGACTTCCGCGGCCCCGCCTTCGAGGGCGACGTCACCTACTTCGACGCCGAGATCATCGGCAAGGACCCGGATTCGTCGTGGGGCGTGCCGCTGGTGCAGGTGCATCTGCGGCTGACCAATCAGGATTCGACGGTGCTGGTGGACTGCACCGCCGAGCTCGAACTGCCGTACTGACGCGGGCAAGGAAGAGGATCGACATGGCCACCGCCACCGAGCACGCCGGGGAGCCGGCGATCGCCTCGGGACCACCGCTCGCGGAGGAACCCGGACTGGGCGCGCTCACCCTGCCCGGTTTCCTGCGCGAGGTGACCGACACCTTCGGCGACCGCACCGCACTGCTCGCCCACGAGGACTCCGGTGCGGTCTCCTGGACCTACCGCGACCTCTGGGAGCGCTCACTCGAGGTGGCACGCGCGCTGCGGGCCGCCGGAGTGGGCAAGGACGCGCGCGTCGGAGTGCTGATGACGAACCGGCCGGAGTGGCTGTCGGCGGTGTTCGGCACCGCACTGGCCGGCGGCGTCGCCGTCACGCTCAGCACATTCTCCACTCGCGCGGAACTCCACGATCTGCTCACGATCTCGGGCGTTTCGGTGCTGCTGTTCGAACGTCACGTGGCGCGCACGGATTTCGCCGAAGCGCTGCTCGAACTCGAGCCCGCGATCGCAACGACCGCCCCCGGTGCGCTACGGTCCACGACCTACCCCTTCCTGCGCCGGATCGCGGTGGTCGGCGAGCCGCTCCCGGTTGGCGCCATCGAGAGCTGGCGCGCCTTCCTCGCCGGTGGCGCCGACGAACCGGCCGCCGGTATCGAGGCGAGCGCGGCGGCGGTGCGCCCCAGCGACACCGCCGTGCTGTTCTTCTCCTCCGGAACCACCAGCAAGCCGAAGGGCATTCGCAGCGCGCACCGGGGTGTGACCGTGCAGATGTGGCGCTTCCGCCGGATGTTCGGCTTCGGCCCCGAGGACGCCGTGCGCTGCTGGACCGCCAACGGCTTCTTCTGGTCCGGCAACTTCGGCCAGGCGCTCGGCGCCACTCTCGCCGCGGGTGGCACCCTCATCCTGCAACGCACCTTCGACGCCGAGGAAGCCGTCGCCCTCCTGGAATCCGAGCGGGTCACCTTCCCGGTCGCCTGGCCGCACCAGTGGGCCCAGCTCGCCGACGCCCCGAACTGGGCCGGTGCCGACCTGAGCGCCTTACGTTTCGTCGACGTCGACACCCCGGCGGCCACCCACCCGACGGTCGAGACCACCTGGACACAGCCCGGCCGCGCCTACGGCAACACCGAGACCTTCACCATCTCCACCTGCTACCCCGCCTGCACCCCCGAGGAAGTCCACGCGGGTAGCAGCGGAATCCCCCTGCCCGGCAATACGATCAAGATCGCCGACCCGCTCACCGGAACCGTGCTGACCCGCGGCGAGCCGGGCGAGATCTGTGTCAAGGGCCCGACCCTCATGCTCGGCTACGAGGGCATTCCCCTCGACGAGACACTGGACGCCGACGGCTACTTCCCCACCGGCGACAGCGGCCACCTCGACGAGACCGGCCGCCTGTACTGGAAAGGCCGCCTCACCGACCTCATCAAAACCGGCGGCGCCAACGTCTCCCCCCTCGAGGTCGACGAAGAACTCGCTCGCCACCCCGGCGTGAAGGTCGGCCGCACCGTCGGCGTCCCCCACGACACCCTGGGCGAATCCGTCGTCGCCTGCGTCATCCCGCACTCCGGCGCCGACCTCGACCCGGACACCGTACGCGCCTTCCTCCGCGAGCGATTGGCCGCCTACAAAGTCCCCCGCCACGTCCTGTTCTTCACCGAAGACGACCTGGCGCTCACCGGCAGCGCCAAGATCAAATCCGCCGACCTCCGCCGACTCGCCACCGAACGCCTGAACACCCCCTGACAGCCCCACAGCAACCGGCACGGTCACCGGCCAGGTCGGGCCCGACAACGAGGTCGGAGCCGGGCTCGGTATCGGGGGCCGTCGCGCGCGAGGGGTTCCGCGCGCGGACAACGAGGTTCGCGATCGGGACCCCTCGCGCTACGGTGCGGATGCGCTCGAACGCTCGTCGCGGTCCCGCGCCGCGCGGCGTGTCGCAACGACCGATCCGTGCGAACGCGAACAGGCTTCGGAGTCGTCGCGGTCCTGCGGTGCGGCACGCGTAGTGCGGTACTCGATTTCGGTGTGGGACAGTCCCGATCCCGCGTACACACTCGAGCGGAGCAGTTACCGTCCCGGTGCGGAGGGCCCCTGGCGGTAGTGGGCCGCGATGAACTTGCGGTGCGCGGCGGGCAGACCGAACAAGGTCCGGTTCAGCGTCGCGCGCTTGAGATGGGTGTGCAGGCCGCTCTCCCAGGTGTAGCCGAATCCGCCGTGCAATTGCAGTCCCTTGCCGGCGATATCGACCGCCGCGGCGGTGGTGAATGCCTTGGCCCTGGCCACAGCCAGTTCGGCCGCGGCCAGCGCGGACGCCGGATCCCGGGCGGCCGGCCACCGGTCCGCGGCTCCCTCGGAGTCGGTTTCCGGCGAAGCGGCTTTCGCGGCCCGACTGGCGGGCGCGTCGCCGGTGGCGGACTCGGTGAGAGCGGCGGTCGCCGCTTCGGCCGACCTGGCGTCCACGAGGGCGCGAACGGCCGCGGCGACCAACTGCCTGGCGACGGTCACCTGCACCAGCATGTTCGCGCAGGCGTGCTGCACCGCCTGGAAGGATCCGACGGGTCGGCCGAATTGTTCCCGAACGCGCACGTATTCGACGGTCGCGTCCAGTACCGCGGCGCTCGTGCCCAGCGCGTCGCAGGTCACGGCGAGGGCGGCTCGGGCGCGGAGGGTGCGCAGCAGGCGTGCCCCGGAGGTGCGCGGCTGCCATACCGCCCGTACCGGGACATCGGTGGCGACGACTCGGCCCATCGAGCGCGTGGCATCCACCAGCGGGACCGGTTCGACCGCCAGGCCGGCTGCCCCGGGGTCGAGTACGGTCAACACGATGCGCCCGTTCACCTCTCGGGCGGGAACGAGCAGGAGATCGGCCTCGGGGGCGTCCACTACGAAGCCCGCGCTGCCGTCCAGCACCGGACCGGCCGGGCGGGCAGTGAGCCGGAAACCGGGATCGGACAGCCGCAACGACGGATCGGCCGCATTCGACCAGGCCACTCGATCGGCGTCGAGCACCACGATCGGAACCGTCGTCCCAGCCACCGCATCGCGGAACAAACTGTCGCGCAATGATTCCCGATGCACCGCCGAAAGGGCGGGCATCGTGGTAGCGAGTACCGATGGCAACGCTGTCCGTGCGGCGGCACGCCCCACCTCGTCCAGTACGACCGCCGTTTCGGCGATCGTGGCCGCAGTGCCGCCGAATTCCTCCGGTGCTTCGAGCCCCGGCCATCCGACGCCGCTGATCGACGACCACGACACCGTCCCGTCGCCGGACTTGCCGATCAGTTCCCGTGCGACGGCGCGCAATTCATCGTGTAGCTCGCCGAAGTCGTCCTCGGCCGGTTTGCCGGTCACGGCTCACTCACCACCATTCCGGTCATTTCCGATCCGCACACGGCCACACCCCGGGTCGCAAGGAACTGCCCAGCCGGTCATCCCCGAGCCGCTCACGGCCGCACCACCGGTTCCCGTGGCAGGCCCAGTCCGCGTTCGGCGATGATGGTGCGCTGGATCTCGCTGGTGCCGCCGGGAATCGTCCACTCCCATGACCCGATGAAGTCGAGCACCCATGCCCCGGATTCCCAGCCGCCGGAGCGAGCTTTGGACAGGACGGTGTGCGCGGCCGGGCCGGCGAGTTCGGCGCCGAAGTCGGTCGTGCGTTGCAGTAGTTCGCTGTAGTACAGCTTCACTATCGAGGCGTCGGCGGGGCCCACCGTGCCCGCCTCGTGGCGTTCGACCAAGTCGCGGCAGAGCGCTCGCAGGCCCGTGATCTCGATGTCGAGCCCAGCGAGCCGGTCGGCGACCACCGGGTCGTCGAGGGCACACCCGGCCGAACCCCGCCGGGAGGCGAGTTCGACCAGCCAGCGGAAGCCGGCGTTGCCGAGACGTTCGGCGAGTTCGAGCATGGTGAGGCCGCGTTCGGCGCCGAGGGTCTGCTGAGCCACCTGCCAGCCCGCGTTCGGGGCGCCGATCAGATTCGCGGCGGGGATACGCACCTCGTCGAGGAAGAGTTCGCAGAAGTGGGATTCGCCGGTGGCCTGGCGGATCGGCCTGACCTCGAGCCCGGGGCTGCGCATATCGAGCAGGAAGTAGGAGATGCCGCGCCGGGGCGGGGCATTCGGGTCGGTGCGAGCGAGCAGCAGGCACCAGTCGGCGTAGTGCGCGCCGCTGACCCACACCTTCTGGCCGGTGACCACCCAGTGGTCACCGTCGCGGCAGGCGGCGGTGCGCAACGAGGCCAGGTCCGAGCCCGCGCCGGGTTCGGAGAAGCCTTGCGCCCAGATCTCGCCGTCGAGGATGGCGGGCAGATGCCTGCGGCGCTGGTCCTCGGTCCCCGCGGCGAGCAAGGTGGCGGCCGCGTGATGGACGCCGACGAAGGCCAGGACGAGGCGTGGCGCGTCGTGGGCGGCGAGTTCCTGGTAGAGGACGATCTGCCGGTCGATCGGCATCCCGCCGCCCCATTCGGCGGGCCAGTGCGGCACCGCGAAACCGGCCGCGCGCAGGCGCTGGAACCAGTCCTGCTGGAAACGAACGAATTCGGCGTCGGAAGCTCCGGTCTGGGTGGCGCGCCAGTCGGCGGGGATGTTCTCGCGACACCAGTGGCGCACCTGCTCGCGGAAATCGTCCGGTTCCCCGACGACGCGGCGGGCGGTCATGCCGCCACCGGGATCGGGGCGGGCGACATCGGCGCCGTCACGAGCGCCGCCGCAGCGCAAGCAGGCGGTCACGATGCTCGTCGGTGCGCATCGACACCACTTCGGCGGCGAATCCGGCTTGCATCGGCCCCGCCAGGGCTTGCGAAAGATACATGTTCACCACACGTTTCGTGCCGCGCAGCGCCTCGGAGGGCTGCGCGGCGAGCCGGTGCGCGAGCGCACTCGCTTCGATCAGCAATTCTTCCGCGGCGACCACCCGGCTGGCCAGCCCCACCTGCACGGCGGTGGCGGCGTCGATCCGGTCACCGGTGTAGAGGAATTCACGGGTCCGCAGAATCGGGGTGAGCAGCGGCCAGAACGCGGCGCCGCCGTCTCCGGCGACCAGCCCGACCGCCACGTGTGGGTCGGCCAGGTACGCGCGTTCGGACATGAGCACGATGTCGCACAGCACCGCGATGCTCGCGCCCAGCCCCATCGCGGCGCCGTTGACCGCCGCGATCACGGGCAGCGGGAAACGCAGGATCTCCTCGATGATCTGTGCGCCTTCCCGGATGCTCTCGTCGCGCGCCACCGGATCGTCCAGGAACGAGGTGATCCAGTCCAGGTCGCCGCCCGCGCTGAAGGCCCGGCCCGCACCGGTCAGGATCACCACTTTCGCGTCACGGTCGGCCGCCAGGTGTCGCCACACCTCGGCCAGGGCACGGTGCAGATCGGCGTTCACGGCGTTGAGTTCGGCGGGGCGGTCGATGAGCACCGTGCGGACCGGGCCGTCGGCGGTGACGGTCAGCCCCGGCGGCGGATCGTATTCCGGCTTCTTCATCGCTCCCCCGGTTCCGAGAACAGACCCGTCAGACCGCGCGTACCGATCCGGCGGGCCAGCCACTCCTCGGTGCCGCCGCTTCCGGCCGGGAGCCGGCGCAGCGGCAGACTGTGCCGGGACAACCACGACAGCGGGCTCTCGTCGCAGAACCCGAGCGCGCCGTGCAGTTGGTGGGCCACACGGAACACGATGTCGGCCGCTTCCAGCGCCGCCAGCCGCAGCGCCAGCGCGTCGGCCACGGCGTCGGACCTGCCGGACTGGATACTCCAGATCGCGTAACGTGCCAGCATTTCCACGCCTTTGCGCTCCACTTCGGCGTCGGTCAATTGGAACTGCACCGCCTGGAACTCGGCCAGCGGCTTGCCGAACTGCTCACGCACCAGCACATGATCCTTGGCGAGTTCCACCGCGCGATCGAGCATGCCGAGCAGCGTCCAACACTGGAGCGTGAGCACGAGCGCGAGGTCGGCATCGGCCGCTCGGTCCCCGGCAGCGCCGATCCCTCCGCCGTAGCCGGTCCGCGGGTACCCGTTGCCGCCGGCGCCGTCCGCGCCACCGTCGTTGTCGTCGCTCCACGCGAAATCGAATCCGACCGACTTGCCCGCTCCGCCGGTCCGTCCGCTCGGGATCGAGTGACGCGGGCCGTTCGGATGCCCGTCGAGATCGCCGAACTCCTCGAACTCGACGGGCAGGGCGAACGCCCCGGTCCGGCCGGACGCGAGCACCTCTCCGCGAGCCGAATCCCGCACGCGCACCAGCCCACGCCCACCGTTCGGCGTCACCGCGACGAACCGCAGATCGAGTCCGGCCAGCGCCGCGGCGGGTTCCGGTCCGGATACCACGATCAGCCCGTCCGCCCCGGAACCGGCGAGCACGGCCCCGGCCGGGTCCGCGGGCCGGGCCAATCGCTCGGCCACCGGGTAGGGCGTCGCCCAGTACCCGCAGGCCCGGCACAGCGCGGCCGCCGCCTCCAGTTCGAGCGGATCGCGGCGCGGCGCCAGCTCCCACGCACCGATCCGGTTCAGCACCGGTGACACCAGGTCGTGACGGCAGTACGGATCCAGTTCTGCCGCCCGCACGAGCTCGTCGCCCCCCGCGGCGCCGAGCGCGCGTCGCGCATGCACGCCGAATTCCGCTGCCTCCTGAGCGAGTTCGATCCGCATGACGTCCGGAGCAGCGGTCCCGGATCCGGCAGACGAATCACCCCCGGTGGGCACGGCCGCGGTACTCATGCCGCCTCCCCTGCTCGCCGTATGCCGCCGAGCAGTGCCCGCGCCAGCAGGATCTGCTGCATCTCGATGCTGCCGGACGCCACGGTCGCCGCGTTGGCATAGCGCCAGTGGTCCTCGACCGCACGGCGGAACACCCGCTGGCGCGCGTCGTCGGCGGCCACCTGACCGGCGAGTTCGGTGAGCAGGCTCGCACTCTCCTGATCCAGCCGCGTCACCGCGATCCGATAGGCGGCGACATCACCGGGGGCGACCCGACCGGCGCGCTGAGCCGCCAGTACCTGATAGGCGAGCAGCCTCGCCCGGCGCGCACGGGTCAGCATCCGCGCCCAGCGGCCGTGCAGGGCAGCGGGCAGCCTCGCCCACCGCTCCCCGAGCATGTCCGGCGCGGCCCGCAGCAACCGCTCGCAGCGGGCGTAGCGCGCGATGCCGACCCGCTCGAACGCCAGCACCTCCTGCACCACCGACCAGCCGTCACCGACGGTGCCGAGCACATCGGCTTCGGTGACACGCACCCCGTCGAAGAACACCTCGTTGAGGTGATGGGGCCCGAGCATGGAGCGGATCGGGCGCACCACGATGCCGGGCGCGGACATGGGGAGCAGAAAGACGGTGAGCCCCTGCTGTTTGCGGCCTTCGCTGGAGGTGCGGGCGAGCAGGAAACACCACTGCGCCATGGTGGCGTAGGAGGTCCAGATCTTCTGGCCGGTGATGCTCCACCCGTCCCCGTCGCGGCGCGCGGCGGTGCGCAGCGAGGCCAGGTCGGAGCCGGAATCCGGTTCACTGAAACCCTGACACCAGATCACTTCGCCGCGCGCGATCGGCGGCAGGTGCACCCGCTGCTGCTCGGCGGTGCCGTGGCGCATGATCGTCGGGCCGACCCAGTTCACGCCCATGTACTGCGCACCGCGCGGCTCGTGGTGGGCCCACATCTCCTCGCGGACCACGGTCTGTTCCCATATCGAGGAGCCGCGCCCGCCGAACTGCGGCGGCCACGCCGCGCACAACAGGCCGCGTTCGGCCAGGATCGCGCAGAAGTGCTGCGCCACAGCCAGGTCCGACGGATCGTCGGTGAAGGCGCCGAGGAAGTCCGCGGGGACTTCCGCCGAGATCAGCCGCCGTAATTCCCCGCGTAACTCCGCGGCAGCATCGCCCATCGTGAAGTCCATAGGGCGCACATTACTTCAATCCTCACAAGGATAACAATGTTTGTACGGTCATCGGCCGGTGACTAGACTGCCGCCATGACCGAGAGGCGGCGCGTGTGAGGATCAACGACAGGCGGCAGGCGTGACGAGCGCCCGCCGCGGCCGGGTGCCGCAGCGCCGCATCGCCGAAACCGTGGCCGCCGAACTGCGCGCCCGCATCCTGGCCGGCGACGACACCTACCGGCTGCCCACCCAGGACCAGCTCGTCCAGGACTTCGGGGTGAGCTACCCCTCGATCCGGGAAGCCCTGCGCATCCTCGAGACCGAAGGCCTGGTGACCGTGCGCCGCGGCAATGTCGGTGGCGCCGAAGTGCATCGGCCCGACGAATCCTCCGCGGCCTACCACCTCGGCCTGGCGCTGCAGGGAGCGCGGGTGACGCTCGGCGATCTCGCCGCCGGCCTGCGCATGCTCGAGCCGATGTGCGCGGCCGAGTGCGCACGTCGTGAGGACCGCACCGACACCGTGGTCCCCGCTCTCGTCGAGAGCATCGACCGCTCGGCGGAGCTGCTCGACGACGGCGTCGCCTTCACCCACGCCGCCCGCGAATTCCACGACCTGATCGTCTCTTTCACGCCGAACCAGACCGTGCGCTACGTGGTGAGCACCCTGGTCGCCCTGTGGTCGAGCCAGGAGGAGGCCTGGGCAGAGGCGCTCACCCGGCGCGGGGAGTACCCGTCGCGCGCGGAGGCAGGCGAGGCCGTGCGCACCCATCGGCGGATCGCCCGCGAGATCGAGGCGGGCAAGGCCGAGGAGGCCGAGCGCCTGTATCGCGTCCACCTGGCCGCGACCCAGCAGCTCGTGCTCGAGCGCTTCGACGACGGTGTGGTCAACGCCGCGTCCGGGGGTGCACGCCTGTCGATCCAGAACCCCTCGCGCACCCGCTTCTGATTCACCTTCGAGTCACCCACTTCCGCGCGGCACCGAGATTTCACCCCCTGCCGCGCGAGGCGCTTCGGCGAGCCGAACCCGCCCGACCCAGGCGTCGCCTTCCGGCCGTCGCGCCCCCCTGACACCTGCCGGAGCGGATCAGGACTACGCACGCTCGTCTTACGGTAATGTCATTCTCCAAATCGAAATGCGCCTTACCGCAGCCGGTACCTGACGGAGCGACAGGCCGGACGATGGCACGCGTCCATATCGCGCCCGATCCGCCGACATCGTTGCGGCGCAACACCTTCCACTCCCGATGTCGTCGGCGGCGATGCCCCGCACAGCGGCCGCGCTGCCAAATTTCCCAAGTATTGCAATCCTTGTCAGGATTGACGTAGCGTGACCGGCGACACACTCTGCCGATCGCATTGGGAGGCCCGCCGTGACCGGAGGGGCGCGCTACTTCAGCACCGCATCCATCACCCTCGCCGAGGGAGTGAGCGTCCAGCGGCTCACACCGCCGAGCCGGCTGTTCGGAGCCAACGGCCTGCGCACGGGCCCGGACAACCGCATCTACGTGGCCCAGGTCGCGGGCAGTCAGATCAGCGCGCTCGATGTCACCACCGGCGAGCTCGAGACCATCAGCGCCAAGGGCGGCGACATCGTCGCGCCCGACGACATCGCCTTCGACCCGGCGGGCAATCTCATCGCCACCGAGTACATGGACGCGCGAGTCAGCGTGCGCGGCACCGACGGCCGCAGCCGGGTGCTGCGCGACGACCTGCCCGGCGCCAACGGCATCACCGTGCACAACGGCAGGCTCTTCGTGAACGAGTGCCGGATCGGCGGACGCCTGATGGAACTGCCGCTCGACGGCAGCGCGCCGAAGGTGTTGCAGGACAACCTGCCCATGCCCAACGCCATGGAGGTCGGCCCGGACGGGCTCCTCTACTACCCGGTCATGGGCACCAACGACATCTGGCGCATCGACCCCGACGGCGGCACCCCCGAACGGGTCGCCGGTGATCTCGGCGTGCCGGATTCGGTGAAGTTCGACGCGGACGGTTTCATCGTCTCGACCCAGGTGGGCACCGGCCAGGTGCTGCGCATCGACCCGCGCAGTGGCGAGCGGCAGATACTGGCCCAACTCGATCCCGGCCTGGACAACTGCACCTTCGTCGACGGCAGGCTCTTCGTCTCCAGCTTCGACGGCGCGATCACCGAAGTCCTCGGCGGTGGCGAGACCAAGGCGGTGCTGGAAGGCGGCCTGATGTGGCCGCTGGACCTGACCGTCGGCCCCGACGGCACGCTCTACGTCGCGGACGGCACCTTCTTCTACGCGCTGCGCGAGGGCGAACTGCGGGTGCTGGCCTCGTTGTTCAGTCCGAACACTCCGGGTTACGTACGCGGCGTCACCGCGGTCGGAGCCGACGAGTTCCTGGTCGCGACCTCCGACGGCACTATCGCCTACTACCGGCACGGTGAAGAGCCCGAAACCGAGATCGTGGCACAGGGTTTCGACCAGCTCTACGGGATCGCCGCCGACGCGGACCGCTCGATCGTCGCGGTCGAACTCGGGCCGGGCCGGGTGCTGTCGATCCGGGGCGGGCAGACCGAGGTGCTGGCATCCGGCCTGCACGATCCGACCGGCGTCGCGTTCGGCCCGGACGGGCGGATCCTGGTCTCCGAAACAGGAGCCGGCCGCATCGTCTCCGTGGGTGCCGGCGGGGTGGACACCGTGGTGGACGGGTTGGAGAGGCCGCACGGAATCCTGGTGCGCGGCAACCAATTGCTCATCGTGGACTCCGGGCTGAAGTCGCTCATCGCCGTCGACCTGGTCACCAAGGCCCGCCGGACGCTGGCCGCCGAGCTCCCGGTCGGGGTGCCGGAGGGTGTGGTCGCCAAACCACTGCGCGGCACCCCGCCGTTCTCCGGCCCGATGGGGCCCTTCGCCGGCATCGCCGCCGGACCCGACGGCACCGTGTACGTCTCCGCCGACGCCGAGGGCAGCGTCCTCGCGGTCCGGATCGAGGGGTGATCGGCGATGAGCGACCATGCTTCCGGCATCCCGGGCATCCCGGAGATCGGTCTCGCGGGCCGCGTGGTGATCGTGGCAGGCGCGGGCGGCGGCGGAATCGGCACCGCGATCACCCGGCTCGCCGCGCGAGCGGGCGCCACGGTCGTCGCGGTGAGCCGATCGAAGGAGAATCTCGCCACCCACGTCGAGCCGTTTGCCGCGCAGGGTCTTCCGGTGATCCCGCTCGCGGCCGACGCGAGTACCGACGAG
Source organism: Nocardia higoensis NBRC 100133 (assembly GCF_000308595.1). GTDB lineage: Bacteria > Actinomycetota > Actinomycetes > Mycobacteriales > Mycobacteriaceae > Nocardia > Nocardia higoensis. Next base: position 11,417 of record NZ_BAGA01000171.1, on the reverse strand, counting down.
GGCATCGCGACGATCCTGGAACAGGCGAACAACGCCCCCGGCGATCTCTACGGCCTGGTCAATGTCGCGGGCGGAGCAGCACCGGCGAGCTGGATGCGGGCCACCCGGGTCACCCGTGCGGACTGGCGGGAGCTGTTCGCCCGCAACCTCGAGACGATGTTCTTCCTCAGCCAGGCGGTGGCGGCCGACCTGCAACAAGCCGGCCGACCCGGTTCGATCGTGTCGCTGTCGTCGATCAGCGGCATGAACACCGCTCCGTTCCACATCGCCTACGGCACGGCCAAAGCCGCGATCGTCGCGGCGACCCGCAGCCTGGCCGTCGAACTCGCCCCGGCGGGCATCAGGGTCAACGCGGTCGCCCCTGGAGTCACCGAGACCCCGGCGTCGGGCGCCTATGTCGACGCCGACCCCGAGCGCGACCGCACCGCCATCGCCATGGGCAGGCGCGGACGTCCGGAGGAGCAGGCGGGCCCGATCCTGTTCCTGCTCTCGGACCTGGCGAGCTATGTGACCGGCCAGACCCTGCTGGTCGACGGCGGACTGAACCTCAAGTGGAGCCATCTGGCCGCTGACAACACCTCGCTGTTCCTCAAGGACGAGAACTTCCGCGCCGCCATCACCGCCTGAACCACTGTTTCCGGGAGAGAGCCAGTCATGACCGAGACCGCCGATCACAGCACCGAGACCGCACCGCTGTCGACGCCGAAACAGATCGGCGTCGAGGCCTACATCAGTCCCGAATACGCCCGTGCCGAGGCCGAGAAGTTGTGGTCGAAGGTGTGGCAGCAGGTCGGCCGGGTCGAGGAGATCCCCCGGGTCGGCGACTTCCTCACCTACGAGATCATGGACGAGTCGATCATCGTGGCGCGCACCGCCGAGCACACGCTGCGCGCCTACTACAACGTCTGCGCCCATCGCGGCCGCAGGCTGGTCGACATCGCGCCCGGCGCGCACGACGCGCGCGGCAGCCGCAAGCAATTCGTGTGCGGGTTCCACGGCTGGCGCTACGACATCGAGGGCAACAACACCTTCGTGCCCGAACGCGAGGACTGGAACTGCAAGCTCACCGAGCGCGACGGGCTCACCCGGGTGCGCGTCGACACCTGGGGCGGCTGGATCTGGATCAACCTCGACCCCGAGGCCGAACCGCTGCGTAGCTATCTGGAACCGGCCGCCACCCTGCTCGAGCACTTCGAGCTGGAGAAGATGCGTTACCGGTGGCGGCGCTGGGTGGAGTTCGACTGCAACTGGAAGGTCGCCTTCGAGGCATTCATGGAGACCTACCACGTGCCCTACACGCATCCGGAATTCGCCAATTTCGGCAGTTTCCTGGGCTGGGCACGGGCACAGGGCAAGCACAGCAATATCGGCTACGACGCACCCAAGGGCATGGAGGAGAACCAGGCCAAGTTGCGCGTCGGCGGCGGTGCGGACGCGCGCATCTCCACCGCGACCCTGCAGAACTTCACCTGGGAGAACGCCAACACCAACACCACCCGCACATTGGTCGACGTCGCCAACCGCCTGGTCGACGAGCTGCCCGAGGGCACGCCGAGCGATCAGGTGCTGCGCTACTGGCTCGACACCGCGCGCGCCGAGGATCAGGCGCGCGGGGTGGAGTGGCCGAAGGTGGATCCGGCGATCGTCGCCGAGAGCGGAACCGCCTGGCAGATCTTCCCGAATTTCCAGATCGGCCACGCCGTGAACAACATGCTCTGCTACCGATTCCGGCCGCTGGGCGCCGATCCGGGCAAGTGCATCTTCGAGGCCGCCGTGTTCGAGCTGTTCCCCGAAGGCCAGGAACCCGAAACCGAATGGATCCACACCCCGGTAGGTGACCCCGGCTGGCGCACCGTGCTGCCGCAGGACTTCGACAATATGGCCGCCGTCCAGCAGGGCATGAGGTCACGCGGCTTCTCCGGCGCCAAGCCCAATCCGTATCGGGAGCGCAGCGTGGTCAACCTGCATCACAACCTCGCGCGCTACATGGGCACCGGTGAGCCCACCGATCTCCCCTGAACTGCGAGACTTTCGAGCAAGGACCAACCGATGAGCGACTGTGCACCCACACAGACCCCCGAGATCGATCTGCCCGCCCTGCGCGCCAGATACCTCGCCGAACGCGATATCCGTCTGCGCGCGGAGGGCCAGGGCCAATACCTGGCGACCGACGACGGGTTCACCTCGTTCTACGAGGGCGATCCGTATACGACGGTGGTGCCGCGCGACCCGATCACCGACGAGATCGAGGTGGCCGTCCTCGGCGGCGGCTGGGCCGGACTGATCACCGGGGCCAGGCTCGAGGAGGCGGGCGTCACCGACTTCCGGATCATCGAACTGGCCGGCGATTTCGGCGGCGCCTGGTACTGGAACCGCTACCCCGGCATCCAGTGCGACACCGACAGCTACGCCTACCTGCCGTTGCTCGAGGAAACCGGCTACCTGCCGAAGGAGAAATATGCCCGCGGCGACGAATGCTTCGAGCACGCCCAGCGCATCGGCAAGCACTACAACCTCTACGAGCGCGCCATCTTCTCCACCCTGGTCGACGCACTGATCTGGGACGAGGACAGCGAACGCTGGCGGATCGGCACCAATCGCGGCGACGACATCCGCGCCCGGTTCGTCGTCCTGGCCCAGGGCCCGTTCAACAAGCCCAAGCTGCCCGGCATCCCCGGCATCACCGAGTTCCGGGGCCATACCTTCCACAGCGCGCGCTGGGACTACGAGTACACCGGCGGCAGCATGAAGGGCGGGCTGGACGGACTGGCGGGCAAGAAGGTCGCGGTGATCGGCACCGGCGCCAGCGGCGTCCAGATCATCCCGCACATCGCGCGATCGGCCGAGCACCTCTACGTCTTCCAGCGCACACCGTCCTATGTCTACGAGCGCGGCGACGTGCCCACCGATCCCGAATGGGCCGCCACTCTGCAGCCCGGCTGGACGCGGGAGCGCAAGCGCAACTTCCACACCGCCGCGTTCGAAGCCTTCGCGCCCGGTCAGGAGGACCTCATCTGCGACGGCTGGACCGAGGTCAGCCGCAACCTGGAGGCGCATCTGAGCGCCACCGGCGGCTGGGCGACGCTCACGCCGGAGAAGTTCATGGAACTGCGCGAGATCGAGGACTACAAGGCGATGGAGCGCGTGCGGCAGCGCGTCGACGCGATCGTCGAGGATCCCGCGACCGCCGCCGCCCTCAAGCCCTGGTACCGGTTCCTGTGCAAGCGGCCGTGTTTCAACGACGACTACCTGCCGACCTTCAATCGCGACAACGTGACCCTGGTCGACGTCTCGAAAACAAAGGGCGTGGAGCGCATCACCGCCGAGGGCATCATCGCCGACGGCGTGCAGCACGAGGTCGATTGCATCATCTTCGCCAGCGGCTTCGAGATCACCACCGATCTGGACCGCCGCCTGGGCATCGCACCGTTCGCCGGCCGCGACGGGCGCTCGCTCTACGACCACTGGGCCGAGGGCTACCGCACCCTGCACGGCATGACCACCCACGGTTTTCCGAACGTGTTCTTCACCGGGTTCCTGCAGGGCGGCGTCACGGCGAGCACCACCGACATGTTCGACCAGCAGGCCCGCCACATCGCCTACGTCCTCGCCCGCGCGGCCGAGCAGGGCGCCGACGTGGTCGAGCCCACCGCCGAAGCCGTCGAACAGTGGTGCGCCACCGTGCGCGAGTCGGCCGTCGACAACACCGCCTTCCAGCGCGAGTGCACCCCCGGCTACTACAACAACGAGGGCGAGCAGCGGATCCGCTCGCACCTGGGCGACCCGTACTGGCCCGGCTTCTACGCTTTCGAGGACTTGTTGCAGGCCTGGCGCGAGACCGGTGAGCTGCCGGGGCTGGAGCTGCGCTCATGAGCGGCCGGGAACCGCTGGAGGCCGGGAAATGAACGACGAAAGCCGCTCCCGGACATTACGTTTCGATGGACGCGTCGCGGTCGTCACCGGGGGCGGCCGTGGTCTGGGTCGGGCCTACGCCCTGCTGCTGGCCGAGCGCGGCGCCTCGGTCGTGGTCAACGATCTCGGCAGCAGCATTCGCGGCGACATCGTGGAGGGCAGCCCGGCCGAGGACGTGGTCGCCGAGATCGAGGCCGCCGGCGGCAGGGCGGTCGCGTCGACCGATTCCGTGGCCACCGCCGAGGGCGGGGAGGCGATCGTCCGGACCGCCCTCGACCGCTTCGGCCGACTCGACGTCCTCGTCCACAACGCGGGCAACGTCCGCTACGGCTCCCTGCGCGAGATGACCTACCAGGACTTCGACGCGGTGCTCGACGTGCACCTGCGCGGCGCCTTCCACGTGACGCGCCCTGCCTTCCCGGTCATGGCCGACGCCGGTTACGGACGGGTGGTGCTCACCTCCTCGATCGGCGGCCTCTACGGCAACAAGGGCGTCGCCAACTACGCCGCCGCCAAAGCCGGAGTGATCGGGCTGTCGAACGTGGTGGCTCTCGAAGGCGCCGAGTACGGCGTCCGCAGCAATGTCATCGTGCCCGCGGCCGTGACCCGGCTGGCCGACGGGCTGGACACCTCGGCCTATCCCCCGATGGGCCCCGAGCTGACGGCGCCCGCCGTCGGCTGGCTCGCCCACGAATCCTGTTCGCTGTCCGGCGAAGTGCTGGTAGCGGTCGCCGGACGGGTGGCGCGGGCCTACATCGCCGAGACGCCGGGGGTGTATCAGCCCTCATGGACGGTCGAGCAGGTCGGCGAACGCATCGACGAGATCCGGGACACCGCGCGGTCCTGGATCCTGCCCACCGCGACCGGTCACGTCGATCACCTCAGGAAGAGTTTCGCGCTAGCCACGGAGGCGGCCCAGCATGTCGGTTAAGGTCTACGAACGCATTCTGCAACTCCTCGAAGCCGAGGGGATCGACACGATCTTCGGCATCCCCGATCCGAATTTCGTGCACATGTTCCATCTGGCCGAGGAACGCGGCTGGAATGTCGTCGCACCCCACCACGAGGAATCGGCCGGCTTCATGGCCGAGGCGGTGTCCCGGATGACCGGGCGCGCGGCGGTCTGCATCGGCACTCTCGGCCCCGGCGTCGCCAATCTCGCCGGCGCCATGATGTGCGCGAAGGTCGAGAACTCGCCGGTGATCTTCCTCGGTGGTCAGCGTGCCCGCATCACCGAGCAGCGGGTCCGCCGCGGCCGCATCCAATTCGTGAAGCAGGCCGAGCTCTTCGAACCGTCCGTGAAGTACAGCGCCAGCATCGAATACGCCGACCAGACCGACGAGATCATTCGCGAAGGCGTGCGTAAGGCGTTGACCGGCACCCCCGGCCCGGTCTACATCGAGTACCCCTCGCACGTCATCCTCGAAGACCTCGACGTACCCGACCCGCTGCCGCCCGAGCGCTACCGGCTCGTCGGCCAGACCGCGGGCGCCGACAAGATCGCCGAGGCCGTCGAGCTCATCCGTGCCGCGAAACAGCCCGTGCTGCTGGCCGGGCACGGTGTACACACCACCCGCTCGGGTGCGGCGGTACGGGCGCTGGCCGAGGCGATGGCCTGCCCGGTCATCCAGACCTCCGGCGGCACTTCCTATATCGAGGGCCTCGAGGACCGCACCTTCCCCTATGGCTTCTCCCCCTCCGCTGTCGAAGCCGTCGTGGCCTCGGACCTGTGCCTGGCCATCGGCACCGAGCTCGGCGAGCCGGTGCACTACGGGCGCGGCAGGCACTGGATCGCCAACGAGGCGAACCGGAAATGGATTCTCGTCGAACAGGATCCGGCCGCGATCGGGGTCAACCGCCCCATCGACGTCCCGCTCGTCGGCGATCTGCGTGCCGTGGTGCCCCAGCTGGCCGAAGCGCTGAAGGACACTCCGCGCACAGCGACAGCGGAGCTCGCGCGATGGATCGAACAGGACGCGGCCCGGCTGGCCGAACTCGCCGAGAGCGCACCGTCCGGGCGCTCCCCCGTGCATCCGGCCCGGCTCATCGTGGAGGCCACGAAAGTCTTCCCCTCCGACGGCATCATGGTCCGCGACGGCGGCGCCACCACCATCTTCGGCTGGACCTACTCGCAGGCCAAGCCGCACGACGTGATCTGGAACCAGAACTTCGGCCACCTGGGCACCGGTCTGCCCTATGCCGTGGGCGCTTCCGTGGCCGAGGGCCGCAAGCGCCCGGTCATGCTGATCACCGGCGACTCGTCGTTCCAATTCCAGATCGCGGAACTCGAGACAGCGGCTCGGCTGAACCTGCCCCTGGTCTGCGTGGTCGCCGTAGACTACGCCTGGGGCTTGGAAGTCGGTGTGTACAAACGCACTTTCGGCCAAGGCTCGCGTGAGACCGGCACGCACTGGAGTACCGAGACCCGCCTCGACAGAGTCGCCGAGGGATTCGGGTGCTACGGCGAGTACGTCGAGCGCGACGAGGACATCGCACCTGCCATCAAACGCGCCTACGCCAGCGGAAAGGTCGGCGTCATCCACGTGGCCGTCGACCCGAAGGCCAATTCCGAGGAGATGCCGTCCTACGACGAGTTCCGCACCTGGTACGCCGAAGGGACACAGTAACAATGCCACCGAACAGCAAGCCCACCCTCTCCACCTTCTACATCGGCGGCAAATGGATCGACCCCGCCACCGCCGCGACCTTCGAGGTGGTGAACCCCGCGACCGAAGAGACCTACGGCACGGTCGCCGCGGGCTCGGCCGCCGATATCGATCGCGCTGTCGCCGCGGCCCGCACCGCGTTCCCCAGCTGGTCGGCGAGCTCGGTGGCCGACCGGTCGGCCGTGTTGCGCGCCATCGGCGAGGAATACGAACGTCGCCGCGGTGATCTCGCCGCCGCGCTGACCGCCGAGATGGGCGCACCCGCCGCGCTGGCGGGTGGGCTCCAGCTCGACCTCGGCGCCGGGCACCTCGCCACCGCCCTCGGCATCCTCGAGACCTTCCCCTTCGAGGAACAGCGCGGCGCGACGCTGGTGGTCAAGGAGCCGATCGGTGTCTGCGGCCTGATCACCCCGTGGAACTGGCCGCTCAACCAGATCGCGGTGAAGGTCTTCCCCGCGCTGGCGACCGGCTGCACGGTGGTCCTCAAGCCCTCCGAGCAGACCCCGTTCTCGGCGCACATCTTCGCCGAGATCCTCGATGCCGCGGGCGTTCCCGCGGGCGTGTTCAATCTGGTGCACGGCGACGGCCCCGGCGCGGGCGCCCCGCTCTCGGCCCATCCCGATGTGGACCTGATCTCGTTCACCGGCTCCACCCGCGCCGGCATCGAGATCGCCCGTGCCGCCGCACCGAGCGTGAAGCGCGTCGCCCAGGAACTCGGCGGCAAGAGCCCCAATATCGTCCTCGACGACGATGAACTGGTCGCCAATGTGGGCATCGCCGTCGCAGGCATGATGAACAACTCCGGCCAGACCTGCAGCGCCCTGTCCCGGTTGCTGGTCCCCCGCGCTCGCTTGGACGAGGTCGTCGAAGCCGCCCGCGCCGCGGCGGACGCGATCACCGTCGGCGACCCCACGGGCGAGGTGGCCGTGGGCCCGGTGGTCTCGAAGAACCAGTTCGACAAGATCCAGGCGCTGATCCAGCGCGGCATCGACGAAGGCGCCACCCTGGTCACCGGCGGTAGCGGCCGCCCGGAAGGGCTCGACCGCGGCTACTTCGTCAAGCCGACCGTGTTCGCGGACGTCACCAACGACATGACCATCGCCCGCGAGGAGATCTTCGGTCCGGTCCTGTCGATCATCGCCTACGACGATCTCGACCACGCCGTCGAGATCGCCAACGACACCGAATACGGCCTCGCGGCCAATATCGCGGGCGCGGACCCGGAACTGGCTCGCTCACTCGCCCGGCGCATCCGGGCGGGCTGGGTCGCCATCAACAACGCCTTCGACTTCCAGTGCCCGTTCGGCGGTTATCGCAAGAGCGGAAACGGCAGGGAATGGGGCGAATTCGGCTTCCACGACTACCTGGAGATCAAGGGCATCCTCGGTTACGCGCCGGAGTGAGCGCGCCTCGCGCGTCGACAGCGCGGACCGGTGGGACTCAGCCGTCCCACCGGTGTCGATCATCGTCGCGCCGTCGATTGGCCTGCACCGAGCCCGCCGGTCGCTACCACAGGCGCACGCGCCCGTGGCCGATGCCGAGGTCAGCCGTTCGGCAGGATGACGGCGCGACCCTCGATGGTTCCGGCGTGCAGGCGCTCGTAGGCATGGGGTGCGTCGTCCAGCGAGAACGTTTCGACGTGCACCTCGAGCGCACCCGCTCGAGCCAGGTCGAGCACTTCGCGCAATTCCACGCGGCTGCCCCAGTACGGCGAGGTGACGGTGACCTCGTACGGCGGTGACCCGAAGGTCACCGGGACCGCGCCGCCGCCGATGCCCACAATCGTCAGATCGCCCTCCATCGCGACACAGGCCGCGGCCGTGGCGGTGGTCGGCGGGGCGCCGACGAAGTCGAGCACCACGGTCGCGCCCCGCCCCGCGGTGAGTTCCTTCACCTTCTCGGCGGCGCTCTCGTCCGAGACCACCGTCTCGTGCGCGCCGACCGAACGCGCGAGTTCGAGCTTGTCGCGGCTGGTGTCCACGGCGATCACCCGCGCGGGACTGAGCGCGCGGAGAATCTGAATGCCCACGTGACCGAGCCCGCCCGCGCCGATCACCACCGCACTCGAGCCGGGCACCAGCTTCGGCAACGACCGTTTGATCGCGTGATACGGGGTGAGTCCCGCGTCGGTGAGCGGCGCCGCGCGAACCGGGTCGAGACCGTGCAGCGGCTCGAGGTGACGAGCGTCGTCCACGATCATGTACTCGGCGATCGCGCCGGGTGCCCCCAGTCCCGGCGGGAAGATGCCCAATTCCATCGTGCGCAGGCAGTAGTTCTCCCGCCCGCCCGCACAGGGCGGACAGGAACCGCATCCCCACGGCCCGTAGACCGCGACCTCGTCACCCACCGAGAACCCGGTGACGCCATCACCCAGCGCCGCAACGGTTCCCACGCCTTCGTGGCCGAGGGTGAGCGGGAGCGGGAACGGCAGTTCGGCCGCCGACCAGGACATCACCGCGATGTCGGAATGACAGACACCCGCCGCGGTCACTTTCAGGAGCACCTGGCCCGGACCCGGTTCAGGATCCGGCACGGACACCACCTCGGGTGCCGCTCCGACCGTCCGATACTGCAGAGCCCTCATCGCACACCTCCGGGTCGTGAACTCACGGTCGCCGGCCGCCCAAGTCGGGTTCGGCCGCACTCCGCGCAGCGGGTTCTTCCCACACTTACCCGCGCGATGCCGGCGGCAACACCGGTCGCGCGAACGATCTTCGCGGATCCGAGCCCGGCGGATCAGGTGAAATGTTTGCGCAGGACTTCCGCATGTGTCGGACGGGCCGCCGCGAGCCGTTCGCGACCCTCGGGAGTGAGCTGGAGGAAGTTGGCGCGGCGGTCGAAATCGCAGGCCGCGCGCTCCACCAGTCCGCCCTTCTCGAGCCTGGTCACGGTGCGGGAGAGCGCGCTCTGACTCAGGTACATCTCGGCCTCGATGTCCTTCATCTTGACCTTTTCGGAACACTCGCCGCCGCAGCGGCCGGCCAGGATCTGCAGCAGCTCGAATTCGCTGAGTCCGAGCTGGTGGCGCGCCTGGAGCACGTTCTCCAGCTCGGATGAGGTGCCGTGGTAGAGCCGGAGCGTTTCGGACCACTTCGCGCAGACATCTTTGTCGGAGTCGTGGTACATGACCCGAGGTTAGCATGTCAAGGCATTTTATGCTCGCGCATTACATGCCATCGCATTACATGCGTTGACATTCGATGCACATGCATCTAAGTTCGATCGGGTGACCACGACAACGGCACCCGAGAACCTGTCCGTCTCAACCCTTTCCGAACCGATCCCGGCCGAACCGGCCGTCGCCGAGCCGACCGCGGACGGTTGGGGGCCCAAGCTGTGGGCCATCCTGTTCGTCGCCGGGCTGGCGATGTTCCTCGACGCCCTCGACGTCTCCATGGTCGGCGTCGCGCTCCCGTCCATCGGCCACGATCTGGGCCTGGACACCTCCGCACTGCAGTGGGTCGTCAACGGCTACATCCTCGGCTACGGGGGACTGCTGCTGCTGGGCGGACGAGCCGCCGACCTGCTCGGCCGCAGGCAGGTCTTCCTCACCGCACTGGTGGTGTTCGGCATCGCCTCGCTCGTCGGCGGCCTCGTCGACAACGGCACGCTGCTGATCGCCACCCGGATCGTGAAGGGCATCGCCGCCGCCTTCACCGCCCCCGCCGCGCTCTCGATCGTCACCACGACGTTCAAGGAAGGCCCCGATCGCAACCGCGCCCTGTCGATCTTCACCATCTTCGGCGCCACCGGTTACGCCTCCGGCCTCATCGTCTCCGGCCTGCTCACCGGCATCGACTGGCGGCTGACCTTCTACATGCCGGTCGCCGTCGTCGCGATCGTTCTGGTCACGGCCTACTTCGTGGTGCCGCGCGCCGGCGAGAAGGAGGAGGGCGGTATCGATTTCACCGGCGCCGTCCTGCTGACCGGCGGCATGCTGTCGGCGGTCTACACGATCGTCACCGCGCCGGAGACCGGCTTCACCGCCACCGTCATCGCGACCACCGTCCTCGCGGTCGGCCTGCTCGGCACCTTCTTCGTCGTGGAGAACCGCGTCGGCCACCCGCTGGTGCGGCTGAGCATCTTCAAGGTCCGGTCGATCGTGCGGGCGAACCTGGCCGCCCTGGCCATCTTCGGCTCCTACCTGAGCTTCCAGACGATCGTCTCCCTGTACCTGCAGAACACGCTGGAATGGGAGCCGCTGCAGATGGCTCTGGCGATGGCCCCGGCAGGCATCATCGTCGCCATCCTCTCGCCGATCGCGGGCAAACTCATCGACCGCTTCGGCACCGCGCCGATGATCATCGCGGCCCTCACCTCGTTCGTCGCCGGCTACCTCTGGTTCCTCACCCGCGGCGGCAACCCGGACCCGAACTACCTCCTCGACTATCTCCCGGCGTTCCTGCTGCTCGGCCTCGGCTTCGCACTCGGGTTCTCCTCGGTGATGGTCCAGGCGACCGAAGGCATCGCCGACCACGAACAGGGCTTGGCCTCCGGCCTCGTGCAGACCTCGCTCCAGATCGGCGGCGCGGTGGTGCTCGCGGTCACCACCGGCCTGATCAGCGGCGCCGCGACCGACAGCATCGCCGGGTACCGGCCGGGGCTGTATCTGGTGACGGCGGTGGCGGCGGTCGGGCTGCTCGCCTGCGCCTCGGCTCTGCTCACCCGTAAGCAGGCGGTCGCCGAACTCGCCTGAGCCGCTCGCAATCCACCGCATGGAGATGGGGTCGCCGGAATCGGCGGCCCCATCGGGCCGTCCGCGCATGACCGCCGGAAGACAGCGCCGGAACTCCGCCCCGCGGCAGGCCCGCGGCACGGCCGATCAGAATTCGGCGTCCT
>NZ_BAGA01000172.1 GCF_000308595.1 Nocardia higoensis NBRC 100133 | reverse complement strand
AGTAGTTGAGCGGCCGCTTCTTCCTGGCGATGTGCAGCAGGTCGCGGAAGCCCTCGGTGGTGATCATGCCGACATCGCAGCCGTTGTGCTCGAGCACGATATTGGTCGCGACCGTGGTGCCGTGGAAGAACATCTCGATCTCGGCGGGGTCGATCCCGGCGCGTTCTGCCAGCACCCCGATGCCGTCCATGGTGCCGATCGACGGGTCGTGGTTCGTCGAGGGAGTTTTGTGCACGACCACGGTGCCGTCGTCGTCCCACAGCACGAGGTCGGTGAACGTGCCGCCGACGTCGACTCCAATTCTCTTCATCAAGGTTCCATTCTTCCGGCGCCCACGAAGGAGCGGATGGGGACGGCCGGCTGGGATGAGTGCCGTCCCTCGGAGGGCGGGTGACCACCGCGCGAGGTGATGGGAGTCATCGTGCTGTAGCCGGGCCAAGAAATCAATACCTCAGATGTTTTAGAGGTAAATTCGCGATTACAGCCGCCAATCATGCCAGTCGTCCGCAAGACTGCACGTAATTGACGGATGTTTAGCCGCACATCAGCCGCCCACGGTAACGCAGCCGCCACCGGGCGATACCGCTAGGCTCGGCCTCGCGAGAGAGTCGTTTCCAGCAGAAGGACCCCCACCGGTGACCGAACAGACGACAGGCGACACGACCGCCAAGGCCCGCCCCGCCTACGCGGTCCTGGCCGATCACCTGCGCGACCGCATCCTGTCCGGCGAATTGCCACAGGGCGCCCGCCTGCCCAGCGACGCCGAGCTCACCGCCGAGTTCGGCGTCGGCCGCAGCACGATCCGCGAAGCGCTGCGCTCCCTGGCCAGCCAGAACCTCATCACCACCACTCGCGGCGTCACCGGCGGCAGCTTCGTGTCCACCCCCAGCATCGGACACATCAGCGCCAGCCTGGAGACCGGCGTGGCCCTGATGGCCGCCGCCGAGGCCGTGACGGTGGACCAGCTGATGGAGGTGCGCAATCTGATGGAGGTGCCGGCGGCGGGCATCGCCGCGTTCCGCCGCACCGAGGAGCATCTGTCCCAACTGCGCGCCGCGATGTTCGACCCGGAAGGTCTGCAGGGGCCACAAACCTTCGCCAAGAACCAGGAGTTCCACCTGGTACTGCTACGCGCCACCGGCAACCCACTGCTCGAGCTGATCACCGCCCCGGTATTCCGGGTGCTGTCCACCCGATTCGGCCGCGACGACGCCCCCGGCGACTTCTGGCAGTGTGTCGACCACGATCATCGAGCCATCCTCGAGGTCGTCACCGCGGGCGACTCGATGGCCGCCATCGACCACATGCGCCGCCACCTCGATCACCTGGGCGACTCCTACCGGCGAATGGATCGCCTGCGCACCGACTGACCAGAAACATCTGCCATTTAGCTCTAGGGTTGACAGGGTTTACGGTGAACGCGCCGCCATACAGGCTTCTTCCCACCTCTTGACGAGATAAATGTCTGATGTATCGTTCGTTGGAACCCCTTCACCGAACGAACTAAGGAGACACGGTGGCAGTGCATCAGGCCGTCCTCGGACGCTTCTTCGAGGACTACGTCGTGGGTGACGTGTACCAGCACCCCATCGGACGAACGATCTCCGAGGCCGACAACGCGTGGATCACGCTGCTGTCGATGAACACCAACCAGAACCACTTCAACGCCCACTACGCCAAGCAGAACCCGATCACCGACGGCCGGGTCATCGTCAACTCCGGCCTGACCGTGGCCGTGATCCTGGGCATCTCGGTGCTGGACATGAGCCAGAACGCCATCTCCAATCTGGCGTTCACCGACATCAAGATGTCGCACCCGGTATACGAGGGCGACACCCTCTACGCCGAAAGCCTCTGCACCGGCCTGCGCAAGTCCGAGTCCCGCCCCTACGCGGGCATCGTCTCGATGATCACCCGCGGGCTGAATCAGGACGGCATCGAAGTGATCTCCTGGAAGCGTTCGGTGATGGTGGCCACCCGCGAGAGCGGCATCGGCCAGAACTACTTCCCGCAAGCGCAGAACGGGCCACTGGAACTTCCCGCGCAGTCCGAAACGAACGGGGCCTCGGCATGAAGCCACTCCAAGACGTCCGCATCATCGCCCTCGAGCAGTACGGCGCCGGCCCGTTCGGCAGCGTCCACCTGGCCGATCTGGGCGCCGACGTCATCAAGATCGAAGACCCCAACGCGGGCGGCGATGTCGGCCGCTACGTCCCCCCGTACAACCAGGGTGAGGACTCGCTGTTCTTCGAGACCTTCAACCGCAACAAGCGCAGCCTCTCACTGGACGTGTCGAACCCGGCCGGGCGTGCGGTGTTCGAAGACCTGGTCCGCAATGCCGACGCCGTCTACTCCAATCTGCGTGGCGACGTGCCTGCCAAGATCGGCATCACCTACAACGATCTCAAGCACATCAATCCCGCGATCGTCTGCTGCAGCCTGACCGGTTTCGGCATGACCGGCCCGCGGGCGAAGGAACCCGGCTACGACTACATCCTGCAAGGTATGGCCGGATGGATGAGCATCACCGGCGACCCGGACGGCCCGCCCACCAAGTCCGGGCTGTCGCTGGTCGACTTCTCCGGCGGATTCGTCGCCGCGCTGAGCCTGCTCGCGGGCCTGCACGCGGCCAGGCGCGACGGCATCGGCGGCGACTGCGATGTCTCCCTCTACGACACCGCGATGTCACTGCTCACCTACCCCGCCACCTGGCATCTGAACGCCGGTTACGAACCGACGCGCACCAAGAACTCCGCGCATCCCTCGCTGGTCCCCTTCCAGGCCTTCGAGGCGAGCGACGGCTGGCTCGTCGTCGGCTGCGCCAAGGAGAAGTTCTGGGAACGACTGGTGGTGGCCATCGGCCGCCCGGAACTCGCCGACGACGATCGCTTCACCGACTTCACCCAGCGCGGCAGGAACCGCGACCAACTGCTCGAGATCCTGGAGAAGGTGTTCGCGACGAACACTGTGGCGCACTGGCTTTCGCTGCTCACACCGGCGGGCGTGCCCTCGGGCCCGATCAACGATGTGGCCCAGGCCGTGACCGAGCCGCACACGATCGCCCGTGATCTCATCGTCGAGACCGAGCATCCCGTGTACCAGACCGTCCGGCAGCTGGCCTCGCCCGTGCGCTTCGGCGATCAGAGGCCGGAGTACCGCCGCGCCCCCTCGCGCAACGAGCATTTCGACGAGATCGTCGGCGGCGACCTCGGTTACGACGCCGAACGGATCGCCCAGCTCCTCGCCGAAGGCGCCTTCGGCCCGGCGAAGACGGAGTCCGCATGAGTTCGCGGGCGCTGGCCGAATGGGCCGGGCAGCTCACCCTCGCTGACCTACCGGCCCACGTCCGGCACGCCACCGCACGCCACCTGCTCGACGGCATCGGCAACGCCCTGGCCGCGCAACGGCTCGGCCAAGGCCGCGCGGGTTGGACCGTCGCCGAGGCATTGGGCGGCCCGGCCGAAGCCCGGCCGCTGACCGGAACCCGCGCCCTGTCCGCGCCCGCCGCGGGCATGGCGACCGCGGTCCTGGTGCACGCGCTCGATTTCGACGACACCCACGCCGGAGCCCTGGTCCACGCCACCGCTGTGGCGCTGCCCGCGGCCTTCGCCGTGGGCCAGTCGGTGCACGCCACCGGCGCTCAGGTTCTCACCGCCACCGCGATCGGCTTGGAAACCGCCTGCCGCCTCGGCCTGGCCAGCCCGCACGGCTTCCACAGCCGCGGCCTGCACGCCACCGGCGTGGTCGGACCGTTCGCCGCAGCCCTGGTCACCGGCACGCTGTCGGGCCTGTCCACCGATCAGCTCGTCGACGCCCTCGGCATCGCAGGGTCGGGCGCGGGCGGCCTGCTGGAATTCCTCGACACCGATGCCGACACCAAGGCACTGCACCCAGGCACCGCCACCCTCAACGGCATTCTGGCCGCCCGCCTGGCCGCCGCGGGCGCGAGCGGACCGCCGTCGGTGCTGGAAGGCCGTCGCGGCCTCTACGCGACGATGTCCGCCCGCGACTTCAACCTGGCGGCCGTCAGCGCAGAACTCGGAACCCGCTGGGAAGCAGCCGAAATCGGCATCAAGCCGTATCCGAGCTGCCAGCTCATGCACGTCACCCTCGATGCCGTCGCGGCCGCCGTCGCGAACAGCGACATCGACCCGGCCCGGGTGATCGACATCGAAGTGCACGTCCACACCGATTCGGCGCCCATCGTGTGCGGGCCGAACACCGGCCTCGCCGCGCCCCGAAGCCCGTACGACGGCAAGTTCGACCTGCCGTGGAGCGTGGCCGCGCTCCTGCACGACGGCACTGTCGACATCTCCACCTACACCCCCGAGTCCATCGCCCGCCCCGACGTGCTCGCCACCGCGGCCAAGGTGCGCGTGGTGGAAAACGCCGCCGACGGCCCCGCCGCGTCCGCTCCCGGCCACGCCGTCCTCACCCTCGACGACGGCAGCACGCTCGACGGCCGGGTCGGGGGCAGCCGGGGCACCGTCGCCTTCCCGCTCGACGATGCCGCGCTGCGCGCCAAGTTCCGTGCCAACTGCGCCGACCATCCCGCCACCGAGGAACTCGCCGATCGCATCTTCGCCCTCGCCGACGAGCCGGACCTGACCGGCATCCTCGACCTCGCCGCGACCATCGCCCCCGCGACCCCGAACTGATCTCTCCCAGGAGCCCCCGTGGATTTCACCTTCAACGAGCAGCAGCTCGACTTCCGTAAAGCCCTGCGCCACTTCGTCGACAAGGAAATCATTCCGGTCGCCAACGAGTGGGAGAAGTCCGGCCGCTACCCCACCGAGATCGTCGAGCACATGAAGGCCATGGGCCTGTTCGGCATCACCACCCCCGAGGAATACGGCGGCATCGACCTGGACAAGGTCTCGTTCACTCTGGTCTACGAGGAGATCGCGCGCGGCTGGATGGGCGTCGCGGGCATTCTCGGAAGCCACAACCTGTCCTGCTGGATGATCAACAAGCACGGCACCGAGCAGCAGAAGCAGGATCTGCTGCCCAAGCTCGCCACCGGTGAATGGCGCACCGGCATCGGTCTCACCGAACCCGGTGCGGGCACCGACCTGCAGGGCATCCGCACCACCGCCCGCCGCGACGGCGACCACTACATCGTCAACGGCGCCAAGACCTGGATCACCAACGCCCGCCACGCGAACGTCCTTCCGGTCCTGGTGAAGACCGACCCCACCGCCACGCCGGCGCACAAGGGCATGAGCATTCTGCTCGTCGACACCAGCGCCGAGGGCTTCGACGTCCAGCGCGACCTGGGCAAGCTCGGCTACAAGGGCACCGAATCCTGCGAGATCCTACTCGACAACGTACGCGTCCCCGTCGATGCCCTGCTAGGCGGCGTCGAGGGCCGCGGCCTCCAACAGGCCCTGTCCGGCTTGGAGATCGGGCGCCTCAATATCGCCGGCCGCTCCGTCGGCATCGCCCAGGCCGCCTACGACGCCGCACTCGCCTACGCCAAGGAGCGCACCGCCTTCGGTCAGCCCATCGCCGACTTCCAGGCCATCCAGCTCAAGATCGCCGACATCGCCACCCATCTGCAGGCCGCCCGCCTGATGACCTATTGGGCCGCGTCCCAGGCCGATTCGGGCAAGCGCGTCGACATGGAGGCCGGTATGGCGAAGTACTTCGCCTCCGAGACCGCCATCACCGCCAGCCTGGAGGCCATGCGCATCCACGGCGGCTACGGCTACTCCACCGAATTCGTCGTCGAACGCCTCTATCGCGACGCCCCGCTCATGTCGATCGGCGAGGGCACCAACGACATCATGCGCACCGTCATCGCCAAGGCCCTGGTGGCGGGTACCGGAGTCATCGGATGAGCAGACCGCTCACCTATCTCTACGTCCCGGGCGACAAGCCGGAACGATTCGGCAAAGCCTTGACCTCCGGCGCCGACGCCATCGTGCTCGATTTGGAGGACGCCGTCGCCGCGGGCCGCAAAGCCGAGGCCCGCGCCGCCGTCGCCACCTGGGTCGCCGACACCGACCCGGGCCGGGTCGAAGTGTGGGTGCGGGTCAACCCCGGCTCCCTCCAGGACGAGGACATCCAGGCCGTGGCCCACCCGCGCCTCACCGGCATCTGGCTGCCCAAAGTCGGCTCCGCCGAGGAGGTGGAGCGCGCCCACACCCTGCTGGCGAACTCCGCTTGCCCCGACGCCGCCATCTCGGCCATGATCGAAACCGCCGCGGGCATCTTCGCCGCTCCCGCGATCGCCCGTGCACCCCGCGTGCGATTTCTCCAGATCGGCGAAGTAGACCTGGCCGCCGATCTGGGCATCGACCCCGAATCCGACGCCACCACACTGCTGTTCGCTCGTAGCCAGATCGTGGCCGCGAGCGTGGCGGCGGGCATCGACCCGCCACCGGCCGCGGTCTCGCGCGATTTCCGCGACCTCGATGCCTTCACAGCGGACACCCGCGCCCTGGCGAACCACGGATTCGTCGGGCGGGCCTGTATCCATCCCGCCCAGCTCGAACCGGTGCGCTCGGTATTCACCCCTGTCCCTGAGGTGGTGACCGAGGCGCGCGCGGTGCTGGCCGCCCTCGAGGTCGCCGAGTCGGGAGTCGCTGTGGACGTCAACGGCTTCCTCATCGACGAGGCGGTGGCCCGCCAGGCCCGGCGGGTCGTCGAACGCGCCGAAACGGTAGCGACCCGTCGCTGAGCCGAAGAGAGCTGCGTTGGATGCTGCCCTGAATCCCGATCGCCAGGTTCGTGGCCAGGACCGACATCGGTCATCCTGCGACTCGTCGACCTCGTCGGACGAGGTTGCGCCGTCACCGTCGGCAGCATCCGCCGTCGGATCGAACAGTGCGACGTCTCCAGGCTCGAGTTGCGCACCGGCACCGATCGCCAGTGATCCGGCGATGACGAGCCGGTCCACCGCACCGCCGGTCGCGTAGTGCTCTACGACGACCTGCGCCGAGGCCGACGCAGGATCGACCATCACCTTGAACGCCTCCGCCCCGGCCCCGGTGACCGCGCAAGCCGGCGGACGCCCGCCGTCGAATCGCAGCGGCGACAAGGGCGCCACCGGCACCGATTCGCCGTCGAAGTCGAGCACCACCCCGGCCCCGCTCACCACGGTGAACACCCGATCGAGCCCCAGCCGCCACCGGATCCGGCCGTCGTGCTCGCAGCGCCGCACCGCGATCTCGTCATACGGCTCGACGATGAGGGCATCGTCGAGCGCGGCCGCGACGATGGCGCAGCGCGCGCCCAGGCCCGCGCAGCCGGTGCCGCACCTCTGTATGCGGGCTCCCCCGGGTACCGATCCGGTTTGGACAGGGACGGCGACGGCCGCGCCTGCGAGTGATCACACGGGAACTGGTTCATCTACCCGGCGCTGAGCCGAGATGCGGCTGCGATCGCCGGTCCGGGCGACGACGCACCCGGACTCCAGCCGTCGCGCGAACCGCTGTCACCGACCTGCGGCATCATCCTCCGAGCCGCGCGCCCGGCGAAGCACCTGGTCCTCGGTGAGCGCGCTCGGCGGATGATGACTCAAGCACATGGGGACCACGAGCTTGCCGAAGGCAGCGCCCTCGGTAGCGCCGTAGAACCGGCCTGCCGAGAGCCGGGAGATGTCGTCCACGCTCCCCCCTTTAGCCCGCGCGAGCTCGGTGGCGGACTGGATCTGCGCCGGGGCGTTCAGCAGACCGAAGAACTGGGTGGCAGCGTTGCCTGCCACCATGTTGTGCAGTCCCTTCGGCGCCTGCGTCGCATACACCATGCCCAGCCCGTACTTGCGCGCCTGCGCTGCCAGTTGCAGTGTGCTTTCGCTCGATGCCGTCGTTCCGCGCGAGGGCACGAAAGTCTGCGCCTCGTCGAGGACCAGGAGACCTCCCAGCGGGCGGTCACCGGCCGGATGTCTCTTGATCCATGCGAACAGCGCCAGCTGGAGTTGGTTCACAAAAGTCTGGCGCTGCGCGTCCGTGGGCAGGCCGATGCAACTGATCACGGAGATTCGGGCGCGACGGCCCGCGGTCGGGGTGAGCAGCATTCCGGGATCCAGCCGGGAACCCGCTCCACCGAAGACCGGGTCGTTGATCATCGCGGCGGAGAATTCCACGGCCATCGCGCCCGCCAGCTGCCTGGCGTCCTTGAGCGTGCTCGCTTCGTCGGGCAGGTCGGCGAGCAATTCCACGAAGTCGTCGAGGCCGGTGCCGCCGTGCCGGGCGAAGTAGGCGAGTGCCTGCGTCAGAACTGCGTTCCCGGTGGGAAACTTCCTGCTCGTGAGCCCCGCACGGGGGACAAGGCCCGCCACGCATGCGTCGACGGCGATCCGGAATTCGTCGGGGTCGCCGAGCACCGACGAGAAATCGGGCAACGGATTCAGCGACAGCGGTCTGCCCGCCTCCCGCCGCGGCGTCCATACGATGACCTCGGTGTCGGACAGGTAGCGCGCGGCGCGCGCCGGATCATCGGGATTCCATCCCGTCGGTGGTGCGGGCCATCGGTCGCCCAGGCGTGCCAGGTCGTTGTTGCTGTCGATGAGGATGGCGGACACACCATGCAGTGCGGCCTCCTCCACCAGGCGACGCAGGAGCACGGTCTTTCCCGAACCACTTCCCGCGAAGACAGCGGTGTGTTTGCGCAGGAGCGCGAGCGGCACCCGGAATTCGCGACCGGTTTCGAGGTAGCGCCCGAGTGCGATCGACGGCTCGTCCCCGGCCACCGCATCACCCTCGTCCCCACAGACTTCGGGGTCTGCGCCCGAAGTCCGGGAATCACCCGTTGTCGCCGGCTCCGGTGTCCGCTCGGCAGCGCCGCCTGCGCCCGGTTCCGCGATGCCACCGAGAACACGCGCGAACAGCTGCGTGCGGCT
This sequence comes from Nocardia higoensis NBRC 100133, assembly GCF_000308595.1. Lineage (GTDB taxonomy): Bacteria > Actinomycetota > Actinomycetes > Mycobacteriales > Mycobacteriaceae > Nocardia > Nocardia higoensis. The sequence continues at coordinate 15,102 of NZ_BAGA01000172.1, read as the reverse complement.
CGCGGGTCGACGTTCCGCGAGCCAGTTCACCAGTCCCGGCGCGGGTTCGGCGAGCATCTTCTCCAGAGCGCTGAACGTGCGCAGGTCGTCGGCCTCAACCGGAAGCGCCTGTCCGCGAGCGGCTTCCAGCGCGGCCAGGGCGTCGGTGGTCACGGGTCCGCGAGCGAAGGCCGTGTTGCGCAGGACGACAAGGTGCCGCGTCGACGTGCCGGAACCGATCCCCGACTCCAACGTCGCCGATCGCAGTCTGGTCAGCACCGCCCGGGGATGAGGGTGAGCAATGGCGCGGAAGCTCCAGTGCTCCTCGTCCTCGGTGGCCTCGTCCAGCGTCCGGCGCAGTCGCGCGTGCAGCGCCGGTCGCGCGACAGTCGAGAGATCGACGGTGAGATCCTGGCGGCTCTGCTCGTTGACGAAAGCACGAAGAGCCGCGTTCAGCAGCTCGGACATCCGGTTGTCTTCATGCTTGGCGTCGAGCGGGGTTGTCACGTCGGCATCGCGCCGCAATCGGGCGAAACGTTCGTCCAACAGGGCGGAGTCCTCGGTCGTGACCGGCGGCGGCGGAGTCGCTCCGTCGACCGTGGGAGCGAAATGGTCGAGTTCGACAACTCTGCCTTCGGCGAGGCAACTACGGACATGGGCATCCAGGTGCTGAAGCAGCCGCCGGGGAGTGAAAGCGGTGATCACCGGGTCTTCGAAGGCCACGGGTAATACCGGCCAGGTGGGATAGGGCGGGACGAAGCCGATGTCGCCGTACAGCCCGCCGAGGTGGCGCTCGACGATCGCCGCGGCCACCACGGAATCGGGCATGGCCGTTTCGAGTTCGAGCACCGTGAACCTGTCGGCGGCCGAGTTCACCGCCCGGTGCGCGATCAGCTCCCACGATTTCGGGATACAGGCCGTGACGATCAGCGTGCGGACCGTCTCCTCCCGCATCCGCATCAGACCATCGGCGAGCCGGTCCGCGAGGCCGTCACCGTCATCGTGACCCGACTGGGCGATCACCGAGTCGATCTGATCGACGGCCATCACGACCGGTCCGGTGAGCGCGAACAACCGGCACAGTTCATGGAAGATCAGCTGCGGTGGTTTGACTCGTTGCCGGAAACCCCACTCGATGCGGGTGTCCTCGTCGATGCCGTCCTCGAGCACGAGGAAACTGTGCCCGATCTCGCGCGCGTGCCCTCTCGCCTGGTAGAGGATCAGTGCCCGCAAGGTATCCCGGCATTCCTCCGCAGCCTGGACGTCGAGATCCTCGACCGCCTCGACGAACGCCGCCAGGTCCGCCGGCTGCACGGGCAGCATTCCGCGCACCCGCAGTCCCAGCTCGGGAGCGCAGCCGGTGAGCTCGGTCAGTGCGGTGAGCATGCGCCCCAGTTGCCCACCGTCGGAGCCGCGCAGCTTGGTGACGATGCCATGTACGGCGCCCGCCCAGAACGACGTGCCGTCGATCAGCTTCGGCATGAAGAACGCGCCACCGGCCTGCTGGACATGTTGACGCAGCCAGCCCAGCATGTGCGTCTTTCCGACGCCTTTCTCACCGCTGAGCACGAACCCGGTCGGCGCCACCTTCGGCCTGTTCTCGGCAGCCCGCACGGCGCGGGTCAGTGCGGCCACGGCGTGCGGGTGCAAGCCGTCGACGTGGTGGCTCAGCGGGCTCCAGATCGCTTCCGGATTGAGCACACTGCTGAACTGGATGGCCGACAGCGCGTTGTGCTGTTCCTCGTTCATCGCCACGTTCATCTCGACACCTCGGCGTTCATCTCGACACTTCGACCGTCAGCAGGTGCCGGGGCGTTCCACCGAGCACAACGGCCGCATCCCGGTCCTCGTCGGTCAGTGTCTTCTGATCCGCCTCGGCCCTGACGTGCACGCCCTGACGGCGGGACAGCAGCTCGACGGCCCGATCGAATTCGCCTCTCGGCAATCCGTCGAGACGACCGCGCAGCACCGCGAGCCGAACCGGTCCGCCGCTGCCCTCGGTGACCTCCGCATAGGCTGATTCGATCTGTCCCGCCACATCGGGACGGAACAGATCGGCCGGTGACCGGCTTGCGTCGTCGAGGTACCGGCGCAACGCGGCGAGCACGACGTAGAGGGCTCCCCCGGCGGGCCCGGAACGGGCGGGCCGTTCCCGCGTCAGTTCCGCACCGCACCACACCGCACCGCGATCGGTGAGTTCGTGGACGAAGGAGCGACTCACCTGGACACTGTCCACCAGGCCGAGGTCGTTGAGGTTCCGCCGGTACTTTCCCTCGAGTTTGAGACCCGCGACCGCGTAGAGCTCCGCATTGGTCATCTCCCTGGCCTCCGCCATCAGCACGAGCAGCACACATCGCTCGGTGAGAGTCAACCGCTCCTCGGACATATCCGTCCCCGTTCCCATCATCTCGGTGAATCCTGAATCACTGTGAAACCTGCCGTCGTGACGTCGATTCCAGGCCTGCGGCCCGTCGTCGTCACCCGGCCTTCGGCGCGAACCGCCCGCCCGTCACGGTGTGCTGCCAGCGCGACCAGGTAGTCGGGATCGCCGGGCAGGCGCACGGTCACCGCTCGGCGGCGGCCCACCGCCGAGCCGTCGACACGGAGCACACCACGCACGGTGATCCGCCTGCGATCCCCCTCGGTGTCGTCAGCCAACTCGATCACCGGACCCTCGACCACGCCGACGACAGGTTGCACACGCTGCCGCCGGGTCCGGATCGCGGCGCGAATCACCTCCGACGCACCACCGGGGATCTCGACCGTCGCGCCCTCTCGCAGATCGCCGCTCGCCCAGCGGAATCCCAACACGACTCGATCCGGGCCGGCGAGCCCCGCCAGAGCGCGGCAGACCTGGTCGGAGACTTCCATCTCAGGGAACCGCTCGATGCCATCGACATCGGAATCCAGAGCATCCGCAATGGCTTTCGAACTGTGGAGCACTCGCATCGCGGTCCGCCTGCCCAGCGGATCGACCTCACCGACAGCGAACGGCAGTGTCACATCGACCCCGAAGGGTTGGTCGTTCAATGCCAGCCGCGCCTGGTCGAGTACACCGCGAGCGGATTCCGCGCGCTCCTCGTCGACAACCTCACGCGCGCACAACAGCAGTAGATCACGCAGCGCCGCCACGGTGCGCACACCCCTCGGCAACGACACAGCGCCACCCTCGCCTGCGGTCCGCAGCGAGATGAGATCGGCAGGTGGAGAACCGATATCCCGCCACACCGACCGGGGCGAACGGTCCTCCGCCTCGGCCACGCATCGCGTGAGGTCGCGCAGTCGCGCTTCCGAGTCCGCCAGATCGTCACCCGCGGGGACGAGTACGTCGAACTCGCGCAGGCTCCACACCTGCGCGTCTCGCCACCGGCCGGTGACATCCCAGCCGTGACTGATCAGGTAAGCCGTCACCTCGGCGACGCGCGGAGTATGCACGGTCCCGACCGTCACGCCGGGACGACGGCGGTGCCGGCCACGAGGGCGCGCAGACCCACCGCCGTGAGCACATTGCTCACCGGTATACGCACCCGGATCCGCTGCCTCGGATCATCCGGCGCCAACGGTGGCCGGTCACTCAGCGACAGGTAGTAACCGATGTGCCGTAACAGCAGACCCGACGTGCGCAGATCGGCATAGTCGTCAGCGCTGCGGGGCACATGGACCACGAAAAGGTAGCGGGGAACCGTCGATCCGGTGCCGGCCAGCTTGTCGAACTGGGCTCGGCTGAGCCCGTCGAAATCGAGATATCCGTGGCGAATCGGAAGTCTCGAAACAGATTTGACCTGTACGTCGATGCGCGGCGAGAACCCGCGCGGGGTACGGCCGGGCAATTTGATGCACAGATCGACACCATCGAGGTCCACATCGTCCTGCGACCAGATCAGCCCGGCAGCCGAGGCCAGCACACGCACATAATCCGCGCCGAACTTCCCCTGATGATTCGCCTTGTCGAGCACCGAATTCCCTTCCCCGCACGCATGATCGACCGTCCGCGACGCCGCGCCGAGACGAAACTCTAATCCTCTTCCGCAGCACTGCACAGGGTTCGCGGGAACTACAGCGGAGTTGCTCGGTAGCGGTGTCGAGGAGACGACAGGACACTGGAGTGGTGACCGGCGTCAGCGATTCGACCACGCTCTCGCAGCCATGGATGCGTACCGCACTGCGCGAGATCTGGCCCGCTGTTGTGGTTTCGGGTGTGGTGTTCGCAGTTCTCCTCGCCTGCTCAGGGGATACGGCTTCCACCGAGACGAGTTCTATATTCGCGAATCCGGTCGGCACCTGGCCTACGGCTATCCCGACCACCCTCCGCTGAGCCCGCTACTCGCCCGGATCGCCGACGAGCTCGCCCCGGATTCCCTGCTGGCACTGCGCGCTCCGGCAGCCTTCGGGGCTGCTGTAACCGTGCTGCTGGTCGGCCTGATCGCCCGGGAGTTCGGCGGCGCGCGCCTCGCGCAGTTTCTCGCCTCGGGCTTTGCCGCGGGCTCGATCCTCGTCCTGACCAGTGGTCATCTGTTGACCACCGCCTCCATCGATGTCGCGTTCGGGACTGCGCTGGTGTTCGTCCTCGCTCGGCTGATCCGCACCGGCGATCCCCGGCTGTGGTCGGTCGCGGGGATGGTACTGGGTCTCGGGTTGCTCAATCGCGTGTTTCTCGCCGTAGAACGGCACGCGGATACTCCTGTGCGACAACCTCACCGCCACCTGGGCAGAACTCTGGCCGCGGATTCGCCGGATAGGCCCACCCGCCCCCGCACCACCTGACCCCTGACCCCGCGGACCTTCTGCGGGATCACGCGGACGATCACGCGGACGGTGCCTTCGGGGTCCGGCGGCGAGTCCTCTCCCAGATACTTGTGCGAGACCGCTTGCTGCGCCGCATGATCGCGGTCCTCGACAAGCTCCGCGGTGCCGCGAATCTCCACCGTACGGTACGGATTCGCGGTGTCGAGAACAGTCAGACTGATTCGCGGATCGCGGGCGAGGTTGCGCACCTTCTGCCGGTCGGTGGTACTGGAGAACAGGACGGTGTCGCCCTCGCGCAGGATCCACACCACCGACGTCTGCGGATCGCCATCCGGGTTCAGAGTCGCCACCGTGGCAAAGTTCCTGCCGTCGAGCAACTCCCGCGTCGCGTCGTCGAACGTCATCGACATAAGGCTTTGACCTCCATAAGTGCACGAGTTGTTACCGTGACGATGATTCGCCCATTCGAGCCTCGGCGGAAGAAGGCACATTCATGTCACTGGGTAACAGCTGTGTTCCCGACCAGGTCGACGGCGGGCAGGTGTGCACGGTCCTCGACGTCCTGGGCCGGGTGAGTGGCAAGTGGAGCATCGGCGTCCTGATGGAGGCGACCCGAGGACCGGTGCGCTTCACCGAACTGGAGCGCGCGATCAATGGCATCAGCCGACGGATGCTGACGCTCACCCTGCGCAACCTCGAGCGAGACGGCCTGCTGGTGCGCACCGTGTACCCCACCGTGCCGCCCAAGGTCGAATACACCGCCACCGACATGGCCCGCGAGCTGTACGACCACCTGCTCGGCCTTTCCGCATGGGCCGAACGCCACCGTGACGCGATCGCCCGCGCCCGCAACGCCCACGACAAGCAGGTCTCCTGACACCGCTTATGAGCGACAAGAGATTCGACACGTTCGGCAACGCGGGAAGAACCACAGCGCCCTTGTAGTCGATTCGGTTGAATTCTCTCGCTATCACTCGGTTTCGACCCGGATCGAGGGTCCCCCGAACCGCGATCGACCTACGATGAGTCCCGCGAACGGCATGCGCGCTCGACGTGTCTTGTTGGAATACAACGATTCTCGAGCACACATGCTTTGGAGACCTGCGCTGGTCGCCCGCACGGCACGGCAATGCCACCCGGCTGGAAGTTCGACGGCAAGTCATCACTGCGAGACAACTCGCGCACGTTGCTCCGCACATCACCGATTCGAAGGCATTCAATTGCAAACCAGAACCGACAAGCCGAGAACCTCGCACGAGTCAGGCGCACCAACCGGAATACCCTCATCATCGTCGGCGCGATCATCGGTTTGCTCTGCCTGTGTGGCGGCATCGGCTCGATAGTCGGCGACGACGACGCCGATCAACCGGCGCCGACCTCCACCACCGTGGCACCGACAACCACCCGGTCGACGACGACCACCGCACCGACACCGACCACGGCCGTCCTCGAAAGCACCGCGCCCCCACACGAGTCGCCGACCATCTCGGTACCGACCGTGCCGCCGGCCACCCACGCACCGGAACCGTCGCCCGTTCCTCCCATCGCTCCCTTCGCCGAACCCGAGCGGACGCCGGAACCGGCTACCGTGCCACCCCCGCCTGCCCCGCCCGCGCCCGAACCGGAGCCGACTGTCGCTCCGCCGGCCCCGTCGAGCGTGTACTACAAGAACTGCGCCGCCGCCCGCGCGGCAGGCGCCGCGCCTCTGTATGCGGGCGAGCCCGGGTACAGGTCCGGCCTGGACAGGGACGGTGATGGAATCGCGTGCGAGTGATCACGGGAGCCGCCCGGGGTCGACATACTGCCCACCCCGGACAATCATCGGACACATCCGACCCGGGTAGGAGATCCGCATGCGAGTCACCCGTATCACGACCAACCTGCCGGTAGCCGACATCGCCGCCGCGAAGAGCTTCTACACCGATTTCCTCGGCCTGAGCACCGAGGAGTTCAACCTCGGCTGGGTAGCCCGGTTCACCTCACCCACGACCGGCGCTCACGTCCAACTCGTGACCGGCGACGCCACCGCCCCCGAGGACTCGGCCATCTCCGTCCACGTCGAGGACCTCGAAGCCGCCTACGGCGAGGCCCGCGCGCTCGGCTACGAGATCGTGCACCCCCTCACCACCGAGGACTGGGGCGTGCGACGGTTCTTCGTCCGCGCACCGGACGGCACGGTGGTCAACGTCGTCGCCCACCACGACTGACCCGCGGCCCGACGACGACCCACATCAACAGTCCAGAGGGGCCGCCCCGGCCTCTAACCGGCCCGAGTCGGATCGACACGCCCTCCGGGACGATCATCGGCCCGTCTCGCTCACGTGGCGGTTGCGGGAACCGCGATCCTGACGCCTCCCGGTGGTCCCGGGTGTGCATTCAGAAGGCGAGGTGCCGAACGATTCGGTCTCGGCGTTCCGCACCGCGGAACGAGTCCGGTTCACCGGTAGGGCGTCCACCCCGGTGCGCGCGGGATGACTGTCCGAGGCGTGATCAAGGTGCAGGCCAGCGCGAGTGCCTTTGCGGCAGAACCGAAGTGTTCCGCACTCGGCGCGAGGATCACCACCGCGCCGAGCATGTGAGCGGTATGGGTGATCAGCGTGGTCGGCATGTAGGTCTGCTCGTCCACGATGACCACCTCGGTGAGGCGGCATCCGTGCCGGGCAGCCAACTCGACGAGGGTGGCCCGATCGGCCGCGTCGGACTCACCGAGGGCGAGGTTCACCAGACCGAGTGCGATGTCCATCCGTCCCTTTCGATCAGACCGCGATCGCGGAAGTAGCGGTAGGCGTCGGCGCTGACGAGCAGTGCCGCGACCCGGGTCGAGCAGTGCCAGGGACAGTCGCCGTGGACGAGCAGCGCGTTTGCGGCGTCGGCCGGTGAGCGCACGGGCCAGTGCGGGTTGTCGTGTCGGAGCCGGTCGACGTCGGCGATGGCGAGATGGCGGACCTTCGGCGCACGCCCCGGTCCGCTCACCGGCCGGAGCTCGCGAACAACCGCACGGGCAGCGACCGGTGACCGTGGGCGATGAAGCTGCCCAACGGCTCGAGCGCTTCCGGCGCGACGGCGAGCGTGAGATCGGGGAACCTTGTGAACAGCGCGGGCAGCGCGATCGCGGCCTCGAGCCGGGCCAGCGGCGCGCCGAGGCAGTAGTGCGGCCCGTAACCGAAGGACAGATGCTCTTTCACCGCACGAGCCGGGTCGAACGCGTCGGTGTCGAGCCCGTGCAGGTCCGGGTCGCGATTGGCGGCGGCGAAGCAGGCGAGAATCGCCGATCCGGCCTCGATCCGCCGCCCCGCGACCTCGATGTCGACCACCGCGTAGCGCAGCGGCAGATTCGCCACCGGCGGCGCCCACCGCAAGGTCTCCTCCACCAACCCCGACCAGCTGAAGTCACCGGCCCGCAACCGAACCAGCAGCTCCGGCCGTTTCAGCAGCTGACACACCGCCTGGTCGAGCAGATTCACCGTGGTCTCGTACCCGGCGGTGATCATCAACAGCAGCGTGTGCACCAACTCCTCCTCCGACAGCCGGTCCCCGTCGTCACGGTGACCGATCAGCAGACTGGTCATGTCCTCCCCCGGCGCGGCCCGCCGACGCGCCACGAGCGCGGTCAGGATCTCCACCATCTCAGCGAACGTGACACGCGGATCACGCCGCGGACTGGTCGCGAAGATCTCCTCCACACACACCCGCAACCCGTCCCGCAATCCCGGCGGCACCCCCATCAACGCGCTGATCACCCGCAACGGCACCTGCGCCGCGAACTCCTCCCGCAGATCCACCACCGTCCCGGCCGGGCGCGCCGCCAGCCCGTCGAGCAACCCGGTGACGATCTGCCGGATCTGCGGCCGCAGCGCGGACACCCGGCGAGCGGTGAACGCGGGCCCGACCAGCTTGCGCAGCCGCTGATGGTCGGTGCCGTAGGCGGTGAACATATTGCGCACCGACACCCACGAGATCAGCGGCCAGTCCGGCGGAATCCGGCCCGCCACGAAATCCGGCCAATGCCGATGCGCGTCCTTGGACACCCGCCAATCCACCAGCAGGTCCTTCAACAGATCGGGATCGGTCACCGCCCACGCGCGCACCCCGCCGGGCAGCACCACCGCCACCACCGGCCCCAGCGCACGCAGCCGGGCCGCCTCACCGGCGATATCGGCCCCGGTCACATCGAGCACGACCGGAGCGGGAACATCATGCAGATCAGTCATCGGATTCGCCTTCACATTTCAACGGGTGGACACGGTCAGCGGCGCGACCGGCGCGAACATCACGGGCAGCTCCACCAGCGCCCGATGGAACGGCCCCGGCCGCCACCGCAACCGCTCGACGGGCACCGCAAGCGCGATCTCCGGCAGCACGTCGAGGAACTGATCGATCGCCTCCGCCGCGACCACATGCGTCAGCCGCGACGCGGGACACTTGTGCGGGCCCGCGCCGAGCGCCAGATGCGACCCGTTGTGCCGGATGTCGCCGCCCACGATGTCGGGATCGGTATTGCACGCGGCCAGGCTGATCACCACAGGCTGATGCGCCGGCACCCACACCGAGCCGTCGACGAGCTGCGGCTGCCGTGGATAGGACATGCAGAAATTCGCCAGCGGCGGATCACGGAACAGCACATACTCGAGCGCGTCCCTGGTCGAACACGCCCCACCGGCCACCTCACCCCCGAAATCGGCGCGAGTCATCATCGCCAGCAACGTGTTCGCGATCAGATTGGTCAACGGCTCACTCGCCGCGGCGTAGAGGGTCACCAGCTGGTGCACGATCTCCTCGTCACCGAGCCCGACCCGATGAGCCACCAGCCAGGACGTGATGTCCTCCCCCGGACAGGCACGTTTACGACGCACCAACTCCCCCAGCGCCGCCACCAGCAGCCGATTCCCCTCGGCGGCCTCGGTCGTGTCGAACATCATCGCCATCCCCGCAGCGACCTGCCTGCTCTCCTCGGGCTCACACCCCAGCAGTTCGCCGATCACATCGAAGACCAGCGGGAACGCGAAATCGTGGATCAGGTCGGCATAACCGCGACCGCAGAACCGGTTGACGTGCTCGAGCGCGACCCGCTCGACCACGGCGTGAGTGGCGTGCAGGTCCACGCTGTCGAGGGCATCGACAGTGGCCGAGCGGTAGTGCCGGTGCTCGATCCCGGTGTTACGCAGGGCGTTGGGCCGCCACTGCATCATGGGCAGCACCGGGCAGTCCGGCGGGATGTCCTGTTCCCAGAGGCGTGGGTCGGCGGGGAAATGATCGGGGTCGTGCAGGATCTCGAGGGCGGTCCGGTAGCCGATCACCAAGGTCGCGGGGACGCCGGGGGCGAGCCAGACGGGGACCAGGGAGCCGAATCGCTCACGCATCTGGGCGTAGACGGCGTGGGGGTTGGTCGCGAACTGCTCGGTGTACATCGGGACGCGGAACTCGTCGTCGCCGTCGAAGGGCGAGCCGCATCCGATGGGATTACCAAGTTGTCTTGTAGCCAAGTAGACACTCCGAGTCGCGCAGAAGTGGACAGGGCACGCGCACGCCACCGTTTCGCTCGTTTCGCGATCCAGATGTAACGAATGCGGCGGTGCCAGCACCGATTTCGTGCTTCAATGCGAGCCGCCACCGTTAGGATCAGCCGTGCCTCGCTGGCGGCATCGCTTGTGGCGATCCGATCTCCAACGCTGGGGCGAAACGGCTATCGACCTGGCGGCGAACTGGTTCAACTATTTCGCGCCCGCGCAGGTCAGGACAGGTACAGACGAGGCACTCCGGGGGTACCCTCGGTGCACTCGTCGATGATGAGGGGGAACCGGATGCGATCGTGTGCGCGATGGACCGGGCGTGAAGTCGCAGCGTTCAGGCAGGCGCTGGGTATGAGCCGTGAAACCTTCGCGGCTCATACCGGGGTCTCTTCGGAGGCGGTGCGAAAATGGGAGCGGCGGCGCGAAACCATCGAGCTGACCGCCCCTTACGCGGCGCGGATGGATCGGAAGCTGCGCCAGGCGGATGCTGTTGATGTAGAGCGCTTCTGGGCGATCCTGGATGACTCTGCCGCCGGAAACACCGACGTCGAACCGCAGCGCAGCGCAGGACCGGACATCGATGCCGGGCACCATCCCGCCGCACTACTCGAGTCCGGCTGCCTCGAATCGCGCGCTGTTGCCGCGAGCATCGATCTGCGACACTGGGTGAACATGAACCGTCGCCAGCTTCTCGAATTGTTCGGTGGCGCAGCGGGCGTATCTGCTCTCGCCACAATGTTGGGCGGCCTCGACAGCGATGAGGCCGACCGGATCACAGCCGCTCTGCTGGACCCGGCGCGGGTGGACGGCAAGGTCGTCGATCACCTCGAGGCATCCCTCGAGTTCGTGCGCGGACAAAACGACCTGTTCGGACCGGAGGTCGTACTCCCGACAGTCAACGGACACATCCTCGTCGCCGAAGCTGTTCTACGAGAGCACTCCCCCGCAAGTCTGCGTCTCCGGGTGCACCGTATCCACGGTGATCTCGCCCGGTTGGCCGGTTGGATGGAATTCGATCTCCGCCGCTACGCCCCGGCGACCGCCAGATACAACGTCGCCCGCGATGCCGCCCACGCCGCCGAGGATGCCGGACTGGCCGCACTGACGCTGTGCAACCTGGCCTACCTCGAAATATGGCGCGGTCGACCGCGTCTCGGCGTTGATTTCGCAGCCGCCGCAATTCACTGGGCCTCCCGCGTTGAAGACCCCCGCCTGGCTGCATACACCCACGGCATCGCGGCACTCGGATACGCCCACGCCAACCGCCCCGATGACTGCTACACGGCACTCGATTCCGCGGATTCAGCCATCGCCAACACCACAAATTCCGACCAGGAAAGCACGACGGCATACTTCGTCTCCGCCGGCCTCATCGCGAGCCTGCGGGCGGATGCCCTACACAGGCTCGGTGAACACCGACCAGCCCACGATGCCGCGCAGCAAGCCCTCGCCCATCTCGCGCCCGGCCAGATCCGCAACCAAGCCTTGGCCCGGCTCGACCTCGCTCGCGGTTACACCCACCTTGGGGATATCGAAGCCGCTGCCGACAACATCGCCGCCGGCGCCGAACTTGCCGCCGACTACCGGTCTCCCCGCCTCGACGACACCATCCGCGCGGCCCGCACCGATCTCCGTCACTGGGACGCCAGCGCATGTGTACGAGATCTCGACAGCACCCTCGCCTCCCTCGGACTCATCCCGGCGTAGCCGTCAGATCCCGCACATAGATGTCGAACTCCGGCGATACATATCCCGGCGTCAGCTGACGGCCAAGCAGCTGCCAACCACCGATCCCGGCATAGAAGTCCCGAGATATCTGAGCCTGCGGCTGCACTGCCAGTGTCGCCCGTTCCTCGGTTCGACTCCCCAACAGCACGTCCATCAGCCGCCGCCCGACGCCACGCCGCCGCCACGGAACAGCCACCGCCAGATCGATCACGGCGAACGTCCGCCCCGGACACTCCGAAATCACCTCATCCGGAACCGGTTTCACGAAGCCGGACCACCAGTCCGTATCCGGCTTCAACCCGATCCCGTAGACGAACCCCACCAGCGCATCAGGACCGCCCAGAACAGGATGCCAAGCCGCCGCGATCCCGAAGGTCGGATCGAGCGCCAGACGTTCGAGCATCCGCTTGTGTCGGGCCGATTCGCCATCCGGCCACACGAACGGCGCAACCGAGAACGTCTCGTCGTACAGATCGCACACCGGGGCCGCCCACACCCCCGCTCTGTCGGCGGATTCGAGGCCCAGCCGTAGCTCACCGAGATCGGTATGCATACTCGGCATAGTACGGCGTGCTCGAAGCCTGCCTCGAACGAACTCAATCTCGCTGTCGTTCCATGACTTATCGCTCACGGCCTCGACCGACCCGAACCCGTCTGTCAGCGCTCGTTGAAAACCAGGCCACTGGCGCTCTTTGAAAATCGGCCACCCGTCCACGATTGGAAGGGTGATCTCAGTGCAGGATTGGGCGCAGATCAAGTACCTCTACACCAGTGAGGGTCTGTCGCAGCGGGCGATCGCGGCCCGTTTGGGTATCTCGCGTGACACCGTCGCGCGGGCGATCAGATCGGAGTCGCCACCGCACTACCAGCGTGCGGTCGGTCCGTCGGTGTTCGACGGGTTCGAGCCCCACGTGCGTCAACTGTTGGCCGAGTTCCCGACGATGCCGACTTCGGTGATCGCGGAGCGAGTGGGCTGGGTCGGGTCGGCGTCATGGTTTCGTAAGAAGGTCGCTGGTCTGCGACCGGAGTATGCGCCGAAAGACCCCGCGGACCGGCTCGAGTATCGTCCCGGTGACCAGGTGCAGTGCGATCTGTGGTTCCCGCCGGTCACGATCGCGTTGGGCGCCGACCAGTTCGGCACCCCGCCGGTATTGGTGATGGTCGCGTCGTTTTCCCGGTTCATCACCGCGATGATGATCCCGACCCGCACTACCGCGGACCTGGTCGCCGGAATGTGGGCGCTTCTGTCGAACCAACTCGGCGCTGTTCCTCGGAGACTGTTGTGGGACAACGAGTCCGGCATCGGCAGACGTGGGCAACTCGCCACCGGTGTTGCCGCGTTCACCGGGATGGCCGCGACTCGGATCGTTCAGTGCAAACCGTTCGATCCCGAGTCCAAAGGCATCGTCGAACGAGCGAACGGATACCTGGAAACCTCGTTTCTCCCGGGCCGGCGATTCAGCTCACCAGCGGATTTCAACGACCAGATCGGCCGATGGCTTCCGATCGCGAACACACGACGGGTTCGGCGGATCGCAGCAGCGCCGGTCGAGTTGATCGGCACCGACAGGGCCGCAATGACAGCGCTGCCCCCGGTCGCGCCCTCGGTCGGATTCACCTGCCGGTCGCGGCTTCCGCGTGACTACTATCTGCGGGTTCTGGGCAACGACTACTCGATCGATCCGACGATGATCGGTCGAATGGTCGACGTTCACGCCGACCTCGACACCGTGGCAGCCCGCTGCGAGGGGCATGTGGTCGCCTCTCATCGACGAGCGTGGTCGACCAGGCAAACCATCACCGATCCCGCCCACGTCGAGACCGCGGCGAGACTACGAGAAACCTTCACCAACAACCGGTTCCGAGATGCCGGTGCTGACGGGATGGTTCGCGACCTCGCTGACTACGACGCCATCTTCGGGGTCGATTTCGACACGGAAGGGGTGGCCTGATGAACACCGACACGAACAAGCAGATCGAGTACTACGCGAACGCACTGAAAGCGCCCCGCATCCGCGACAGCGCTGCCCGGCTGGCCGAACAAGCCCGTGACGCCGGCTGGACCCACGAGGAATACCTCGCCGCGGTCCTGTCCCGCGAAGTCTCTTCCCGAGAGTCCTCAGGGGCTGAAACACGCATCCGCGCAGCGGGTTTCCCGGCACGCAAGGCGATCGAGGAATTCAACTTCGATCACCAACCCGCCCTCAAACGCGACACCCTCGCCCACCTCGGGACCGCCCAGTTCATCAGCAAAGCACAGAACGTGGTCCTGCTCGGCCCGCCCGGGACCGGCAAAACCCACCTCTCCATCGGCCTGGGCATCGCCGCGGCCCACCACGGACACCGGGTGTTGTTCGCGACCGCGGTCGAGTGGGTCACCCGCCTGCAAACCGCTCACCAGCAAGGACGCCTCGCCGCCGAGCTGGCCAAGCTCCGCCGCTACGGGCTGTTGATCGTCGACGAAGTCGGCTACATCCCGTTCGAACAAGACGCCGCGAACTTGTTCTTCCAACTCGTTTCCAGCCGCTACGAACATGCCTCGCTGGTCTTGACCTCGAACCTGCCGTTCTCACGCTGGGGAGACGTCTTCAGCGACCACGTCGTCGCAGCAGCGATGATCGACCGCATCGTCCACCACGCCGACGTGTTGACCCTCAAGGGCAACAGTTACCGACTCCGCAACACCGAAATCGACACACTGCCCTCCATGCGGGGCGACAACCAGGCAGACTGAACAACCATCAAGTGGCCCGATTTTCGAAGAGCGCCACCGGCCGGTTTTCGAAGAGCGTCGACACCGTCCTCATCGCCCCTACGAGGGATCGCAACACGCAAAGGGACTGAGCCGCCTACGGACCAACTAGGGTCCTCATCGCCCCTACGAGGGATCGCAACCGGTCTGATTGGCTTGCACGACACCGGTAGTCGAGTCCTCATCGCCCCTACGAGGGATCGCAACACAGGCACGCGGCCACCGAATCCTTGCCCCAGCCCTTCAGGTCCTCATCGCCCCTACGAGGGATCGCAACTACTTCGTTTCCTCGAGACCGAGGATCGTCACGGCCCGGTCCTCATCGCCCCTACGAGGGATCGCAACTGGATGGTGGCGAGGTAGCCGGCGACTTGGAGGACGGGGTCC
>NZ_BAGA01000173.1 GCF_000308595.1 Nocardia higoensis NBRC 100133 | reverse complement strand
GGCGCGGGGCGGCCGAGGAGGCCGGGCCGGCCGTCGGAGGTCGCCGGACCGCGTCGCGGCGACGGCGGTTCGGCCCGCGTGGCTCAGCGGCCGCGCCAGCGCGGCGAACGCTTCTCCAGGAACGCACTCGCGCCTTCGCTCGCGTCCGCGCTGGTGAAGACCGTGCGCTGCCAATATTCCAGCCGCTCGGTCACTTTCGCCGAGTCGGTGACCGTCAGGCGCACCAGTTCTTTGCAGGCCGCCAGCCCGAGCGGCGCGTTGCCTGCGACGCGCAGGGCATAGTCCAGTGCCGTGTCGAACACTTTCGCGGCGGGCACCACGGCGTTGACCAATCCCAGTTCGTAACCGCGCGTCGCGGTCATCGGCGCGCCGGTGAGGGTGAGCTCCAGGGCGATGTTCAACGGGATGCGGGTGCCGACGGCGGTGCCGCTCCCGCCGGGGAACAGGCCGCGGCGGACCTCGGGGAAGGCGAAGGTGGCGGAGTCGGCGGCGACGAGGATGTCACCGCCGAGCAGCAATTCGAAGCCGCCGCCGAGCGCGGGTCCGTTGGCCGCGGCGATGACGGGGATGCGGAGTTCGCCGCGGGACAGGCGCAGGTAGGCGGCGGCGGCCGGGTGGTTCTCATCGAAGGAGTCTCCGGAGGCGAAGGCGCGCAGGTCCATTCCGGAGCTGAACGCGCGGTCGCCGGCGCCGACGAGCAGCAGGGCCCGGATGCCGGGATCGGCTTCGGCGGCCACGGCGGCGGCGCCGATGCCGTGCATCATCGCCACCGTGAGCGCGTTGCGCGCCCGCGGGCGGTTGAGCACGACGATGCTCACTGCCTCGTGCCTGCGGATCAGCAGGTCGGGTTCGAGGTCCACCGTGTCACCGAGCCGAGGACGAACGCCCGCGCGGCACCTGGTTGAACGGCACGTCCTTGTCGTTCGCGTGCTCGCGCGGCATACCGAGCACCCGTTCGCTGATGACATTGCGTGCCATCTCGGTGCTGCCGCCCGCCAGGCTCCATGCCGCGCGGAACAGGTAGTCGGTGCCGATCTCGGCGGTGTCGACCGGGTCGCCGGGGTGGTGGGTGGCGGCCGCCGAACCGGCGATGCGCACCGCCATATCGGTGTGCAGCCAGGCGTTCTCGGCGGTGAACAGGCGGGTGATCGCTCCGGCCGACGGGGGGAGCTCGCCCCGGCCGATGGCCGCGGAGACGTGGGCGATGAGCTGGTCGCGCACCACATTCATGGCTCTGGCCTCGCCGATGTCCTCGCGGGTGCGCGGGTCCTGCCAGTGCCCGCCCGCTCGGGCCAGCCGCACCAGACGGTCGACTTCGCCACCCAGGTGCGGCCGGGCGCCACTGGTGAACGGCGAGGTGCCGCCGAGTGCGGCGCGTTCGTGGAGCAGCAGGCGTGAAGCGGCCTCCCAGCCGCCGTCGACCGCGCCGACCACCGCCTCGTCGGGCAGGGCGACGTCGTCGAAGAACTCCTGGCAGAACTCGGTGGAGCCGGTGACCTGCTTGATCCGCTGCACCGTGACGCCCTCGGCATGCACCGGGACCAGGAACAGGGTCAGGCCCCGATGTTTGGGCACCTCCCAGTTCGTCCTGGTTAGGCACAGGCCGTAGTCGGCGGCATAGGCGCCCGAACTCCAGATCTTGGAGCCGTTGAGGATCCAGCGGTCGCCGTCGCGGTCGGCGCGGGTGGTGAGACCGGCGAGGTCGGAGCCGCCGTTGGGTTCGGAGAGGAACTGCACCATGACTTGCGCGCCGCGCAGCACCTCGGGCAGGTGGGCGAGTTTCTGTTCCTCGGTGCCGATGTCGAGCAGGGTCGCCGCGCAGATCGCCAAGGTGGGGACGTTGAGGATCACCGGCATCTCGTAGGGCAGCGATTCCTCGGTGAAGGCGGCCTGGTGAGCGGCAGTGAGCCCGAGGCCGCCGTACTCCCTGGGGAAGCAGATGCCGGCGAAACCGCCGTCGTGCAGGATGCGCTGCAGGTGGCGGGCGCGGTCCCAGGCTTCCTCGGTGTCGGTCTTGCCCGCGTCGGCGGGGACGGCCGGCAGGTTGTCACGCAGCCAGGCGCGGGCGCGGGCGCGGAACTCGGCTACGGGCTCGAGATCGGTGGTCGTGGCGGTGAGAGACATGGCGGGGTCGGACATGGTGGGGTCCTTCGGGTGACGGACGAGGCTCAGGCGGCGGCGCGGTCGATGAGGTCGGTGATGTGGCGGCGGTGCTCCTCGGGGGTGCCGTAGAGCGCGCGGCCCAGGGTGACCCGGCGCAGATACAGGTGTAGATCGTGTTCCCAGGTGACGCCGATGCCGCCGTGCAACTGCACGCAGTCCTGGACGATCGCCGGGGTCTTCGCGCCCACATAGGATTTCGCGATACTCACGGCCTCGGCGGCGCCCGGGTCGGCGGCGTCGATCAGCTCGGCCGCGGCGTAGGTGGTGGCGCGGGAAGCCTCCAGCCAGGTCTTGTTGTCGGCCATCCGATGCTTGAGGGCCTGGTAGGAGGCCAGCGGGCGGCCGAAGGTGTAGCGGTCGAGCAGCCAGCCGAGGGTGGCGGTGAGGGCGCGGTCGGTGGCTCCGACGCTTTCGGCGGCGGTGAGGACGGCGGCCGTGCGTAACTGCGTTCGGACGGCGCTCGCCGCCGCGTCGCCGACGTGCACGACGGCCTCGTCGGGCAGGAGCACGTCCTCGAAGCTCACCCGGCCGGTACGGCGGACGAGATCCAGCGTCCAACCGGGGGAGACCGTGACTCCCGGGGCGTCGGCGGGGACGAGCAGTTGGACGGGCCCCTCGGCGCCGAGCGCGCTGACCAGGAAGAGATCGGCTCGGTCTGCGGCCTCCACGCGATCCTTGACGCCGGTGAGCCGATAGCCGCCGGAATGCGGTGCGGCGATGGTTCCGGTGAGCGGCACGTCGGCGGCCGAGCCGCAGCCGGTGAGGACGTCGAGGCCGCGCCCCGGTTCGTAGACAGCCCAGGAGAGGACGGTTTCCCCGGCCACGACGGCGCCGATGGTGTCGGCGCAGTGGGCGGGTGCGGAAGCCAGTCCGGACAGGGCCGCGCTCACGGTGATGAAAGGTCCGGGGGCGCAGGCGGCGCCGAGTTGCTCGGCGACGAGGGTGAGATCGGTCAGCGGACTGCCGGAAATGCTTCCGCCGCCTGTACTTTCGTTCGCCAGCGGCGCCGTCCAGCCGAGTTCGGCGGCCCGGCGCCACCAGGTGCGGTCGAAGCCGGCTTCGGTGTCGGCCAGCGCGCGGACCGTCGGAAGGGGGACCGTCCCGGCGAGGAATTCGCGGGTGGTGTCGCGGAACAACCGCTGCTCGGAGGTGAGATCGAGGGGCATGGAACGGCCTTCCGGAGTTGACGCACGGGCGGCGGTGTGGAAATCTCATACTCACAGATGAGAGTCGTATTCTCAACTATGAAAGTCTACCGGCCGGAACTGATCGCCGGGCTGGTGAGCCGGAGAATGTCTGAGCCCGTGGGTGTCGAAGGGAAACGTCGAGTGGCGAACAACTTTCAGGATCTGGACTTCTTCCTCGGGCAGGAGCTGGTCGCCGATCCGTATCCGTACTTCGACTCGTTGCGCGCGCAGTGCCCGGTGCAGAAGGAGAACCATCACGACGTGGTGATGGTGACCGGCTACGAGGAAGCCCTCGAGGTCTACAACGATGTCGAGCGCTTCTCCTCGTGCATCTCGGTGACCGGCCCGTTCCCCGGCTTTCCGGTTCCGCTGGCAGGCGTCGACAATGTCGACGAGCTCATCGCCGAGCACCGCGACAAGCTGCCGATGAGCGATCAGCTGCCCACCCTCGACCCCCCGACCCACACCGCGCACCGTGCTCTGCTCATGCGCCTGATCACCCCGAAGCGGCTCAAGGAGAACGAAGAGGCGATGTGGTCGATCGCCGACCGCGTCCTCGACGACTACCTCGCCGCGGGCAAGGGCGATCTGGTCCGCGACTTCGCCGGCCCGTTCACCCTCTACGTGATCGCCGACCTGCTCGGCGTGCCGCCGGAGGATCAGGAGGAATTCCTGCACGCACTCCAGCGTGAGCACCGCGCGAACAGCAGCGTGGGCAGCACCGAGGGCGAAGGCATGCAGCACAACCCGATCGAGTTCCTCTACGGGAAGTTCTCCGGCTATATCGAGCAGCGCCGCCGCGAGCCCCGCGAGGATGTGCTGACCAGCATGGCGGTCGCCACCTTCCCCGACGGCTCCGAACCCGAGGTGCTCGACGTGGTGCGGGTGGCGGCGAATCTGTTCTCCGCAGGTCAGGAAACCACCGTGCGTCTGCTCGGCTCGGCCTTCCGCAAGCTCGCCGAGGACCGCGAACTGCAGGCCTACCTGCGCGCGGACACCAGCCGGATCCAGAACTTCATCGAGGAGTCGCTGCGCGCGGAAAGCCCGGTGAAGGGTGACTTCCGGCTGGCGAAGGTGGACACCACCGTCGGCGGGGTGCCGGTGGCGCAGGGCAGCATCCTCATGGTCGTCAACGGCGCCGCCAATCGCGATCCACGCCGCTTCACCGACCCCTCCGAGTTCGACCCGGCGCGCTCGAATGCCCGCTCCCACATCTCCTTCGGCCGCGGCCCGCACACCTGCCCCGGCGCGCCGCTGGCCCGCGCCGAAGCCCGCGTCGCACTCGAACGCCTGCTGGCCCGAACCAGCGACATCCGCATCGACGAGTCCGTGCACGGCCCCGCCGACGCGCGGGATTTCGACTATCTGCCCACGTTCATCCTGCGCGGGCTGACCAAGCTGCACCTGGAATTCGACGTGGTGGAGGAGGCGGGCGCATGAAGGTCACCGTGGATGCGGATCGGTGCCGGGGGCACGGGGTGTGCGTGACCCTGTGCCCGGAGGTCTTCGACATCAACGACGACGGCTATGCCGAGGTCATCGTCGGGGAGGTTCCCGAGCGATTCGAGAAGGTGGTGGACGAGGCGATCGGGGCGTGCCCGGAGCGGGCGATCGAGATGGAGTGAGCTCGCCCGATCCGCTGTGCCCCGCCCGCGGGCGGGGCATAATCGGAATCGATTGGCGGACCGGGGGATCGGGGGATCATGGTCTCGCGCAGATCGGCGCTGCGGGCGGCGGCGTTGCTACCACTGACGGCGGGATGTGCTCCCGGGCTGTTGGACGACTCCGATGCGGTGCGCATCGCGGTGTCGTGGAGCGGGAGCGAGCTGGCGGCCTTCCGTCGCGTTCTGGAAGCACTCGATGTGGGTGGCGATGTGCGCGTGGTTCCGCTGGGGGACGACATCGACACCGCGGTCGGGTCGGGCGGCCGCGCCGCCCCGGACATCGTGATGATGCCGCAGGTCGGGCGCGTGCACGCGCTGGCGGGACAGGGGCGACTGCGGGCACTGCCCGCGACGCTGTGGTCGTCGGGAGAGCAGAGGTCGTCGGGAGAGCAGAGGTCGTCGGAGGAGCACAGGTCGCCGGGGGCGGAGCCCGAGACGCCGAACTACGCCGACTACTGGCGGCAGTTGCTGTTCCGCGACGGCAAACCCTACGGCGTGCCGTTCAAGGCATCGGCGAAATCGCTGGTGTGGTTCGACCGGGAGGCCGTCGACGAGTACGGACTCGGTGATCCGGCCGGCTACACCGTCGAGGACTGGATTCGCGCCGCCGCGGACCTGTCCGGCGGCCCGGTGCGTTTTCTGGCGCTGGCCGGGGCCGACGGATGGGTGCTGACCGACAGCTTCGAGAACATGCTGCTGGCCGAATCACGCGAGGACTACGACGTATTGGCCGACGGCGCGACGCCGCGGCGCTGGGACAGGCCGTCGGTGCGCGCGGCGCTGAGCAAGCTGGGCGCGCTCTGGGGCGTGCGCGCGGCGCGGGGCACCGGGCATGCGCTGACCCGGCAGTTCCCCGACGCGGTCCGTGAGGTCTTC
Source organism: Nocardia higoensis NBRC 100133 (assembly GCF_000308595.1). Classification (GTDB taxonomy): domain Bacteria; phylum Actinomycetota; class Actinomycetes; order Mycobacteriales; family Mycobacteriaceae; genus Nocardia; species Nocardia higoensis. The sequence continues at coordinate 18,580 of NZ_BAGA01000173.1, read as the reverse complement.
GACCACCGCACCGCGGTGATGGTGGCCATGCCCGACTTCGCCGAGCCGATCGTGCGCCGGTGCCTGCGCCACGCGAAGCGTTCCGACGAGGTGGTCGGCACCACCTGGTTTCCACCGGTGCGTGCCGACGGCACCCGGCCACGCATCGTCGGCGGTGATGTCGCCGTGGTGACGGCGCGGGCGAAACCAGCGGCGGTCGAGGTGGTCGCCGCCCTGGCCGCGCCGCAGGCCCCGGCGCCATGGATCGAGAAGTACGGCGGTTTTCTCGGGCCGAATCAGCGCACCGAGTCGAGCTATTCGCGATTTCTGCGGCCGGTGGCCGAGGAACTGGCCTCGCACCGGGTCTTCGAGTTGTCCGAGCGGGTGGGTGCGATGGGTGGCCGCGACGGGCTGTGGCCGGTACTGGTCGATTTCCTGAAGGAGGTCGGTGACGGCGCCGGTCCGGTGGAGCCCGCCGTGGATCGGGCGGTGCTGGCGCTGGACGCATTCGAACGGCGGCGGCGATGAGCGCGAATCCCGAGATTCGCGCCCACGGACTGCGAATGGAGCTGGCGCTGCGGCCGATGCGCGGCGCGCCGGTGCCGGGCCCGCATCCCATGCGCTGGGCGAGTCTGCTGTGGCCGGTACCCGCCGCGGTGCTGATCCTCACCGTCCTGGTCGTCCCGACCGCGATCACCATCGGTTTCGCGGTCGCGACCACACCCGCGGTGCCTCTGTGGTGTGCCGTCGGGGTGGCGGCGGTGGTGGCGGCGGTCCTGGTGGGGCGCCACCTCCGACGTGCGGACCCAGCGGGCGGCCAGCAGTCGGGCAGCCCGCGGCCGGTGGTGCGGGCGGCGCTACCGGTGGTCACGGGTGTGGTCCTGACGGCGGTGATCGGGACCGTGGGATCGCACCTGGACCCGGCCGGCGCACGCGCTTATCTCTTCACACTGCTGATGGTGGTCTTGTCCGTGGGGCTGGTGGCTGTAGCCCTGTTCGTCGCGCAGCGGTTCGGGGACCGGTGGTGGATGTGGCTGCCGACGGTCGCGCCGTGCGCGGTGGCCGCCCTGGTGTCGGGCGTGGCATTCCGGCTGATCTTCCAGCGACTGGCCGATTACTTCGACATCGGTTCCCAGCCCGCGATGTTCTGGTGGTTCTGCCTGCTGCCTCCGGTCGCGTTCGCGTGGACCTGGTTCGGCTTCGCCGCCGCCCTGCTCCGCGACGGCGTGCTGACCGTTCGAGCGGATCCGGTGCGCGAGGCGGGTATGGCCGCGGCCAGGAGCCGGTGGGAGCGGCACCGGCGGATGCTGCGGGAGCTACGGCCGGTGCTGCTCGTCCTCGCGGTCGGCATCGGCGTCGCCGCCGCGCGCATGTTCGACGCCGTGCTCATCGGCGTGCCGTGGTCGCTGCAGGGATGGAACCAGGGTGCGACGGTGTTCTGGTGGCGCATGGCGACCGATTCGGACGCGAGCTTCGGGCCGGAAGCGGTCTACGCGCTGCCGCTGGTCGCCCTGGTCGGCGTGATCGCCTGGTACTTCCAGAGCGATACGGGCGGCCGACCCGCTCGTGCTGCCGGGGACACACCCCGTCCGCACGACATCCACCGGCGGCCGGGCCCCCGGCGGATCGTCGCGGCGGTGGTCGTCTTCCTCGTGTTCGCCTGCCCGATACTGGTTCTGGTCTCCGCCGCCTTCTACGGCCCCTACGGATTCCAGCTGGACGCGGTGAGCGGCCTGGTGCGCGACGAGGCGCTGATGCGATCGCTGGCCTCGACGGGATGGGTCGCACTGGCGACCACGCTGCTCGTCCTGACCGCCGCTGTGCCGGCCGCACACCGGCTCGCCGCGCGCCGCGCGGGCAGCGGGTGGGCGCGTGCGGTGGTGGTCGGCCTGGTGGTGCTCGCGGTGCTGCCTGTCCAGGTCTATCTCGGCCCGATCGTGTGGGTCGTCGAGCGCTGGGGGCTCTACGGCACCCAGGGCCCGCTGATCCTGGTGCACGCCGCGGCAGGACTTCCGATCGCCATCCTCATCCTGCGCGCCTCGCTGCCCGCGCCGGGCGACGGTCCAGCCGCCGACGCCCTGCACGGGCTGGCCACCCACGCGACCACGGTGCGGCGAGTGCTCGACTCCACCTGGCCCGCGCTCGGCGCGGTCGCGGTGTTGCAGCTGGTCCAGGTCTGGAACGACTTCACCGTCGGGTTTCTGCTCGGCGGCGCCGGCGGCAGTCCCTGGTCGCTGCTGCTGTGGGGTGAGGCGCGTCAGTTCGAGGAGAACTCCGCGCGTCTGGCCGCCGGCTCGCTGCTCTCCGCCGTAGTGCCGGTGGTGTTGCTGCTGGTGACCTGGCGGCGCTGGATGGTGCCCGGCCTGACCGGGGGAGCGGTGCGATGAGCGACCTGCCTGAGCAGAGCGAGCCTGCCGGCCGCGGCGGCGCCGCACCCCGGTCCACGCTCTGGCGCGGCATTCTGGGGACCGCGCCGGTTATCTCCACCGCCATCACTCTGGAACTGGGCCGCACGCTGGTCGTGGATTCGTTCGGGGATGTCGAGGCGGTGAAAACCGTCGCCGACACCCTGCGAGTCTTCTCGGTGCTGCTGGTGGCCGGTGGGCTGCTGTTCGCCGGATATCGCTGGTATGCGCGACGCCGTGACGGCGAGCGACTGGCGCGCACGCGAGAACTGCTGGCCGCATTGAACCAACCCGGCGTGCAGGTGGGCGGCATCGGGCCCCCGCCCGGTGCTACGCCGCCCACCTCGGTCGCCCACCAGCAGTGGCCGGACGCGGCGATCCTGCGCGAGCTCCCGGTATCCGACTACGACAGCGCGGCCCTGCTGGCGGTCGCGTCGGCCATCGCGCAGGTGCGGCACCGCCCGCCCGCCGTCGGTTCGCCCCAGCCGGACACGGCGGGTGCTGTGATCGCAAGATGGCATCGGGACAGAGTGCTGACCGAGCCGTCCGCGGGCCGCCACTGGGTGAACATGATGTCGGAGAACCCGCCACGTGCCGCGGTGTACGCGAACCCGGCCTGGGCGGCTGCGATCTGCGCGCTACTGCGCCACCACGCCGAATGCGCGAGCGTGCGTGTGGTCGCGCTCGGTCACCCCGGCTACGCGCCGGCTGCCCGGCGATGGTTCACCGCGCATGCGCGCGAGCTGTACGACCTGGCCGCGGCCTGCGCCGCACCGGACCTGCGTGATCGGATTCCCTTCTCGGCGCTGCCGGAGTTGGCGCGCGTCGCCGACGCCCTCGAGATCTGGTACACCCTGTCCGCGGCCGGGACCCCCACCGGGGACCAGTTCGCCGAACTGTGCCGGCACATGGCCGCGATCCCCGGTATGAGCGCGTTTCCCCTGCATGGCGCGCTGTTGCAGCTACGCGGCGGCCGGACGACCCCGACGCGCCGTTTCCGGCCCCGACAGTGGTCGACCGGTGTCGCCGCCCGCTGGGAGCACGAGAGTGCGCTCAGCGACTTCGGCGACGCGCCCGAACACGCGGGTCTGCTCGCCCGTCGACTCGAGCGGGTCTGGTGGATGCTGCCGCGTACCGATGTCGAGGCCGAAGTCTGCGTGCTGATCAATCTGGCGGTGGCCGAGCTGGCCGCAGGCAGATTCGAAGCCGCAGGCGACCGCTTGGACCTGGTGTTCGCCCGAACCGAAGGCGGTCGCGATCCGAGCGGCCGGGTGCACGCCCACGAGATCGCCGGTGCCGTGCACTGGGCGCGCGGCGATTCCGTTGCTGCCGTGCACAGTTGGCTCATCGCGCTCACCGGCTACCGAGCGCTGGACGACCCTGCGGGTACCGGCCGATGCCTCTACCACCTCGGCGCGACATTGGTCCTCGCCCCCGAACTCGGTGGGACGGCCATCCCGACCGAGCACTCCCTGGTCCGCGACGAGGTTTGGCGACAAGCGGTGGTTTGGCTGGACGAGGCCGCCGCCTGTGACCCGCCGGCAATCGGGCGCGCACTGGCATTGGAGGACTATCGCGGCATGGTCCCCGCGAGTATCGCGTCGGCCGCGCCGCCGACAGGCGGGGATCGATCGCCCCTGGAGATCGACGACCCGCACCTGTGGATAGCGCGCCGGGAGCCGTGAACGTGGTCTTCTGAGACGACATGGAGTGCCCGGTGGATTCAGGCCGCGACGGCGCGGATGACGCCGTGTCCCGGAATCCGGGACACGGCGCACTCGGTCAGCTCAGTGAGAACGAAGCTGTACCCGGAATCTGCTCCAGCTCTTTGTCGTTCGAGTCCAGCGCGACGATCCGGGCCTCCACCCGGCCGACGCCCGGCGCCGTGCCGAAGCCGACGATCACGCCGTCCACCGTGTTCTGGACGACACCGTTCACGACGCGGTGCTGCTGGCCGTCCGCATACCCGGAATCCAGATTCTTGAAGCGCACGGCGACTTTCCAGTCCGAGCAGCCTTCCCCGGTCTGGGTGACCTTCACCCGCACGCCGAACGTGCCCGCCGCCTGTTGTGGCACGGTGACCGCGTCGATGATCGCGGAGCAGCTGGTCGGAATCAGGCGGGTCAGGGTCGGCGAGAACGCAACGGCCGGGTCGTGCGGACTGGCGGTGGAGGGCGCCGCGAGCCCGACCATCCCGGCGGCGGTCACCGCGGCAATGGCACCGACGCGGATCGACAATTGTTGCAGGCGAACGTAATTGAGAGTCATACCTGGCCTGTCGGTGACCAGTGGTCGCTGTTACGGCAGCAGCCGTGTCGGTGAAATCACTGTAACGTTGGAATAGAAGCTGCCGATGACCTCATCGGTCGAGACCGAAGCTGTTGCAGCGTCTGAACGGTTACCGCTCGGGCCAACCTGGTGGACGGTGCCGCGCACGGACGTCGAGGCCGAGGTCTACGCGCCGATCGATCCGGCGAAAGTACCGGTCGATGCCTGCGCACCCCGGTTCGGCCCTGCGCGTGGCCCGCGAACTCGGTGGAACGGCGATCGCGTCCACGTCCGCGAGCCCGTTGCAGAGTGCGGCGGTCTGGGCTGAGGGCTGATCCAGGCAAACCTGTGCAGTCCGCTGGATTCCGGCAGCGCACTGGGACAGGAAAACTCTCCGAGTAAGGTCCGTGACTGCCTGCACCAGAACCCCGGTTGACGGCAATCGGTCAGTGGTGACTCGCAATCGACTACCCGCATCCGCGGATTTCACGGCGAGAATCGTTAGTCCGGCGCCGAGGCGGTCAGGGCCTCGACGTGCTCGGCGGCCGGTCCCTGCGTGCCGGTTCAGGTCACGGATTGGGTGTCCACCCACGGATGCGCGGGATGACGGTCCGCGGCACGACCAGTGTGCAGGACAGCGACAGGGCCCTGGTGGCGGTGCCGAAATGGGTAAGGCTCGGGGCGAGGATCGCGGCCGCGCGGATGGCGTGCGCGGTGTGGGCGATGAGGGTGGTCGGCATGAAGGTCTCGTGGTCGATGGTGAGGAGTTCCGTGATGTGGTAGTCGTGCGCGGCGGCTAGCTCGAGCAGGGTATCCCGATCGGCAGCTTCGGACTCGCTGATGGCGAGGTTCATCACTCCGAGTGCGTTGTCCATGAATCACTTTCGGTGTGTCCGCGGCGGCGGAAGTACTGGTAGTCGTCGCGGCTGACGATGAGTGCGGCGACGCGGGTCGAGCAATGCCAGGGGCAGTCGTCGTGCAGGCGGAGTGCGTCGGCGGCGTCGCCAGGAGATCGCACCGGCCAGTGCGGGTTGTCGTGGCGGAGTCGCGCGTCGGTGGGCTCGGGTGAGCGGATGCTGGGAGCGTGGTCTATCGGGATGACGGCACCGGTCGGCCACGGGATTGCGGGTCGTGAGGCGTCAGTGGTCACGGCGGTCCCCTCCACTGCCGTGCGTCCGCATCGGCGTGTCACGCGCGAACGTCGGTGTCGTCACCGGCCGGATCACCGCCGTCATCGGCCACCCTGGTCAGCCGCACCGGGAGGTATCGGTGGCCGTGGGAGACGAAGCTGTCCAGTGTCTTCAATTCGTCGGGTGCGGCGGCGAGAGCGATGTCGGGGAAGCGTCCGAACAGCGCGGGCAGCGCGATCGCCGCTTCCAGGCGCGCCAGTGGTGCGCCGAGGCAGTAGTGCGGGCCGTAGCCGAAGGACAGGTGTCCCTTGGAGGGCCGGGTGGGATCGAATGTGTCAGGGTCGGGTTCGTGCGGGTGCGGCGCGCGGTTGGCGGCGGCGAAGCAGGCGAGGATCGTGTCTCCGGCTTCGATCCGCTGATCGGCGATGTCGATGTCGGTGACCGCGTAGCGCAGCGGCAGGTTGGGAACCGGTGGCGCGTAGCGCAAGGTTTCCTCGATGAGGTTCGACCAGGTGAAGGCGCCTGCGCGGAGCTGTGCCAGATTCCCGGCGTGGGTCAGGAGCTGGTAGACGGCCTGGTCGAGCAGATTCACCGTGGTCTCGTAGCCGGCGCTGATCACCAGAAATAGGGTGTGGACGAGTTCTTCCTCGCTGAGTCGGTCTCCATTGTCGCGATGGCTGATCAGCATGCTGGTCATATCGTCGCCGGGGTCGGTGCGGCGGCGGGTGACGAGCGCGGTCAGGATGTCCACCATCTCGCCGTGGGTGTCCTGCGGGTGGCGCCGGGACACGGTGGAGAAGAGTTCGCCGACGCAGACCCGCAGCCGTGGTCGCAGGTCGGTGGGGACTCCCATGAGCTCGGTGATCATCCGCAACGGCACCTGGGCGGCGTACTCCTCCCGCAGATCGACCACCTCGCCGGCCGGTCGCGCGGCCAGCCCGTCGAGCAGCTCCCTGGTGATCCGAGCGATTCGCGGGCGCAGTGCGGCGATGCGGTGGGCGGTGAACGCGGGCAGGACGAGTTTGCGCAGCCGTTGATGATCCATGCCGTAGGCGGTGAACATGTTGCGCACCGACACCCAGGAGATCAGCGGCCAATCCGACGGGATCGTCCCGGCGGAGAACTCCGGCCAATGCCGGTGGGCGTCCTTGGACACCCGCCAGTCGGTGAACAGGTCTTTGATCACCTCGGGATCGGTGACCGCCCACGCGGGGATGCCGCCGGGCAGCACCACGCGAACCAGCGGACCGCGTGCGCGCAGTCCGATGGCCTCGCCGGGGATATCGGCGCCGGTCACATCCAGCACGACAGGAGCGGAGTGCAGATCGGTCATCAGGGGTTGCCTCGCTTTCAGCGGACGGGCGAAACGAACAGTGCCGGAACAGGTGTGAAGACGACGGGCAGGGCTTCCAGAGACCGATGGAACGGCCCCGGCCGCCACCGCAGCCGATCGGCGGGGACTGCCAGCTCGATGTCGGGCAGGGCATCGAGGAGTTGGTCGATCGCGGCACCGGCGATCAGTTCGGCGAGCGCGCGGGCAGGGCAGCGGTGCGCTCCGGCGCCGAGCCCCAGATGCGATTCGTTGCCGAAGATGTTGCCGCCCAATACAGTCGGGTCGTTGTTGCAGGCGGCCAGGCTGATCACGATCGGCCGATGCGCCGGCACCCACACGCCGTCGACGAGTTGCGGTTGACGCGGATAGCTCATGCAGAAGTTCGCGATCGGCGGGTCACGGAACAGCACATGGGTGAGCGCGTCACGGGTCGAGACCTCGCCGCCGACGACCCTGCCTCCGAAATCCGGGCGGGTCATCATCAACGACACCGTGTTGACGATCAGATTGGTCAACGGCTCACTCGCCGCCGCATAGAGCGTGAACAGCTGGTGGACGAGTTCCTCGTCATCGAGACCAGCGGGATGAGCCAGCAGCCAGGACGTGATGTCGTTCCCCGGCCGGGCGCGCTTGCGGCCGACCAGTTCACCCAGCGCCTCCACCGCGAGCCGGTTTCCCTCAGCGGCATCGGTGGTGTCGAAGAGCATCGCCATACCGGTGGCGGCCCGCTCGCTGATGTCGGGGTCGCACCCGATCAACTCGCTGATCACCTCGAACACCAGGGGGAAGGTGAAGTCGCCGAGCAGATCGGCCCGACCGTCGCCGCAGAACCTGGTGATCAGTGCCGCCGCGATCCGGTCGACCAGCGCATGGATGGTGCGCAGGTCCACCCGGCCGAGGGCGTCCACGGTGGCGGAGCGGTAGCGGGTGTGCTCGATGCCGCTGCTGCGCAGGGCGTTCGGACGCCACTGCATCATCGGCAATACCGGGCACTGCGCGGGGATGTCGCGCTGCCAGGCGCGGGGGTCGGCGGGGAAGTGGTCGGGGTCGTTCAGGATCTTCAACGCGGTCCAGTAGCCGATCACCAATGTCGCCGGGACACCGGGCGCCAGCCATACCGGCACCAGTGATCCGAACCGCTCACGCATCTGGGTGTATGCGACGTGTGGATCAGCCGCGAACTGCTCGGTATAGAGCGGGACACGGAACTCCTGGCCGGCGTCGACGGGTGAGCCATGTACCACCGGACAGCGGGCTGAACCGCCGAGGCTTCGTGCAGGCCGAGGATCGATCTCGCGGGTGGTGTAGTGAAGAGGCATCCTCGTCACCGCCCACGACGGCGATGTCGCATCGCTGCGGCGCATCGTCGATCGAGCAATGTCGACAAGGTCCGCGTCGCTTGGCAGATCGCTTGGAGGTGAGACGAATTCGCTGGCAACGTACCCAATTCCTCTGTGAGCGGGCGATTTCATCGCGGTAGTGTGATGCGATCACCGTCACCGATCTGCTCGGCGCGTCACCAGGTAGCAGGTATTGGCAACCGCGACAGCGATGGACACAGAGGTGGGAATGCGGGGCGAGGACATCCGAGAGGCGCGAAGGGCACGGGGGTGGACCGTGCCGGTGTTGATCGCGGCCCTCACGGCGGCAGCAACCGAGCAGGGCGTCGGCCTGATGTCCGCTTCGAGCCTGCGGATCGCGATCTCCAGATGGGAAAACGGCAAGGTCCGCCCTGATGAATTTCACGCGCGGTTGCTGTCACGTGTGCTCGCGATCCCGTACGGCGGCGATCCGCTGAGCCAGGGCAATACTTTTCAGCGCGAGGTCGCGGACGCCATTGCCCTACTGGATGATCTGGCGTCGCTCGATGACGACACAGACGGCGACCTCCGAGCCTCACCGCTCACCGGGATCGCGGGGGCACAGGTCGTGACCGGGTACTTGTTCGGTGAGTCACCGGATCGCATCCGGTCCCAGCCGCTGTTCGCTGTCGATGTCGCACAAGAGATTCGCAGCACTGTAAGCCGGATCAAGGCGCAGGACTTCCAGCGCGGCGGAGGTCACGTATACCGTGCATTGGTCCAGTTCTTCAGATCGGATGTCATCCCTCATCTACATGCCGTCCATCCCGGACAGGCGCGGCGCGAGATATTCGCCGCCGCGGCCGAGACCGTCCAACTGCTGGGCTGGAGCAGCTACGACACGGGACGCCACGCGGCCGCTTCCCGGTACTTCGTGCAGGCGCTACGCCTCGCGCAGGAGGCCGGTGATCGCCTGTTGGGTGCGCAGATGCTGGCCAATCTGTCGCATCAAGCGAACTTCCTGGGGCATTTCGATGATGCGTTGATGTATGCCCGCGCGGCCCGTACGGCTCTCCACCGCTGTGGGAGCGCAGCGGTGGAGACGATGTGCGTGATGATGGAAGCACGCGCCCTGTCCAGCCTCTCCGACCGAAGCGGCGCCGTCGCTGCGATCTTGCGTGCCGAACAGCTGATCGAATCCCGCCGCGCCGACGAACCAGTCTGGATTGCCTATTACGACCATGCCGAACTGGCCGGGGACACCGCGCATTGCTTCCGCGACCTCGGCATGCCGGCCGAAGCCGCGCGCTGCCTTGAAGTCGCCATCCTCGACACCACACCGGCACGTACCGCCGCATTCCTCGGAATCGTCGCATCACAGGTCGCGCTACTCGCAGGGGATCTCGACGCCGCGAGTAACCTGGCAACCACAGCAGTGCGCCAAGCGACCGGCTTGCGCTCAGCGCGATTTGCTCACTACGTCAACGATTTCCGACAACGGCTGCCGCGAGGAGCCGACCACACGTCGCAGTTCGACGAGTTCCACGATGGCACACGGAGATACCATCCGACGTAAACGCACTGATTCAGAACCCGCGCCACGGGGCGGCCACGACGCCGGTGCGGATGGTCTCGATTCGCTTCGCGTACTCGTCGCGAACCCGCGCGGAGTGCTCGATGTTCTGCGCGAGCCAGCTCACCATCTTGACGCGCTGGATATCTCGCAGAACGGGCCAGCCCGACCAGGTAGTGACGTCGTGACCGTACGCGGTGGCGAACGCGTCATAGTGACGGCGGTCGACCATACCTACGCTGCACTCGGCGGCGATTTTGGCCAGATCCCATTCTGCCGGTCCCCAGGCAAACGTCTCGAAGTCGATCAACACCGGTGAACCGTCGACGATCATGAGGTTGCCGACGTGCGCGTCTCCGTGTACGGCCACCGATGGCAGCTGGAATCGCAGAGCGGCCAGCTCATCCGTCAGTTGGGCCACCCGGTGCCGAAGCAGGTCGCTGTCGGCTCGCGGAATCGGTGCGGAAGCCAAACGGGCTGCCATCCGGCCGAAGGGCTCCACACTCGGGAGATCGAATGACGGTCGATCCAATCCGTGCAGGGTAAGGAGTACCTTGCCCAGTGCCTCCGAGTCCTCGTCATTACCGGGGCGGCCGGCCAGCACCGACCAGAACGTCACCGGAAGCCCATTGACATCGAGCGGCTGCTCACAACCGAGCTCGAACACTCTCGCACCAGCGATCCCCTGCGAGGCGAGCCAACTCGCGACCGCGATCTCCTTGCACGCATCCATCCGATACGCAGGTCCGCGTGCGATCCGGACCACCACCGGTACCGAGGCCAGCCGATAGAGCACGTTCTCACCCAATCGCAACATCACCGCGTCCGACGGATCGACTCCGGCCCTACGGCATGCCTTGTCGAGCGCGTATTCGATGGTCTCGGGGAGAAAGGGGGAACTGGCCACGCTCCCAGCGTAGGAGACGCGCAAACAGTCTCACGGGGGTGAATCGAACGGCGGCTGCACGATCTGTGACAGCTTGCCACCTATCTGTGCAGCAGCCCTCTGGCCTTAAGTGGCTTTAAGGGCACTCCCAAGGGCCTACCGTGGCTACCGCGTTTGGCGGACGCAACTGCCTCCGAAATCAGGTAGTGCTCTACGCGTGCTGGTCGGTTCCGTGGCGATGACACTGACGCGGAGGCATTGTTCGACCTGGGAGGTTGCGTTGGAGATTTGCCGTGAGGTCGAGGACTGGATCGAGACGACCGTCGTCGAGGAGGTACGGAAGCAGGAGAAACGTTGTAAGAAGTGGCCTTGGCCGCTGAGTTGGCTGTGCTCACTCGTGACGTTCATCGTTCGCATCGTAACGACGATTTGGCAGAAGATCATCCGGACCATATGCGAGGTTATCGTCGCGGTCTGGAGTGTGCTGGCGACCATCCTCAACGCCATCTTGGCTTTGCCATTTTTCGGCGGGTTGCTGCGCGCCATCATCCGGTTGGTGGCCTGGATAATCAGCTACGCCGTGGGACTTGCCGACGGAGTAGCGGGTCTGGTCGGCATCCGTATCACCAAACATCTGCGCGTCCACGTCGTGCCGCTCTGCGAGGGAAGTATCCCGCTGGCGTTCGAACGTCACCTACGTCCGGTCATGGATGAGACTGCGCGCATCCTGGAGGCCCGGGCGAAGATTCGGATACACGTGACCTACCACGAGCCGATCATCGATCCGCCCGAGGACGCCTCGAGGATGGGGACCGAGGTGGAGTTGATCCTGGATGAGGCGTGGCTGAAAGGCACCTGGTACCAGTGGTCCACTCTGCGAATGTTCCAGTCCAGCATCAGCTCACTGTTCTCGATCGGCGCTCCGATAGTCATCTACATCATCCGCGAGGTCGGCTACGATGGCCCCGGTCAAACGATCGGGGCATCCGGTGGCCCGTTCGTGGATTGGGTTGTGGTCGAACGTGACCGGGTCGTGCCGGAGGTCATCGCGGACGACCGAGGCGGAGTCGCGCAACCCCCGGCGCCCTTCCCACCCGTGACCGCGCTGCCGAATCCGGTCACGGGCATCGCAAACCCCTTCTATCAGAAGCGGCTGGTCGCGCACGAGATCTGCCATGCGCTCGGCCTGCTCGGGCACGTCAATTCCACACCCCAGGATTTGATGTACGAGAAGAAGATCGAAGGCGACCACCTGTCACCGCTCCAGGTCGGAATCATCAGGAGCAGCGCCCATGTCACCTTCGTCTAACCCTGCCCATCTTGATCCCGCCGACCCTGCCTGCGGATGTCGAGAAGGCGCCATCACCGCGACGGTCGCTCTGGTGGCATGGCCGGTGTGGAGTGTTCGATCTCGGGCGAGACGGCAGCGCGGCACCGTCCGCGCCTGGCTGCTGTATCCGGTGGTCGTTCTGGGAGCAGCATTGGCCGGCAAGGCTATCGGGATGGGAGCACGCAGCATCCTCGCCCGAACAAAGCGCAATAGTGATGCCCCGGAGTCGGCGAAGCTCACCTCCGACAATGCGGGGAACCTCACTCACTGGCTACTCTCCCCGGATAGGAGGCGCGTGAAACAGGCGCGCGGGGGTGTCGATCGAAGAGGCTCCATGCGTCCGCTGTCAGTTCCTGCCGATCGGGTCGTCCTCGAGCGATTGCCGAGCGGGATCGTTCAACAGGTCCGCAATGGCCAACGCCTCGGGCAGGGTCCACGTAGCCGCTTCGGCAGCGAGTAACTGTTCCCACGACGGCGTTCCCGCGTCTGCACGAGCTACGGCATCGGCGCGGACTTTCAACGCCAGCATGCCGATCCGCATCAGAACTGGAATGTTGAGAGTGCGAGCGGCGCCGATGGCGTCACCGGCAACTGCTGCTGCGGCGGTCTTCGACAGACTGATCGCTCCGGCCGCGGCGTGCGCGGCGATCAGCATTTCTGTGTGTTTGGCCGCTGCGGCGGTCGCCAAGCGTGTGCTGCCTGTGGAGCGGTAGGCGTCGAGGTGTGAGTGGGTGCGGATGACGACCTCGGTCGCGAGCATCCCGAGACCAGGGGTCACGATTCCGGAGCGGAGGTTCAGCCCGTCGCCGGTGTTCGAGCCCGCGTAAGCGTCGTTGGCGAACGCCCGTAGGTCGCGGTTCGACATTTCGCACAGAAGCGTCCAGCCCGGCAGCGGAAGGCTCATCGGGGTCACGAAGTCGGCGACCCAGTGCTTCATCAGAAGCGCGACAGCCGTATGCGGTTCGGGGGCTTGCTGGAACGGCAGACCGGAGCGAGTTGCCGTGACCTGGGTGACCATGCGCTGTCCGTCGTCCCACCACGTCCCTTCGAAGGTTCCGGTGCGGATCTGGTCGAGGGCGGTGAAGAACCGGCCGATGTCGTGGCCGGCCGACCGGACGCGATGTGCCGGGCCGCCGAAGTTCGGTCCGGTGTAGTCGATGGGGAGTCGAGCGGTTTGCCGCTCCCACCGGCGCACCAGATCCGTCTTCTTCAACAACGCCAAGCCGCTGAGCAGCGCGCTGTCGACGTGGTCGTCGTAGAGGCTCGCCAGCGCGCCGATGAGCGCGGAGACACCGACGACCACCAGGTCGCCTCGTCGCCACGGAAGCCGTTGCGCCGCCCGCCAGCCATCGAGTTGCGCGAGCGCGATCGAGTCGAGGATGTCGGCCAGATCGGCCTCGCCCCATCCCTCGGCTTTGCGTCGGTGCCGATGGTGGGATGTGAGATCGGAATAGGTCAGGCCGGTCGGGGTGCTCGAGACGCGTTCGGCCAGGGCGTGGTCGACCGGCTTGTCGGAAAGTGCGGCTGCGGCGAGCTTTTCGATGTCGGCGAGGTCGCGGGCGAGGGCGTCCAAGTTGCCGACATAGTCGTCATCGATCGGTGAGGGCTGATCGTTGGAGGTGCCGCCGGTGATGCTCACGTGGTGTGCTCCAGGTCGTCTGCGAGGACTCCGACGCCCTGAGCGAGGGTCTCGATGGTCTTCTTCTCTTCCTCGAGGACCTCGAGTTCGGTGAGCCAGGCCTGGAGTTCATCGTCTTCGGGGCCGGTGACGCGTTCTTTGAGCCGGTCGGCGACGACCCGGAATCGGGCGAGGCGATCTTCGGCTGCCAGGCGTTGCTCCCGCTCCGCGTTCAACTCGGCCTGTTTGACGTCGAGCTGCGCACGCAGGGTCTCGATGCGTTCGGCCAGTGTGACGACGGTTTTGCCCAGGGTTGTGACTCGCTCGCGGAGGCTGACGATGACTGCCTTCGCCGCTTCCTCGTTGCCGTCGACATCGCGAAGCACCAACTGGGTCACGACGTGGAGTCGGATGGCGTCGGCGGCGATGCGCGCGGCGGTGAATCCGGTGGCCTTGCCGGCGAGAGTGACCGCGCCGGCGCCTACGGCACCGCTGAAGCCGGTGATGAGGGCGGCGCCACCGGCCATGCCGAGGCCACCGGCGGCGAGGGAGCCGCCGCCGATCGCGGCCAGTCCCGCGGATGTGGCGACCGCTCCCGAATAGCCGAGAACGATCGCTCCGTATGCGCCGGCGATGGCGGGGGCGGCAAGGCCGCCGGTCAGGACGCCGAGTCCGAGTCCGGCGCCGGCCAGCAGCGCGTATTTGGTCCAGTTGCTCGACTTCGACAGCTTCTTGATCGCGTCTCGGTAGGCGTTCTCCACAGCGGGGAGGTCTTCGGGATGGAGGGGACCCATCGACTGGTGCGCGGCGGAGAGAAGCTCGGTGCGGACGGCCTTTTCCCACTTGCCCTCCACCCACGGCTCGAAGCCGTACAGGTCGATGAGCAGCAGCAGAGCGCGCGACCTTCTCGTCACCACCGAGGAGATCTCCGGCCCGGCGGATTCGAGCGCCTCGAGATTCGGCGACTCGCCATCGGCGGCGATCTGGTGGACGACCTGGGCGACGGCGGGGGACCAGTCCGCCTGGTCGCGGTGCGCGATGGCGGCTACCGCGTTGTCGCGAAAGAGGTTACGAGCCTCGCGCTTGGACGGAAGGTGCTTGCCCTTCGTGGCCGCGATGTCGCGCTGCATCATCCGGTACTGCCACGCCGTGAGGACGAAGTCTTCGTCAGCAGTGAGTTCGAGCTTCTTCTGTACCTGTGCGGCGTCCATGCGTGGGACATTAGCGACAGATCCTGACAGGACATGGCGGATCTGGGCGAACTCATGGGACTGCCGCGCGATGAGGTGAATTGCCGCCTGACCGCATGGCGGTCGGCGCAGCTCAGCGCGAGAGCGGCGCGCTGTCTGTGGCCGCGCCCGCCTCGATGGCGGTGTCGAGCAGGCCCAGATCCACTCCGAGGTCGGCGGCGAGTGCACGCGCCACAGTGACGTCCTTGCGGACGAATTCGCCTACTGAGGAGTGGAATTCGGCGACCGACCCCTTGGCCGCGATGCTCGCGAGCGCGCGCCCGCCGCTACTGGCGTGCGGGAGTGCCGAGAGCAGGGCCTCCTCTGTTACGCCGAGAGCGGTGCCCAGGCGCACCGCTTCCGCGATCAGACCGATCTGGGCGGTGAACAGGGCATTGTTCACAAGCTTGACGCGCTGTCCCGAGCCGAGGGCGCCGACGTGGACCAACGGGTCGCCGTAGGCCGACAGCACCGGCTGGGCAAGGCCGACCGCTCGTTCGTCCCCGCCGATCATGACAGTGAGCCTCGCGGCGGCGATGTCGTGCGGTCCGCCGCTGACAGGCGCGTCGACGACGTGCACGCCCTCGGGTGTGGCGGCGGCCAGGGCAGTCGCGGTGTCTGGACTGCCGGTGGTGTGCACGATGAGCACCGAACCCGCGGGCAGGGCACTCAGCAGTGGCCCATCCAGGCAGACTTCGCGGACCTGATCGTCGGTGAAGACGCACACCACCACGGCTTCGGCCGCTTCGGCGACCGCGGGCAGGTCATCGACCGGTGTCGCGCCGAGATCGGCGAGTTCTGCGCGAGCGCCCTCGGAGCGGCCGAGCACACGGACTGCGTGCCCGGCGGCCACCAGCCGGGCGACCATCGGCCGGCCCATCCGGCCCGCGCCGACGAAACCGATACGCATGACTGCTCCTTCGAATGCCCTACCCGCGCGGGTGGTTCATCATCTCCAGCGTGGCGTCGGCTGTGCGGAGCACGACTCCGGCGTCCGCGCCCGACTTGTCGGCCAGTTCGGCGACCAGGCCGACGTCTTTGCGCAGGAGGTTGCCCGCGTGGGCGGCCAGCCGGTCCAGCGTGCCGCCCGCGGAGACCACCCGACCGAGAGCGAAGCTGTTGGCGGTGCCGTGGCTGATCACCTCCCCGAGGCGGTCCGCGCCGATGCCGAGCTGTTCGCCGAGCGTGAGGGTGGCGCGGGAGGTCGCGAGATTCGCCGTGAACAGCAGGTTGTTGAGGAGCTTGGCGGTCTGGCCCGCGCCGACGTCGCCGAGATGGACGACGGGGTTCGCGTAGCTGTCGAAGACCGGGCGGGCGCGCTCGACCGCGTCGGTGGGGCCGCCGACCATCACCAGCAGGGTGCCCGCGGCCGCGCCCATGCCGCCGCCGCTGACCGGCGCGTCGATGAGTGTGCTGCCCTGTGCGGCGGTGGTTTCCGCGAGTTCGCGGCAGGTGTCGGGGTGCACGGTGGCGTGCACGGCGACGATCGAGCCCGGCGCGAGACCGGCGAGCACGCCGTCGGGGCCGGACAGGACCTGGCGCACGTCGTCGTCGCCGACCACGCACAGGCAGACCAGATCGGATCGCGCGGCCAGGGCGGCGGGTGTTGGTGCGATGGCCGCCGCTGTGTCGGCGAAGGGTTCCAGGCTTGCCGCGCGTCGGGCCCACAGGGTGGTGGGGTGGCCTGCCTCGACGATGCGGCGGGCCATGGGTCCGCCTTGGCTGCCGAGTCCGATGAATCCGACGCGCGTCACGTCGCCTCCTAGGTCGTCTGGTTCGCCGTGGGGGCGGGTTCGGGGCGGTAGAAGACCGCGAGCAGGGCCGCGGTGCCGAGGACGCCGACGCCGAGGGCGATGCCGCCGCCGGCCCAGCCGTCGACGGTGATGCCGGCGAGATGATCGATCGACAGTTCGCCGGGGCCGGTGAGGCCGAGCGCCAGGCAGGCCACGGCGAGCACGAGGACGTACTCGTATCCCTCACGGAAGACGAAGAATCCGTTCTTGCGGTGGGCGAGCAGACCGGCGACCAGCATCACCGAGATGACTGCGGCGGCCGCGAGGGGGGTGAGCAGCCCCAGGACGAGCAGCACGCCCGCGCCGATCTCGGTGATCACGCTCAGCCACGCCTGGAGCACACCGTTGCGCAGGCCGAGGCTGGCGAACCAGCGGCCGGTGCCGGCGATTTTGCCGCCGCCGATCCAATGGTTGACGCCGTGCGCGATCATGGTGACGCCGATGACGACGCGCAGCAGCGCGAGTGCCAGATCAAGGGGTTCCATCGTCCACCGTTCCCGGCCGCGCCACGGCGCTGCCGTCGAATTGCGTCGCCGGACCCGAGAATTCGCCGTTTGCGTCGGCGACCACGCATTCCTCGACGAACGAAAGCAACTTCAGATGGTAGGCGGTGGCGGTGTGTCCCACGCTGATGTTGTGCCCGGTATTGGGCTGGAAGTTGAGGACCACCCGCGGGGAGGCGGAGAAGAGCGAGCCCACCTCGGTGAGTTCCTCGGGGTCGTTGCGCCAGACGCGCTCGTGGTCGCCGACGGTGAAGCGCACCGGGATGCGCACCTGCCCGGCGAGTGCGGGGAACTCCTGTCCGGCCCAATCCCGCACGGCGACGGCCTCGGTGCGCGGGCCGGGTGCGGCGATGCTTGCCCCGCCCAGCACCGACGCCGAGTACAGGCGTTCGGGATGCCAGAGCAGTTTGCCGATGCCGTAGGCCGAGGGGCGCGGGCCCTTGTCCTCCCAGAGGATGTCCTGCGCGACCGGCTGGTGCAGCCTGCCGGTGCCCGCCAATTCGAGGCCGAGCAGTCCGGCGCCACGATCGTCGGCGGCGATCCGCAGCGCCAGTTCGCATCCGGCCGAATGGGCGAGCAGGAACACACCCGCGCCGCGTGGGCGCTCGGCGAGATGATGCTCGATCGAGGCGTAGATCAGGTCCACCCGGCGTTCGGCGGGAGCGATGTCCTCGGCGAAGGGGGCGGATGCGCCGTAACCGGGGCGGTCGAGCGCCAGCACGGTGAAGCCCAGGCGTGCCGCCGTGCGCATGAGGGAGAGCTCGGGGTGGCCGGGGCAGTCGAAATAGGCGGCGCTGGTCGCTCCGCCGTGCAGGGCCACCAGCACGGCGCGCGGCCGGGGAACTTCCGCGATCAGACCCGACATCGGGATGCCGTCGATGTCGGCGAGCACGGGAACGGGGCTGTCGCCGAATCGGTCCACGACCGACTCCACTGAGGCGGAGTCTTCGTGAGCCGAGCCCGGTCGACCGGTGTCGGCCGAGTGGACGGAGCCCGGTCGACCGGTGTCGGCCGAGTGGACGGAGCCCGGTCGACCGGTGTCGGCCGATGGGGAACCGGTCAAGTCGGAGTCGGAGAGTGTCATGGTAAGCCCATCGTGTCGGGGCGGTCAGGAGGCGGTGCGCAGCAACAGTGCTCCGCCCGGCGTCAGACCGCCGCTGGAGACGACCGCGACCCGGGCGCCCGCGACCTGCCGGTCGCCCGCGGCGCCGCGCAACTGCACGACGGCCTCG
>NZ_BAGA01000174.1 GCF_000308595.1 Nocardia higoensis NBRC 100133 | reverse complement strand
CTCTACAGCTACGGGGTGGGTGAGATCGCGATCTCGGTCAGCGGCGACCCCACCGCCGCGGACACGGTGCTGGAACACACCGTGCGCGCGGTCGGGGCGGTGAGCCACGCGCTGCGCGAGACACCGATCGGTGGGGTCATCGGTGTGCGCGGACCGTTCGGCACCGGGTGGGATCCGGAATCCGCGGTCGGCCGTGATCTGCTCGTCATCGGCGGCGGGGTCGGGCTGGCGCCGCTGCGGCCGGTGGTGCTCGCGGCACTGGCCCGCCGCGAGGACTACCGCCGCGTCATCCTGGTCACCGGCGCTCGGACCCCGGCGGACATGCTCTTCCGCGGCGACCAGGACCGCTGGGCGAGCGGGGAACGGATCGAACTGCATCGAACGGTCGATCGCTCCGCGCCGGGCTGGACCGGGCCGGTCGGGTTCGTCACCGAGCCGTTGAGCCGGCTGGATCTGGATCCCGGAAGCACCACGGCCTTCCTGTGCGGGCCGGAACGGATGATGCGTCTGTGCGCCCAGACGCTGCTGCGCCGCGCGATCCCCGCGAGCGACATCCGGGTGTCGCTGGAACGGAACATGCAGTGCGGCATCGGCCGCTGCGGTCACTGCCAACTCGGCCCGCTGCTCGTCTGCCGCGACGGCCCGATCGTCGACTACGGCGTGGCCGGGCCACTACTGGCCGTCCGGGAGCTGTGATGGACACCCCGAAGATGGACACTCCGACACTGGCGGTGTGGAAGTTCACCTCCTGCGACGGCTGCCAGCTCAGCCTCCTCGACTGCGAGGACGAACTGCTGGCCCTCGCCGGCCGGATCCGGATCGCCCATTTCCTCGAGGCGTCCAGCGCGGTGGAACCCGGCCCCTACGACGTGTCGCTGGTGGAGGGCTCCATCACCACACCGGAGGAACAGCGCCGGATCGTGGAGATCCGGGAGCAGTCGCGGATCCTGGTCGCGATCGGAGCCTGCGCCACCCACGGCGGGATTCAGGCTCTGCGCAACTTCGCCGACGTCACCGAGTTCACCTCCGTCGTCTACGCCGACCCGCAGTACATCGCCACCCTCGCCACCTCGACCTCGATCTCCGAGCACGTGCCGGTCGATTTCGAGCTGCGTGGCTGCCCCATCGACCGCGGTCAGCTGCTCGAGACGCTGACCGCCCTGCTGGCCGGGCGCGCCCCCGACCTGCCGAACACCAGCGTGTGCACCGAATGCAAACGGCGCGGGACGACCTGCGTGATGGTCGCCGACGGGATTCCCTGCCTCGGCCCGGTCACCCAGGCGGGATGCGGCGCCCTGTGCCCGGCCTACCACCGCGGCTGCTTCGGCTGCTTCGGGCCGATGGCCAAGCCGAATGTCGGTGCCCTGCTGCCCATTCTGCGTATCAACGGCATGTCCGCGGTCGAGGTCGACCGGGTGTTCAGCACATTCGCCGCCGCCGAACCGGAGTTCGCGGAGAGGGACCAGCATGAGTCACCGGAGTAGGCAGCTGCGTGTCGGCTCGCTGACACGCGTGGAAGGCGAAGGCGCACTGCGGATCACCGTCAGCGGCGACACCGTCGAAAGCGCCGAGCTGAACATCTACGAGCCACCGCGCTTCTTCGAGGCCTTCCTGCGCGGTCGCGCCTACACCGAGCCGCCGGACATCACCTCGCGCATCTGCGGAATCTGCCCGGTGGCCTACCAGGTCAGCGCCTGCAACGCGATCGAGCAGGCCTGCGGGATCGAACTGGATCGACCGCTGGCCGATCTGCGCAGGCTGATGTACTGCGGCGAATGGATCTCGAGCCATGCGCTGCACATCCATCTGCTGCACATTCCCGACTTCCTCGGCTGTCCCGACGCGATCACCCTCGCCACGCGCGATCGTGACCTCGTCGAACAGGGCCTGGCCGTGAAGAAAGCGGGCAACAGCCTGCTCGAACTCCTCGGCGGCCGGCCGATTCACCCCGTCAACGTGCGAGTCGGCGGGTTCTACGCCGTTCCGGCGCGCGCCCAGCTGGACGCGCTCGCCGACCAGCTGCGCCGGGCACTCGACCACGCCGTCGAAACGGCGCACCGGATCGCCGGGTTCGAGTTCCCCGACGTGGAGCTCGACCACCATCTGCTCGCCGCCATCGACCCCGACCGCTACGCCATCGAAGCCGGTGACGTGCACACCAGCACCGGCCTGCGGTTCCCGGCGCGCGAGTTTCCCGCACACGTCAGCGAACAGCAGGTGCCGCATTCCACCGCGCTGCACGCGCTGCTCGACGGTGCGCCCTACCTGACCGGACCGCTGGCCCGCTACACGCTCAACTCCCACCAGCTCTCGCCGCTGGCCCGCCGGGTGGCCGCCGATATCGGGCTCGGTGACGAGTGCCGGAATCCGTTCCGCAGCATCCTGGTTCGCGCTGTCGAAGTCGTCTACGCCCTCGACGAGGCGCTGCGGCTGATCGCCGCCTACACGGTTCCGGCGCGCCCCGCGGTGCCCGCCCCGTCGCGAGCCGGGATCGGCCACGGGGTCAGCGAGGCGCCGCGCGGGCTGCTCTACCACCGCTACGCGATCGATGCCGAGGGCACCGTCGAGTCCGCGACGATCATTCCGCCGACATCGCAGAACCAGAGCGTCATCGAGGACGACCTGCGCCGGGCCGTCGAAGCCGGTCTCGGCCTCGACGACGCCGCGCTCACCGCCCTGTGCGAACGCACGATCCGCAATTACGACCCGTGTATCTCCTGCTCGGCGCATTTCCTCGAGCTGCAGGTGACGCGCCGGTGACCGGGGCGCGCGCCGCGGTCATCGGCGTCGGCAACGACTACCGCGGCGACGACGGCGTCGGCCCGAGCGTGGCGCGTGAGCTGGCACGCCTGGACCTGCCCGGTGTCGCGGTGACGGTGTGCGACGGCGAACCCACCGGTCTGCTCGACGCCTGGACCGGCGTCGAACTGGCCGTGGTCGTCGACGCCGTGCGGTGCGAGCCGGCCACCCCCGGCCGCATCCGGCGCACCGGCGTCGACTCGCTGCCGGGCGGCACGTACCCCACCAGCTCGCACGCCCTAGGCATCCCCGATGCGCTGCTCCTCGGCCGCGCCTTGGGCCGGGTTCCCCGCGAGCTCGTCGTCATAGCCGTGGAAGCGGCGTCCTTCCACCTCGGCGCCGGGCTGTCCGCGCCCGTCGCGGCTGCTGTCCCGCGGGTCGTGCGCACGGTGCTCGCCGAACTCCGGCGCCTCGGGCAGCCGGCGCGAACTCCGATGGAGCCCGGCCTCGATCAGTAGCTCACGGTTGAAGTGGCCGCCGCCGTGGGGTGACACGTCGGTGGACGATGCGCCAGCCGCCGGGTGTTCTCCGGAGGGTGTCGTGATAGACGACGCTGGCGAACGTGCCCTCCGCGTAGACCACCAGGCCCTTGGACAGTGCGGTGGCGGCATCGCCCGCGCAGTGGGTGACGACCACATTGGTGACATGGTGGCCCACCGGGTTGCGATCGCCGAGGGCGCGGGCGAGATCGGCAAGGGCGGCATGTCCGTGCACCACGCCCGCGTCGAAGGCGGTGAGGTCGTAGGTGACGTCGTCGGAGAAGACTTCGCCGAAGCGCTCGAAAGCGCCGACGTCACTGAGGTGCCCGTGTAAGCCGATCACCTGGTTGATCGCCAGTAGGTCTGCCGTCGAGACAGTCATCTCCCCAGTCTGACCGATATCGGCGCCGCCGGGACGAGCCGACCGGCGACGCGGCGGTGATTCCCCGTCCCCGACATGCGACCGACAGCTCTCGTGTCCGGCCTTCGGAACGGGCATGCTGAATCCGCTGGTGATCACCCGCTGCCGACCGACGAGATCCGGAGGACGACTGCCATGGATACCGAACCCGCACCCGGCGCTCCGCTGTCCCTGCGAGGCGACCTCGACTCACCGCTGTCGCGCTGGCTGTGGCTGGTCAAGTGGCTGCTCGCGCTTCCGCACTATCTCGTCCTGGTGTTCCTGTGGATCGCCTTCGCCGTGCTCACGCCGATAGCGGGGATCGCGATCCTGTTCACCGGCCGGTATCCGCGCGCGCTGTTCGACTTCAATGTGGGAGTGCTGCGCTGGAATTGGCGGGTGCAGTTCTACACCTACGCCGTGCTGGGCACCGACCGGTATCCCCCGTTCACACTCGGTCCGACCGACTACCCCTGCGACTTGCAGGTGGCCTACCCCGAGCGATTGTCGCGGTGGAAAGTCCTGGTGAAGTGGTGGTTGCTGGCCATCCCGCACTACCTGGTGGTCCTGGCGCTGACGGCGGGCGGACCGGTGTTCGGCTCGGACGGGTCCGGCGGCGCGACTCGCGGCCTCCCGTTGATCGGTGTCCTGGTCCTGATCGCCGCCGTCACGCTGCTGTTCACCGGCCGGTATCCGCGATCGTTGTTCGACTTCGTGATGGGCATCAACCGCTGGCTGTACCGGGTGCTGGTGTACGCGGCGCTGATGCGCGACGAGTATCCGCCGTTCCGGCTCGACCAGGGGCCCCGCGAGCCCGCGGCCGAGCAGGCCGCATGACGACGCCCGATGGCCCGACCGGGACCGGTGACCTCTCATCCCACCTCGAGCACGTCCTCGACCGGGCGGCGGGGAGTTCGCGGCGGCGGCGGCGCGGTCGCCACACCCACCCGAACGAAGACCTGCGGGCTTCTGGTGCGGGTCAGCAAGCGGACCTGCGAGCGCGTTCCGGGCAATTCCGTGAGGTGGGTCAGCACGCACGTGGAGGCACCATGGCGGGTGCATTCCAGCAGCACTGTCGACAGCGCCTCACCACAGGACAACAGCGATTCCGGGGTGTCGTCGGGCGTCGAGAGCAACAGCAGCTGTGCTCGGTCCTGTTCTTCGCAGCCCGCGTCGGCAGTGCCGGCCGGGAACCTCCGATTGATCGGCACCCGGCCCGCGTCCTGCGCGGACGGCAACGCCGCGGCCGGAATCCCGGATCCCGGCGCCGATCCGCCGAGCCATTCGCGCGCCTCGATCTGGTATGCCGGGTCCCGCTGCCGCGTGGCCGCCGAGATCCACGACAGCCGATCCAGTTCCTCCCTGAGGTCGTCGCCGATCGGTGTCGGCGTCGTCCAGAAGGCGCGACACGCCGACTCCAGGACGGGGAACAGATAGGGCCAACGGTCCAGGGCCGCGAACGGCGCCCGATCGGTGTAGCGGCGGTCGATCGCGGCGGCGAGGTCCAGTTCGCCTTCGGTGGGCTCGCGCCTGTCCCGGAACTCGAGTGAGGCCACATGCCGGCGATCGGTGGGCTCGGGGAAGCGGTCGATGCGCACCTGCAGGCCGAGTGCGGCGAAAGCCGCGGTGGCGTGATGCAGAACGACCCCGCAGGCGAGTACCCCCTGCCGAGCGAAGGCATCGGTGGCGGGTAGCACTCGCGTGGTGTCGACATGGAGGGCGACCGTCGTTCCGTGCCACCGCCACCGCCACGGCTGGCTGTTGTGCAGCGAGGGCGCACGCCCGGCCCTTTCCAGGGCCGCGCGCACTGTCGTCTCATCAGGAATCCGTGCGTTCATCAGCTCTCCTGTCCGAGGACGTTCCGCGTCTCTCCATTCTCGGCGCCCGGACCGGTCGAATCGAGGCATGATCGATACCAGTGGAGACGCGAGGGAGCGAGGTGTGCCGTGCGGCTGAAGAACCTACCCACTTCGTGGGGGCGGACAGCCGACGACCACGGCGCGGTGATCTTCGACATGGACGGCGTGGTCACCGACACCGCCGCGGTACACGCGGCGGCGTGGAAGGCGCTGTTCGACGAAGTTCTACCGGCGCTGGGCCGACCGGATCGCGGCTTCGACGCCGACCACGACTACCGCACCTGGGTCGACGGCCGCACCCGCGAGGACGGCGTACGCGCATTTCTGGCTTCTCGGGACATCACCGTGCCGGAGGGCAGCCCGGAGGACGATTCGGCGACAGTGACCGTCGCCGGAATGGCCAGGCGCAAACAAGAGCTGTTCGCCGACGAGCTGGCACGGGTGGGCGTGCGGGTCTTTCCCGACGCGGCGGAACTGCTGGCCCGGCTCCGCGCGGCCCGGGTGCCCACGGCACTGGTGACGGCCAGCCGGAACAGCGTGGCCCTTCTGCGCACGGCCGGGCTGGAAGATCTGTTCACCGTCCGCGTGGACGGCACCGATGCGCTGCGCTTGCACCTGGCGGGCAAGCCCGACCCCGCCATGTTCCTCGAGGCGGCACGCAGGCTGCGCCTTCCGCCGATCGACATCGTCGTCGTCGAAGACGCCACCAGCGGCGTGCGCGCGGCGGCCGCCGGTGGTTTCGGGCGGGTGATCGGGGTGGATCGCCGGGGCGGCGGCACCGAGCTGGCCGCCGCGGGCGCCGACCTCGTCGTCACCGATCTGAGCCGGCTCGAGCTGACCGGCCCCGTGCCCGGCGCGCGCGGCTCGGCCGCGGATCGGTGGGGTGGCGGCGCCGCGGTGGGCGGCCCGGACGGCTGGAGCCTGGTGTACGACGACTTCGTCTCGACCCAGGAGGGCACGCGGGAAGCGTTGTGCACCACGGGCAACGGGTACTGGGCGTCCCGCGGCTCGGTCCCCGGCAGCGTGTGCGACGCGGTGCACTATCCCGGCACCTACATCGCCGGTGTCTACAACCGCTGCACCTCCGACCTCGGTGATCGCGTCGTGGAGACCGAGCACCTGGTCAACACTCCGGATTGGACCTTCCTCACCGTCCGTGCGGGCGACGGTCCGGTATTCGAGCCGGGTTCGCCGGCATCGATATCGCATCGCCGCGAGCTGGATCTGCGCACCGGCGTCACGACCTTCGCCGACACCTACCAGGACGACGCGGGGCGGCGCACCCGCGTGGTCACGCGCCGCTTCCATTCGCTGGCCGATCCGCACCTGGCGGCGCTCGAACTCACCCTCGAGGCCGAGAACTGGACCGGCGAGGTGGTGATCACCTCGGCGATCGAGGCTGCCGTCGCGAACCGAAATGTCGCCGCGGACAGGTTGTTACGCGCCGAGCATCTCGAGAAGGGCACCTATCGCGAACTCGACCGGTACACCGTGCTGTACGAGACCGCGACCGAGCAGTCCGGGATCGGGCTCGCCCTGGCGGCGCGCACCCGTACCGAGGCGCCGGTGACGCGGCGCCGGGCGCTGACCGAGCCTCTGCGGCCCGGCCACGAACTCACTGTGCGGCTGACCTCCGGCACGCCGGTCGTCGTCGAGAAGATCGCCGCGATCGCGACCTCCCGTGATCGCGGGATATCCACGCCCGCCCTCGACGCGGCCTCCCGGATCGGGCGCGCCCCGCACTTCTCCGACCTACTGGCCGCCCAGGTCGACGCCTGGGCGCGATTGTGGGAGCGCTTCGAGATCCGGCTCCGCGACGGCGGCACCTCCCAGCTGGCGCTCAACCTGCACGTCTTCCACGTCCTCCAATCCGTCGTCGACGCCGGTCCCGATCGCGATGTCGGACTGCCCGCGCGCGGACTGCACGGCGAGGCATATCGCGGCCACATCTTCTGGGACGAGATATTCGTCCATCCGATGCTGACGCTGCGGCGGCCGGAACTCACCCGAGCGGCCCTGTGGTACCGATATCGACGACTCGAGCGCGCCCAGGTCGCGGCCCGCACCGCCGGATGGGCGGGCGCCCTCTTTCCGTGGCAGAGCGGAAGCGACGGGCGGGAGGAGACCCCGACCGAGTTGTTCAATCCGCGCACCGGCCGGTGGATGCCGGACAACTCCTTCCGGCAGCGCCATGTCGGGCTCGCCCTGGCCTACAGCGTCTGGCAGTACTACCAGACCACCGCCGACCAGCGATTTCTCATCGATTGCGGCGCCGAGATCATCGTGGAGGTCGCCCGGCTGTTCGCCGAGATGGCCGTACTCGACCCGGCGTCGGGCCGCTTCGACATCGACGGCGTGATGGGGCCCGACGAATACCACGACGGCTACCCGCAGCGGCCGAAACGCGGCGTGCGCAACAACACCTACACCAATGTGCTCGCCTCGTGGGTGCTGACGCGGGCAGGCGATGTCGTGCGCCTGCTCGACGGCGCCGACTGCGCACCCCTGCGACAGCGCCTGCACGTCGCCGCCGACGAGCCGTCCCGGTGGGATCATGTCAGCCGCAGGCTGCGTGTGCCGTTCCATCGCGACGGCATCATCTCCCAGTTCGACGGTTACGAGGACCTCGAGGAATTCGACTGGGACCGCTATCGCGCCCGCTACGGCAATGTGGAGCGGCTCGACCTGATCCTGAACGCCGAGGGCGACAGCACCGATCGGTACAAGCTGTCCAAACAGGCCGACGTGCTGATGCTGTTCTACCTGTTCTCCGCCGAGGAGCTCAGGATGGTGTTCGCCCATCTGGGCTATGCCCTGCCGGGCGAACTCATTCCGCGAACGGTCTCCTACTACCTCGCCCGCACCAGCCACGGGTCCACACTGAGCAGGCTCGCGCACGCCTGGGTGCTGGCCCGTACCGATCGTGTCGCGTCCTGGCGGATGTTCAGCCAGGCCCTGGCCGCCGACCTCGACGACACCCAGGGCGGGACGACCAGGGAAGGGGTGCACATCGGGGCGATGGCGGGCACGGCCGACATGATCATCCGCTGCTACGGCGGCCTCGAGACGCGCGACGACATGCTGGTGTTGCATCCGGTGCTGCCTGCCGAACTGCGCGAGACCGAGTTCACCGTGTCCTTCCGCGGCCAGCCGGTGACCATCGTGCTGACCCACACCAGCATCACGCTGCGGCTGCACCACAGCACCGCCGCCCCGATCCGGGTCTGCGTGGAGGGCGTGGAGCGAGTCCTGGGCTCGGGGCAGACCTGGACCATGACCACGGACCCGGCCGCGGACACCGCCGCGCTCTGAGCGCCGATCTTCGCGTCTCGCCCGGCGGGTGACCCGTGCGGTGACTTTCTACCCTGTCCGAGCCTGCCGGTCGGTTCGAAGATAGGGCCGAAAGCATCGCGGAACGACAGGAAGGCGGACAACGACATGACAAACACCGACATGACAACTGCGTCCGAGATCATGCGGCCCGATGTAGCCCACATCGGCGTGCGGGATTCGATGAGCACGGCAGCCGAACGCATGCGCCGACTCGGCGTCGGCGCGCTCCCCGTCTGTGACGGCGAGGGGCATCCCGTCGGGATCGTCACCGATCGCGATATCGCCGTGAAAGTGGTCGGCACCGGCGGGAACCCGCGGACGACCATGGCCGGCGAGATGGCTCAGGGCGCCGAGAACATGCACACCGTCGAGGTCACCGCGGACCTCGACGACATCCTGCGCACCATGGAGCACCACCAGGTCCGGCGGCTGCCGGTCCTCGACCACGGTGTTCTGGTCGGCATCATCACCGAGGCCGACCTGTCCCGTCATCTGCCGGACAGCACGGTGGGCGAGTTCGTCGGAGCCGTCTGCGCCGACTCCCTGCCCGTCACCGAACCCGCCTGACGGCGGATGCGGCCGGTGAGTGCCCGATTCACAGGCCGCTCGGGTAGGTGTCGGGGGTGCGTCCGGGATCCCAGTGCGCTCCGGGCTCCAACGGCTCGACGGCTGTGGTGGCATCGATGTGCACGACAGCGTCGTAGCGCTCGCCGAGGCGACTGTGGAAATAGTGGCTGTAGCGTTCGGTGTCGGGCTGGTAGATGACACCGATCGCGCGTTCCAGCCGTGGCGCGCGCAGCACGTCGGCCACATCGCCCGGCCGGTCCGTCCGGAGGGTGAAATCCGGAATCCCGGTGTCGTGCAGTAGTTCCTCCGAGCTGCACGCAAGCGCCGTGCGCACCCGCTTGTGCCGGGCTGGGCCGTCCCAGCGGTCGGCCGCGGTCACGCTGCCGTGGCTGGTGGTGAAGCCGATGATCCGGCAGTCGTCCGCGTGCCTTTCGCGCACCAGCTGGCCGAGGGAGAGCTGGCCGTCGGCGCCGAGTTCGGTGGCGCGAGCATCCCCTACATGGGAATTGTGTGCCCAGACCACGATGCGCGCCGGTCTGCCTGCCCGGCTCAGGTGTGCGGCCAGCGCATCGAGGGTATCGGCCATGTGCTCGTCGCGCAGGTTCCACGATGTGACGCGCGGACCGAACATCGCGCGGTAGTAGGCCTCCGCGTCGCGCACGGTGACCGCGTTGCGCACCGCCGCGAAATGGGCTTCGCCGTCCTGGACGTCGATGTGCGCGGCGGCGGAGCGTTGCAGGTCGACGAGTTCGCCTACGACTTGCGCCTCGCAGGATTCACCGGCACCGAAGGCCGCGGCGTAGCCGTACGCCTGGCCGTCTTCGCCGACATTGCGGTCGAAACAGCCGTAGCGCCTACGCGCTCGCTCAGCGGCAGCGGGGTCCACTGTTTCCAGATAGGCGACCACGTGCTGCATGCTGCGGTGCAAGCTGTAGAGGTCGAGTCCGTAGAACCCGCTCGATCTGCCGCCGGTGTGCTGTCGCGCCGTATTGTGCAGGCGCAACCAGGCCACGAAGTCGCGCACCACCGTGTTCCGCCACATCCAGGTGGGGAAGCGCTCGAAGCCGCCCAGCGCCTGCATTGCCGAGTCATCGGTGCCGTAGCCGCGTACGTAGCGGTCGACGCGGTACGCGTCCGGCCAGTCGGCCTCCGCGGCGACGGCGTCGAAGCCCTTCTCCTCGATCAGGATCCGTGTGATGGCCGCACGCGCGGCGTAGAACTCGTGTGTGCCGTGCGAACTCTCCCCGATCAGGACGAAATGTGCCTGTCCCACCAGATCGTCGAGGACGTCGCCGGGCGGCAGGCCGCCCGGCGACGGAATCGCCGCGGCCCGTAGCACCTCGGCCGGTGCGCGCACTTCCGGTGGCGTCGCGGTCCCGGCCGAGTCGAGCAGTTCCCGCACTTCCTCGTCGGTGACCTGGGTGAAGTTCCAGAAGGAGTCACCGACGGCGAAGAACGGAGAGGGCATGCTGGCACACACGACCTCGTCGACGATCGCCTCGAACTCGCGGCATGTCGACTCCGGCGCCGCCGGAACGGCCACCACGACGCGCGCTGCCTCGCTTGCCCTGATGGCGTCGACGGCGGCGAACATGCTCGAGCCGGTCGCCAGTCCGTCGTCGACGAGGATCACGGTGCGGCCCGCGATGTCCGGCGGACGTCGCCCCGCACGGTAGGCAACCTCCCGGCGCGCCAGCTCCTGCGCCTCCGCACGCGCGATATCGCGCACCTGCGCGGCCGTCAGATCCAGCGCGCGGACCATGTCGTCATTGATCACGATGCGACCGTCCGCCGCCAGCGCGCCGATCGCGAATTCGGGATGGCCGGGCGCACCGAGTTTGCGCACGACGATCGTATCCAGCGAGGCGCCGAGCGACGCGGCCACTTCCGCCGCCACGGGCATACCGCCGCGGGCCAGTCCGAGCACGATCACGTCCGGCTCGCCGCGATAGTGCTGCAACAGCTCCGCCAGAGCGCGACCCGCCTCACGCCGGTCCCGGAAGACCGGCTGCGGACGATCTCGTCGTACGAACGGCGCCGATGTCATGAGCTTCGTTCCTTCCGTCGATCATCCGACGGTTCACTGGCTGTCGTCACGTGCTCGTCGTCGAGCCTGCTCGCCGTTACCAGGATTCGTCAGAGGCATGGTGCCTGTGCGGTGCGGACCAACGTCATCGCATGCCGGGATGAGCAGATCGGCCGGTGCTCCCTGCAGGGACGAGGCCGCGGGCATAGGGCACAAGGCAGCT
Source organism: Nocardia higoensis NBRC 100133 (assembly GCF_000308595.1). Lineage (GTDB taxonomy): Bacteria > Actinomycetota > Actinomycetes > Mycobacteriales > Mycobacteriaceae > Nocardia > Nocardia higoensis. Next base: position 14,312 of record NZ_BAGA01000174.1, on the reverse strand, counting down.
TCGAATATGGTCTTCGGCCCCTGCCGTGCGGCACGACGCGGGTGTCGACTGGTGAACGGAGGTGGTGCCATGAACGCCGATCGCACCGACCACGGTCGCCACCGAGCGGCGGCTGGTCGGCTGAATATGGCCTACGAGGCAGTCGATCGCCACCTGGGCACAACGCGGGCGGACGAACCGGCCCTGCGCTGGCTCCGCATGGACGGGCCCGATGTGACGCTGACCTACGCCGAGCTCGCCGCAGCGGGCAGCAAGGTCGCCGATGTGCTCAACGGTCTCGGAATCGGGCGCGGCACGCGAGTGTGTGTGCTGCTCGGCCGATGCCCGGACCTCTACGCCGTGTACCTCGGCGTGTGGAAGTCCGGCGCCGTGGTGGTGCCGCTGTTCCCGGCGTTCGGCCCCGAGCCGGTACGGGAGCGGATCACGATCGCGGCAGCGGAGGTGCTTGTCACCTCGTCGGCTCTCTACCGCCGCCGGATCGTTCCGATTCGTGACGCGCTGACGTCACTTCGGCACGTCCTGCTCACCGATTCCGTCCCGGCCGGCGCCTCCTCGGAGGTCCTCGATTTGCCCGCCGCGATGTCGGAGGCGAATGCCGACGTCGAGGCGGCCGGCACCACGGCGGAAGACATGGCCCTGCTGCATTTCACCAGCGGCACCACCGGAAGACCCAAGGGTGCGATTCACGTCCACGGCGCGATCCTCGCCCATCGGACGACAGCCGCCGAGGTGCTCGATCTGCACGCCGGGGATCTCTACTGGTGCACCGCGGATCCCGGGTGGGTGACCGGGATGTCCTACGGCGTCCTCGCGCCGCTGGCGCTGGGCGCGACGGTGATCAGCGATGAGGCGGAGTTCGACGCCCGGCGCTGGTACGAGATCCTCTCGGCCCAGCGGGTGGCGGTCTGGTACACCGCGCCCACCGCCCTGCGGATGCTGCGCCGGCGCGGAGACGCGCTGCCATTCGGCTGCGACCTGTCGAGCCTGCGCCTGGTGGCCAGTGTCGGCGAGCCGCTGGACGCGGCGGTGGTGCGCTGGAGCGAGCGCGTGCTCGGCAGGCCCGCACACGACACCTGGTGGCAGACCGAGACCGGAGCCATGATGATCGCCGCCCGGCCGGACGAGCGGATTCGTCCCGGATCGATGGGCCGGTCACTGCCGGGTGTCGAGGCGACCGTGTTGCGACGAGGTCCTGACGGAAGAGCGCAGGTGCACGACGGCGCGGTCGAATTCGCCGACGACGACGAAATCGGGGAACTGGCGATCCGCAAGGGCTGGCCGTCGATGTTTCGGGGCTACTGGAACGAGCCCGCACGATACGCTGCCACGTTCGCCGGCGACTGGTACCTGTCCGGTGATCTGGTCCGGCGCGACGAGCAGGGCTACTACTGGTTCGTCGGACGGGCCGACGATGTGATCAAGACGGCGGGACATCTGGTCGGTCCCTTCGAAGTCGAGAGCGTGCTCATGTCGCATCCTGCGGTCGCCGAGGCCGCTGTCGTCGGCGTTCCCGATCCGGTCGCCGGCCAGCGGATCAAGGCGTTCGTCGTGCTGCGCGCCGGCCACGTCCCATCGGAGGAATTGCGCATCGAGTTGCTGGTGTTCAACAGGCAGTCATTGGGCGCGGTGGCAGCGCGGGAACTCGACTTCGTCGACGCGTTGCCGCATACCCGCAGCGGCAAGGTGGTCCGGCGCGTGCTGCGCGCCCGGGAATCCGGCATCGCCGCGGGTGATGTGTCGACGTTGGAGCCGTCGACATGAGCGCGGGAACCGCCGATACGGACACTTCCCCGCCGACTGCCGCGCAGCCCGGCACCTCCCCGACTCCGTCCGACACCCCCGACGAACGGATCGAACTGCTTCGTCAGATGGTGCGGATCCGGCGCTTCGAGGAACGGTGCGTGCGGCTCTACAGCGAGGAGAAGATCCGAGGATTCCTGCACTTGTATGTCGGTGAGGAGGCTGTGGCGGCCGGGCTGCTCGGCGTGCTGAGCGCCGAGGACGCGGTGGTCTCCACCTACCGCGAGCACGGTCACGCCATAGTACGGGGAATCCCGATGACGGCGTTGATGGCCGAGATGTTCGGGCGCGCGACCGGTTGCAGCGGCGGGCGCGGCGGATCGATGCACCTGTTCGACAGCTCCCATCGGTTCTACGGCGGCAATGCGATCGTCGGTGGCGGCCTGCCGGTGGCGGTCGGGCTCGCGCTGGCCGACACGCTGCGCCGGCGTCGGCGAATCACGGTGTGCCTGTTCGGTGACGGCGCGATGGCCGAGGGGGTGTTCCACGAATGCGCCAATCTCGCGGCCCTGTGGCGGCTTCCGGTGTTGTTCGCGTGCGAGAACAACCAGTACGCGATGGGTACCGCACTGCGCCGTGAGCACGCGATGACCGACCTGGCTCTGCGAGCCGCCGGATACGGAATGGCGGCGTGGCCGGTCGACGGGATGGACCCGGTGGCAGTCGCCGCGGCCGCGCGCCGAGCGGTGTCCATGATCGCCGGGGGCAGCGGCCCCTGCTTCCTGGAGTTGCGCACCTACCGCTTCCGCGCGCATTCCCTCTACGATGCCGACCGCTACCGCGATCCCGAGGAGATCGCGCAGTGGAAAACCCGCGATCCGATTCCACGGCTGTCCGAGGAGTTGAGCGGGGCAGGCATCGTCACCGACGCGGATCTGGAGGCGCTCGACGCCGCCGCGCGCGCGGAGATCGACGCCGCGATCCTCGCCGCCCAGGATGCGCCGGTCGAGCCCGTCGAGGACCTGACCAAGCACGTGTACGCGGAGCGGCCATGACCACCTATCGCGATGCGGTGCGAGAAGCGTTGCGGGAGGCCCTGACTCGCGACGATCGGGTGTTCCTCATGGGCGAGGACGTCGGCGCCTACGGCGGTTGTTTCGGTGTCAGCCGGGGACTGCTCGACGAATTCGGCCCGGAACGGGTCAGGGACACTCCGTTGAGCGAGGCGGGGTTCGTCGGGGCCGGAATCGGTGCCGCCCTGGGCGGCATGCGCCCCATCGTGGAGTTGATGACGGTCAACTTCAGTCTGCTGGCGCTGGATCAGATCCTGAACAATGCCGCCACACTCCGGCACATGTCCGGTGGGCAGCTCGGCGTGCCGATGGTGATCAGAATCGCCACCGGTCCGGGACGCCAGCTCGCCGCCCAGCACTCGCACAGCTTGGAGGCCTTCTTCGCCCACATCGCGGGACTGCGGGTGCTGTCCGCCGCGACAGTCGGCGACGCGCGCGCGATGCTGTGGCCCGCATTGCAGGACCCGGATCCGGTGGTGATCTTCGAACCCATCGCGCTGTACAACAGCGAAGGAGACATCGAGCAGACGGCGACCGCAGATATCGGTTCCGCGATCGTGCGCCGCCGCGGTGGCGACGTCACCGTCGTCGCCTACGGCGGCACGGTGCCACTGGCGCTGTCGGCCGCCGAACAGCTGGCCGCCGAGCAGATCGCGGCGGAGGTGATCGACCTGCGGAGCCTGCGACCGTTGGACACCGAGGCCGTCCTCGCTTCGGTCTCCGCGACGCACCGGCTCGTGGTGGTCGACGAAGGCTGGCCCCGGGTCGGCATCGCCGCCGAGATCGCGGCCTGCGTAGCGGAGAACGCGTATTTCGAGCTCGACGCACCGGTGCGGCGCGTGTGTGCCGCCGACGTGCCCATCCCCTACGCCCGGCAGCTGGAGGAGGCCGCCCTGCCGTCGATCACCACGGTGATGGACGCGGTCCGCGAGGTCGTGCGATGAGCAGCCAGTTCCTGATGCCCTCGCTGGGCGCCGACATGACCCAGGGCACCCTGCTGAGATGGCTGGTGCAGCCCGGCGACCACGTCCAGCCCGGTGACATCGTCGCCGAGGTCGACACCACCAAGGCCGCCATCGATGTCGAGTGCTTCGACGAGGGGACCATCGCCGAGATCCTCGTCGAGGAAGGCACCACCGTCCCGGTGGGGACGCCGTTGGCGACCATCGACTTCGTATCGGAGCACGCGCAGGTGCGGCCCGCACCGCCCGCGGCCACCCAGGAACGCCCACCGGCCCCTGTCGACACACATCCGGCCCGTGCGACGCCGCTCATCCGGCGCATGGCCGAGGAAGCGGGCTTGGAGCTGTCGGCGCTGCACGGCTCCGGCCCCGGCGGACGCATCATGCGCTCCGACGTGACCGCCGCGGCCGCCACCCGCACCTCACCGGCTGCCCCGCGGGCGGTCGCCCCATCACGACCTGTCGTCCACGCGTCGGGTTACGCACGTCGGCTGGCGGCCGAGTCCGGCCTGGATCTGGGATCGATCCCCGGCAGCGGCCGCAACGGCGAAGTGCGCGCACGCGACGTGATCGCCGCTCGGTCGCTGTCCGTGGACGGCACGGGCTCGCGCGCGGAGCCCGCCGACGAGCGGGAGCGCAACGCCGAGGCCGCCCGCCGTCTCATCGCCGCGGGCATGAGCCGCTCCAAGCGCACGATCCCGCACTACTACCTGTCGAGCACCATCGATATGGACGACGCCGCCGCCACGATGCGGGAACTCAACCGCGTCCGTCCCGTCGCCGAACGGATCGTGCCCGCCGCGTTCCTGTTGTGCGCGGCGGCGCGGGCGGCGCGCGCGGTTCCGGCACTGAACGGCCACTGGATCGAGGACTCCTTCCGCCCGGCCACCGCGGTGCATCTCGGTGTGGTCGTCTCGCTGCGCGGCGGTGGCATCATGGTGCCCACGGTGCCCGATGCCGACACTCTCACCGTTGCGGCGATGATGGGCGCATTGCGCGAGGTGGTCGCACGGACCCGGAGTCAGCGGCTGCGTTCGCGCGACACCGTCGCGGCGACGGTGACCGTCACCAATCTCGGAGATCTGGGCGTGGATTCGGTCTTCGGAGTGATCCCGGTGCCCCAGGTGGCGATTGTCGGATTCGGCGCGGTGGCTGTCCGGCCGTGCGTGGTCGACGGGATCGTGACCGCACGCACCCAGGTGACCGCAACGCTGGCGGCCGACCATCGCGCGACCGACGGCGCGATCGGCGCCCGCTACCTGAACGTGATGAGCGACATCCTGCGCCACCTCGAGGAGTGAGGCCGATGAGCGAACGAAGCCTGTCCGGCACCGCGGCGGAAACGATCGTCCGCGAGGCCCTGCGCGGATTCGCCGATGAAGCGCAAATCCGTGGCATCGAACCGGATGAACCGATACGCGAGATCCTGGAATTGGATTCGATCGACTATCTGACATTCGTCGAACGCGTCAGCGCGGCGCTCGGTGAACGCATCGACGAGGAGCAGTATCCCCCGGTCGCCACCATCCGCTCCTGGACACAATTGGTCGGCGAGATGGGCGGCGGGCCCGGTGACCAGGCCCCGGCCGATGGCGACCGATGACGCCGCCGGCGGCAGGGGAACACGGCCGGGCCCCGGCGGACCGCGGGAACCGTCAGGGCGGGCTGTGGTCGGGCCCGGCGGCCCGGGGCGTCACGATCGGGAGCCCGAGCGCGCTGCGCTGACAGGCGGTGGTCAGATCCGTCGCGGTCAGCACGCCGACGAGCCGCCCCCGATCGTCGACCACGGTCACCGCGTCGACATCAGGACGCAGGACGGTTCGGGTGGCGACGGTGGCGAGCAACTCGTCCGGGCGGACGCGCGCGGAGGCGGGAAGATCCCTGGCCGCGCTGCCCAATCGGGTGCTCGCCCGCCGCGGTTGCGGTATCGACACCAGATCACGCCAGGCCAGGATGCCGACCGGCTCGCCCTCCGCGTTCACCACCGGGAAAACGTGATGGCCGCTCGCCGTCGCGTCGGAGCCGAGTAGATCCGCCACCGTCCAGGTCTGTGGCAGCGCGATCGGATGCCGGGTCATCACTTCGCCCACTCGGGTGTCGGCCAGTTGGTGGCGTACGCCGGCGCGGGTCAGCTCCAACCGTGCCGTGGTGCTCAGGAACCAGCCGAGCATCATCAGCCACAGCCCGCTCAGATCCTCCAGCACCACGATCTCCAACGCGCCCGCGATGACGAGTGCGAAACCCAGGATGCGACCGGCGCGCGCCGCGGTGACGGTCGCCCGGAACTGGTCGCCACTGTGATGCCACACCACCGCCCGCAACACTCGTCCACCGTCCAGTGGTGCGCCGGGCAGCAGATTGAATACGGCCAGCACCAGATTCATGATCGCCAGCCACACCAGCGTGTCGCGCACGGGCGCTGGAACGAGTCCGCTGAGCAGGGCAGCCGCGAACAGCGATATCGCCCCCACGGCGGCACTGGTCAGCGGTCCGGCCAGCGCGATCCGCAGATCTGCCTTCGGGTTCGGCGGTTCCTCGCCCAGCTCCGACACACCACCAAGCAGCCACAGCACGACGCGTTCGACATGCACGCCGTGCCGGCGGGCGACGATCGTGTGCGCCAACTCGTGGGCGAGCAGAGCCGCCGACAGACCCACCGCACCTGCCACGGCACAGGCCCACACCCCCACCGAACCGCCGTGTGCCGAACTCAGCCAACGCCCGAGCACCACGGTGAACAGGCCGACCGTGGCGAGAGCCGACCAGTGCGCGCCGACCTGCACGCCCCCGATCCGACCCAGTGGAATTGCGCTGCGCAACATATCGACTCACTCCGGCCCCGGCCCGCCGGGGCGAGCGATGATCAGGGGGATCTCGGTCGCGTGCAGAACCTTCTGACCGACCGAGCCCAGGGTCATCCCGGTGAAGCCGTTGCGTCCGTGGCTGCCGACGACGAGCAGCCGCGCGTGCTCGGACGCCGCGAGCAGCCGCTCGGCCGGTCGCGCCTCCTCGACGACGCGGTGAACGACGACATCGGGATACTTCTCTGCGAATCCGGCGAGGCTCTGGGACAGCAGGGCCTCGGCTTCCGCCTGTAGATCCGCGCGCGGAAGATAGCCGAGGCCGGTCCAGGTGAGCACGGCCACGAGCCCGACTCGGTGCAGGCACGCCGATTCGAACGCGATTGCCACCGCGCGCATGCTGCACTCGGACCCGTCCACGCCCACCACGACCGGCGCCCCGACCCGCCTGCCGATTTCCGCGCCGCCGAGGGGCACGATCGCGACAGGGCACTGCGCGTGCCGCGCCACCGAGGTGCTGACCGATCCGAGCACCGCGCGGCGGATCGCTCCCATCCCGCTGGTACCGGTGACGATCATCCGAGCGGTCCGCGACCGGGCGAGGAGCATCGGGACCGGTGCTTGCTCCACGACTTCACCGTCGATGTCGAGATCGCCGTTGCCGACCGCCTCGACGGCGATGCCGCGGGCGGTGGCGATACATTCGGCGGCCCGATGCCGCTCGACCTCGAGCGCGTAGGAGTCGGGGTCGTAGCCGACCGGAACGGCGGCGACGAGCCGCAGCGGCACCCGACCGAGCGCGGCCTCGCCAGCGGCCCAGCGCACCGCCGCAAGCGCGTATTCGGAACCGTCGACGCCCACGACCAGAGGCGCGCGCGATGACTCGGAAGACGTCATCACTGCTCCGATTCCCGCCCCCGCACGATCAGCACCGGACAATCGGCGTGCTGGACCAACCACAGGCTGGTCGAACCCAGCAGCAGCGAGCGGAAGCCGCCTCGGCCGCGGCTGCCGACCACGACCAATTGCGCGGTCTTCGACCGCTCGCCGAGCCGGCGACGCGGATCGGCCAGCGAAACCTCCCTCGTAACGGCCACTTCGGGAAACTTCTCCTGCCAGCCGGCCAGCCGCTCGGCCAGCAGCGCGCGTTCGTTGTCCTCGACGCGCTGCGCGGGCAGGTCGCGGTAGGGCAGTCCGGCGAAGGCCGAGGTGGACAGATCGCTCCAGGCGTGCACCGCCACCAGGTCCGCGTCCCGCGCCGAAGCCTCGGCGAACGCCGCGCCGATCGCCGCCTCGCCGACGGCGCTGCCGTCCACGCCCACCACGACCGGTGCGCCCTCATCGACCGGCGCGCCGCGTACCACCACGACCGAACCGCGCGCATGGACGACGACCGCGAGCAGTGTGGAGCCCAGGTGCGCGAGGGTCCCCACGCCGGGCGTGGCACCGACCACGACCAGGTGTGCACGCTCGGACAGATCGATCAACCGGTGTGCCGGACTGTCTTCGGCGTATTCGGTCGTGACCGTGACGTCCGTGGCGACCCGGCGGGCGGATGCCACGGCCTCGGCCAGGACCTCGACGGCCGCTGTGCGTTGCGACTCGCTGATCGGCGGCGGGAGCACGTCGTAGCTGTCGACCAGAGGATGGTGGGCGGCGGGGTCCACGCACACCACGATCCGCAGGTGCCGTCCGGACCTGGCAGCCGTGCGAGCAGCCCATTCGACCGCGGTGGCCGCAGAGCGCGAGCCATCGGTGCCGACCACGACAGCGCCGGCGACTACTTCGTACGGCGCATGATCTTGTTGCCAGGCGTACTCCGGCTCCGCGGTCATGTCGCGCCTCCCTTCCAGGACACGAGCCCTGCTCGATCGGATCGGCGACGCTGGGCCGACCGGCCCCTTCACGAGAGGCGACCCTTGTCTACAGAGTGATCGGCGCTCGGCGGTGCCGCTATGGCCGAAAGTCGTCGATCGGCAGGCACGTTGTTGCTCATATGTATTGCCGTCGCCGTAGTGATCGGAAGGCGGCGAGCCCGATCACCGCCGGTATCCAGAAGGTGGCAAGCCGGTAGGTGAGAACGGCGGCCACCGCCGTCGAACCCGGTATCCCGCCGGCGATCAGTCCGGCGACCATCGAGGCCTCCACCACGCCCAGCCCGGCCGGGGTCGGGCTGGCGGCCCCCAGCGCCGATCCGCCGAGGAAGACCGCTGCCACGAGCGCGGGTTCCGGTGTGCCACCGAAGGCGGCGACGGCGAATCCGAGCGCGGCGATATAGGTCAGGTTCGTCAGGACCTGTCCACCTACCAGGAGCACGGTTCGGCGAGGAGATCGGAGTACGGCGACGATGCCCGCGCGCGCTTCGTCGGCGCGTGCCCGCCAATCCGGGCGGTACGCCAGCACCACGACGACGATGCCGATGCCGGTCATCGTGGCGACGAAGACGAACAGCAACGTCCACCTTCCGGGCAGTCCCTGGGTGACCAGCGCGCGGGTTCTACCGAGCCAGAGTCCCACGACGACGAGTTCGAGCAGGTGCAGAACGCCGCCGCACGCGACGGTCAACGCCACCGCCGCGACCGCTTCGCTACGAGCGACACCCGAGCGCTCCAGATAGCGTTCGTTGAGTGCGGTGGCGCCGACCCCGAACGGCGCGAGCCGATTGGCGAAGGAGGTGGCCAGCATGACGTCGACGGTGCGACCGAAGGTGAGCGACCGAGGGCTCGCACCCATCAGCACCAGCGCCGCTGCCAAGTAGGTCAGCGCCGACATGATCACGGTGGCGGCCAGCCAGCCCCAGTTCGCCTCGTCGAGAACCGAGACCGTGTCGTCGAGTTGCCCCAGTTGGGGCAGGAGTACATAGGTGGCCAAGAGCGTGGCGCCGATCCAGCCGAGCGTTCGCCACCGTATCCGCACCATCGTCTGCGGCCTCACGACCTCGACGCCGAGGGCTTCGGCGACAGCCACTCGCAACGCCGGCAACAGGTCTCGCCGACGGCGCAGCTCGCTGCGAGTGGCAGCGGCCAGCGCCAGCGGCTGCAGCAACGGAGCGGCGCCACGCAGCACATCGACTCCCAGTACCCGCTGCGCGGCGGATACGGTCCGCGCCACGCCGACCTTCAGGCTCATGGACACCAGTAATTCGGCGATGTCGGCGTCCAGGCGTCGGAGGGAGGCACCCGCTTCCGCGAAACCGAAGTCGACCAGCCATGGCACGCCGCGCGAGTCGAGCAGGACATTGGCCAGTCTCAGGTCCCGGTGCGCGATCCGTGATGCGCGCAGCAGCGCGACCTGACACCACACGGCGTCGATCGTCGCGTCCGAGATCACCTCCACGGTGCGGGCCAGATTGCGCGCGGGCACGTGCTCCTCGGCCAGCCACGCGTCGCCTCCGCCGGTGACGCCGACCGAGACGATCACGGGAGTGCGAACCCCGGCGCGGTACGCCAGCAATGCCAGCAGCGCTTCGTGTTCGACGGCTTGCTTGGGGGTGGTGAACGGTGACTCGTCCTCGATCTCGCGATAGAGAAGGTGCCGGAAGAGTTTGAACAGCAGATCGGCGTTGCGTTCGTGGAAGCCGATGACTTTGACGAACAGCGCGCCGGACCGCCCGCGGGAGCTCGTCGACACCAGGAACGGCCGGGAACCTCGGGCGTCGTCGAAGACCGGGGCGACCTGCTGCGGGTGCAGCCCTGCCGCGTCCAGCGCACGGGCGAGCTCGCTCGCTCGGAGTCGGTATACGGGCGCACCGAACGCCAGATGCACCGCCGCGGCGACGGTCGTCCCGAGTGCGGCGCCGCCGACGACGTCGAGCACCAGATGGGCTCCGACGAAGACCCGCGAAATCGCCACGATGACCACCGCCGCCCAGCCCGCTCGACGCCACTGCCGCGGCAGCCAGGGGGCGGCGGCGCCGACGACCGCAGCGGCAACCGCGGCGTGACCGGAGACGAATCCGAGTCCGCTCGGCTCGGTGCGCAATACGACCTGTTCCAGCAGAACACCGGGCCGGGCGCGACCCACGGCGGACTTCACCGCGAGCGCCAGCAGATACGCCAGCGCACCGGACACGGCGATGTCGAACGCCATCCGCCGCTGCCGCGCCACGAGCGCCGCGCCCACCGCGGCGACCACAGCCGCGAGCGAACCCAACTGCATGACCGACCACAGCGGCGGATACAGCCAGCTCGGCAGGTCGTTGATCAGCCTGAACAGGTCGACTTCGAGGCCGGGCACTCGGGTATGCCGCGCGAGGACGGCCGTGGCACCGAGTGTCGCCAGCCCGAGGGCCATGCGCACGGCGTCGCCGGGATGCCGCTCCAGGACGAACTTCTCCTCCGCCCGCGGCGGCCGGATCGTCGGTGGGCGACCCGGAGGATGCCGCAGCAGCCACCGGCTCGGAGTCCGCCGCCGATTCCTCGCGGCCTTTTCGCGGTGCCGCACCGGTGCTGTCACCAACCGCAGTATCGGACCATGTTCCCAGGTTTCTCGCAGTCGGAGGTCGAAGGGCAGGGCCGCAATGCCTCATCACCGGGGACGAATGCCCTGCCGGAGGCCGAGCCGGCCGCACCGGTCTCCGGGAACCGATCAGTGGCCTGCACGACCGGGAGGGATCACGTCGGCACCCGGACAGCGATTCCGGTGCCGGATCGGCTGATTCGAGCGCCGGGAGGGCCGTTGGTCACCGCCAACCGAGGTACGACGACTCTGCCTGGAGTGCGCGAGCAGCGAGGACTCTGAGATCATGACACCGACACCGAAGCGGATCGCGGTTATCTACGCTACGGAGCAGGGATCGACGAGGGATGTCGCGGATTTCATCGCCGACGACCTCACCGCCCGCGGTGGTGAGGTCGAGGAGAGCGAAGTCGCGTACGCCCCCGAGCTGAGCCGATTCGACGCAGTCGTACTCGGAAGCGCGATTCACAACATGGCCCTGCTGCCCGAAGCGCAGAGTTACGTCCGCGCCCACGATCGGGAACTGCGAGACACCGACCTGTGGCTGTTCAGCGTCGGTCTGGGGCCCGCACTGCGCGGCCCGGTCGGACGACGACTCGGCGGCATCGTGCCGCGCGAGGTGGCGCGCGTGCGCGATCTGGTGACACCGCGCGACTACCGTGCCTTCGCCGGAGTGTACGACCGCGCGGGTGTACCGCTGACCACCCGCCTGATATACCGAGCGCTCGGCGGCGGCGTTTACGGCGACCTGCGTGACTGGCAGGCGGTCCGCGCCTGGTGCACGGAGATCGCGACGGCGCTGGATCTGCGTTCGACCGCTGTCGACACCGAGCCGGGACGACCCGGCTGAGGGGGCCGAGATGGGCGAGCACTTCGTGGCCGGGTTCGACCGGCTCCGGCTCGACGATGCCGATCGCGCCGGCGGGAAAGGCGCGAACCTGGGCGAACTGGTGGCCGCGAAGTTGCCTGTGCCACCCGGATTCGTGGTGCTGCGATCCTGTTACGAGCACGTGGTCGCGGACAACGTGGGCGCGGAGCTCGACGAGCTGCACCGGCAGGCGCTGGCGGCGGTCACCGACAGCTCCCGGGTGGCCGACCTGTGTTCCCGGATGCGTGAGATCGTGCACCGCGCCGCGCTCGTCGACGACGCCCGCGCGGAGGTCCTCGATGCCTACCGGGCGCTCGGCGACCGGGCGCGGGTCGCGGTGCGCTCCTCGGCGATCGGAGAGGACAGCGCGTCCTCCTCGTTCGCCGGCATGAACTTGACCCACACCGATATTCGTGGCGAGCAGGAACTCCTGGACGCGATCGTCGACTGCTGGGCCTCGCTGTTCACTCCACGCGTGGTCACCTATCGCGCCCGCCGCGGCATGCACGAGCGCCCGGTGATGGCCGTGGTGGTGCAGCGCATGGTCGCCGCGGTGGCGGCGGGGGTCGCGTTCACCGCCGATCCCGCCACCGGGCGACGGGATCGGGTGGTGATCGAAGCCGCGCGCGGACTGGGCGAGGTCGTCGTCTCCGGCAGCGTCGAGCCCGACACCTATCTGTTCGATGCCGCGGGCCCCACACTGCTGGAAACCCATCGAGGCGCGCAGAGCTTCGCCATCGTCTCCGGCCCCGAGGGAGAACAGCGCATCACGCTCGATACCGACGCCGACACCGGTCCGGTACTCGACGAGGAAAAGGCCACCGCGGTGGCACGGCTCGCCCTCGCCGTCAGCCGTCACCACGGGGACATCCCCCAGGACGTCGAATGGGCACTCGACGAGCAGGCCCTGTGGCTGGTCCAGGCCCGCCCGATCACCACGCTCGCCGAGCATCCCGAGGAACCGGCGACGGCGGCGACAGCCCAGCCGAACCAGGTGCTGGTTCGTGGTCTCGCGGCCGCCCCCGGCATCGCCAGCGGGCCGGTGCGGGTACTGCCCTCCCCCGCGCAGGCGGCCGAACTGCGCGACGGGGACGTCCTGGTCGCCACGATGACCAATCCCGACTGGCTGCCCGCCCTGTCGCGTTCGGCGGCGGTCGTCACCGACAGCGGAGGGACCACCTGTCACGCCGCCATCGTCGCGCGCGAACTGGGCGTGCCCTGCGTGGTCGGCGCACGCACCGCCACCACCCGGCTCACCGACGGCGCCGTCGTCACCGTGAACGGCACGACCGGCGAGGTCCGCGCCGGACGCCCCTCGACGCCGCGCGCCGCGGTCACCTCCGCCGCCGTGCCGGTGAGCGCCGCCGAGCCGACGGCCACCCGCATCTACGTCAACCTCGCGCTCCCCGAGGTCGCCGAGCGCATCGCCGAGACCGACGTCGACGGAGTGGGACTGCTGCGCGCGGAGGTCCTGCTCACGCAGGCGCTGGAGGGCAAGCACCCGCGCGAACTGCTGGCCCGCGGTGAGCAGGACCGCTTCATCGACAGCATGGCCGATTCCCTGTTGCGCGTCACCACCGCTTTCGCACCGAGACCGGTCGTCTACCGGGCGACCGATATGCGCAGCAACGAGTTCCGCGAACTCGGCGGCGGCGCGGAATACGAACCGCTGGAACGCAATCCGATGATCGGCTATCGCGGCTGCTATCGCTACATCCGGGATCCCGAGGTGTTCGCGATGGAGCTGCAGGCGCTGGCACGGGTCCGTGAACGCACGCCCAATCTGCACCTGATGATCCCCTTCGTGCGCACCCGCTGGGAACTCGAGGCGTGTCTGGAGCTGGTCGACGCGAGCCCGCTCGGACGTCAGCGCGGCATGCACCGCTGGGTCATGGCCGAAGTCCCCTCGGTGGTGCACTGGCTGCCCGAATACGTCGGGCTCGGCATCGACGGGGTGTCCATCGGCAGCAACGACCTCACCCAGCTGATGCTCGGTGTCGACCGCGATTCCGAACAGTGCGCCGAGCTCTTCGACGAGTCCGATCCCGCTGTCGTCGATGCCATTTCCCGCATCATCAGCGCCTCCCGCGCACTCGGCATCACCTCCTCGCTGTGCGGGCAGGCGCCCTCCCGGCGCCCGGACTTCGCCGAGCGCTTGGTGCGAATGGGTATCACCTCCATCTCGGTCACCCCGGACGCCGTCCCGGCCGCCCGCCGGACGATCGCCGCCGCGGAACGCCGGGTGCTGATCGAGCACGCGCTGGCCGCGGACTCCGGCCTCGCGCGCTGAGCGGCCGCCGCCACCCGAAGGAGCGCGATGGCCCGGCCTGCCGCACCTGATGCGGACCGCCCCGCGCCGCCGGCACCGGCCTACGGCGCCGCCGAGGCCGCCCGGCGTCTGGCCCGGGAC
>NZ_BAGA01000175.1 GCF_000308595.1 Nocardia higoensis NBRC 100133 | reverse complement strand
ATCATGAACTGGCCGGCCCGGAACCGTTCCGCGGCGCCGTCGACGGGTTCGAGCGTCAGTGTGGTGGTGTCGGCCGTCTGCGAGGTGCGGTCGGTGACCCGGTACCGGAGCATGGTGTCGGCGTTCACGGCCGGCTCCGTTCCCCATCGGTTCGGAGTGCCCGGCCCCGCTCGTCCTCGCCGGGGTTGCGGTAGAGATCGAGCAGCCGGGCCCTGGTGGCCTGCAGCCGATCCAGCAACGCCGCGAACAGCGTCAGGGTCAGCGCGAATCCGAACCGGGGGTCCGCGTGCGCGGCCTCGAGCAGCCTCACGGCGTCGAATTCGACGGCGTCGACGGATTCGGCCGTCCGCGCGCCGAAGTGCCACCGGTGCGGGGGCACCAGCCAGGACCAGCCGAGCAGGTCGCCGCTGCCCAGGGTCTGGATCACCACATAGCCCCGGCCGGGCACCGGGGTGTCCAGCAGTATCGCGCCGCGGCGGATCAGCCAGCACCGGTCGGCGGGTTGCCCTTCCACGAGCAGTCGCCGATCCGGCGGAAGGTGCACGTCCTGCCCTATCCCGGCGAGTATGGCGAGGTCCGTGTGGCTCAGCGAGGCCAGCCGGGGGGACTCGGCCAGCTCGTCAGCGGTCGTCATCGCCGGTGGTTGCCGTCGTCGGGAGGTGTTCGGCGGCGGAGGAGCCGTCGCCTGCGGTCTCGCCGGCCAGTTCGGCGAGACTGGCCACTTCCGCGGTGATGTCGATCCCGGCCGGGCACCAGGCGATGCACCGCCCGCAGCCCACGCATCCGGACGTGCCGAACTGGTCGTACCAGGTGCTCAGCTTGTGGCTGATCCACTGCCGGTACCGGCTCTCTCCGGACTGCCGCACGCTGCCACCGTGCAGGTAGGAGAAGTCCAGTTCGAAGCACGACGCCCAGCGCTCCCACCGTTCGGCGTGGTCTCCGGTGAGATCGGTGACGTCCTCGTAGGTGGTGCAGAAGCAGGTGGGGCACACCATGGTGCAGTTCGCGCAGGTGAGGCAGCGGCTCGCCACGTCCTGCCAGTGCGGTGACTCCCGCGAATCCCGCAGCAGCGCACGCAGATCGACCTCGGGCATGGCCCGGCCCATACGGCCCGCGGCCGCCGATACCGCCGCTCGCGCCGCGTCGAGCTGTGCGACGGTGGCCACGGCGGCGGGCACGACCTCGTCGAGGACGCTCGCACCCTCCTCGCTGCCGATGTCGACCACGAACCGGTGCCCGGCCTCGTCGATCTGCTCGGTCAACGCCAGGTCGTATCCCGGCGACACCTCGGGCCCGGTGCCCATGGACGCGCAGAAACACACGCCGCTCGGCTCGGTGCAGTTGACCGCGACGACGAACAGACCGCGGCGGCGAGCCGGGGAATCGGCCGGTGCGCCTGCCCCGTCGAGCACCCGGCCCAGGACCGAGATCGCGGCGAGATCGCAGCCTCGCACGCCGAGGAAGGCATATGGCGGTGCTGTGTCGTCGACAGGAACGGCCGCCAGGTCGGCGTCGATGTCGTACACCTTGCGGCGGGGCGGAAGCAGGAACTGCTTCCACGATCCCGGTCCGGCCGAATGTGCGAACACCGCGTCGTCGTCGCGGCGGTGCACCCGGTAGCGGCCCGGTTCGGCTTCGATGCCCCAACCGTCGGGCAGTTGCGCGCCGGAGGCGAGTTCGTCCAAGACGATGGCTCCCTCGCGCAATTGCGGCCCGACGACCCGATAACCACGCCCGCCGAGCACAGCGACCAAGCGGTCCAAGCCCGCGCGGTCTATGATCTCGCTGTCGCCAGGAATCATGTGGTCCTCGGTTCGTCGGCCGAAGCTGTCGATCCGCCACCAGTCTGCTCTGCCGGTGCGGCGGTGGGCAGGGGCGAAAGTCCTCGGACCGGGGTCCGAGTGCCGCTGTCACCTGTGTCGGCCCCGTGCCACCGTGAAAGAGCGACATATCGGCCGTCCGGCCTGGGCGACGGCCACTGGTCCTCGGCGTGGTGCAGGGCGCGGAACTGTCGATGTCCGGCTGCGCGGACCGAGAGTGGGAGCGGTATGGACGTCGAAGTGCGGCAGCACGGCCAGACGGGCATCGTCGACCCCCGTGAACCGGTCGCGGCGCTGCTCCGCGATCTACGGACGACGCCCCAGGGGCTCACCGGCCGGGAAGCCGCGCGTCGCCTGCAGGTGTACGGCGCCAACGAGCTGCCGCAGCGGCGCGGCGGAAACCTCTGGTCGGCGCTGGCCAGACAGCTGGTGCATCCGCTTGCCCTGCTGCTGTGGGGCGCGGCCGGGCTCGCGGCGGTCTCGGGTTCACCGGTATTGAGCGCGGCGATCGTGGTCGTGGTGATTCTCAATGCGACGCTGGCCTTCTGGCAGGAGAACCAGGCCGAGCACGCGGTGGAGGCGCTCGGGCGGTTCCTGCCTCAGCAGGTGTGGGCGCTGCGCGACGGCGAACGCAGCCGTATCCCCGTGCCCGAGGTGGTGCGCGGTGACGTGCTGTTGCTGGAGGAAGGCGAGCGGATCCCCGCCGACGCCAGGCTCGTCGCGGGCACGGTCGAGGTCGACATGTCGGCGCTCACCGGTGAGTCGGTGCCGGTGACCCGCAGCATAGACCTGGTCGACACCGCGGACCGCGCGGTGGACTCGCCTGCGCTCGTCTTCAGCGGCACCCTGTGCACCGGCGGCGCGGCTCGCGCGGTGGTGCACGGTACCGGGGTCCACACCGAACTCGGCCGCATCGCCGCGCTGTCGCAACGTGTTCCACGCGAGCCGAGTCCGCTGGAACGCCAGGTCCGCCGGGTCGCGTGGTTGATCGCCGCGGTCGCGGTCGGCGTCGCGGCGGCCTTCTTGCCGCTGGGGCTGCTGGCTGGGCTGACCCCCGCCGCGGCCTTCCTGTTCGCCATCGGGCTGCTGGTGGCCAATGTTCCCGAGGGCCTGCTGCCGACCATCACGCTCGCGCTCGCCGCGGGCGTGCGATCGATGGCCCGCCGCGGCGCGGTGGTGCGGCGGCTGTCCGCGGTCGAGACGCTCGGCTCGACCACGGTGATCTGCACCGACAAGACCGGCACCCTGACCACGAACGCCATGACCGTTGTCGATCCCACCCCGCGGGATCCGCAGCTGGCCGAAGCGGCGGCCTGGTGCTGCACCGCCGAGATCGGGGCACACGAGTCCGGCGACCCGATGGAGATCGCGCTGTTGCGCTACGCCGAGGAGCTGGGTGTGGGCGTCAGCGCCGACCGCCGCCGCACCGACCGCCTCGCGCTGTATCCGTTCGATCCCGGCCGCAAACGCATGTCCAGTGTCGATGAGATCGGCGGCAGCCCGGTCGTCCACGTCAAGGGCGCTCCGGAATCGGTGCTGCCGCTGTGCGTCGCAGACCGGTCGGGGCCGCTGACCGGCGAGGACCGTGCCCGGCTGCTCGCCGAGGCCGAGCAGGTCGCGGCCGGTGGCCTGCGGATACTGGCGGTGGCGCACCGGGTCTGCGATCACGTGCCCGCGCAGCACCAGGCGGAGGGCGACCTCGTCTTCCTCGGCACGATCGCCATGCTCGACCCGCCCCGGCCCGAGGTTCCCGCGGCCGTGGCGGCGGTGCACCGGGCAGGCATCCGGGTCCATGTGATCACCGGTGACAACGGGCGCACCGCCGCCGAGATCGCCCGTCGCGTCGGGATCGGCGTCGACCGGGTGATCGACGCCGCCACGGTCGACACGTTGTCCGACACCGAGCTCGACGCGCTGCTGGCCGAGCCGGTGGAGACGGTCTTCGCCCGCGCGACTCCGGAGATCAAGCTGCGCATCGCCGACGCCTTGCGCCAGAACGGTGAGGTCGTCGCGATGACCGGCGACGGTGTGAACGACGCGCCCGCGCTGCGGCGGGCCGATATCGGCGTCGCGATGGGGCGCGGGGGCACCGATGTCGCCCGCGAGGCCGCCACCCTGGTGCTCACCGACGACAATTTCGCCACCATCGCTGTCGGCATCGAAGAAGGCAGGCGGGTCTTCGACAACGTCCGCAAATTCGTGCTCTACATCTTCGCCCATGCGGTACCCGAGATCGTGCCGTTCCTGGTTTTCGCATTGTCCGGAGGCGCGATTCCGCTGCCGTTGACAGTGTTGCAGATCCTCGCGATCGATCTCGGCACCGAGACGCTGCCCGCCTTGGCGCTCGGTCGGGAGCCTGCCGAGCCGGGCCTGATGGACCGGCCGCCGCGCCCGCGTGGCGAGGGCGTCATCACGGGGCGAATGCTCGTGCGCGCCTGGGCGGTCCTCGGTGTCGTGTCGGCGATTCTGGTGCTCGCCGGCTTCTTCGCCGTCCTGCTGTCGGCGGGCTGGGGGCCCGGTGACGAGGTGGGGGAGGGCGCGCCACTGCACCACGTCTACCTGCAGGCCACCACGATCACCTTCGTCGGCATCGTCGCCTGCCAGCTGGGGACCGCCTTCGCGGCGCGCACCACCCGGGCGTCGCTGGCAGCCATCGGACCGACCAGCAACCGGCTGTTGCTCGGCGGGTGCGCCTTCGAGATCGCGTTCACCGCGGCGCTGATCACGGTCGCGCCGCTGCAGGAACTGTTCGGCACGGCCATGCCCGAGGGATGGATGCTCGCGATGGTGCTGCCGTTCCCCGTGGTGGTGTGGGGCGTGGACGAATGGATGCGCTACCGCGCCCGGCGTGCCGCGAGCAGGTCCCCGGACTGAAGCCCGTGCGGGCCGGGTCAGCCGCGGCCGAGCAGCAGGCAGCCGGCCAGCGGACCGCCGCCCGCCGAGACCACGGCGACCTCGTGCTTGCCCTGTAGCTGCCGGCCACCCGCCCGGCCCTGCAGTTGCAGGACGGCCTCGTGCAGGAAGCCGAGCCCGTGCAGACGCCCGCCGGACAGCTGTCCGCCCTGGGTGTCCAGCGGCAGCGCGCCGTCGCGGGCGATGGTGCGGCCTTCGTCGAGGAACGCGCCGACCTCGCCGCGCTCGCAGAAGCCGAGCGCCTCCAGCCAGATCAGGGTCAGGAAACTGAATCCGTCGTAGAGTTCGCCGAAGTCGACGTCGGCCGGGGTCAGGTCGGTGCGCGACCACATCATCGCGGCGGCGTCGTGCGCGGCCATGGTGTCGAGGTCGGCGCGACCGAACCAGGTGGGCGAATCGTGCAGCGCGCCACCGGAAGCGAGGATGCGCACCGGCGGACGGCGCAGATCGCCCGCGGTGTCCGCGGCGCTGATCACGACGGCGGTGCAGCCGTCGACGGGGATGTCGCAGTCGAGCAGGCACAGCGGGTCCGAGACCGTACGCGCGGCGAAATAGTCGTCCAGCGTCAACGGTTCGCGCAGCACGGCCGCCTCGTTGAGGGCGGCATTGGCGCGGTTGTTGATCGCGATCCGGGCCAGATCGGCGCGCGTGGTGCCGAACAGTTCCATATGCCTGCGGGCGAGCAGCGCGACCCACACCGCCGCCGAGGTCGCGTAGTAGGGCGCCAGCAGTGCGGTCGAACCGGAAACGCGGCCGCCGCCGGTCCCCGACTGCGACGGGCGCCTGCCGGACCTGCGGACGCTCGCCTCGGTGACCACGCGGAAACACACGACATGGCGGGCGAATCCGGCATGCACGGCGGCGATCGCGTTCAGCACCTGCGCCAGCTGTCCCGGCCCTTCCGGTCCGCCGCAGTACCAGTCCAGTTCCAGGCCGAGCGCCTGCTGCACCTCGGCCACCCCGACACCGGAGAAACCGGGCATGTGGTCGGCGCGGCCGGGCCAGGTGGCCACGCCGTCGATATCGCCGAGAGTCAGTCCCGCGTCGGCGACCGCGTTCTTGATCGCTTCCAGCGCCAGCGACAGCGCCGACCGGTCGAGTCCGCGTCCGACGGCGGAAGAGCCGACGCCGGACACCACGGCCGAGTCCTCGGCGTGCGCGCTCATACGTTCCTCTCCTGATTTCCGGCTTCCGGTCCCGAGGGATCCGGGGCCGCGAGTCGCTGTGCGCTCGGTCGTTCGCTGTCGCTGCGCCACGGCCCGGCGGCGGCCAGTGTGGCCTGCGGCAGGGCGACATCGTCGGCGACCTGCTCGAAGACGATCTTCAGCGGGGCGCCGACGTACAGTCCCTCCGTCGTGCGGACCATGTTCCCCTCGGCGTCCAGCAGATCGGTCAGCAGGCGCAGGTCGTCCTGCTCGGCGAGAGCCAGCAGCACCACCACGAACGGCACCGCCATCCCCGGCAGCCACGGCTGGACGTTGAGCGTCCACGACAGCAGCCGGGCGTCGCCGCTCACCGGCTCGGGAACCGGTCCGTCGGCGTGACAGTGCCTGCACACCGGGGCCGGCGGCAGGAGCCACCGGCGGCACGAACCGCAGCGCAGCACGGACCAGCCCTGCGCCGAGCCCGACCAGTGGTGACGGTTGTCGTCGGTGACCAGCGGCAGCGGCCGGACGGGGCTCACGGAGTCCACTCGAGCGGGAGTTCCACCAGCCCGGAGACCGAGCCGACGTGGTCCTCGACGACCGCACCGGCCGGAATCCGGTAGTCCGGAATCCGCTTGTGCCACTCCTCGATCACGATCTCGAGCTCGACCCGCGCCAGATGCGATCCGAGGCAGCGATGCTTGCCCGCGCCGAACGCGATGTGCCGGTTGGGCTTACGCCCGAAGACGACCGTGGCGGCATCCTCGAACTCGGCCGGGTCGCGATTGGCCGCGGCGGTCGCGAGCACGACGCGATCGCCCGCCTTGACCGGGCAGCCGCCGATCTCCACATCGGTGGTGACGACCCGGCTGGTGTTGACGACCGAGTACGAGCGCAGCATTTCCTCGGTCACGTCGCGGGCGCTCACCGTGCCCGCGGCGACCGCGGCCCGGTGTTCGGGATGGGTCGCCAGGTGCCGGAAGGTGTAGCCGAGGGCATTGGCGACGGTGTCCAGGCCCGCCATGTAGAGCTGGAACGACATCGCCAGCGCTTCGTCGGTGGTGAGTGTGCGGCCACTGGGCAGCGGCGCGCTGACCAGGGTGGTGAGCAGATCGTCCTTCGGTTCGCGCCTGCGGCTGTCGAGCATCTCGCCCAGATAGCCCATGATCTGGGCCCGGACCCCGTAGCGGATGGAGTAGTCGGGGTCGTCCTCGGCCTTGGTGTGCATGAGGGTGTCCACCCAGGCGAGCAGGCGCGGCGCGTCCTCCAGCGGCATGCCCATCAGGGTGAGGAAGACCCGGGTGGGCAGATCCTTGGCGAAGCCGGCCACGAAGTCGAGGTGGCCCTGCCCGGCGAAGGCGTCGATGAGTTCGCCGCACTGCCTGCGGATGTCGTCGGCCATGTCCTGAGCGACCTTGGGGGCGAAGAACGGCGCGACCAGGGTGCGGTACTCGGCGTGCAGCGGAGGATCGACCTCGACGGGGATCCACGGCTTCTTGGCCGCGGCCATCTCCGCCGATTCGAAGGCTTCCACCGAACGGCTGGAGAAGGTCTGCCAGTCCTGGAAGGCTGCACGCACGTCGTCGTAATCGAGCAGGTACCAGACCGGGCGCGGTGCGGCGGTCCGGTTGACCCGGACCGGGCAGCTGTCGCGCAGTTCGTCCCATCGGGCGAACTGATCGGCGCGCATGTCGTCGTCCGTTCGATGGTCGAACGTCGTCTCGAAGGGGGCGGCCGGTGGTGCGGTCTCGGTCATCAGGTTCGACCTCGCAGTCCGATGTGACGTGATTCTGTGACGTGAATTCACCGCCAAAGTTACCACCCTTCCTCGCTTACCTAGTTAGCCTTCTGGAAAACGAGGCGGGCGCCATCCGCGCCGTCGCCGGAAAGGTGGGCTCATCCCATGGAACTGCATCTCGACAAGGCCAAGTGCGTCGGGCACGCCCAGTGCTTCGCGGCTTCCCCCCGACTCTTCCCGCTCGACGACGAGGGCTACAGCGCCCTCGCCGACACCGTGGTGGACCAGGCGGATCTCGCCGAGGCCGAGGAAGGCGTCGACGCCTGCCCGGAACGGGCGCTCGTTCTGCGGAAGTGACTGCGGAAGCCCGGCGAGAGACGGGCGTCACATGGTATACCTGGTGAACCTTGTCCACGCCGCGGTGGGCACGACGAGAGGGCTGCGATATGCGCGTTTTGGTGACCGGCGTCAGTGGACTGGTCGGCCGGACAACGGCTGCCCGGCTGGCTGGAGCCGGACACGAAGTCCTGGGCCTGAGTCGGAGCGCACCGATGGAGATGCCGCGCGGCGTGCGGCATCTGCGGGGTGACATCTGCGACGAGGAACTGCTCGCCCGCGCCTGCGAGGGCGTCGACGCGATCATCCACTGCGCCTTCATGCTCGACGCGCGCGAAGGTCTCGAGGCCATGGAGCGCACCAATGTCGGCGGTACGGCCTCGCTGATCGCCGCGGCCGAGCGGGCGGGGGTGCGCCGGGCGATCTTCCTGTCCTCGGTCACCGTCTACGGCCCTCGCTCGGGCCCCGACGAGCCGCCGCGCACCGAGGCCAGCGGCGCGACCCCGCATCCCGACCAGCCCTACGCGGTGCACAAGCTGGCCTGCGAGCAGCTGTTCGAGAAGTCCTCGCTGTCCACGGCGCTGGTGCGCGCCGCGATCATCCTCGGTCGCGGCACCGACAACCGGCTGCAGGAGAATCTCGCGGCCGCGCGCCACATCACCGCGCGCGGAGCCGAATACCCGTGGCAGATCATCCACCACGACGATGTGGCGCGGTTCCTGCTGCTCGCGGTGACCTCCGACAAGACCGGCGTGGTCAACCTGGCCGCCGACGAACCGGTCGGCCAGGCCGAGATCGCCCGCGTGCTGGAGCGCAAGCTGGTCTCCGTGCCGCCCTCGGCGATGATCGCGGCCGCGAAGGTCGCGGGCAAGCAGCTGCACATCACGGCGGGCGAGGTGGCGTGCGCGCTGCGCATGCCCGTCGCCGATCTGACCGTGCTGCAGAAGGAATGGGGTTTCACCGCCGTCTGGAACGGGCCGGAGACGATCCGCGACACCCGGCTGGCGGTCATCGGCCAGACCACGAGCGGCGGCCGGGTCGTCCCGGCGCGCGGCCGCATCCCGTACCGGCATCAGATCCTGCCCGCCGACGCCGCGCCGCCGGACGGCGCGAAGCTGCAGCACACCGGCCCGGAGGAGATCCGGGGCGAATTCGACACCCCGATCGACCCCAGGTTCCCGGTCTATTCGCAGACCAACCTCGCCGAGGCGCTGCCCGGCCCGTCCACGGCTCTCACGCTCGACGTCCAGGGCAGGGCGCTGCGCGGGACCACCTCGGCGGTCGCCCAGCTGCTCGGCCTGCCGGACGCGCTCGGCGTCGAGGCGGCCGCGCGGTTGCAGGCGGTGCACGCCCATCGCATGTACATCAATGCCTCCGGCACGTACCAGGTTTCGCTGGTCATGCCGGGCACCGACCCCGACGAACTCGCCGCGCAGTTCAGCGGCACGCACGCCGAGGAACTGCCCGGCGGCGCGGCCGCGGTCGCGGGCACCTATGTGCCCGCGCCTGCCTCGGCGCTGAAGAAGGTGCGCTCGACGGCGGGCGTCGGCACCAGGGTGCTCTCGCTGATCCCCTCGGTGGAACGCGATCTCGTCGAGGTCCAGGCCGAAACCGAACGGCTGGAAGGACTGCTCGCCGAGGCCGCGTCGACGAGCGACGAGCGGCTGCAGCAGACCTTGCTGCTCGGCGCGGATCTGCTCGCCTACGCGTGGACGGTGCAGGGTGTGGTGAACCTGCTCGGCGGTGCGGCGTTGTCCGTGGCCTCCGGCGACGGCGACACACAACTCGGCCACGGCGACGACCTGGAGAGCGGCGCGACCCTGCGCGGCGTCCGGCAACTCGCCGCCCAGGCCGCGGCGCGACCGGAACTCATCGCCCTGCTCGCCGACCGCTCACCCGGTCTGCCCGAGCGGGTCCGCGAGCAAGCGCCGGAATTCTGGGCACAGGTCGACAAGGCGCTCGAGCGCTTCGGTCACCGCGGGCCGGCCGAGGCCGAGTTCGACGCGAAATCCTTCTCCGACGACGTGCACGGCTTCCTGGTCACCGTGGGCCGCGCGGCCTCGGCACTCGACGGCAAGGATGTCTCCGAGTCGGAATCCGTCTCCGGCCGTACGGGATTCGCGAAGAAGGTGGCGGCCCGGCTGCTCACACAACGCGAACGAAATCGCGACCGCACCGTCCGCCTGACCTGGATCATGCGCAGGCTCGTGCTCGAACACGGCCGCCGCCTCGTCGCCGCGGGCCGCATCGATCGCCCCGACGACCTGTTCCACCTCACCCTGGCCGAACTGCTCGAGCCGCCGGCGAACGCGAAGGAGACCATCGCCCGCAGGCGGGCCGAACGTTCCCGCCTGGCCGCTCTGCACATGCCGCCGATCTTCGCGACGTCCTGGCAGGCCGCCGACGTGCTCGGCACCTTGCAACCGGGAGAGTCGCTGCAGGGCATCGGCATCTGCGGCGGCAAGACCGTCGGCCGCGCCCGCGTGGTGGAACCCGACACCATCGAAGATCTCGAGCCCGACGAGATCATGATCGCCCACGTCACCGATATCGGCTACACCGCCCTGTTCGCCCATGTCGCGGCCGTGGTCACCGACATCGGCGGCGTCATGTCGCACGCCGCCGTGGTGGCGCGCGAATACGGCGTGCCCTGTGTGGTGGACACCCAGGTCGCCACCTCCCGCGTGGCGACGGGCGCGCTCATCGAGGTCGACGGCACGTCGGGCACGGTCACCGTGCTCGAACCGGCGCCCGGCGCCGCGGTCGGCGAGGACACGGCTGCGGGCGCCGACAGGGCGGCCGCCGGTGACGACACGGCCGCAGCCGGGGAGCTCGCCGCAGCCGGCGTCGGTGCCCCGGCCGACGAGACCGGCGCCCGAGGCGACTCGGAGGCATCGGCCGACGCCGGTGGCGCGTCGACCGGCACGGCTGATGATCCGCAGGAAGTGCCCGCCGGCGCCGAGGCCGCGGGACCGCGGACCGGCTCGGACCGTTGATGGGCGGCACGACGGCGCGGGCTCGCCGCTACCGCGCCGTCGTCTTCGACTGGGCGGGCGTGCTCACCGAACCTCCGCTGACCGGACTGATCCGGTACAACGCGGAACTCGGTCTGCCCGAGGGCGTGCTGCCCGCCTTCGTCCGGGGCGACGAGGAATTCGCGCGGGTCGAACGCGGCGAGACCACGATCAAGGAGTTCCTCGAGGGCGTGTGCGTGCGGGTCGAGAGCGCGCACGGGGTGCGCGTCGACATCCGCGCGCTCGCCGCCGCGATGTCCGCCTCGCGTGGACTACGCCCGGACATGATGGAGCTGGTCGAAGAGCTGAGCAGCGGCTACGACCTGGCCGTGCTGACGAACAATGTGGCCGAGAACAAGTCCCATCTGGCGCACACCCTGCCGCTGGAGCACTTCCGGATGGTGCTCAACTCCGCGGAGCTGGGTCTGCGCAAGCCGGACCCCGAGGTGTATCGGGAGCTACTGCGCAGGCTCGACCGGACTGCGGCCGAAGTCGTCTACATCGACGACTTCGAGGAGAACCTGCCGCCGGCCGAAGACCTCGGCATCACCGTGATCCACTACCGCGACACCGACGCGCTGCGGGAGTCTCTGCGCGGACTGGGAATCGGCTGAATCGAGTCGCAGCGGGCATATTCGAATCGAGCCGCGGCGCCGAGGCCGGGGCTCGATTCGAGTGGTCACTCCATCATGTCGCGGACCTTGGTCTCCTCGCGGCCGGCGAGCAGGGCGGCGTTGGCGTTGTCCATGTGCCTGCGCCAGTGCGCGGCCGCCTCCACCCCGTCGCCCGCTTCGAGTAGCTCGATCAAGCGCCGGTAGGAGCGCAGCAGGCGGTTGTACTGCGGCTTGGGCACGAATTCCTCGAGGATCGCGGCGGCGGTCTGGCGCTCGGCGATCTCGTGGAGCATGCCCGCGATCATGGTGAGCGCCGAATTGCCGGACAGTTCGACCAGGCGCAGGTGCAATCGCGCGGTGGCCTGCGCGAGCGTGCCCGCTTCGTAGGCCGCGGGAATGTCGTCCTCGACCATGGCCCGCAGGGTGGCGAAGGCTTCGGTGTCGCCGGAGGTCGCGAGCATCTCGACCGCGGCGGGCTCGATGACCGCGCGAGCTGCCAGCACATCGGCCACGGGCGCGCCCCACAGTTCGAGCAGTAGCGCGGCGGGCCGGGCGACGATCTCGGGGCCGGGCACGCGGACCCGTGCGCCGGTGCGGGAGCCGCGCCGCACCTCCACCAGCCGCTCGGATTCGAGCACCCGGACCGCTTCGCGTAGGGTTGGCCTACTGACCTGGAAGTGCGTCATCAGCTCGGCCTCGTGTGGCAGGAAATCGCCGTCCTGCAGCTGTCCGTCGACGATCATCCTGCGCAGTGTGCGCGCGACGAGTTCGGCGGTCTTGGGGGAGCGCACCGCGCCGGAGGACGCTCGCGGCATGGACATCGGCGCTAGTCGTGCGGGCCTGCTCAAGAGAACCTCCTATGGTGCGTACCTGGTCGCCAGCCCACCCCAGACCTGAACAAGTTCAACCGAGTAACCCAGGTTGTGCCGACGTCCAGATTAGCCCCGATCGCCCGGGTGGCTCATGCCGCTTCCGTAGCCTCGCGGCGACGGCACCGCGCCGCTGCAGAACATGGTGCACGGCAACAGTTTCCGTGATCGTATAACTGAGTTATACATGTCTGGTACCGCCGGTCGCAAGCACAAGAGCGCTGGTGGGGTTGTCCTGAAGCGGATGGGACCGGGCTCGCGGACCGGCGGGGAAAGTGAAGTACGCGTTTCCGTCCGAATCCTCTACGTGTACCTAGTAAACTATGTCATCTAACTTCGGTGGTTGCTCCGGCAATGGATCTCTGCGGGACCGACAGCCACCGACCGGGCGAGCGGACGGTGTGCAGTGGTTGATGCGGAAGCGGGCGCGCGGACCGAAGGCGTGATCGGATGACGGGAATTTCCGAAGCGCTCGATCACCTGTGGTCGGCGGCCGAGGATGCGCCGATGGTGCAGTTCGACGGGGAGTGGGTGACCTGGGGGCGCGTGAAGGACCTCGCGCAACGGATCGACACCGCGCTGGCCGAGGCGGGCTGCGGTGAGCGCGGGCGAACGGCGGTGGTCCTCGGCAATCGCCCCGAATCGATAGCGGCCCTGCTGGCGCTGCTGCGGGGTGGTCGAGCCCTGGTCACGCTGAACCCGCTGCAACCGGCGGCGCGGCTGCTCAGCGATCTGCAGGCGACGGGAGTGGGCTACGTGCTCGCCACCGCCGACTACTGGGCGGATCCGGACTTCCGATCCACCGTGCAGCGGCTGGGCGCCTTCGGCTGGCAGATCGACCTGGCCGAGGGCGTCACCGAGCGCAACCGCGGTGACGGTACCGCGGTGATCGGCGCCGACGGTGTGGCCATCGAACTACCCACCTCGGGAACCACCGGGCCGCCCAAGCGAATTCCGTTGTCGCGCCGCCAGCTGGAAGCCTCGCTGGCCGCCGCCCTGCAGCACACCGCGTCGGAGCGCGCCGATCTCCCGCCCGCATTGACGGGGCGGGTCGCGTTGGTGACACTGCCCATCGTGCACATCGGTGGCCTGTGGTCCCTGCTGCAAGCGCTCGTGCAGGCCCGCCCGCTGGTGCTGCTGCGTCGCTTCACCGTCGACGGCTGGCGGCGCGCGGTGAGCGAGCATCGTCCGGCCATCGCCGGGCTGCCGGGTGCGGCGATCCGCTCGGTGCTCGACGCCGATGTCCCCGCGGAGGAGCTGTCGAGCCTGCGGGCCGTCAACGCGGGCACGAGCCCGATCGATCCCGCGCTCGTGGACGCCTTCTACGAGAAGTACGGCATTCCGATCCTGATCGTCTACGGGGCCACCGAGTTCTCCGGCGCGGTCGCGGGCTGGTCGCTCGCGGACTTCCGCAAACAGTGGACCGAGCGCAGGGGCAGTGTGGGCCGGGCGTTCCCCGGTGTGCGGCTCGACGTGGTCGACGAGCAGGGCGCCCCCGCCGCGACCGGGGTCACCGGCAGGCTGCGGGTGTGCACGCCGCAGGCGGGCGGCAACGGGCATGGGGCGTGGGTGACCACCAGCGACCTCGCCCACCTGGACGACGAGGGCTTCCTCTATATCGACGGCCGCGCCGACGACGTGATCATCCGCGGCGGCTTCAAGGTGTCCCCGACGACGGTCGTCCGTGCCCTGCAGGCCCATGAGAGCGTCGCCGATGCCGCGGTCGCCGGAATGCCGCACGAACGGCTCGGCCAGGTTCCGGTGGCCGCGGTCGAGCTGCGCACCGACGTCCGCGTTCCCGAGGACGGCGAGCTGGTGCGCCACTGCCGTGAACGACTGGCACCCTACGAGGTGCCGGTGGCCGTGCACGTCGTGCCCGAACTACCCCGCGGCGCCGCCTTGAAGGTCGACCGGCGCCGGCTGCTGGAGATACTGGAGGATCTGGAGATGCTGGAGGGCACCGACACCCATGCCTGAGAATGACACTCGCGATGCCGCGCCGGTGCTCGTCGAACGCGACGGACACGTCATGGTGCTCACGATCAACCGGCCGCACGTCCGCAACGCGGTCGATCAGGCGGTCGGCACCACCATCGGATACGCCCTCGAGGAAGCCGCGCAGGATTCGGAGGTCCGCGCGGTCGTGCTGACCGGCGCGGGGGACAAGGCCTTCTGCGCGGGCGCCGATCTCGCGGCGCTCTCGCGCGGTGAGGACTTCTACGTCGAGGGCCACGCGTCCTGGGGATTCGGCGGCTACGTCGGGCATTTCATCGACAAGCCGACCATCGCCGCGGTCAACGGCCTGGCCTTCGGCGGCGGCGCGGAACTGGTGCTGGCCAGTGATCTCGTGGTGGCCGTCGAGTCCGCCAAGATCGGTCTGCCCGAGGTGACCCGCGGGCTCATCGCGGGCGCGGGCGGAGCGTTTCGGCTCCCCGAGCAGATCCCGCGCCGCGTCGCCATGCGACTGCTGCTCACCGGCGAGCCGATCACCGCTGTGGAGGCGCAGCGGTGGGGCCTGATCAACGAGGTCGTGCCCGATGGCAAGGCGCTCGAGGTGGCACTGACGCTGGCGCACCGGATCGCCGCGAACGCGCCGCTGGCGGTGTGGGCGACCAAGCGCATCGCCTACGGCGTGGCGGACGGCCGTCCCGAAGGCGAGCGCAGTCGCTGGCGGCACAACCTGGACGAGGTCGAGGCTCTGTTGCGCACCGAGGACGCCGCTGAGGGCCCGCGCGCGTTCACCGAGAAGCGAGAACCGCAGTGGAAGGCACGGTGATCCGATGAGTTCGAGACCGGGACGGGTCGAGGGCAAAGTCGCCCTCATCACCGGCGCGGCGCGCGGGCAGGGCCGCAGTCACGCGGTGCGGCTGGCCGAAGAGGGCGCCGATGTCATCCTGTTCGACATCTGCCACGACATCGAGTCCAACGACTACCCGCTGTCCACCCCCGAAGATCTGGCCGAGGCCGCGCTCGAGGTGGAGAAGACCGGCAGGCGCGCGGTCACCGCCGAGGTCGATGTCCGCGACCGGGCCGCGCTCGCCGCGGCGGTGGCGGCCGCGGTCGCCGAGCTGGGCCGCCTCGACGTGGTGGTCGCCAATGCCGGCATCTGCCCGCTGGGCGAGGGCAAGGAGGTGACGGCCTTCGCCGACGCCCTCGACGTGGACTTCGTCGGCGTGCTCAACACCGTGCACACCGCATTGCCGTATCTGCGCGCGGGCGCGTCGATCATCACGATCGGCTCGATCGCCGGACTGCTGGCGTCGGGTTCCAGCGGCGGACCGGCCGGTCCGGGCGGTGCGGGCTACAACTACGCCAAGCAGCTGGTCGACTCCTACACGATGAAATTGTCGGATCAGCTGGCGCCCCGCTCCATCCGGGCCAACGTCATCCACCCGACCAATGTCGACACGCCCATGCTGCAGAGCCCGGTGATGTATCAGCAGTTCCGGCCCGACCTGGAGAACCCGACCGCCGAGGACGCCGCGGTGGCGTTCCCGGCGATGCAGGCGATGCCCATTCCCTGGGTGGACGCCGCCGATATCTCCCACGCCGTGGTGTATCTGGCCTCCGACGAGTCCCGCTACGTCACCGGCGTGCAATTGAAAGTCGACGCGGGCGCGACCGGAAAACGTCGATGAAAGCGACGGCCGGGTGCACGATGTCCGAGAACGCGAACGCAGTACGAACGAACGGAAGTGGGCCGCGATGAAGCGACTGGTATTCGAGCCGGAGCACGAACAGCTGCGCGAGACCGCGCGGCGGTTCGTGGAGCGCGAAATCGCGCCGAACGCCGAACGCTGGGAACGCGATGGACAGGTCGACCGCGAGGTCTACAAGAAGGCGGGCGAGGCCGGGCTCATCGGCTTCAACATGCCCGAGGAGTACGGCGGCGGGGGAGCGGTCGACGACTTCCGGTTCAATGCCGTGGTCGTCGAGGAGCTGGCCCGCTTCGGCGGGGCGGCCCCCGGCCTGAGCCTGCAGAACGATGTGGTCGGCCCGTATTTCGTCAATCTCGCGAACGACGAGCAGAAGGCCCGCTGGATCCCCGGCATCGCCTCGGGTGAGATCGTGCTCGCCGTCGCGATGAGCGAGCCGGGCGCGGGCAGCGACCTGTCGGCCATCAAGACCACGGCCCGGCTCGACGGCGACCACTACGTGCTCAACGGTGCCAAGACGTTCATCTCCGCCGGCATCAACTCCGACCTGGTGGTCGTGGTGGCGCGCACCGATCCCGATCCCGCCGCCGGCCACAAGGCGTTCTCGCTGCTGGTCGTCGAGCGGGGGATGCCCGGCTTCGAGCGCGGTCGCAAGCTCGACAAAATGGGCCTGAAGGCGCAGGACACCGCGGAACTGCACTTCACCGATGTGCGGGTGCCGAAGGAGAATCTGCTCGGCCAGGAGAACCGCGGCTTCTACCACCTCATGCACAACCTGCCCTCGGAGCGGCTGTCCATCGCGATTTCCGCCGTCGCGGGGGCGCGGTCGATCTTCGAGGAGACGGTCGGCTACGTGCGCGACCGCAAGGCCTTCGGCACGCCGATCGGCTCGTTCCAGGCCAACCGTTTCAGTCTGGCGGAGATGGCGACCGAGCTCGACATCGCCGAGCAGTACGTCGACCGGTGCCTGCGCGCGGTCGTCGACGGCGAATTCACCGCCGTCGACGCGGCCAAGGCCAAATGGTGGTGCACCGAGCTCGCCAAGCAGGTCATCGACCGGTGCCTGCAGCTGCACGGCGGCTACGGCTACATGAACGAGTACCGGGTCGCCAAGGCCTACACCGATTCCCGGATTCAGACCATTTTCGGCGGAACCACGGAGATCATGAAGGATCTGATCGGACGGGACATGGGTTTCTGATCGGAAGACGGCGTTGGGGAGGTACACGATGGCGGGAACGGCCCGGCAGGTGCCGAGGAAAGTTCCTCGGCAGGACCGGTCCCAGCGCATGGTGGAGCGGATTCTGGATTCGTGTGCGCGCCTGCTGATCACCTCGGGCTACGACGGGGTGTCCACGCATCGGATCGTCGCCGACGCGGGCATCAGCCCGGGCAGTCTCTATCAGTACTTCCCCAACAAAGACGCGATCGTCGCCATGACGGTCGAACGCATGATCGGTCAGGTCGCCGAGGGTTTGCTCGGCGCGATGACGCTCGGCGGTGACCTGGATCAGCGAGAACGGGTGCGCGCCGCCGTCGAGGCCGCGCTCGCGGTCACCGAGCAGAACCGCGAGCTCGTGCGAGTGCTCGTCGAGCAGATGCCGCGACTCGGTGGTTCGAACGAGTGGAAAGTCGTGGAGCAGCGGGCCGGGGACCTGGTCGCGGGATATTTCGTCGCGGTGGCCCGGCCCGGCCGGCCCGGTCGGGCCTCGACGGTGGCCTGGATGGCTTTCCAGACCTTCCAGCAGATGATCATTCGCTATGTCCTCGATCGCCCGGCGATTGCTCGCGAGGAGTTCGTGGACGAACTCACCCGGATGCTGACGCTCTTCACCGGGACGCGCGACGCCGGCTGAATCCCCGCGCACGGCGGATTTCCGAGTAACTCGACCGAATCGGCCGAAATGCCGTCGCTTACTAGTCTAACTAGGTAATCTACGACGACGACGGGCACGCGCAGCGCAGCGCAGCCCTCACGGAAGCTGCGGGGCCGCCGGGATGAAACGGCGGCTGTTCGCAATTCGTGAGTCGTACCGGCGCGGTCACAAGGAGTTCAATGGCGATCATTCCCGCTCGGGGAGAGCGTGAGCCGCACGGCGAGCCCGAACGCGCGCCGGAATCGGCTGTCGACGAGGTGACGAACTGGGCGGGCGGCTATCTACGCGGACATCCCGGCGCGGCCCTGGAAACAGTGGGCCACCAATTCGTCCTCGGCGTCCGCGCTTTCCAATATTTGTGCACCGATGTCGTCAAGGGTCGTTTCCCATTCGGCGAATTCGTGCAGCAGGCCGCTTTCATGGCCAGGACGGCCGTGCTGCCGACGTTGCTGGTCGCCATTCCCATCGGCGTCACCCTGTCGATCCAATTCGGCCTGCTGGCCGGCCAGGTCGGCGCGACCTCGCTGGCAGGCGCGGCGAGCGGGCTCACCGTGGTCCGCCAAGGCGCCCCGCTGGTGGCCGCGATCCTGATGGCCTCGGCGGTCGGGTCGGCGATTTGCGCGGATCTCGGCTCGCGGCGAATACGCGAGGAAATCGACGCGCTGGAAGTCATGGGCGTGGAAGTGGTGCGACGGCTCGTCGCGCCTCGTCTCGCCGCCGGAATAGTGGTTGCCATAGCCCTCACCGGATTGACCTGCTTCGCGGGCTTCCTCGCCGGCTATCTGTTCAACACCTATGTGCAGAAGGGCACGCCGGGCAGTTTCGTAGCGACCTTCGCCTCGTTCGCGACGGTCGGCGACTTCGTGCTCACGATGATCAAAGCCTCGGTGTTCGGGGCGATCGTGGCGATCGTCGGCTGTCAGAAAGGGCTGAGCACCAAAGGCGGACCCGCGGGCGTCGCGAATTCGGTGAATGCGACGGTGGTGGCCTCCATTCTGTTGCTGATGATCGTGAACGTCGTGTTCACCCAGGTCTATCAGCTGGTACTGCCACGGCAGGGGTTCTGATGACCATTGCCCAGTACCGTCCCCCCGGCATGCGGCCACTTCTCGTCGCGGGCAAAGCCATCGGACGCCCGATCATGCGCGCCGGGCACATGGTCACCTTCCTGGTGCGCGCGATCCTCGGGCTGCCCGTGACGCTGCTGCACTACAAGCGCGAGTTCGCCCGCGTGCTCTCCGATGTCACCTGGGGCAACGGCTCGATCGTCGTCGGCGGCGGCACGGCGGGCGTGATCATCGTCCTCGGCGCCACCGCGGGCGCGGTCATCGGAATCGAGGGCTACAGCACGCTCGACCTGCTCGGCATGGGCCCGGCCACCGGCTTCATCTCCTCCTTCGCCGCGACGAGGGAGATGGCCCCGGTGATGGCGGCGCTGGCGTTCGCGGCGCAGGCCGGCTGCCGGTTCACCGCGCAGCTGGGCGCCATGCGGATCTCCGAGGAGATCGATGCGATGGAATCACTGGCCATCCGGCCGATCCCGTATCTGGTCGGCACCAGGCTGCTGGCCTCCGTCGTGGCGGTGCTCCCGCTGTACCTGGTGTGCCTGGCGATGAACTACCTGGCGTGCGAGGTTGTCGTCCGGCTGTCGGGGGCGGCCTCGCCCGGCACCTACCTGCACTACTTCACCCTGGTGCTGGAGCCGCGCGATATCGCCTACTCCGTGCTCAAAGCGGTTGTCTTCGTGACCATCACCTCCACCATCCAGTGCTACTACGGCTACTACGCCACCGGCGGGCCGCAGGGCGTCGGCGTGGCGGCCGGGCGCGCGATGCGCACCAGCATCACCGTCATGATCATCGCCAACATGCTGCTGACGATGGCGCTCTGGGGCGTCGAGTCCGGTGCGAGGTTCGGTGGCTGAGATGGCGGATTCGAGCACGGCAGATTCGAGTGGTGTGACATGGCAATAGCATTCGAGACCGACGGTCGCGGGCATTCCAACACCAGCCTGCTGTTCCGGGGCATCGCCTTCTTGGCGGTGGTGGCCGCGCTCGCGGCGTGGATGGTCGCGAAGTTCAACGGCAACCTCGACGATTCGGTCCGGGTGACCGGCCTGATGTCCCAGATCGGCGACGGCCTGCCGCAGAACTCCGACGTCAAGTTCCGCGGCGTCCTGGTGGGATCGGTGCGCGATGTCACGCCTTCCTCCGGTGACGGGCCCAACCAGGTGCACATCGACCTGGATCCGGAACACGCCGCGGGCATTCCGCAGACCGTGACCGCCCGCGTCGTGCCGAGCAACGTCTTCGCGGTGTCCTCGGTGCAACTGGTCGACAACGGGCCCGGCCCGGCGATCCGGGACGGAGCCGACATCCCCGAGGACACCGGGCTCGCGACGGTGCAGTTCCAGACCGCGCTGACCCAGATGCGCGAGATCATCGGCGCGATGAGCCGCAGCGGCACCGATGACACCGTCGGCCTGATCGGCGCGCTCGCACAGGCGACCGATCGCAAGGGCGCCGATCTCGTGCGCGCGGCCGGGCAACTGGAGACCATCGTCACCCGGCTCAACGAGGTCATGGTTCCCGACGGCGGGCCGTCCACCGTGCAGTCCTTGGTCGGCGCCGTCCAGGGACTCGAACAGTCCGCACCCGACCTGCTCGACGCCCTGCATCAGGCAGTCGTGCCGATGAGCACGGTGGCGGAGAAGGACGCGCAGCTGACCGCCTTCCTCTCCGGGGGACTGTCGACCGCGGGCACCATGGCGACCGCGTTCGAGAACAACACCGACCGCATGATCAGGATCTCGACATCGCTGACCCCGGTGATCGGTGTCCTGGCCGACAATTCGGAGCATTTCGTGCCGATCACCACCCGGCTGACCGTCACGGCGCAGAAGTTCTTCGACCACGTCTATCACGCCGATGTCGGCCTGGTGCAGTCGAAGATGATCCTGTCGCTGACGCCTGCCACGCCCTACACCCGAGCGGACTGTCCGCGCTACGGCGAGCTGGCCGGGCCCAGTTGTTTCACCGCGCCGACGACAGCGCCCGAGCAATCGATGCCCGCCGGCATGGATCCTTCCGAACTGATTCTGCCGGAGGGATATTCACCACCGCCCGGGCTGATCGGCGGCAACGTCGGGCCGGTCGGCAGCCCGCAGGAGCTCGCTCAGCTCGCCGAGATCCTCGGTGAGCCGGTGGGTTCGGCGGCGGCCATCCTGCTCGGACCGCTGCTGCGCGGCAATGTCGTGACCATGAGTCCCGCACCCGAGGACGAGGAGGCCGGCCGATGACGCAACGCCGCACCCTGGTCGGGCTGGTCCTGTTCCTCGTGGTGTCCCTCGTGCTGAGCTGGCTGGTTTTCGTCACCCTGCAACGCGGCATCGACGGCTCCACCCGCTCCTATTCGGCGACGTTCACCGACGTCAGCGGCCTGCGCACCGGAGACGACGTGCGAGTCGCCGGTGTGCGGGTCGGACGGGTCGACAAGATCGAGCTCGACGGGACGCTGGCCGCGGTGACCTTCCGGGTCCAGGACGACCAGACGCTGTACACGAACACCAAGGCCGCGGTCACCTACCAGAACGTCATCGGGCAGCGTTATCTCGCGCTGTCGGAGGGGGAGTTCGACGTGCCGGTGGAGAAGTTGAGCGACGGCGGGCGGATCCCGGTCGAACACACCGAACCATCCTTCGACATCGCCGCGATGCTGCACGGCTTCGAGCCGCTGTTCAGCGTGCTCGATCCCGAGCAGGTCGACCGGATCACCGAGACCCTCATCCTGGCGTTGCAGGGCGACACCGGCTCGCTGGCCACCCTGATCGCCCAGACCTCCTCGCTGGCGCAGTCCTTCGCCGGCCCCGACCGGGTGCTCGACGAAGTGATCGTCAACCTGGACTCGGTGCTGCGGACGCTGTCGGCGCAGAGCGGCAACCTGGAGACCGTCATGGCCAGGACCGAGGAGATCTTCACGGCGCTGGCCGCCGAGCGCGACCGGCTGACCGGCTCGATCGACACCATCTCCAGCACCGTCGGCAGCCTGTCGGAGGTGTTCACCGGCATCGACCCGAGCATGCGCGCGCTGCTGGCCCGCGACCCCGGCTTCACCGGGCACATCACCAACAATGCCGAGAGATTCGCCTATCTCTTCTACAACATCCCGGTGGCGCTGAAGGGCTTCGCGCGCTTCACCCAGGACGGCGCCTCCGCCAACGCCTACATCTGCAACCTGAACGTCACCCTCATTCCGGGATTGAGTCATCTGATCCCCGATGTGGTCGCGGGGCTCTCCCCGGACGGCAAGATCCAGCAATCCGCGAAGTGCCGGTGATTCCATGACCTCGCATCCCGAGAAGACAACGGCATCCGACACCATCCGTCGAATCGCCCGATCCGCCGTCGCGACGGTCACCGCCCCGGTCGAGAGGCACGACCCGCTGCGGCTGGGCGCGGTGGCCGTGACCCTGCTCGCGGTGGTCGTCCTCGCAGTGGTGGGGATCAGCCGCATCGGTTTCGGCAAGGTCACCTACGAGGCCGAGTTCGCCCAGGCCGCCCAGCTCACCCCGGGTGACCAGGTCACCACCGCCGGGGTGCCGATCGGCAAGGTCGAGTCGCTGCGGCTGACCGGCGACCGCGTGGTGGTGCGCATGAGCATCGATGGCGACGTGGATCTGGGCGCCGACACCCGCGCCTCGATCAAACTCACCACGCTGCTCGGCTCCCGCTATGTCGACATCGCCCCCGCGGGCACGGGCTCGGTCCCCGATCGACGGATTCCGTTGTCCAACACCTCGGTTCCCTACGATCTGCAGACCGCGCTGCAGAACGCCACCTCCACCTTCGAGCAGGTCGATGCCGACCGGATCGCGACCTCCATGACGGTTCTCGCCGACCAACTCCAGGGCGCGCCCGCGCTCGTCCCGGACATGCTGCACAACATCGAGAACCTCGCGGGCGTGATCGCCGAGCGCCGCGGCCAGATCGGCACCCTGCTGACCAGTACCGAGGAGCTGACCACCGCGATCCGCAACCAGCAGGTCACCCTCGGCCGGATGGTGAACCAGGGGCAGGTCCTGGTGCGCGAACTCGACTCCCGCATCGAGGCGCTGCGCAGGCTGATCGACGCCACCACCACGCTGGTCCAGCGCCTGAACGCGGTGGTGGGGGAGCAACAGCCGCAGATCGTCCAGCTGCTCACCGATCTCGAGCACCTCGTCGGCGCGCTGGCCGCCCGGCAGGACGTGCTGCGCAGCACCCTGGAGATCCTGCCGGTGCCGGTACGCAATTTCACCAACGCGCTGGGCAGCGGGAACGCGCTGGACTTCAACGCTCCCGCGGGCACTCTCGTCGATTCGTGGATGTGCGCGGTCGGCAACCAGGCCCGTTCGATGACGCTGGCCGAGTACTTCAAGGACTGCAAATGAGCACGCCGGCCCGTATCGCCCGTCTGCTGCCCGCCCTGCTGGTGGCCGTGGTCGTGGCCGCCTGTTCGCCGGGTGCGCTGTGGCCCGGCGGAGACGACACACTCACGGTGACCGCCCGGTTCGACAATGCCAACGGCCTCTATGTCGGCAATGCCGTCGACGTGCTGGGTATGCGGGTGGGCCGGGTCAGCGCCATCGACAACCGCGGCGGCTACGTCGAGGTGACGATGGAGATCGACGCCGAGGTGCCCATCCCGGCGACCGCCCAGGCCGTCACGCTGTCGAACTCTGTGCTGACCGACCGGCACGTCGAGCTGACCCCGCCCTATACCGACGGTCCGCGACTGCGCGAGGGCGATCTGATCGGCCTGGACCGAACCAGAACCCCGGTGGAGATCGACCGGGTCCTCGCGATGGTCGGCCGGCTCTCGGTGGAGTTGCAGGGCGACGGCGAAGGACAGGGCCCGGTCGCCGACCTGATCGCGGTCGGCGCGGCGGCCACCGAGGGCAATGGCGTGCTGATGCGCGAGGCACTCGGCAGGCTCGAGGAAGCCCTGCGGCTCAGCTCCGACGGCGGCGCCCAGACCAGCGCCCAGATCACCGCCATCGTCGACAATCTCGGCGCGCTCGCGCAGGCCGCGGCAGCAAACGACGAACTCATCCGCAGCTTCGGCTCCGATCTGGGGTCGCTGATGGAGTTCCTCGCCACCGAAGAACTCGGCACGGGCACGACCGGAGCGCAATTGAACGCATTGCTCGCCCAGACCACCCAGCTGATGCGCGACAACCGGGAGCTGATCCAGAACACCATCGCCGGCAGCGACACCGTCACCCAGGCACTGGCCGACTACCAGCGCGAGCTGGCCGAAGTGCTCGACGTCTCGCCACTGCTGCTGGACAACGCCTACAACGCCGTCGACCAGCAAGCGGGCGCGCTGCGCGTGCACGGCCTGATCGACCGGATGATCCTCGACGGCCAGCTGGTCAAGGAGGTCTGCAACATTCTCGGACTGCGGCATCTGGGTTGCGCGACCGGAACATTGCAGGATTTCGGGCCCGACCTCGGGATGGCCTCGATCCTCACCGCGATGGCGGAGATGCCCCGATGAGCCGCGTGCGCAGGGGCGTGCAGGCCGTGGCCGTGGCGGTGAGCGTCGGGCTGGGCGCCGGCGCGTGCGGCGTCGGGCTGGAGAGCGTCCCGCTGCCCGCGCCCGGCATGTCCTCGGACACCTACGAGCTGACCGCCGTCTTCGTCAACGCGCTCAATCTGCCGCACCGGGCCAAGGTGCGGCTGGCGGGCGGCGATATCGGCGAGGTCGCGGACATGCGCGCCAGCGACTTCCGCGCCGTGGTCACCCTCCGGATCCGCTCGGCCACCCGATTGCCGGTCGGCACCACGGCCGAATTGCGTTCGGCCACACCGCTGGGCGATGTCTACATCGCGCTCACCCCGCCCGCCGACGCCGGTCCGGGGGCCAGGATGCTCGAGGACTCCGACGTCATCCCGGTGGAGTCGACCGCGGCCGCGGCGACCGTGGAGGAAGCCCTGACCACCAGCGCCCTGCTGGTGAACGGCGGCGCGATCCGCGATCTCACCACCCTGGTGAACAACCTCGGCGATGCGGTCGGCGATGACGGCGACCGCGTCGCGGCCCTGATCCAGCAGTCCCGCGATCTGATCGCCACCTTGACCGCGCGTTCCGGCGAGATCACCGATGCGCTGACCGCCACCAGCAGGCTCACCGCCACCCTGGCCGCGCAGGACACGGCGATCTCGGAGTCCATCGCCGCGGCCGGGCCCGCGCTCGGTGTGGTCTCCGCCAACACCGGCCAGCTGCTGCAACTGGTCACCGAGATCGACCGCATCACCACCCAGCTGGCCCGGTTCCCTTCGGTGCAGGGCACCGACACCCGCAGCATGATCGCCGATCTGAACCTTCTCTCCGATGTGTTCAACCAGGCGTCGCTCAACCCGCAGGCCGACCTGAACCTCGTCAACAGCATGCTCGTGCCATTGATCAAGGCCACCAGTTCGACCTCGGCACACGCCAATATCAATATCGAGGGTGTCGCCGTCGGCGCCGTCGGCGATCCGGGACATGCCGCCGACCCCGGTCTGCACGTGCCCGATCTCACCGACTGGGCGCAGATGGTGGGCAGTCTCGAGTACCTGCTGCTCAGGCTGCAGGACCGGTTCGGCGGAGGCGCCCGATGACCGCGAAAGCTGTGCTGGAGGCGCCCGCCCGGGCGCTGGTGTGGACGGTGCGGGCCGGCTCGCGACGCAAACTGTGGTTGTCGGCGGCGGCGCTGGCCGCCACTCTCGTCGTCGGCTGCGTCTACGTCGTGTTCGGCGCACTGCGAATCGACCCGACGACGTCGACCATGCGGGTGCGAGTGCATCTGACCGAGTCCGGCGGCCTGCTGCCCGGGCAGGACGTCACCGTCCGCGGCATCTCCGTGGGGCGGGTCCGGTCGGTGCAGCTCAGCGGCGACGGGGTGGTCGCGGTGGCCGAAATCGACGGAGCCACCCGCATTCCCACCGATTCGAGGGTCAAGGTGGCGGCGCTGTCCGTCGCCGGCGAGCAGTACCTCGACTTCCGCCCGGACACCGAGGCCGGGCCGTACCTGACCGACAATGCCGAGATCGCGGTCGAGAACACCGAGATCCCCCCGTCGCTGCCGACACTGCTCGGCGACCTCAGCGGGACACTCGAGCAGATCGACCCCGAGCGCGTGCAGACCATCGTGCGGGAACTGGGCGTGGAGCCGGGCGGCGTGCGAAAGCTCGAATCACTGCTCAACGGTGGCGTGTTCATGCTCTCGACACTGGACTCGGTGCTGCCGCAGACCGTGGCGCTGCTCGAGACCAGCAAGGTCACCCTCGGCACGCTCGGCGAGGTCGCGCCCGGCATGCGGGCGCTGTCGACCCACGCGAGCGCTGTGCTCGGCGGGATCGCCGCCATGGACGGGGGAGCGCGGCAACTGATCGATCAGGGGCCGGAGGCGCTGCGCGCACTCGACGACATCATCGCCGACAACTCGCCGACCATGGTCCGGCTGCTGGTGAACCTGACCACGGTCGCGGAACTGCACTACGCGCGACTGCCCGCGCTCAACGCACTGTTCCCCGACCATCGCGGCTCGGCGCTCGAGGCCATCGGTTCGACCTTCCGCGACGGCGGGACCTGGGGCATCGTCGATCTCTACATGCGCTACAGCTGCTCCTACGACCTGCCGCGCCTGGCGCCGTCGATCCCCGACTACCCGGAGCCGTACCTCTACACCTACTGCCCGGACCAGGATCCGAGCGTGCTGGTGCGCGGCGCTCGCAATGCGCCGCGTCCGCCCGGCGACGACACCGCCGGCCCGCCGCCCGGCGCGGACCCCCATGCGACGGCCGGTCCGACACCTCTGAGCCCGTACACGATCCCGACGCCGTACGGCGGACCGGACCTCACCCCCGGCAGGTAAGTCGCGTCACCGCGGTATCCACGAAAGGAAGCACATGAAGAGCGACACCGTGACACCCGACGAGGTGTCGGCCGACGCGCCGGGCCCCGCCGAGGCGGAGACCGGCGAGGCCCAGGCCGCGGCCGTCGGCGACGACGAGCCCGCGGATGGCGGCGAATCCGGATCCGGCGCAGTCGAACTCGGCAAGAAGGAGGCCGGCTCCGGCAAGTCCGAGCGCGTCACCGATCGTCCGGACGAGGCGGACCGTGCGTCCGGCGGCGCCGAGGACGGCACCGCGAAGCAGGCGCCGGGTGCGCGTTCGCGAATCCGCGGCCTGCTGACGCCGGTGCTCGCCGTGCTGGTGGTCGCGCTGGCCGTCGCGGTCGGGGTGCTCGGCTGGCAGGTGAACCGGCACAACGAGATCGACGCCGCGGGCCGTGCCGCCCAGGACGCCGCCGAGCGGTACGCGGTGGCGCTGACCAGCATCGACTCCAAGGATCTCGACAGCGATTTCGCCACCGTGCTCGACGGCGCGACGGGCGCGTTCAAGGACATGTACGGTCAGTCCAGCGCCCAGCTGAAGCAATTGCTGATCGACAACAACGCCACCGGCCAAGGCTCCGTGGTGGATTCGGCGATCAAGTCGGCCTCCGAGGACCGGGCCGAGATCCTGCTGTTCGTCGACCAGACGGTCACCAACAGCGCGGCCCCCGAACCGCGCATCGACCGCAGCCGCGTCGTCATGACC
The DNA here is from genome assembly GCF_000308595.1 of Nocardia higoensis NBRC 100133. Lineage (GTDB taxonomy): Bacteria > Actinomycetota > Actinomycetes > Mycobacteriales > Mycobacteriaceae > Nocardia > Nocardia higoensis. The sequence continues at coordinate 69 of NZ_BAGA01000175.1, read as the reverse complement.
ATGGAAAAGGTGGACGGCCGCTGGCTGGCCGCCCAGGTCACCCTGCCCTGATCTTCACTACCCGCACCA
>NZ_BAGA01000176.1 GCF_000308595.1 Nocardia higoensis NBRC 100133 | reverse complement strand
ACCCAATCGACAAGATCAAAATCCGGTCTATGGCCGAGCCCTAAGTAATGATCAGGCGCTCCTCGTCCTACCTCGTTTCCCGCGCCCCGCCGAGCCTTTCAGCTCTGCGTCTCGGCTCCGGGTCGGTGTCCGTGTCGCTCTGACCTGGAATAAGTTACGCAGGGCTTTGCGCGATGTCAAATCCCCAGTTCACAACGCATATCGAGCGAATATCCACGGACAGCCGAGACGGCGCCGACGGAGAGTCGCCGCGCCGACCCGGGCAGTTTCACGAAACGGGTCGAGAGCCTTTCCGACGGATGCCGAGTTCGCTGTCGACATAGTTCAGCGGAGCTCCCCGCCGACCGTGCGCTGAGAAGATCGGATCGCCGGGCCTTCCATGCCTGGAACATCGCGCAGAGTAGCCGCGGCCGGCGCCGGGTATCCCGGACTCCACGCTCCGCACACGCGGAGGAGCAGACAGCCGGCCCTACTCCCCCGACTCCGCGGGCGGGGTCCGCTCGGGAGTCAACCCCGAAAGCACTTCGTCGAAGGCCCGGCGCAGGTACGACACGTCCCGGATCGGCTGCATCTGCTGATATCCGTTGAGGATGAACAGACCGAGGCAGGTGATGTGGTCCGCCTCGGTCTCGTCGCCGAGGATGCCGAGCACCGACTCGAAGGCCACCTGGTAGCGCTGCGCGTCGACGGCCTCCTGCACTCGCCGGACCTCGGGGTCGCTGTGCGACCACGACCTGATCGCCGCTTCGGCCCGGTGCGGTAGCTCGCAGGCGAAGTCGGTGAGCGCACGGAGCATCCGCTGCGGATCGGAGAGATCCCGGGCCGCGGCGGCCAGGTTCACGGTCCGCTCGTCGAGCCAGTACTGCAGCAGTTCGCTCTTGAATCCCGCCCAACTGCCGAAGTAGTTGTAGAACGAGCCGGTTGTGACCCTCAGGCGCCGGCACAGCGTCGACTGCTTCAGACCGCCGTGGTCGGCCTCGGCGAGGATCTCGATCGCCGCCGAGAAGTAGTCCTCGCGGCCCACCACCTTGTTCACCACAGCAGCCCCCTGTTCCTGGGTCGTCGCCCCGATCCTACGGAGCCCCGGCGAGCGGGAATCGCACCCTCTTGTTCATAAGATAACTTATGATACATTTCATTTGTGACCCACCGCACACTGCGGTGAAACCTCACTTCCCGAGAAGGGACGTCCCCATGGCCTTCAGCAACTCCTCCGAAGTCCGCCGCTACATCGGAGGCATCTTCGAGTCGGCCTTCGCCGACGACGAACTCCGGGCGAAGCTGTCCGAGACCGGCATCGTCCTGCGCTCCACCTTCACCGATCCCGACGTGGACCTCGTGGTCGACATGGGCGCGGGCACGGTGCTGCCCGAAGGAGCCGAGGCCGCTCCCAACGCCGTCATGACCATGGCAGCGGAGGTGGGCAATGCCTACTGGCAGGGCAAGGTCAACCTGCCGATGGCCATGGCCAAGGGAAAGATCAAGGTCGACGGCAATGTCGCGACGCTGCTCAAGCTGGCGCCACTGAGCAAGCAACTCTTCCCCGTCTACATCGAGACGCTGAAAGCCGACGGCCGCGACGACCTTCTCGCCTGACCACACGCCGCGCCACATTCCAGGGAGAAGCCATGACCGCGTACCCCGACTTCGATCCCGTCGACATCTCCAGCCTCGCCTTCTGGGCTCTCACCCCGGAGCAACGCGATCAACGCCTGGCCGAGCTGCGCCGCCGCAGTCCGGTGAGCTGGCAACGTCCGGTCGACAGCATGCTCGCCGAGCCGACCATCCCCGGTTTCTGGGCTGTGACCAGCAACGAGCTGGTCCGCTATGTCAGCACCCATCCGGAACTGTTCTGTTCTTCGGAGGGCACGCAGCTCGAGGAAGTTCCCGAGGACTTCCGCTCCGCCGCCGAGTCCTTCCTGGCCATGGACGGGCCGGAGCACCTGCGCATGCGCAAGTTGATGAGCGCGGCCTTCACCCCACGGCAGGTGAAGTTGCTCGGCGAGCAGATCCGGCGGCGCGCGATCGAGATCGTCGACCGACTGCTCGAGCTCGGCGAAGGCGACTTCGTCGAGCATGTCTCCAAGCAGATGCCGATGAACACCTTCTACGACATCGCCGGACTGCCCCAGGAGTACCGCGACGACGCCGCGCATCATGCCGACAGCCTCGCCGCCTACAACGACCCCGAGGTCGCCGCGGGTCGCGAACCCGGACAGGTTCTGAGCGATTCGCTGCTCGGTCTGCTGTCGACCGGCCTGGAGTTCGCGGAGCTGACCCGTGCGTGCCCCCGTGACGACGTCTGGTCGAATCTCGTGCAGGCCGAGATCGACGGTCAGGTGCTCAGCGACGAGGATCTGGCCTCGATGTTCGTGCTGATGTCGTTCGCGGGCAACGACACCACCCGCACCACCATCAGTCTGGGCACCAAGGCATTCCTGGACCACCCCGATCAGCTCGCCTACCTCCTCGAGGACTTCGACAGCCGCATCGACGCCGCGATCGACGAGGTCCTGCGCTGGGTCACGCCGATCATGACGTTCCGACGCACCGCCACCGAGGACACCGAACTCGGCGGCAGGCAGATCCGCCGCGGCGACTGGATCGTCATGTACTACGCCTCGGCCAACCGTGACGAGAACGCCTTCCCTGCTCCCTGGACGTTCGACATCACGCGAAAGCCCAACGGGCACGTGGCGTTCGGGGGCGGCGGACCGCATTTCTGCCTCGGCAGCTTCCTCGCCAAGATGATGCTCCGCCACATGTTCGACCAGCTCTTCCATCGCGTGCCCGACCTCACCCTCGGCAAGCCCGAACTCCTGGTCGGCAATTTCGCCGGCGCGGTCAAGCGTCTGCCCGCCTCGACCGGCTGCCCGGTCGCGCACTGACACCCTGGCGTCTCGCCTACCGATCACCCACACGAGCGGGAGTTGTTCCATGTTCGATTTCACCGGCAAGCGTGTCCTGGTAACCGGCGCGGCCTCGGGAATCGGCGATGCCACGGCGCGGCAGCTTCTCGCCGCGGGCGCCCAGGTCGTCAGCCTCGACCGCAATCCGCCGACTGCCGATGTCGCCGCGCACTACGCCGTCGATCTGGCCGACGTCGGCAGCATCGACTCGGTCGTGACGAGGCTCGAAGGCACCTTCGACGCGCTTCTCAACGTCGCCGGAGTGCCGGGCACCGCACCCGCCGACACGGTCATGGCCGTCAACGTCTTCGGCATGCGGCACCTGACCGAGGCGCTGCTGGAACGGCTCACGCCCGGCGGATCGGTCGTGGTGGTCTCCTCCACAGCGGGCTTCGGCTGGCCGCAACGCCTGGAGACCATCAAAGAGCTCCTCGCCACGGACACGTTCGACGATGCGGTGAGCTGGTACGCGCGGAACCCGCAGGACGGCAACGCCTACAACTTCTCCAAGGAGTGCGCGACCGTCTACACCATGACGATGGGCGTCGCTCTCCACGAGATGGGCTTGCGGATCAACGCCGTTCTGCCCGGCCCGGTCCGGACCCCGATCCTCGAGGACTTCCGGAAGTCGATGGGCGAGGACAATATCGACGGCGCCGAGATCCTGCTCGGCCGTCATGCCGAGCCCGACGAGATCGCCTCGGCCATCCTGTTCCTCGCTTCGCCGGAAGCCCGGTGGATCAACGGCCACCCCCTGATCGTCGACGGCGGGCTGAGCGGCACCTACCTCACCGGACTCGTCCCGCTGCCCCAGATCTGAAAGCGGTTCCGGTACCGACCGAGACGACAGAGCTCCCAAGCGCGACACGGCAGTTCGGCGGCCTCGGGCGTGGAAGGATGGCGGTATGTCGACCGCCGAGTATGGGGACAAGGCCCGCCAGGCACGTTCGTTCGGGGCCGCGGCGGAGGAGTACGAACGCGGGCGGCCCTCTTATCCGCCGGAGGCCGTCGCGTGGCTGGTGCCCGAGGACGCTCGGACCGTGGTCGATGTCGGCGCGGGAACCGGCAAGCTGACTCGCACCCTGCTCTCCCCGGGCCGGGCGGTCATCGCGGTCGAGCCGTCGGCGGGGATGCGTGAGCAGTTCGCCCGGGTGCTGCCCGACGTGGAGATGGTGATGGGGACGGCGGAGTCGATACCGCTGCCCGACGCGACAGCCGACGTCGTAGCCTGCGCGCAGGCCTGGCACTGGGTGACTCCCGAGTTGGCGATTCCCGAGGCGGCACGGGTGCTGCGTCCGGGCGGCCTGCTCAGTCTCGTGTGGAACACCCGCGATGTGTCCGAGCCCTGGGTCGCCGAGCTGGACCGCATACTCAGAGAGCGAGAGACAGCGGGGGCCGGTGGGCAGCGCGTTCCCCGCTTGCACGAGCCGTTCGGCGCCCTCGAACACCGCGATTTCCGCTGGACTCAACCGACTTCACCCGAAGAGATCCTCGCCATGGTCGCCTCACGCAGCTACGTCATCACGATGGCACCGATCGCGAGGCAGGAACTGCTCGACAGTGTGTGGGCACTGGTCGAAGCCGAGCGCCCGACGGGGATGCCTTATGTCACCGAGTGCTACCGGGCCGCAGTGGAAGCGCCCTGACACTGACCGGCGCTAAGCTATAACGATCGTTATGGACCGGGAAGGCGGGCGATCGTGGCGGAGTCGACGCAGGCACGGGAGCGGATGGTGGCCGGCGCGGCCGACATGTTGCGTCGGCGCGGGCTCAATGCCACCAGCGTGCGGGAGCTGGCGAAGCATTCCGGGGCGCCGCTCGGGTCCACCTACCACTACTTCCCCGGCGGCAAGACACAGCTCGCGGCCGAGGCGGTGCGGTTCGCCGACGATCTGACGGTGCGCACGCTGGGCAAGCAACTCGAAGCGGGGCCGGTCGCCGGATTGCGGGGTTTCGTGGATCTGTGGCGGCAGGTCGTTCTCGACAGCGACTTCCGGGCCGGGTGTCCGGTGCTGGCGGTGTCGGTCGAGGACCAGCCCGACAGTGGTGACGAGCCGCGGCGGGCGGCAGCCGAGGCGTTCACGCGTTGGACGGACATGCTGGCCGCGTCGATGCGCGAGCACGGCGCGACAGCGGAAGCGGCGGCGCGGACCGCGACCCTGGTGGTGGCCGCCATCGAGGGCACCGTCGCACTGTGCCGGGCACAGCGCAGCATCGACCCGCTCGACCGCACCGTCGAGGCGCTCGAGGCGGCTGTGCGCAGCGTCGTCGAGCAGGACCAGGGGTGAGGACACGGGGTCCCGGACAGCGTCTATAACGACTGTCATAGAGTGGGTGCGGCCACCGCACCTGCCGACCGACCCGGGTGCGATCACAGAGAGAACTTCCCCGATGACCGACGCCTGCTACCTCCCGATCGACAGTCCCGAATCCGCCGCCGAGGGCTCGGAGTGCTTCGCACCCACCGAGCATGTGCTCGGCCCGTGGGGCCCGATCCAGCACGGCGGGCCGATCTCCGGACTCCTCACCAGGGCTATGGACCGGTGCGCGCCGCGCGCGGACGCGCGCCTGACCAAGATCTCGGTCGACCTGCTCGGCCCGGTCCCCATGGCCGAGGTGCGGGTCGGCGCGCGGGTGACCCGCCCCGGCAAGCGCATCGAGATGCTGTCCGCCGTCCTCGAGGCGCGCCAGGCCGACGGCTCCTGGCGCGCCGCCGCGACCGCCTCGGCTTGGCGGCTGGCCAACCAGCCCACCGACGATGTGGTCCGCCGCGCCGACGCGCCGCTCGAGCTGCCCGAACAGGCCCCCGACCTGAGTACCGTGGATGTGTCCTCGGCCTGGTCGATGCAGGGCTTCGTCAACGCGATGCAGTGGCGGATCGGCGCTCCCGGCGGACAGCCCGGCGAGCCGACGGTCGCGTGGGTGAACCTGACACTGCCGCTGGTGGCGGGCGAGCAGATCAGCGGCATCGAACGCCTGATGACTGTCGCCGACGCCGCCAACGGGGTCGGCGCGCGCCTCGATCCTGCCGAATTCGCCTTCCTCAATACGGAATTGACCGTGCACCTGTTCGAGGAACCCCGAGCGCAGTGGGTGGGCATCGCCGCGGAGGCTTCGGTCGGCAGCGACGGCGTCGGCATGAACGCGGCCGTGCTGCACGCACCGCACGGTCCCATCGGCCGTCTCGCCCAGAACCTGCTGGTCGAGCGGCGGGCGAAGGCTGCCGCCGTCTGAGTTGCCGCGGTTCAGCCGGCGATCACAGTTCCACCCTCCGCAACAGCCGCGACGGTGGTCGACCGGGCATGGTCGTGAGGTCCGGGTCACGCGGTGGACGCGGGCAGGCTCTCCCACCCCCGCACGGTGGATGTCGGTGACAATCGCGCGTTCGACAGGTCGACCTCCCACTCCGGGAAGCGTTTCAGGATCTCCTCCAGAGCGATCCGCCCCTCCAGTCGGGCCAGCGCCGAGCCGAGGCAGAAGTGCGTGCCGACGCTGAACGACAGGTGCTGGCGGCCGCCGCGGTGGATGTCGAAGACGTCGCCGTCGGGTGGGTAGACGCGGTGGTCGCGGTTGGCCGCGCCGATGAGCATCATCATGACGCTGCCTTCGGGGACGGTCCGGCCGTGTATCCGCACATCGCGCGTGACGTACCGGGCGACGTGCGGCGCCGGGGGTTCGAAGCGCAGGAGTTCTTCGATGGCTTTGGGGATGAGTTGCGGGTTCTCGGCCAGTTCCCGCCGCTGGTCGGGGTGTTCGGCGAGAACTTTGCCCGCCCAGCCGATGAGGCGGGTGGTGGTCTCGTTGCCCGCGCCCGACACCACGTTGATGTAGGTGAGAAGTTCCTCGCGGGTGAGTTTGCGCTCCACGCCGTGCTGGTCTTCGAACTCGACATTCAGCAACTCGGTCATGATGTCGTCGGAGGGGTTCTCGACGCGCCATTCGAGGTAGCGTTCGAAGATTTCGCCGGTGGGCAGGCCTTCGGAGGCGGCCTTCATCGGCTTGCCTTCTTCGGTGCGCATCTGGTCGTTGGCGAAATCGCGGATGGCTTCCTGGTCCTCTTCGGGAATGCCAAGGAGCATGCCGATGGTCTTCATCGGCATCTGGGCGCCGATGTCGGCGATGAAATCGATTCTGCCGGTGCCGATCAGCGGATCCAGGCCGGCGACGCAGAATTCGCGGATCTTCGCTTCCAGCGCGGCGATCTTGCGCGGGGTGAACATGCGCGAGAGGAGTTTGCGGTGGATGTCGTGGACCGGGGGATCCTCGAAGATCAGGACGCCGGGCGGAATGGGGATGTTCGCTTTGATCAGTTCGACGATGGCGCCGCGGGCGGAGCTGTAGGTCTCGTGGTCGACGAGGGCGGCGTTGACGTCCTCGAAGCGGGACAGAGCGTAGAAGTCGTGCTTCTCGCTGTAGAACAGCGGGGACTCCTCGCGCAGGCGCTTGAACATCGGGTACGGGTCGGCGTTCAGTTCGACGTCGTAAGGGTCGTAGTAGACGTCGCTGGCGGCGCTGGTTGTCATGGATGTGTCCCTCCTTCTACCAAGCGACCGGCAGCGCGTACACGCCGTAGGCGAGGCGGTCGTGTTTGAATTCGACTTCGTCGAACGGAATGGCCAGGCGCAGTGTGGGAATGCGGCGCACGAGCGTTTCGAAGACGATCTGCAATTCGGCGCGGGCGAGTTGCTGGCCGACGCACTGGTGCGGCCCGAAGCCGAAGCCGAGATGGTGGGCGGCGGGTCGGGTGATGTCGAGCTCGTCGGGCCCGCGCCACTCGCGCTCGTCCCAGTTCGCGGCGGAGAGGTCGAAGATGAGGCCCTCGCCGGCGCGGACGGTGATGTCGCCGACCCGGATGTCGGCGGTGGCGATGCGGCGCTGGCCGTTCTGGATGATGCCGAGGTAGCGCAGCAGTTCCTCGACGGCGCCTGCGACGAGTTTCGGGTCGTCGCTGTCGCGCAGCAGCGCCCACTGCCCGGGGTTCCGCAGCAGGGCGAGGGTGCCGAGGCCGATCATGTTGGCGCTGGTCTCGTGGCCCGCGATCAGGACGCCGGTGCCGAGCTGGGCGGCTTCACGCATGTCGATCTCGCCGGAACGCACCCGCTCGGCAAGGTCGGTGGCCAGGTCTTCGGCGGGCTCGTCGAGCTTGCGCTTCAGCAGGTCGATCAGGTACCTGGCGAGCGTCGAGCGGCCCGCGGCGGCTTGTTCTCTGGTGGCGAAGCGGTCGACGTTGAGGGTGGCGTGCTTCTGGAAGAACTCGTGGTCCTCGTAGGGGACGCCGAGCATGTCGCTGATCATCAGCGTCGGGATGGGCAGGGCCAGGGCGGCGACCAGGTCGGCGGGCCGGGGGCCTTCGAGCATGCGGTCGATGTGTTCGTCGGTGATGGCCTGGATGCCGGGGCGCAGGGCGGCGACGCGTTTGAAGGTGAACGGCTTGGTGAGCATGCGGCGGTAGCGGCTGTGTTCCTCGCCGTCGGTGGTGAACACCGATTTCGGGCGGGCGTCCTTGATGGCGCGCATGCCCTCGTTCCAATCCGGGAAGCCGGGTAGGTGGTCGTTCACGCTGACCCGCGCGTCCGACATGAGGGTCTTGTACTCGTGATAGCCGGTCACGAGCCACGGCGTGCTGCCGTCCCAGATCCGCACCCGGTTCAGGGGGGCCGAGCGGTTCAGTGCCTTGGCCTGCTCGGGCGGAGCGAACGGGCACGCCGACGGGCGGGGCATCGGGTATTCGGGCGCCTGGGCGGCCGTGCTGGTGTCGGTCAGCGTTTCGGACACTGGTTCACTCCTCGATCTGGATGGCCATGGCCGGGCACATCGCGGCGGCGGTTCGCACCTCGTCGGCCAGGTCGGCGGGCGGATTCTCGTCGAGCAGGACGACGATGCCGTCCTCGTCTCGCTGGTCGAACACGTCGGCGGCGTGCATGACGCAGTGACCGGCCGCGACGCACTTGACCTGGTCGACAGTCACTTTCATCGGGAGCCTCTCTGTTGGGAAAGCGAAGGGGATCACGGCAGCGAGCCGGCGGCGGCCTCGACCAGTCGCTGACGGTGCAGCCTGGCCTGTTTCGGCATGTTCCAGCCGAGGACGGCGGTCACCGCGCCCGCGCTCTCGTAGCGGACGACGAAGCGGTTGTCCGCCGGGTCGCCTTCGACGACGGTGGCCTCGGCTTCGGGGGTGACCGTGCCGAAGACCTGGATCTTGACGCCGAGCTGATCGGTCCAGAAGTACGGGATCGGGCGGTAGGCGGGGGTGCCGCCGAGGATGGCCGCGGCGACCACGGAGGCCTGCTCGGTCGCGTTGGTGCGGTTCTCGAGGCGCACGGTCCGGCCGGTATCGGGGTGCTGCCAGCGGGCGACATCGCCCACCGCGTAGATGTTCTCGGCGGCGCGGCAGGCCGGGTCGCAGACGACGCCGTTGTCGACGGTCAGACCGCTGCCGTCGAGCCAGCCGGTGGACGGGGCAGCGCCGATGGCGACCACGACCAGGTCGGCGGGGACCACCGCGCCGGTGTCGAGGACGACGCCGGTCACCCGGTCGTCGCATTCGGTGAAGCCGCGCACGCCGGTGCCGAGTTGCAGGCGGACGCCGTGGCGTGTGTGGAGTTCGGCGAGGCGGTCGGCCACGTGATCGCCGAGTTGGGTGACCATCGGCGCGCGCAGCGGGCCGACCATGGTGACGGCCCGCCCCAGTCGAGCTGTGGTGGCTGCGATCTCGGCGCCGAGAACCCCTTCCCCCACGACCGCTACGGTCTCGCAGCGATCGGAGGCGGCCCGCAGAGCCAGGGCGTCGTCGAGGGTCCGCAGCACGTGGACGCCGGGTGGGGCGGCGACCCCGGGCAGGCTGCGCGGGGACGCGCCCGTGGCGATCACGATGTGGTCCGCCTGCCAGACGCCGGCGGTCGTGCGGACGGTCCGTGTCGCCACGTCCAGCGCGAGTGCCGCCGTGCCGAGGACCACCTGCGCATCGAGTTCGGCGAGCATGCGGGGCGGGCGCAGCATGGTCTGCTCGGCGCGCCAGGCACCGGTGAGGATCTGCTTCGACAGCGGCGGGCGGTCGTAGGGCAGGTGGGCTTCCGCGCCGAGCAGGATGATCTTCTCGCGACAGCCCGCCCGGCGCAGCGCCTCGACCGTGGCCAGGCCGGCAGCGCCCGCACCGATCACGAGCACGCCGGTGCGCTTCGTCCTTGCGCTCATCCCAGCACCCCTTCCTTCGACTTCGCCCGCACGGGAAGGGGTTTGCCCGCCACGGTGCCGCCGTCGACGGGCAGCACGGTTCCGGTGACGTAGCGGGAGCGCTCGCTCGCGAAGTAGACGGCCGTGTCGGCGACGTCCTCGGGACGCCCTTCGACCGGCAGCGGGCGATCGGCCGCCATGTTCGCGCGCATGGCTTTGATGAACCGCTCCCCCAGCCCGTCGGGCATCCTGCGGGCCGAGGACTCGAGCAGCGGGGTGGGGATGTTGCCGGGGGCGATGGCGTTGACGCGGATGCCGTACTGGGCCAGTTCGATGGCCGCGGACTTGGTGAAGTGCGCGACCGCGGCCTTGGAGGCGCGGTAGGTCTGCACGCCGCCGCCTGCCTGGATGCCGCCGACGGACGTGAGGTTGATGATGGAGCCGCCGCCGTGTCCGGCCATGTGACCGGCGGCGTAGCGGGTCCCCGCCATGACGCCGAGCAGGTTCACGCCGAGCACGCGCTGGAAGTCGGCGAGGTCGTCGTGCAGGAAGCTGCGGTGCATGGTGCCGGAGATGCCGGCGTTGTTGCACATCACGTCGAGGTCGCCGAAGGTGGCGACGGCGTGGTCGACCAGTGCCGCGACCTGCGCCGGGTCGGCCACGTCCACGTGCCGGAACACCGCCGCGGCGCTGTATCCGGCGATCGACGCCGCGCCGGTCTCGGTGTCGGTGTCGGCCACCACCACGTTCGCGCCCTCGGCCACGAAGGCCGCGACGATCGCCGCGCCGATGCCCGAAGCGCCGCCGGTGACGACCGCGACCCGGCCTGCCAATTCCCCTGTCATCTCTTGTCCTCTCGACCGGCCGGCGCCCCGACCGGAAGTGGTTCACGCACCGCCGCCGAGTGCCGGTCCAGGAAGTCCAGCAGCAGTCCGTTGACCACGGCCGGTTGTTCGATCTGCGGGCAGTGCCCGGCCGACGCCACGACGGCCGATTCGCCGCCGCAGATCCGCGCCGCCAGCTCCGCCGCCCAGCCGGGCGGCAGCAACTTGTCCGCGCCGCCCTCGACGACCAGCACCGGGACGGTGATGCGCTCGTAGGCACGCTCGCTCGACGGCGGTGACGGCGCCTCGGCGCCCGGGCGGCGGAATCTGGCCGCTGCCAGGGACTCCCACGCGCCGGGGACGATGCTGGACTCGTAGCGACGGCGCACGTAGTCCTCGTCGGCCGGGTAGCTCTCCGAGTGGAACAGCGCTTCGACGATGCGGCGCATGGCGGGCAGCGTCGCGTCGTAGTCGTAGAGGGCGCGCATGTGCTCGTTCTGCTGGATCTCGCCACCGCCGCAGAGCGCGACGAATCCGCGCGAACGCAGCCGGGGCCGCTCGGCGGTCGCGTCGACGAACAGGTTGACCGCGCCCATCGAATTGCCCACGAAATAGGCAGATTCCAGGCCGAGGACGTCCAGCAGCCGGGCGATGTGGCGGATCCGCAGCCCGCGGCCGTCGGTGAAGTCGACGACCTTGGCGGAGTCGCCGTAGCCGAGCATGTCGGGGGCGATCACGCGGTAGCGGTGGGCGAGTGCCTCGATGGTGTGCTCCCAGCCCAGCTCGGCACTCGCGCCGAACTCCCCGCCGTGCAGCAGCACGACCGGCTCGCCCGCGCCCGCTTCGAGGAAGCTGGTGCGGGCGCCGTCCACTGTCACCGTGCGCCGGGCTGTCATCGATCCTCCGCTCACCGGCGCGATCCGCCCGCGGGCACGAACGACAGCAGCTGGGCGGCCAGCAGGTCCAGCTGGTTGCCGATGTTCTCGTCGACGAGCACGCCGTCGGTGTCCCACACCGGTTCGGCCGAATTGATGGCCACGCCGAGCGGGGTCGGCCAAGCACGCAGCGCGTGCCCGATCACGCGGAGCTGGCCGAGCGTGCCGACGGCGGCCTGCCAGCCGAAGGCGCAGCTGATGCAGCCCCACGGCTTGTTGTCCAGGTAGACGGTGGCATCGCCGCGCATGTCCTCGACGTAGTCCAGGGCGTTCTTGACCAGACCGGACACGCCGCCGTGATAGCCGGGTGAACCGATGACCACCGCGTCGGCCGCGCGCAGCGCCTGGACCAGCGCGAGCGCGGCCGGGGTACGGTGGGTGTCGTGCGGGTTGTACATCGGCAGATTGATGTCCGCACCGCTGAACAGGGCGGTCCGGCCGCCGCGACGCCGCACGGCCGCCAGGCAGTCGCGCAGGGCGCGTTCGGTGGACGAGCCCGCGCGCAGCGTGCCGCCGAGGCCGACGACGAACGGCCCGCTCCCGCCCTCGACGGTGACGTGCGCGGTTGTGGCACTGGTGGTGGTTGCGGACATGGCCGGACCCTCCTGCTCGGCGCGCACCTACTTGATGGCGATGGGGTTGATGGGGGAACCGACGGCGCCGATCACCCGCAGGGGCGGCGCGATCAGCTGGAACTCGTAGACGCCGTCGGCGGCGCAGTCGGCGGCCAGCGCGGTGAAATCCCAGTACTCGCCGAGCATCAGGCCCATATCGCGCAGGCACAGCATGTGCATCGGCAGAAAGGTGCCCTCGACGCCGGAGGTGGGGTCCTCCACCATGAGGTTGTCGGCGGCCACCGCGGCGATCTCGTGCTCGTGCAGCCACAGCGCGCAGGTCCAGTCCAGGCCCGAATATGGTTCGGCGCCGTCGCCCGCTTCCAGGTAGCGGTTCCACCAGCCGGTGCGCACCAGCACGATATCGCCGGATTCGATGGCGACGCCCTGGCGTTTCGCGCACTCGTCGAGCTCGTCGGCGGTGATGGGCGTGCCCGGCGCGAGATAGGTCTGCGCGCCACGATATTTCACCATGTCGAGCAGGACGCCGCGGCCGGTGATGCCCTTGCCGTCGACTTTGTCGATGCCGCAGTGGAAGGCACCCTGGCTGGTGACCGAGCTCGCGGGGAAGCCGTTGTAGAGCTGGTCGCCGTAGTAGACGTGCGAGAAGGCGTCCCACTGGGTGGCGGCCTGCAGCGGCATGATGAGCAGATCGTCGTTGAAGCGGAACGGGTTGTCGGCGAAGAAGCCGCTCAGTTCACCGGCGACGGTGTTGCGCAACCACTTCGGGCCGTACTCGGTGAGTGTCTGCGCATCGCCGCCGTCGACGGTCATGACGTGTGTCGGGTTCTGCCGGAACTGGAAGGCGCCCTGCGGGCCCGAGGAGCCGAAGTCGATGCCGAGCGGGAAGACCTTGCCGTGCCGGACCAGGCCCGCGGCGGCGGCGATCTTGGCCGGGGTGATGAAGTTCAGGGTGCCGAGTTCGTCGTCGGATCCCCAGCGGCCCCAGTTGCTGACGCGTTCGGCGAGTTTGTAGAAGTCGGTGAGAGTTGCCACGGTGGTGTGTTCCTTCCAGTCAGTGCCGGGTGGCCGGGGCGGGGCCGGCCAGTTCGCTCGCCAGTCGTGCGGCGAGATTGCCGCCGTCGACCCACAACACCTGTCCGGTGATGTAGGCGGCCGCCCGGCTGTTGAGGAAGAGCAGCGCGGCTGCCTGCTCACCCGGGTCCGCCGAGCGGCCGAGCGGCTTGGGGATGCCGTCGAGGTACTGCGAGCCGTACGCCGTGCGCAGCTGATCCAGGATGGGGGTGTCGGTGACGCCGGGGCCGGTGCAGTTGATCCGGATGCCCGCGGCGGCGAGTTCGACCGAACGCCGCATGGTGTAGAGGATCAGCGCCTCCTTGGACAGGCGGTAGCCACCACCGTCGGCGACGATCCCGGGATGGCGCTCGCACCAGGCGAGCCCCTCGGCGAAAGAACCGGTGTCCACCAGGCCCGCTGTGTCCCAACGGTTCTCGCGGTAGGCGGAGGCGGCCAGCGAGGACACGCCGACCACCGCCGCCCCCGGCTCCATGCCCGCCACGATCGCCTCGGTGAACTGGCGCATGCCGAGGAAGTTCACCGCGATCACACGCAGCGGGTCGCCGATGCCGGAGGACACGCCCGCGACATTGAACAGCGCGTCGACCGGCGAGCCGATCCGCGCGACGGCGGCGTCGACGGACGCGGGATCGCCCTGATCCATCTCGAGGAACTCGTCCGGCTCGTCGTGGCAGGCCGGACGGCGCAGGTCGAGCCCGACGACCCGCGCACCCAGGCGACGCAGTTCGGCGACGACGCTCGCGCCGATGCCCGACGCGCAGCCGGTCACCACGACCCGCTGTCCGTCGAAACGGCAACGCTGCTCGAAGGTTTCCATCGCGACCCCGCTCTCCCGGCTCGGCCCGTGCTCAGGCCCGGCCGCGTTCTTCCAGCAGGCGCTGCTGTTCTTCCAGGCGCGCCGCGGCCTGCTTCTGGCCCTCTTCGATCTCGGCCATGGCCTCGGGGATCTCGCCCGCGGTGAAGGTGCCGCCGCGTCCGGTGGGCAGTCCGCCGAAGGCGTAGTCCTCGTCGAACTCCGGGGCGGGCAGCGGCTTGCGGCGCGCCTCGGCCTTCGCCAGCACCGGCTCGAGCCGCTTCGCCTTCTCGGCCACGGCCTTCTCGTCGCGTTCGATGAACTCGGGCAGCACGTCCTTGCCCATGATCTCCAGCGATTCCATGGTGGCTTCGTGGCTGCGCGGGTTGAGCAGCAGGATGATCTCGTCGACGCCGCTGGCCTCGTAGCCGCGCAGGAATTCGCGCACGGTGTCCGGGGAGCCGATGGCGCCGCGGCCGGGGCCGTAGGCGACGCTCGGATCCTGCTGCACCGCATCGAGGTAGCTCTCCCACACCTTGGTCCGGCCGGGGGTGTGCATGCCGGTCATGTAGTAGTGCATGATCCCGAACGAGAAGAAGCCGCCGCCCACGCCGAGACGCTCGATGGCCTGTTCGTCGGTGGGAGCGACCATCATCGACAGATCGCCGCCGATGGCGAGGATGTTCGGGTTCATCTTCGGCACCATCGGCGCGGCCTTGTCCTCGAACTCCTGGTAGTAGCCACGCACCCGCTCGCCCAGCGCTTCGGGGCCGGTGTAGGCGAAACTCAGTGCGCCGATGCCCATCTGGGCCGCCATCTGCACCGAGGAGGGCCGGGTGCAGGCCACCCACAGCGGCGGGTGCGGGGTCTGACGCGGCTTGGGGATGACGTTGCGCGCGGGCATCTCGATGTGATTGCCCTTGAAGCCGGTGAACGGCGCCTCGGTCATGCAGCGCACGGTCACCTGCAGCGCTTCTTCCCACTGTTCGCGCTTGTCGGCGGGGTCGATGTTGAAGCCGCCGAGTTCGCCGACCGAAGAGGATTCGCCGGTGCCGAACTCGACGCGCCCGTTGGACAGGTGGTCGAGGGTGGCGACCCGCTCGGCGGCGCGCGCCGGGTGGTTGATGGCGGGCGGCAGGTGCATGATGCCGAAGCCGAGTCGGATGTCCTCGGTCCGCTGACTTGCCGCGGCCAGGAACATCTCCGGCGCGGTGGAGTGACAGTACTCCTCGAGGAAGTGGTGCTCGGTGAGCCAGACGGTGGAGAAGCCGGCCTTGTCGGCGAGTTCCACCTCGTCCAGGCCGTCCTGGAACATCTGGTACTCGTCGTCGTCGGTCCACGGTCGCGGCAGGGCGAATTCGTAGAAGAGGGAAATTTTCATCGGGTACCTCCATCGGTATCGGCCGTGGCCTGGTCCGCCGCGCGGCTCGGGCGGGTGCTGTCGGTGTCGGCGTCCGCGCCGGGGCGGCCCGCCAGGTGTTCGGCCGCGATGTAGCCGAACGTCATCGCCGGGCCGATGGTCGCGCCGGCGCCGGCGTAGCTGCGCCCCATGACCGCGGCCGAGGTGTTGCCGACGGCGTACAGGCCGTCGATGACCGTGTCGTCGGCGCGCAGCACCCGGGCGTGCTCGTCGGTGCGCAGTCCGCCCGAGGTGCCGAGATCGCCGAGGATGACGCGGAAGGCGTAGTAGGGCGGTGTGCCGATCGGGTGCAGATTCGGGTTGGGCAGGGTCGGGTCGCCGTAGTAGTTGTCGTAGACGCTGTCGCCGCGCCGGAAGTCGTCGTCGTGCCCGGATTCGGCCAGTTCGTTGAAGCGGGCGGCGGTGGCTTTCAGCGCGTCGGCGGGGACGTCGATCTGCGCGGCCAGCTCGTCCCAGCTGTTCGCGGCTTTGACCACGCCCGATTCCAGCCACTCGGCGGGCATGGTGAAGCCGGTCGGCACGGGGGCGAACGGGATCTTGGGGATCGGCAGGTGGCCGCCGATGACGTAGCGCTTCCACGAGCGGTGGTCGGTGATCAGCCAGCACGGGATGTGGGTGACGCCGGATTTCTGGCCCTCGATCATGGCGTGGCCGAAGTCCATGTAGGGCGCGGCCTCGTTGATGAAGCGCTTGCCCGCGCCGTTGACCATGAACTGGGCGGGCATCATTCGCTCGTTCAGCATGAATTGCAGGCGCCCGCCCGGCCATTGGATCGCCGGGAACCACCACGCTTCGTCCATCAGGGCGGTGTCCGCGCCGATCTCGCGGCCGATGCGGATCCCGTCGCCGCGCGAGAGCGGGTTGCCGAAGCTCCAGTCCTCCTCGACGACGGGCTGTTCCGCTTTGCGCCAGGCCATGTCGTGGTCGAAGCCGCCCGTCGCCAGGATGACCCCGCGCCGGGTTCGGATCCGGACGGCCCGGCCGTCACGCTCGACGGTCGCGCCGGTGATCCGGCCGTTGTCGGTGTGCAGGGCGGTGACCGGGGAGTTCAGCCACAGCGGGACGTCGCGTTCGCGCAGCGCCAGGCGCAGACGGGCCACCAGCGACTGGCCGATGGTGACGATGCGGTCGCCGAAGAGGTGGGCGCGGACCATCCGCCAGATCAGCTTCAGCATGACCACCTTGCCGCGCCAGTTCTGGCGGACCTGGTAGAACAGCCGCAGGTCCTTGGGGCCCAGCCAGATGCCTTTGGGGGCCAGTGCCAGCGGTGTGAGCAGCGTCGCCTCGTCGTCGCCGAGTTCGCGCAGGTCGATGGGCGGAACGTTGATGGTGCTGCCCTGGGCCGAGCCGCCGGGCAGTTCCGGGTAGTAGTCGGCGTAGCCGGGCTTCCAGACGAATTCCATCCAGCGACTGCGCTGTTCGAGGAACTCCATCATCTCCGGGGCTTTGTCGACATAGGCGCGCAGGCGCTCTTCGGCGACCAGCCCCTCGGTGATCGTCGTCAGGTACGCGACGACCTCGTCGGGGTCGAGGGAGAAGCCGTCGCGGCGCTGCGCGGGCGCGTTCGGCACCCAGATACCGCCGCCGGACAGGGCGGTCGAGCCGCCATAGCCGGGCCCCTTCTCCACGATCAGCACCGCGAGCCCCGCGGCTTCGGCTTTCAGGGCGGCGGTCAGCCCGCCGCCGCCGGAACCGGCGATGAGGACATCGACCTCGATCTCGGTGGGCGGTATCTGCTCGGGACGCGAGTTCTGGCCGGATGTCACTGTGTCCTCCTCGGGGCCGCCGCGCTGTCGACCGGCTCGGCGATCGCCGTGCGCACCCCGAAACCGGCGATCAGAGCGGGCGCGGACCGGTAGTAGCGCACCGTCGTCCGGTACGGCCCCTGCTGGGCGAGGGCCGCGAAGGCGGCGATCCAGGTACGCACCTCGTGAGCGGAATTGCCTGCTTCCTCGGTGATGCGGGCGTTGTCCCAGTCGTCGAAAGCGTCGAGTTCGCCGCAGTCGAGCAGGTCGAGGAAGCGTTGATCCCAATCCGGGTTGAGCGCGCGCAGATCGCCTCTGCCCGCGGCGAATTCGTAGGCCGCCCGCATAACCGCCGTCTGCCGGGCGGTGCGCTGTTCGGGCGACATGGGCCCGCCGTGCACGATGCGCTCCCGGACCGGGCCGGAGGCGGTCGCCAGCCTCGGGACCGGCGGGTCGTGGGACAGCCCGCCCGAACCGATCACCAGCACCCGCTTGCCCAGCGCGGACAGGTGCGCGCCCACCGCCGCGCCGAGCGCCCTGGCACGGCGCAGCGGACCGAGCGGCACCGCGACGGAGTTGACGAAGATCGGCACCACGGGCAGGGCGGTGGCCGAGCCGAGCAGGCGTTGCAGCGGCTGGACGGTGCCGTGGTCGACGTCCATGGCGACCGAGACCGCCACGTCGATGCCCGCTTCCAGCAGCGCTTCGGCGAGCTCGCCCGCGACCCGGGCGGGCACGTCCAGCGGGCCGGCGTGGGTGCCGTAGTCGCCGACGCCGGAGGCCGCGGTGCCGACGCAGAAGGCGGGCATGGTGCGGTAGAAGAAGCCGTTGTAGTGGTCGGGGGCGAAGGTGACGACGAGTTCGGGGTCGAAGTCGCGCACGAAATCGGCCGCCCGGGTGAGCGCGGCCTCGATGTCGGTGACCAGTTCCGGCTCCGGGCCGGGCAGATCAAGCAGAGGGCTGTGCGAGACGCAGCACAGAGCCAGCGGCATCGGGTCCTCCAGTGGTCAGCGAAAGGGTGTGCAACAGTTCGGCGCTCAGGTCGGGGGCGAGCTGGGCGATGGTCGAACCGGCGATGGCGCGGTCGGGGCGCAGGAACAGCACGGAGTCGCGCTGGGCGTCGAACCAGGACTTGAGCGCGCCGGTGCGGTCGCCGACGACGAGCACGTCCTCGTGGTCCTGGCCGGTCCAGTGCACCTGGCAGGACGGACGGACGGCGACGAAACGCGCGCCCACGGCCCTCCACTGCGCGAACGCCTCGGCGCCGAGGACGGCGCGCGGGTCGTTGTTCCAGCACAGCACCGCGAACCACGGCCCGAGCACATCGTCGAGCAGCACGTCGGCGCGGTCGCGGGTGTCGACCCTGGGCTGGATGAACAGCGTGCCGACCGGGGAGACCGCCGAACGCGACCAACCGTGCACCACCGCACCGCGGTCGTATTTCGGCATGGGCTTGAACCGCATGCCCAGCACGTAGCGCTTCACCGGCGGGATGGCGGCGGCCGCGCGGACCAGCACGTCCCGGACGGCCACCACCTTGCGGTCGGTCGGCGAGATGACCTTGCCGACCATGGTGGACAGGTCGATCATGGCGCGGGCGTGCTTGCGGCGCTCCTGGTCGTAGCTGTCCAGCAGGGCGTCACCGGCCCGGCCGGAGGCGACGGCGGCGAGCTTCCAGCCGAGGTTCGCCGCGTCCCTGATGCCGCTGTTGTAGCCCTGCCCCTGCCAGACCGGCATCAGGTGCGCGGCGTCGCCTGCCAGCAGCAGCCTGCCCTTGCGAAAGGCGCTCGCGATGCGGGAGTGGTGGGTGTAGACGCGCGTGCGAACGACCTCGAGGCGGTCGGGGTGCGGCACGAAAGGCGCTACCAACTTCGCTACGAACTCCGGGGATTCGGCCAGCTCGTCGGATTCGTCGTCGTGGATCATGAACTCGAAGCGCCGGATGCCGTGGGCGATGGACACCGAGACGTTCGGGCGTGCGGGGTCGGCGCCGACCTCGATATTGGGGTGGCCGAGCGGGTCGGAGGCCAGGTCGACCACCAGCCAGCGGGTGGAGGAGGTGGTGCCGTCGAAACTCACGCCCATCTGCTTGCGGGTGGCGCTGCGGCC
This sequence comes from Nocardia higoensis NBRC 100133, assembly GCF_000308595.1. Taxonomy (GTDB): domain Bacteria; phylum Actinomycetota; class Actinomycetes; order Mycobacteriales; family Mycobacteriaceae; genus Nocardia; species Nocardia higoensis. The sequence continues at coordinate 12,250 of NZ_BAGA01000176.1, read as the reverse complement.
GCCGTCGCATCCGACGACGTAGTTCGCGCGGACGGTGTGGATGCCCTCGGCCGTCGTGATCTCGACGTCGACGTGGTCTCCGGTATCGCGGCAGGCGGTCATCGCCGCACCCCAGCGCACCCGCACGCTGTCGAATCGATCCAACGCGCCGAGCAGTTCGGCATCGACGAGCGGCTGGACGAAGCCGTTGCGCTTGGGCCAGCCGAAAGAAGTGTCGGTAGGCGCGATTTCGGCCAGCAGACGGCGGTCGGCGTCGACGAAGCGCATGATCTGATTCGGCGTGGTGTGCGGCAGGACGCGATCGATCACGCCGATCGACTGGAAGGTGCGCAGCGACTCGTCGTCGAGGCCGACGCCGCGCGGGTAGTCGATCAGTGTCGGGCGCTCCTCGACCACGAGCGTGCGAATCCCGTGCATTCCCAATGTGTTCGCCAGCGTGAGGCCGACCGGCCCCGCGCCGACCAGGACGACGTCGACCTGCGCCCCGCCGGGCCCGGCGCCGGCCGGCGCGCCGCCGACGCCTGTGCTGCCGTTTCGATCAGACATCGCGACCGCCCAGCAGGAAGTCCAGGTGCAGCGCGTCGAAGGTCTTGGCGTCCTCGTACTGCGGCCAGTGCCCGCAGCCGGTCATCAACTCGAAGCGCGCGCCCGGGATCATCGAGGCGATGCGCCTGCCCTCGGTGACGTCGGCGGTCGGGTCGTCGCTGGTCCACAGCACGAGCGTGGGAGCGGTGATGCGGCCGTAGTCCTCGGGGCCGAGGAGGTTGCGGGCGCGGATCTGCGGGTCCTGCAGGGCCATGATGTCGCGCATGGCGTCGACGAAATCGGGCTGCCGGTAGATGCGCTGTCTGCTGGCGACGATGTCGTCGTAGCCCTTGGACTTGTCGGCCATGAGCCACTTGATCCTGGCCTGCACGGTCTCCCAGGTGGGCTCGGCGGCCGCGGCCATCGACAGGGTGATGATGCGTCGCATGACCTCCGGGTCGGCCTGCGAGCCGCCCGCGGTGTTGAGCACCAGCCGTTCGATGCGGTCCGGATGGTCGACGGCGGCTCGGGAGGCAACCCATCCGCCGAGCGATTCGCCGCTGAGACACACTCTTTCGGCGCCGATGGCGTCGAGGAAGGCGATCAGGTGCTCGACGTAGTGCACGATCTCGAGCGGGTGGCCGGGCTTGCCGGTGTACCCGTGGCCGAGCATGTCGATCGACCAGGTGGAGAAGTGCTCGGCGTGCGCGGCCAGGTTCCGCACGTACGCCTCGGCGTGCCCACCCGACCCGTGCAGCAGCACCAGCGTCGGCAGGTCGGTCGAGCCCGCGTGCAGGTATCTGGTGCGTACCCCTCCGAGGTCCAGATATCCCTGCTCGAAGGCCACGCCTTGCAGGTCACTCCATATGCTCTCGTGCTCGGCCACCGTCTCGTCTCCCGCCCTCGATCCGTTCTGTGCTCGTGGTCGCGATCAGGAAGCCGGCGACGTGCCGGTGGCGGCGGTGTGCCCGGCCCGGAAGCCCCACACCATCGCCGGCCCGATGGTGCCGCCCGCGCCGCCGTAGGCCCGGCCGGTGACGCCCGCCATCGCGTTGCCCGCCGCGAACAAGCCTGGGATCACCGAGCCGTCGACGTGCCGCACCCGGCCGTCGTGGTCGGTGCGCGGCCCGCCCTTGGTGCCCATGGCGCCCACCGTCACCGGGACCGCGTAGTACGGCGCGGTGGTGAGCGGGCCGAGCGTCTTGCCGGCCAGGGTGTCGGCGTCCTGGTCGCCCCAGTAGCCGTCGTAGGCACTGGCGCCGCGCCCGAATTCGGGGTCGGAGCCCTGTTCGACGTACCGGTTCCACTGCTCGACCGTGGCGGTCAGGCCGTCCGGATCGATGCCGGTCCTGCCCGCCAGCTCCGGCAGGCTCGCCGATTCGTTGAACCAGTCCGGAACCTCACCGCCCGGCTCGACGCCGAGAAATCCGTAGCGCCGCAGATGAACCGAGTCGAACACCATCCAGGCCGGATCGTTGACGTACCCGTGCGCGGGGTGCAGGTAGTGGAAGGCCCCTGCCATCGAGTTGTATTCGCCCGCTTCGTTGGCGAAGCGCTTGCCCGCCCGGTTGACCATGATGCTGCGCGGTCGGGTGCGTTCCAGGCGCACGCTGCGGCTGCGCGGATGCCCGTCGATGGTGTCGCCGGGGATGCGGACGACCGGCACCCACCACGCCTCGCTCATGGTGCCCAGCTCCGCGCCGTGCGCCATCGCCATCCGCAGGCCGTCGCCGGTGTTGTCGGGCGGGGAGACCGGGCCGCGCATCGGCCCGCGCAGGTAGGTCTGCACCAAGCCCTCGTCCCATTCGAAGCCGCCGGTCGCCAGGACCACGCCGTTGCGCGCTCCGACCCGGGATTCGCCTGCGGCAGTGACGATCCGGACGCCGGTGATGGCGCCGCCCTCGGCGAGCAGTTCCACCGCGCGCGCCCCGGTCGTGGGGATCACCCCCTGATCGAGCACGCCGCGCAGCAGTCCGGCGATCAGCGCGGTGCCTGCCACGCAGGGCTCCTCGGCGTCGTCGCCGATGGTCGCTTTGAGCCGGGCGCGGGTCTCGGCGTCGAAGCCGACATTGCTCCAGTCCGCCGGGAAGGTGGTGATCCGTTCCCGCCACTCCCCCAGCGTCGCGAGATCGACGGCGGCCGGACCGAGGGAGCGGCCGCCGCCCGGCCGCCCGCCGGGCAGTTCGGGCTTGTAGTCGGGAAATCCGTCGGCGACCGCGAAACGCACACCGCTGTGCGCTTCGACGAAATCGAGCATGGCCGGGCCGGTTTCGACGAAGGTGCGCACCAGGGCCTCGTCCATCGCGCCGTGCGACTGCGCCCGCAGGTAGTCCATCGCGTCGTCGACCGGCAGCGGCTCGGCGGCGCGGTCGTGGGCCGGGATCCAGGCGATGCCGCCGGAGACCGCGCTCGTGCCGCCGACGGTGGCCGCCTTCTCGTACACCGCGACCGTGGCTCCGCGCACGGCCGCGGTGAGCGCGGCGGTCAGGCCGGCCGCGCCGCTGCCCAGGACCACGACGTCGACTTCGGTATCCCACTGCGAAGGCACTCCACGCTCCCTTGCGACCGCACTCGCACCGGCTCCGAACCCGCCGATCAGCGGCCTCACCTGCGAGATTTTCATTCCCCAATGCGGAGAATGTTATTCTCTGAATCCGGATGCCGCAATGGCCGCCGGGCAATCGACCCGCGGATCAGATGTTTGCGAACCTTCCCGCCGGCCGTGCGCGGGAAGTCCGTCGCCTCGAACAGCCGCTCGGGCCATTTCTGCCGCGCGAGGCCCGCCGCCGCGAAGTGTTCGCAGATCTGCTCGCGAGTCGGCCACCGCGCGGCGGGACGCAATCGCAGCACCGCGCCGGCGATCTCGCCGAAGCGGGCGTCCGGCACCGCGACGACCGCCGCTTCGGCGAGATCGCCGGTGCGGTACCAGCCCTGCTCGTCGAAGACCCTCGCGGTCTGCTCGTCGTCGAGATAGCCGAGGAACAGATCCGGTCCGCGACTGAGGATTTCGCCGCCCTCGGCCAGCCGGACCTCCACACCGGCATCGGCCTGCCGTCGGTGCACAAACGCTCGAACTCAGGGGATTCACAGCGCGAGGCGGTGATCGAGGGATGCTCGGTGCTGCCGTAGGCGCGGAACGGGACCAGCCCCAGGTCGGCGAGCCTGCGAGTGACCGGGACCGATACCGGCGAGCCGCCCAGGCCCACGTACTTCACATTCGCGAGAACCGGCCATCGGCGGATCCGACAGCAGCTCCTCGGCCGGCGGCGAGCCTGCGTGCGGACAGCTCGACTTCGGCGACGGCGCCGGCCCACGGCCGCGTCGGCGGGTACGGCAATCACCTCGGGTGGCACCAAGCGGAAACATCATTCTCAGACGTGCGACCAGGATGAAATCGGACATTTCCGGCGAGCAGCCGAGCCGGAATCCTTGCGGGCACATCAGAGGAAGAGTACCGTTCTCATTTATCGCAAGGATTATTCTTGCGAGGGATTTTCCGAATGTTCGCAGGGAAGGAGCAGCTGTGGGACGTGTGGAGGGCAAGGTCGCGTTCATCACCGGCGCGGCGCGCGGTCAGGGCCGCAGTCACGCAGTGCGTCTCGCCGAGGAGGGAGCCGACATCATCGCGGTCGACCTGTGCGAGAACATCGACACCGTCGGCTACGCGCTGGCGACCCCGGAAGACCTCGAAGAGACCGCGAACCTGGTCGCCAAGACCGGCAGGCGCGTCTACACCGCCAAGGCCGACGTCCGTGACGCCGCGCAGCTGAAGACCGCGCTGGAAGCCGGCATCGCCGAACTCGGCCACTTGGACATCGTGATCGCACAGGCAGGTATCGCCGGCATGAAGGGCGAGCCGCAGCTGCAGGCCTGGACCGATGTGATCAACACCAATCTGATCGGCACCATCAACGCGATCCAGGTGGCGCTGCCGCATCTGACCGAGGGCGCCTCCATCATCGCCACCGGTTCGACAGCCTCGTTGATCGATATCAACAAGATCGATCAGCCGGGCAAGGATCCGGGCGGCATGGCCTACGTGCACTCCAAGCGCGCCCTGACCGCCTACGTCTACGAGCTCGGCCGCCAGCTCGCGCCACGTGGGATTCGCGCGAATGTCGTGCATCCCACCAACTGCAATACCCCGATGTTGCAGAGCGAGCCGATGTACCGGTCGTTCCGCCCGGACCTCGAGCACCCGACGCGCGCCGATGCCGAGCCGGTCTTCGCCGTCCAGCAGGCCATGCCGATCCGCTACGTCGAGCCCGAGGACATCAGCAACGCGATCGTCTTCCTCGCCTCCGACGAAGCCCGCTACGTCACCGGCCTGCAGGTCCGGGTCGACGGCGGCGGCTACCTGAAGTGGTACGACTACCACATCTGACCACTCCCGCTTCTCAGTACAGACGAAGGAATCTCCGTGAAGGTCAGAGTCGATTCGGAACGCTGCCAGGGCCACACCCTCTGCGCCATCAGCGCGCCCGAGGCCTTCGAACTCAGCGACATCGACGGGCACGCCACCCCGGCCTCCGAGGATGTCGCGCCCGGGCAGGAGGACAAAGTGCGCGAAGCCGCGCGCTCCTGCCCCGAACGTGCGATCACGCTCGAGGAGGAACTGAAGCCGTGACCATCGACGATGCGGTCGCCGACCGGGACCGCAAGAAACAACTCACCTACCACTTCGACCGGCACACCCCCGAGTACCGGCACCGGTTCGAGGAGATCACCGAGGAGATGCACGCCGAGTGCCCCCTCGCCTGGACCGACACCTACGACGGCCACTGGGTCGCCGCGGGCGCCGACGTGGTCTTCGAACTGGCCCGCAGCCCGCACGTCTCCAACGACCACGACGTCAACGGAGTTCGCAAGGGCTACAAGGGGATCTCCATCCCGACCGCGCAACGGGCGGCCCTGGTGCGCGGCGGGATGCTGGAGATGGACGATCCCGAGCACCGCCAGTACCGCTCGGTGCTCAACCCCTACCTCTCCCCCGCGGCCGTGCGCCGCTGGGTGCCGTTGATCGACGAGGTCACCCGCGCCGCCATCGACGAGAAGATCGAGTCCGGGCGCATCGATTTCGTCGACGACCTGGCCAATGTCGTTCCCGCCGTGCTGACCTTGGCCATGCTCGGCATCCCGCTGAAGAAATGGTCGCTCTACAGCGAGCCCGTGCACGCCGCGGTCTACACCCCCGAGGACTCCCCCGACGCCGCCCGGGTGGCCGAGATGCACCGCCAGATGGGCATCGACCTGCTGACCAGCCTGTTCGAGATCAAGGAGAACCCGCGTCCCGGACTGGTCAAGGCACTGGTCGACCTGCGCATCGACGGCGAGCCCGCCCCCGATCTGGAGATGCTGGGCATGCTCGGCCTCATCATCGGCGGCGGCTTCGACACCACCACCGCGCTCACCGCGCACTCCCTGGAGTGGCTGTCGCAGCATCCCGACCAGCGCGAGCTGCTCAGCCGCGAGCGCGAGTCGCTGCTCGATCAGGCGACCGAGGAGTTCCTGCGCTACTTCACCCCCGCGCCCGGTGACGGCCGCACCGTCGCCGCCGAATGCCCGGTCAACGGCACCGTGCTCCAGGAGGGTGAGCGGCTGTGGCTGTCCTGGGCGATGGCCAACCGCGACCCGGCGATCTTCCCCGACCCGAACGAAGTGGTCCTGGACCGGAAGGGCAACCGGCACTTCAGTTTCGGCCTCGGCGTGCACCGCTGCATCGGATCCAATGTGGCGCGGACCGTGTTCAAGTCGATGGTGACCGCCGTGCTCGACCGGATGCCCGACTACCGATGCGATCCCGAAGGCACCGTGCACTACGACACGATCGGTGTCATCCAGGGCATGCGCCATCTACCCGCCACCTTCACGCCGGGTCCGCGGCTGGGCGCCGGGCTGGAGGAGACGCTGGAGAAGCTGCAGCGGATCTGTGACGAGCAGGGGTTGGCCGCGCCGGTGACAGAGCGGCTCGAGATCGCCCGCATCGACTGATGAGGACACATCCGGACGGCACGCGGACGCCGGTCGTCGACGCCAGCGTGCACATCTTCTTCACCTCCAACCGGGACATGCGCTCGTTCCTGCGGGAGCCGTTCAAGAGCCGCGGTATCCCCGACGCCGAGATGGACTGGTACGGCGCGCCCGGCGGTGAGTACGCCGCCGGGACGCGCGGTCCGGACAAGCGCTATCCGGGCAGCGACCCGTCCTTCGCCGGCGCGCACCTGTTCGGCGAGCGCGGCGTGGATGTGGCGATCCTGCATCCGATGACCCGCGGCATCCTGCCGGACCGGCATCTCACCTCGGCGGTGCTGGCCGCGCACAACGAGATGATGGTGACCCGCTGGCTCGACGAGGGCGAATACGCCGAGCGCTACCGCGGCACCATCCGCGTGAACCCGGAGGACATCCCCGGCGCGCTGCGCGAGATCGAGCGCTGGGGCGATCATCCGCGGGTGGTCCAGGTCGGCGTCCCATTGCAATCGCGTGAGCTCTACGGCAAACCGCAGTTCTGGCCGCTGTGGGAGGCCGCCGCCGCGGCCGGCCTGCCGGTCGCCGCGCACATCGAGACCGGCGAGTCCATCGCCTTCCCGCCGACGCCGTCGGGGCACACCCGCGGCTACGAGCAGTACTACGGCTTCATGTCGCTGAACTACATCTACCACCTGATGAACATGGTGGCCGAGGGCGTGTTCGAACGCTTCGACGACCTGAAGTTCGTCTGGGCCGACGGCGGCGCGGATCTGCTGACCCCGTTCACCTGGCGGATGGACACCTTCGGCCGACCGCATCTCGAGCAGACCCCGTGGGCGCCGCGCATGCCCAGCGACTACCTGCCCGGGCACGTGTACTTCGTACACAACAGCATCGACGGACCCGGCGATGCCGAATTCGCCTCGGAATGGCTGGATTTCACCGGCAAGCAGGACATGGTGATGTTCGGCTCCAGCTATCCGCACTGGCACTGCGCCGACATCGACGCACTGCCCGCGGCCTTGTCCCGCGAGCAGCGCGACAAGCTCTGCTGGGGCAATGCCGCGCGCCTCTACGGGATCGATATCCCCGCCGCGCAGGAAGGACGGCCATGCTGACCCATGAACAGCACCGCGCCCCCGTACCCGAGCAGATCGCCGTGCGCGTGGTCGACTCCGACGTGCATCCCGTGCCCCGGCGCGGGGAACTGGTCGAGTACATCCCCGAGCCGTACCGCAGCGCGTATTTCCGCAGTCACAAGGTCGGCGACATCATCATCTACGACGCCCCCGACTACGCCCACTCCTATGCCATGCGGGTCGATTCCTTTCCCGAGGACGGCGAATTCCCCGGCAGCTCACCGGAGCTCGCGTTCCAGCAGCTGATCGTGGAGGCGGGCTCGGATATCGCCATCCTGGAACCGACCGTGAAAGCGGCCCGGATTCCGGAGGCGACCCAGGCCATGGCCACCGGCATCAACCACTGGCTGGCCAACCACTGGCTGGACCCGAAGAACAATTGGCATCAACGCTGGCGCGGCTCCATCTGCGCCGCCGTCGACGACCCGGCGGGCGCCGTCCGCGAGATCGAGCACTGGGCGGGCCACCCGTTCATGTCGCAGATCCTGATCAAGGCCGAACCGCGCCCGGCCTGGGGTGATCCGAGGTACGACCCGATCTGGGAGGCGGCGACCCGCCACGACATCGTGGTCAGCTGCCATCTCGGCCGCGGCGCCTTCGAGACCATGCCGATGCCGCCGGTCGGATTCCCCAGCTACAACCACGATTTCATGGTCACCTACTCGCTGCTCGCGGCGAACCAGATCATGAGCCTGATCTTCGACGGCGTCTTCGACAGATTCCCGACCCTGCGGATCGTGTTCGTCGAGCACGCCTTCACCTGGATCCTGCCGATGATGTGGCGGATGGACGCCATCTACGCCGCGCGCAAGCAGTGGATGACGATCAAGCGCAAGCCGTCGGAGTACGTCAAGGAACACATCAAGTTCACCACTCAGCCGCTGGACTACCCGGAGGACAAGACCGAACTCACCCGGGCGTTCGAATGGATGGAGGCGGACAAGATCCTGCTGTACTCCTCGGACTATCCGCACTGGACCTTCGACGATCCGCGCTGGCTGGTCAAGCATCTGCCGGTCGCCGCGCGCGACAAAGTCATGTACCTGAACGGGATTCAGACATACCACCTGCCGGAGACCTTACCGGCGATCACCGGTCGACGGCGGGTGTTCTGATGGGTGACTCAGCGGCCGCCGAGCCCGACCAGACGCGGTCGGACTACCGACAGGAACGTCCGGCTCGGCTGGCTCAGGGCCGCGAGCACGTGGTCGCCCGGGTCGGTGAGATCGCGCCCGGTGAGCACAAGGTGGTGCCGATCGGCAGGCACGGGGTCGGCGTCTACAACGTCGGCGGCACCTTCTACGCCATCGCGAACTACTGCCCGCACGAGGGCGGGCCGCTGTGCGCGGGCCGCACCAGGGGCCGCACCGTGGTGGACGAGAACGTGCCCGGTGACGCGGTGATGGTGCGCGACAAGGAGTTCATCTACTGCCCCTGGCACCAGTGGGGCTTCGAGCTGGCGACCGGGACCACCGCCGTCAAACCGGAGTGGAGCATCCGCACCTACCCGGTGCGGATCGTCGGTGACTCGGTCGTCGTGCAAGCGTGAGGAGCGCGCATGCCGGTACTGGCGATCAACGGTGGCGACGTCGTCTACGAGATCCTCGGTGACAGTGGCGAACTCGTCGTCCTGACACCCGGCGGCCGGTACGGGATGGATATTCCCGGGCTGCGCCCGCTCGCCGAGGCCCTGGTCGAGGGCGGCTGTCGGGTGCTGCTGTGGGACCGGCCCAACTGCGGAGCCTCCGATGTGCAGTTCTACGGGCAGACCGAATCCCACATGCGCGCCGAGACCCTGGCCGGGCTGCTCACCGGCCTCGACCTGGCGCCGTGCGTGCTGGCCGGTGGTTCCGGCGGAGCGCGCGATTCGATCCTCACCACGATTCGCTGTCCGGAGCTGGTGAGCAGGCTGGTGCTCTGGAACATCGTCGGCGGCACCTACGGCACGTTCAACCTCGGCGCGCACTACATCCTGCCCAGCCTGCAGGTGGTGCGCGGTGCCGGCGTCGCCGGGCTGCTCCGCTTACGGGAGTGGCGCGAGCGGATCGAGGCCAATCCCGCCAACGAGAAGCGGCTGCTCGCCCTCGACGCCGAGGAGTTCGTGAAACTGTCCCTGCGCTGGCTCAACGCCTATGTGCAGAAGCCCGGCCAGACGATCCCCGGCGTCGACGACGACGAGTTCGACCGGATCCGGGTGCCGACACTGATCATCCGGGGCGGCGAGCACGATATCGACCACCCCAAGCGCACCTCGCTGGAGATCTCCTGCCTCATCCGGGGTTCCACGCTGATCGACCCACCGTGGCCGGAGGACGCGTGGGAGCAGGCGATGAAGGACCGCGCGATGGGACGGGTGAAGCGCTTCAACATGTTCGACACCTGGGTGCAGGCCGCGCCTGCCATCCTGGAATTCCTCGGCCGATGAGAGGTGCGCGACCGCGATCGGCCCGGTCAGCCGATCTCGAGCCGGACTTCGCAGTTCAGCGAGGCTTCCAGGGCGGTGTGGATGCGGCTTTCCGGCACCCGGCGCAGGTCGTCCGCACGCAGGCGGACGTGGACGACATCGAAGCCGTCGGTGTCGAGCGTGCGGGTGATTTCGCCGTGCAGGCCGAAGCCGGCCAGGACGCCGTGCGCGTCGTCGTCGGTACCCCGGCTGACATAGGTCACCACGCCCGGCTGCGGGGTGGTGCCGAAAACCCTCGCGCACAGCTCGGCCAGCGTGTGCAGGGCGGCGTCCGCGTCGTCGGTGTCGAGCAGGAACTGCAGCTCGCGGGGTGCGTCGGCGTCCTCCCCGCTGCTCGGCGGCCGGCCGAGAACTTCGGCGCCCAGCTCGGCGAGTTCCGCCCGCAACGCGGAGAGTCCCTCCGCCCGTCGACCGGCGGTCAGCTCCCGCGCCGGGTCGACGTCGATACGCAGCACCGCGGTCCTCATGCCGCACAGACTAATCGGCCGTCCGCGGCGCACCGGCCGAATCGGCCTTCCACACCCGAGCCGGCCCGCCCAACGGGGACGTCTCGCCGGGTCCACCGAAGAGGTTGCCATGCAGCATGATTCCGATTCGCCCCGCGCACTCACGACCGCGGCCGCGCCGGGCATCGTCCCGAGACTGCTGCGCGAGATCGACGGCGTCGAGGACCTCGCCGCCTACCGCGGCGACGGCGGATACCGCGCGCTGGACTCCACCGAAGCGCTGCTGGGCGAGGTCACCACCTCCGGATTGCGCGGGCGCGGCGGGGCGGGCTTCCCCATCGCGGTGAAACTGTCCGGCGTGCGGGCGGCCGCGCTGCGCGGTTCCCGGACGGTGGCCGTCGCCAACGGCGAGGAAGGCGAGCCCGCCTCGATCAAGGACAAATGGCTGATGCGCCACCGTCCGCATCTGGTGCTCGACGGCCTGCGCCTGGCCGCCGCCGTCGTCGGCGCGCACCGCGCGATCGTCTACCTCTCCGACCCGGAATCCGCCCGATCCGTCGACCGGGCGTTGAGCGAGCTGGACGCCGCCGGGGTCACCGACGTGCCGATCGACCTGGTCGTCGTCGAACCCGGCTACGTGGCAGGCGAGGAGACCGCCGCGGTGCGCGCCATCGACGGCGGCCCCGCCAAGCCGTCCGACAAACCGCCCCGGCCGTTCGAGCGCGGCGTCGCCGGACTGCCGACCCTGGTCAGCAATGTCGAGACACTGGCGCATCTGCCCTTCGTCCATGCCCACGGCGGCGGTGCGTTCCGCGCGGTCGGCACCAGTGCGTCGCCGGGGACCTTCCTGGCGACGGTGACCGGTGGCGAGCGCGCACCCGGCCTGTACGAACTCGCCCACGGCACACCCGTCCGGACCCTGCTCGACCTGCACGGCGTCCGCGCCGCCCGGGTACGCGGCGCGCTCATGGGCGGCTACTTCTCCGGTCTGGCCGGAGCACAGATCCTCGAGGCCACCCTCGACCACGAATCGCTGCGCGCACTCGGCAGCGGCCTGGGCTGCGGCGCCGTCGCCCTGCTCACCGAGGAATGCCCCGTCGCCGTCGCCGCCGCCGTGCTCGCCTATTTCGACCGCGAGAACGCGGGCCAGTGCGGCTCCTGCTTCAACGGCACCGCCGCCATGGCGGCCGCCGCCACCGCCCTGCACGAACACCGCGCCACCGAGGCCGACATCGCCAACCTGGGCCGCTGGTCGACCGTCCTGCGCGGCCGGGGCGCCTGCGCCACTCTCGATGCCGCGGCGAACGTCGCCGCGAGCCTGCTTGCCGTCTTCCCCGACCGGGTGGACACCCACCTCACCGGCCGCTGCACGGACTGCGCCGAGCCCGCCCCGTTGCCCGTGCGTCCCTTCCGAGCCGAAACGACGGTGCCCGCATGAGAATTCGCTTCGACAAGACTCTGTGCGACGGCTTCGGTATCTGCGCCCGGCACGCACCCGCACACTTCCCCCTCGACGAGTGGGGTTACGCCGTGCTCGCCGGAGACGGCAGAATCGCCCCCGAAGACCGCGATAGTGTGATGCGCGCCCTACTCGATTGTCCGGCGCATGCGATCATCGCAATGTCCGAACCCGATCCACCGAAGACGCTCGAACGGCACGAAGGGAACACCCCGTGAAGACCAACCTGTCCTGCCCCTGCGGTGAG
>NZ_BAGA01000177.1 GCF_000308595.1 Nocardia higoensis NBRC 100133 | reverse complement strand
ACCGAGATCCCAGAGTGCGGGGTCGATGATCGGCGGGCCGACGGGTTGACCAGTCGCCGCATCCCACAACCGCAAGGGACTGTCCCCGCCGCCGGACAGGATGCGCTGCCCGTCCGGGCTGAACGCCACACTGGTCACCCACACCGTCTGCCCGGCTATCGGGCTGCCGACGGGTTGCCCGGTGGCCGAATCCCACACTCGCACAGTTCCGTCGAAGCCGCCGGAGACGATCCGTTGCCCGTCCGGGCTGAACGCCACGCTCGTCACCCAGCCGGTGTGGCCCGTCATCGGCGGGCCGAGGGGCCGGCCGGTGGTCGCATCCCAGACCCGCACGGTGTCGTCTCGGCTGCCGGAGGCGATGCGGCGTCCGTCCGGGCTGAACGCCACGCTGGTCACATAGCCCGTGTGCAGGGTCATCGGGCTACCGACAGGTTGTCCGGTACCCGCGTCCCACACCCGCACGGTGTCGTCCTCTCCGCCGGAGACGATCCGTTGTCCGTCCGGGCTGAACGCCACACTGTTCAGGGCGCCGGTGTGACCGGTCATCGGGGCGCCGATGGGTTGTCCGGTGGCCGCGTCCCACACGCGCACGGTGTCGTCGGCTCCGCCGGAGACGATGCGGTTTCCGTGCGGGCTGAAGGCCACGCCGCGTACCGCGGCGGGGGTCTGGATTATTTTGAGCGTTCGACGCAACTTCATCGCGGCGGTGAACATCGCGCCCTTGTCCGCGCTGGATGCGATGTGCTGGGCGGCGAGGATCTGCTGGAACGCACGTACGTCGCCGCCGGTCTGGATGCCCGCCAGCATGGACTGTCCCTCCGAGGTCAACCTCAGGGCGATCGCGTCATGAGTGCGCGCATCGGCACGGCGCTGAGCGATTCTGGCCTGAACGAGGCCGAACACCGCCACGAGGGCGATCACGAGCGTGACCGCGAGAACACCCCGCAATATGCGCGACCGCCTGCGAAGCACGGCCGCGTGTGCGTTCGCCTCCTGTTTCGCCTTCGACTCCGCCGCCGCGAGCGCTTCGGCCGCTCGCAGTTCTGCCTCGTGTCGTCGTCTCTCGGCGTAGATGCGGTCGTTCTCGCGGGTTCTGGAGGCGAGCAGAAAGTTGCGGGTGGGGTTCAATCGGTCCCGGTAGCCGGGTTTGCCGGCCAAGGCTTCCGCGTCGGCCAGCCGGGCGCCCTCGAGCAGCCAGGCATCCTGGCGGTTGTTGTGCTGCCAGTCGGCGGCAGCTCGCTCGAGGGTATCGGCGTTCTGGAGGTCCAGGCTTTCGGTGTCGAGCCATCCGGCCAGTTCTTTCCATTGCCGAAACAGGCTCTCCAGAGCGACCTCGACGACCACCTGTCCGTTGCGTACATCCTTGACCAGCAGCCGTTTTTCCACCAACGCATTGATCAGGGCGCGGCTGTCGGCGGGCAGATCGCGCCAGCGGGCCGATCGGCGCATCGGCTGATTGTTGTCCGGGTTGATCGTGGCCAGCCACGGGATGAACGCGGCATGCAGGGCGTCGAGTTCGGCCGCTCGTTCGGCGGGGTCGGTGGCGAGCAGGGCGTCGATCTCGCTTTGCACGATCCGCGGCATCCCGCCCATCGCCTCGTACTCGGCCACGGTCAGGTGCCCGCCCGCACCGTAGTCGAAGTAGAGCCGTTGCAGGGTCAGAGCCAGCAGCGGCAAAGTGTCCGCGCCCTGGGCGCTGTCGGCCAGCAGCCGGTCGACCAGATCAGGGTCGATGATCAAGGGCCGACCGGCCGCGGTGGCCCGTGCGGCGGGGCTGGTGATGACTTCCTTGAACTGCGCCGCAGGCAGCGGGCGGAGATCATCGAACACCACGGTCTGAACTCCGGCGAGTTGTGAGGCGGTCTGCAACGGTTCGTATCGGTCGGCGCGGATGGTCGCCACCACGATCAACGCCGGAGTGGTTCCGGTGTCGTGGCGCAGCACATCGGCAAGCAACGCCAGGAACTGCGGGGCTTGCGGGCCCGCGTCGGCACCGAATAGCTCCTCCGCTTGATCCAGCGGCAGGATCAGTGTCGGTGACGGGCTGTCGACGGCCAGGTCCGGCAACCGGTCACGAGCCGCGCGCCGGGCCTCCTCCAGCCAGCCGCGCAGTCGCTCGACATCGGATGCGAGACAGGCGCCTTTGATCTCACCCAGCAGCGGCCGGTTGAGCCCGAGTCCGGTGCGCAGGCGATGAATCGAGTGAGCCAGGCCCAGGTCACCGGTGAGCACGGCCTGTTCCGGGCGCACGATGCCCATGGGCAGGAAGGTGCGGTCGTCGCGACGCAGCCGGGGCAGCAGTCCGGCCCGCAGGAACGAGGACTTTCCCGCACCGGACGGGCCGAGGATCACCAGCAGCGACTGCACCCCCGAGTTCCGCATCCCCCGCAACCCGTCGATGCCCCGCAAGATCTGGGCGTCTCGCCCGAAGAACACCGCGGCGTCCGATTCATCCAGTGGAGCCCATCCCCGGTAGGGAGCCCGATCCGGGTCCTGTCGGGGCGGCCATGGGAAATACTGCGCTTCGATCCCCAGCGCTCGGAGGCCATCGAGGAGACGGTGCAGGCCCTCGGTCGCGAGTACCACCGGTTCACCCCCGTCATCGAGGGAGATCCGAGTGGTGGGTCCATCTCCGAACAGGTCGCAGCGCTGCCATTCGCCGGTGATGCCGCTGTCGGGCACCGGCTCGAGCCGCGCGCACACGATCGCCTTGTTCAGGGTTTCCGCATATCGATATTCGGTTTCACATTCGTGCGAGGCCGCCCAATGCGCCGACAGCAGGCACAGCACTGCCTCACAACGGGCGTTGGCTTTCTGCAGAGCCTGTTTCCAGCGTTCTCCCGGCCGGATCCCGGTGTGCGGGTCCAAGTCCAGGAAGATCTCGTTCTCCAGGGCCGGCTCCTGCTCGATCAGCCACCGCTTCAACGCGATTGCCTGCCGGGAATCCCGGCTCGAATGACTCAGGAAAATGCGCGACATCCGATCACCGCACCCGATCTCGCGCATCGAACCGGGGGACGATGGGGCAAGGAGGTGCAGCCGGTTCACCGTATGGTGCGGTGAACCGACTATCCTTGTGCCCCGAACAATCACCTGGCGCCATGGATGATCCTCAGGTAGTGGGCACTACATCGAGGCCGATCGAGTTCCAGAGAATCTCAGGGGGCGGTGCCTCGACACCACCCTTCGCAGCATAGAGGGCGGAGGCCGTATCCTCAGCTGATTCGTGACAGCTGGATTGTCGGGCCGTGGGTCGGCGGACCGGGTAATACGAAAGACTCGAAGTTCGACATTGCGGCATTCAGCCTTCTTCGAGCCGGGTTCGGTCGCGTCAATTGCCGTCGAAGTCTGGTTCGCTCGCTTCACCCCATTTCGCCATCCAGGTCTGATTCTGGGCAGCGATAACGTTCTCGCACTCGGCGATCAAGTCTGTTGCGGACAAAGGCCTGCCGTCGGCGGCGGTACGCCTGTCGGCGAGGCGGCGCAATTCGGCAGCGGTGCGGCTGTATTCGATCCACAGCGCCTCGTAACGTTCGCGGGCGGCATGGGTGGCGACCGTTCCGGCAGCGGTGGTCGCCACCGACGTCCACGCCCCGATATTCGGCGACAATGCGGCTACGGCAGCGAGAGCTGCGGCCGCGAGCGCCAACGTCACCTCTATGGACCGGAGGGTTTGCACTCGGCGGTGCATCAGCCGGGCCCTCGGGTCGTAGAAATGATCCAATTGAGATTCACGCACCCGCAGATTCAGGTAGCTCTCCACGTCATCGACGGGCGGAAGCGGGCGTGCTGTCACCGCGACGTCATCAGCGTAGCGCTGCAGATCACGCATCTGCCGTTCCAGCCGCTGCAC
This sequence comes from Nocardia higoensis NBRC 100133, assembly GCF_000308595.1. GTDB lineage: Bacteria > Actinomycetota > Actinomycetes > Mycobacteriales > Mycobacteriaceae > Nocardia > Nocardia higoensis. Next base: position 30,016 of record NZ_BAGA01000177.1, on the reverse strand, counting down.
TTCGGCTTCCAATCGCCGGCTCCGGTCACCGGCGGCGTAATCCCCGGTCGAGGTCAAGAACAGAAAAACCTCACTTTTGATCGCTTCGGACACGGACCGCGCCCGTGTCCAGTCACGGACCTTGTTCACACTGTGCCGGCCCCTCGATACAGCGACTCCGGCCATGACCACGGCCGCGGCGGCCGCCACGGCGATCGCCGCGGGCTCGTTGACAGGCCCCAATTGGCTGCCGGCCAGAGCGAGCGCGGCGCCAACCACTGTGGAAACCAGGCGCCATTGATCCGCGCGATATGGCCGCGATTTCAGTTTGTCCGCGGTCCTCGACCAGATACCCTGGCGCTGCCATGCCCATTCGGCTGCCGCTTCCCTCGGTAGGGTCATGAAAAAAGCCTGCCATGGGGTGGTCGAGGTGGGGTCACGGAAGGCCGAGTCGGTGGCTGAGCCAGGGCAGCTCCTTTTCGAGTCCGGCCGACCACACGACGAAGCTGTGCCTGCCCGGCACTTCGGTGAGGTGGACATCCATTCCGGCGGCCCGCGCCGTGTCGACGAGTTGTTCGAGCCCGGCGCGGTAATCCTTGTCGCTGCGGCCCACCACGAAGGAGCCGGCCGAATCGGGGTAGCGGTTGCGGGTCAGCAGATCCGCCGGGTTGTTCCGGGCGAATGCCTCGGCGTCGCCGCCGAATCCCTCGTCGATCGTGCGGGACCGGTCCCCGAGGGAGGGCTCCGCTTGACCGGACATGTCGATGAATGTCGGATACACCTGGGGTCTGGTCGTTGCGAGTTGCAGCGCACACGTCCCGCCGTAGGACAGGCCGCCGATCGCCCAGGCGCGTGGGTCGGGGTCGACCTGCAGGTGTGTGCGGACCCAGCCGGGCACGTCGACGCCGAGATAAGTCGCGGCGTTGCCGCGAGGCGAATCGATGCACAGCGGGTTGTCGAACTGGCCGCCGGTGCCGTCGGGGACCACGACTATCGGGGTCAGCCCGTCGTGTTCGGCCGCATACGCGTCCATGGTCTGCACCAGGCGTCCCCCGACGAGCCAGTCCTCGGGGCTGCCGGGTTGCCCGGCCAGCAGCACCAGGACGGGCAGATCCGGGCGGGGGTCGGTGAAATACGCCGGCGGCAGGTAGATTCGCGCGGCGCGAGCACGGAATCCGGAGGTCGTCCCGGGGATCGACGCGGTCGTCACGGCTCCTCTGGAGGGCATGTCCGGCGAGGGGCGCCAGTCCGCCACAGAGGTACGTTGTGCCGCCGGCTTCAGAGAGTCGAAGGGCACGGTCCGGTAGTCGCTCGCCCCGATGGCCGTCCGTACGGTCGGATACGCGTCGTAGAGCGCGTTGATCTGCCCTGCCGAAGCCGCAACGACAGCCAGCGTGGCCACGACCAACCCCGCGGCGATCAACGGGCGCGCGTGGTCACGCCCACGCACGAACCACCTACCGATGAGCAGGGCGACAGCGAGGATCCCCAGCGCCGACCACGCGTATACCGATATCGGCAGTACATCCGGGAACGGTCGCCACACGCGCTCGATGAACAGCGCCGCCAGCACCGTGACGACGACGGATGCGGCGACGGCCACGGGGATGCCGACGAGCAGCCACCGGCGGCGACGACGCGCGGCCAGAGCGGCGAGCCCTACCGCGGTGAGAGCGGCGAAGACCACCACGGCCGGCCCCGTGGTCAACGACGCGTCCAGAACCGGATCGACGAGCCCTGACCAGGACATGACGCCCAGTATGCGTGAACACGGGTTCGGCGTGTGGGAGCGCCGCGGGCGTCCGCGAGGCCGCATAACAGGCGGATGCCAGGACAGCGGACGGTGCTGGGCATCCGCGCGCACAAGGGCCACCGCTAGAACCCGCCTAGCGGTGGCCCGTGTGCGTGATATCGGAGCTGGTCGCGGCTCAGGGTGGGGGATGGCCCATCATCGACCGGTAGATCCACGCGGCGGCGTCGGACTCCGCGTCGAACCGAGCTCCGACGGTATATTTCCCGCGTTCGTGGACCCCTACCTCCCAGCCGCCGCCGGATCCGGGCCGCAGGAACCAGAAGTCCTCCGGCAAGACATCAGGGGAATGGACGCCTACGACCTGGAACCAGTGCGGAGGCTTTCCGGCGGCGAGCAGGGCGGCGACGAGTTGCTTACGGTCCATGTCAGTTGGGGATTTCCTCGACCAGGTAGCCGTTGTCGATCAGCCATTGTACGTTCAGCATTCCCGGTTGCTTGCCCGTGTATTCCGGGCCCGGTACGTAGCTGGAATTCAGCACGTACTGCGTGCCGAGTCCGGGCTGGCCGAACCAAGGCGCGGCCGGTCCCGCATCGACCCGGAAGGCCTGTTGCACGCAATAGACGTGATAATCGCTCTGCGGTGTATTCCCGTACGAGTTGAGATTCGACGGCGGAATCGCTCGCTTGCTGTACGGCACGCCGACTGGTGACAGGTACTTTCCGCTGGTAGCGCCGAACCTGTCGAGGCGCGTGCCGACCGGGAGATCCTCCGGATGCGCCGTCGGTTTGCCGTCGTTGAACACGAACCCGCTGTCAGGCGGATAAAGGTATTCGGTTCCCGGATGGAATTTCGCCACGAACCCGGCTTCGGTGTAGTTCCCGAAGCGCTTGTATCCGTCCAGCAACCGGCCCACCGGCGGAGCCTGTGGTAACGGCTCGGGCCCCAGGTAGGGACGAGCCGGATCATAGAACGGCGTGGCCGGGGCATTGGGTGGTACACCGGGGCGGCACGGCCCCGCCGAGCCGGATCCCGAGCCGGTGTCCGGTAGGGCCTGCACCGTGATCGGGGCACCGGCCAGCAGGAACAGGGAAGCGAAGAAGGCGGTGAGCAGAGATCTGTAACGCAACGATACCTCCTGGGGGAGAGTAGATGCGGCTTGGTGAGCATACGGAGCGGATGTCTACTTCGCCCTGTTCTGTGAACAGTGGCGGCGTGTTGCCCGGATCTGCTGTCTGCGGTAGTCGGGGTGCCCTCGTCGGCTCGGGGACCGAGCTGATCGATCACTCCGGGGGCCGGGCGGCGATATGAAGCCACCCGGCTTTCGTGCACACGGTGAGCACGGGACCCGGGCGATTCTCGGCCATGGGATCATCGGGGCCGACGTTCGACATCGGTGCCCGGGCAGGAGATCGCGGATGACCACGATGCGGCGGTTCTAAATCGAATTCGAACCGCGGGAGTCCGCCCTTGGATGGCCCGGACAGGTCGTCGGTGTGACCGGATTCGATGTGCGGGATTGCTTGTCGCTGGTGGCGGATCTGATCCCGGACGCAGCGTTGCCACCCGTGCGCCGAATCACGGCCGACATCTCACTGGCCGAGCCATTGCCACTGAATCCGCGCTATCTCGGAGTCCCGGTATGGCGCGGCGTGTGGTACCCGCCGGTGAACCTCGGAACCGGGCCGATCCGCGGCATCGACCGAAGAGGTGCGCCCCGCGACTACCCGACACCTGTTGCGGCAGTACGCCGCCGAGCGCGGGCAGGCGAGGCCCTGCGCACCACGTGGTGGGACGAAATACCGCATATCGATGGTCTGCTGTGGCCGCTGGTGGACATGCACCACGCCGAATGCCGCGGCGGAATGCGGCATTACGCCCCGGCGCTGCGTGACGCCTGTATCACGGATCCGACCTACGGAATCCTGGTGCGCGAAGCCCTGGACTTCATGATCACGTGGCGTCCGACACCGGACGAATGGTTCGACCCGACCGAAAGCAGGTTCGCCGATCAACGAGACCTGGACGAGTACCTGAGAGCCTTCCGCGACTACGTGTTCGGAACTCGCCCGGAGCCGATCTACCTTCCCACCGGTGAGCGGCCTTCACCGGACGCGCAACCGCGACTTCCCGGCCGCGAGTGAAACCCTCTGGAGGCCAGGACATCTCGCGAGTGCGGTCGGCCCGCGCGTCTGAACGGTGCGGATTGTCGATGCTGGTCAACGGGCAGTTGCGGTTCGTAGTCATCGGCGAAGACTGTTGCCGCTCCAGGTGTCACGGCGGCCGTGGCCGATGTCGGCGCTGTTCTGGTCACCGAGCAGCAAGCCGAGCGCGACGAACCACTGGGTGCGGCGCTCGAACAAGCGCTCGCCGGACCGGCCGAGCGCACGGCCCCGAATCCCTGACAGACCCCTCCTCGGCGTACCACCGGCGAGTGTGGTTTGTCCGGCGTGGTCAGCTGCCGTTCCAATAGGGCGGCTGCTTGCCGGCGGCGATCCATCGGCCGGTGGAGGGAAGCGCGGCGAGCACGAGTGTTGTGGCGGCTACCGCTGTTGCGGCGATGGTGCCCACGTTGACGTCCATTACGACGCCCGCGATCCCGAGTGCCGTTGCGAGGGCCGAGGCGATGATCACGAGGACTCGGCCTGCGGTCTTGCGTAGGAACAACAGGGCGGCGCCGAGGAGGTGCAGCAGGGTGAGGATGCCCGCCGCCAGGCCGATCAGGATGAAGACCGCGGCGACGACAGGGCCCAGGTCGGGGAAATCGGTGGAGCTCGTGGAGGGCTCGTCGTTGGCGACGTCGGCGACTACGACGATCGAGAAGATCGTGGTGGCGGCGGTCGATAGGCCGGTGATGGTGGCGAGGACCGCTGCGGTGAAAGCGGTGAGCCGGCTGGGTGCCGGACGTGGCGGGGCGGTCTGCGCCTCGAAGTCATACGAATAGTTCATGTCCCCCCTCGGTACGCCCGGCATCTTACGTTGTGCGGCCGGACTCGCGGCTCTGCCCAGCGATCCGGGGTGCACCCATCGCCTGGAGCGGTTGCTCGGCCTCCTCTCGGGGAAGTCGGATGGCGGCGCAGAAGAGTGCGGCAACGACACATAGACCTGCGGCGACGAAGAAGGCGATGTCGTAGGAGCCGTGGGCGTCTCGGACGTATCCCGCGCCGAAGGCGGCCACGGCGGCGCCGAGTTGGTGGGCGGCGAACACCCAGCCGAAGACCACCGGTGTCGAGGCGCCGAACCAGATGCGGCAGATCGCGATGGTCGGGGGAACGGTGGCGACCCAGTCGAGGCCGTAGAAGATGATGAAGACCCAGGTGCTCGGTTCGGCGGTGGGGGAGAGCAGGGCGGGCAGGGCGAGCAGCGAGGCGCCGCGGCCGAGGTAGTAGACGACCAGCAGGATGCGGGGGTCCACACGGTCGGTGAGCCAGCCGGAGAAGACTGTGCCCGCGATATCGAAGATGCCGACGGTGGCCAGCAGGCCGGCGGCGACGGTGGTCGGCATGCCGTGGTCGTGGGCGGCGGGGATGAAGTGGGTGCCGATCAGGCCGTTGGTGCTCATGCCGCAGATGGCGAAACTACCGGCGAGGAGCCAGAAGGCGGGGACTCGGGTGCCGCGCAGCAGGCCGCTCGCTGCGGCGGCGAAGGTGCCGTTGGGGAGGGGTTCGGGGTCGGTGGCGGGTGCGCCGCCGTAGGGGGTGGCGCCGATGTCGCTCGGGCGGTCGCGGATGAACAGCAGGACGAGCGGGATCACCGCGAGGGCGGCGGCGGTGACGATGATCGAGGCCCAGCGCCAGCCGAAGCGGTCGGTCACGTCGGCGACGACGGGCAGGAAGATCAACTGGCCGGTGGCGCCCGCTGCGGTGAGCAGGCCGGTGACCGTGCCGCGGCGGGCGACGAACCAGCGGGTCGAGACGGTGGCGACGAAGCCCATGGAGATCGAGCCGGTGCCGAGGCCGACCAGCACGCCCCACAGCAGGACCATCTGCCAGCTCGCGGTCATGAGGACGCCGACGCCGGTTCCCGCGGCGATGAGCATCAGGGCGCCGGTCAGGATGGGGCGGACACCGAAGCGGTCCATCAGGGCGGCGGCGAAGGGGGCGGTGACGCCGAACAGGACCATGTTGACCGACATGGCCGCGCCGATGGTGGCGTGCGACCAGCCGAACTCGTCGTGCAGGGGCGTCATCATGACGCTGGGCACCGCGCGGAAGCCCGCGGCGCCGAGGATGGCCACGAAGCTGACGGCGGCGACGATCCAGGCGTAGTGCAGCCGGGGCGCCGGTCGGGTGGGTGATGCGGGCGTGCCGCGGTCGATATCGGTCGTCACGGTGAATCAGGATCCGGGAGGACAGACCGATCTACCAGTGGCAGGATTGCCAATATGTCGGAAAATTACGCCAACGGGTCGACGCGGGTGCGTGGTCGTCGTCATGTCGTGGCGGTTCTGCTGCTCGAGCCCGTGGTCGGGTTCGACGCGACGATTCCGCCGCTGGTGTTCGGCGAGGCTGTCGACGAGGACGGTGCACCGCTCTACGAGGTGGTGACCTGTGCGCTCGAACCGGGCCCGGTGCGCGGGACGGCCGGATACTCCCTGGTCGCCGAGCGGGGAGTCGAGGCGTTGGCCGTCGCCGATACGGTGATCGTGCCGGGGACGAGGTTTCCGCTCGCCCGGCGCGAGGGGCGGTTGCCCGGCGAGGTCGCCGCGGCACTGGCCACGATTCCGGCCGATGCTCGCGTCGTGTCGATCTGCACCGGCGCCTTCGTGCTCGCGGCCGCCGGGCTCCTCGACGGGCGACGCGCGACCACCCATTGGCGCTATGCCGACGAGTTCCGTCGCCTGTTCCCCGGCGTCGACCTCGACGAGACGGTGCTGTTCGTCGACGAAGGGGCGTTGCTCAGCTCGGCCGGTCTGGCCGCGGGCATCGACCTGTGTCTGCACATGATCCGCCGCGATCACGGGGCCGCTGTCGCCAATCGGGTGGCGCGCTTCTGCGTCGTGCCGCCGTGGCGGGAGGGCGGGCAGGCTCAGTTCATCGAGCACCACGTGCCCGAACACGACGAGCGCAGCACCGCGGCCACCCGCGCCTGGGCACTGGAACATCTGGCCGAACCGTTGGGGGTGGCGGTGCTGGCCGCGCATGCCCGGATGAGCGCGCGCACCTTCGCCCGGCGATTCCAGGCCGAGACGGGGATGTCACCGGGGGCCTGGATTCGCGACCGTCGGGTGGACCGGGCGCGGGAGCTGCTGGAATCGGCGGATCTGCCGGTCGATGTCGTCGCGCAGATGTCGGGGCTCGGTTCGCCGGACAATCTGCGGCACCACATGCGGCGGGGGCTCGGGATGTCGCCGTCGGCGTATCGGAAGACTTTCACCGGGCAGTGAACCGATCGGTCGCTTTACAACGATCGGCGGACGAATCTCGACATCGGCGCGTGGCCGGGCGTTGACTGGGGAAGTACGCACTCTCCAGGCATTGGAGGCCGACATGATCATTCTTGGGCTCATCATCCTGCTCGCCGCCGTGATCGTCGGTGTAGTCGGAGTGGTGAACAACTCCGGTAGTGCTCATACCCTGAACAGCGATTTCAGCGCGTTCGGCTATCAGTTCACCGGCTCGACGGGGATGCTGTTCCTCTACGGCATCGTGCTCGGCGCGATCGGCATGTTCGGGCTGAGCATGCTGCTCGCCGGGGCACGGCGGAACTCGCGACAGGCCCGCCACGCTCGCCACGAGCTGAGGCAGACCCGCCGTGAGACGACCGCGGCACCCGCCGGCGAGGTCCAGCAGCCCGTCACGACGCCGGTCGAGACCCAGCGGAACTGGCGTCATCCGTTCGGCGGCCCGACCGCGGGCCCGACTGTGGCACCACGCTGAACCGTTCGCCGAGTCGGCCCGCCGTAGCTCCGACGTCAGGAGCCGGAGCCGCCGGCGCACGGCCGTACTGATCAGGTGCGGCGAGCCAGCCAGATGGTGTGCAGGCCGCAGTCGGGGTCCTCCGCGCGATAGGCCAGTACCTCGAATCCGTTGTCGCGCAGCAGCGTCCGGTATTCCTCGCTGTCCAGGCTCGCGTGGTAGAGCGGTTCGCCGGCGAAGCTGCCGATTCGCACGTCCGCCGTCGGGCCGCTGGTGAACATCAGTGCCGCGCCCGGCGCGGCCAGACGGCCGAAGATCGGGAACATCCGGCGCTGGTCGGCGGGACAGAGGTGAAAAAAGCTGTCCCACGCCAGGATTCCATCGAACCGGCGGCGCGGCGGCGAGGTTCGCATGTCCCCGACCTGCCACTCGTGGCCGGGGAATCGCGCTCGCGCCATGTCGATCATCGCGGGCGAGGAGTCGATGCCGGTGACCCGGAAGCCCTGCGCGACGAGATGCCCGGCGATCGGCATGCCGGTCCCGCAGCCGAGGTCGATGACGGCGGCGGTGTCGGGGAGCAGTGCCGTGAACCGGTCCAGCCATCCCTTCTCGACGACCAGACGGTCACCGCGCTCCCGTGCCCATGCGTCGGCATGCCGTTCGTACAGTCCGATGACATGCTGTGCGGCGTCGGTGGTCACGCCCCCAACCTACAACCCGGCCGGCCGTCGGCGTGGCGGCGTCGCGTCCGCCGATGGTCGTCGACGGACGGATCGGCAGCCGGGCATGGCGATGCGGAGGGGCATCTCGTCGGTCTCGTCCAGCTCGACTGTCCGTAGCCCTGATCGGTCGTCAGTGCAGGTAGACGCCCAGGGCATTACCGAAACGCCGTGCCGCGGAACAGGGTTCCTCGGGTGCGTCCGACTGTAGATTCCTGGTGACGAATGCGACGACGCCGAACGGCACGGTGACGCCGACGTAGCACCCGATCCTGTTGCTGTCCTGGGCCGCACGATACTGGTAGGCCGGTCGGCCTACGACGGTCAGTGGGCTGAAGTCCAGGTACTTCCCGCTCTGCTGGAAGTCCTCGATCGTCTGCCGGGTCGCCACGACCGTCAATTCTGTCCCGCCCGTGACCGACTGCCAACGGCAGTTCTTGTCGTTCACGCCGCCGGATCCGCTGAGCGCGACCTTGCTGTCGGGGCGTAGACCCTGCGCGGTGATGTCGGCGTCGGAGATGTCACAAGGATCCCAGAGCGCGCTGGGTTCCGGCTGCGGGTCGACGACTCCGCACGGCGTCGCGCCGCAGGTGTCGGTGCCGCCCGGGAGACCGGGCTGCGCACCGTCCGTCTGCCCTGCGCCTGCTCCGCCGTCGCCCGGATCGGCCGATGCCGGCGTGGTGGTCGGCGGCGGGGTGGGTGAGGCGCTGCTCGCGGTGGCCGTCGTGGTCCCGGAGGGCGTTGCGTCGGGACTCTGTTCCTCGGCCGTGCACGCGGTCAGGATCAGTGCGGGTGCCATGACGCCCAGTATCAGTCCTCTACCGGCGCGCCATCCGCGCCTCCTGCTCGGCATCTGCATGGTCGCCCCTTCTTCGTGCCCGCAGCCGAACCCGAAACAGGCAGGCGTGCAATAGGTCCGGTTGATTTCGGCAGGTTGCCCGATCCCCGTCGAGGCGGAGTTGCGAACACCTACGTTCACGTGTCGGGATGTGGCCCCGGGGCGTTACAGGGATGGGCGATCGGCATTTCTGTGGTCGCCGGGTGTCACGGTCGCAAATCCCACTGTTGTCCCCGGTGGAGCGACACAATGTCGGTTCCGGCTCGTCACCGAACAGCAGGAGATCATCGTGGGATATGACCTCTCCGGTCGCGTCGTCGCGCTGACCGGCTCCACCGGCGGATTGGGCTCCGCCCTCGCCCGGGCGCTCCGTCTGCGTGGCGCACGCCTGGCGCTGTTCGATCTCGGCATCGACGACGTCACCGCGCAAGCGGCCGCGCTCGGCACCGACGCGGTCGCGGCAGGATGGGCCGCCGACGTCCGGGATTTCGACAGCGTGCGGGCCGCGATGGACGCCGCCGCAAGGCATTTCGGCCGCATCGACGTTGTGGTGGCGAACGCGGGGATCGGCTCGATGGCCCCGCTGGCGACGCTGGATCCGGAGGTCGCCACCCGGGTCGTCGACATCAATCTCAACGGCGTGTGGCGCACCTTCCGGGCCGGACTCCCGTACGTCACCGAGCAGCGGGGGTACCTGCTGGCGATCTCGTCCATGGCCGCGTTCGTGCACTCGCCGCTCAACGGTCCCTACACCGCGAGCAAGGCCGGAGTGTGGGCGCTGTGCGACTCCACCCGGCTGGAAGTGCGCCACCTCGGCGTCGGCGTCGGCAGCGTCCACCCGACGTTCTTCGCCACGCCCATGATGGACCGGGTCCGGCGCGATCCGGCCGGCCGCGCCCTGTGGGCGGGAAACGAACGCGGGCTGTGGAAGATGGTGCCGATCGAACGCGTCGTCCGCGACATCGTCACAGGCATCGAGCGGCGATCGGACTTCCTCGTGATCCCCAGGCGCAACGCGCTGTTCGCCCGCATCCCCGGCCTCATCCGGCCGGTGGTCGACCGGATCGGATTCCCCGGCCGCACGGTTGTGGACGCGATCGAACAGGCGTCGGCCTCGGGCTGGAACGACTGAACCACCGGCGTTGCGCGCGGCATCGAGCCCCGGATCACCCGGAGGTGATGTCCTCGGCCAGGGGCGCGATCGCGCCGATGATCTGCTCGACGAGGTCCGGCGGGACACCGGCGGCGACGAGGGAGTCGGTCAGGTGTCCCGCCACCATGCCGAAATGGTCCATGGTGATGCCGCGGCCCTGGTGGACCTGCTTCATCGGCGCGCCGCTGTAGGGGTCGGGGCCGCCGAGCGCGGCGGCGAAGAACTCCACCTGCTTGCCGCGCAGGCGGTTCATGTTGGTCCCGCTGAAGAAGCCGGCCAAGCGGTCGTCGGCCAGCACGCGGGTGTAGAAATCGGCGACCACGGCTTCCAGTGCTTCATAGCCGCCGATTCTGTCGAATATCGGAGGGGTGGTCTCGGCTGATGGTTGCGTATTCTCGTCGGTCGAAGTGCTCATACCCCACTTCACCAATCCGATATTGCCCCGCCGTGAGCTGTGCGTCGCGCTCGGATTGCCCTGTGTGCCGATCCAGTTGCTCCCTACTCACCGTGCCTTTCCGGCGGCTGTGAGGTGTGTTCGGATAGTGCGCGTTCGGCGCCACGGTGTCGACGCCGGGTCGTCGGTCATGTCGGTAGTGCGGGCTGCGCCGTGCCGTGGTCGGCCGGGCGGCCGACGTGCGCCTCCAGCCGCATCCGTTCGACCATGTGCGGATAGTGGAGCTCGAACGCCGGGCGCTCGGAGCGGATGCGCGGCAGCTCGTAGAAGTTGTGGCGCGGCGGCGGGCAGGTGGTCGCCCACTCCAGCGAGTTGCCGTAGCCCCACGGATCGTCCACGGTGACGACCTCGCCGTAGCGGTAGCTCTTGAAGGCGTTCCAGACGAAGGTGACCATGGAGGCGCCCAGCACGAACGAGCCGAGGGTGGAGAAGGTGTGCAGGCCGGTGAAACCGTCCTGGGGCAGGTAGTCGGCGTAGCGGCGCGGCATGCCTTCGGCGCCCAGCCAGTGCTGCACCAGGAATGTGGCGTGGAAACCGAAGAAGGTCGTCCAGAAGTGCAGGCGGCCGAGGCGCTCGTCCATGAGGCGGCCGGTGAGCTTGGGGAACCAGAAGTAGATGCCGGCGAATGTCGCGAAGACGATGGTGCCGAACAGCACGTAGTGGAAATGCGCGACGACGAAATAGGTGTCGTGGATGTGGAAGTTCAGCGGTGGGCTCGCCAGGATGACCCCGGACAAGCCGCCGAAGAGGAAGGTCACGATGAAGCCGACCGAGAAGAGCATCGGTGACTCGAAGGTCAGCTGCCCCTTCCACATGGTGCCTATCCAGTTGAAGAATTTGACGCCGGTGGGGATCGCGATGAGGAAGGTCGTCATCGAGAAGAACGGCAGCAGGACAGCCCCGGTGGCGTACATGTGATGTGCCCAGACCGCCATCGACAGCGCCGCGATGGCCAGGGTGGCGAAGACGAGCGCGGCGTAACCGAAGATCGGTTTGCGGCTGAAGACCGGAATGACCTCGGTGATGATCCCGAAGAACGGCAGGGCGACGATGTAGACCTCGGGATGGCCGAAGAACCAGAACAGGTGTTGCCACAGAATCGTCCCGCCGGTCGCCGGGTCGTAGATGTGCCCGCCGAGATGCCGGTCGTAGGCCAGCGCCATCAACGCCGCGGTGAGCAGCGGGAAGGCCAGCACTATCAGGATGCTGGTGATGAGGATGTTCCAGGTGAAGATCGGCATCCGGAACATGATCATGCCGGGAGCCCGCATGCACACGACCGTGGTGATCATGTTCACCGCACCGAGGATCGTGCCGAGTCCCGACAGCGCCAGGCCCATGATCCACAGATCCGGGCCGGCACCGGGGGAATGGACGACATCGCTCAGCGGCGAGTACGCGGTCCAGCCGAAGTCGGCGGCGCCACCGGGAACGATGAATCCGGAGGTCGCCATGGTGGCGCCGAACAAGTACAGCCAGTAGCTGAACGCGTTGAGCCGGGGGAACGCCACGTCCGGCGCGCCGATCTGCAGGGGCAGGATCGCGTTGGCGAAACCGAAGACCACCGGTGTGGCGTAGAAGAGCAGCATGATCGTGCCGTGCATGGTGAACAGCTGGTTGTACTGCTCGGGGGACAGGAACTGCAGCCCCGGGCGCGCCAGTTCGCCGCGGATCAGCAGTGCCATGAGGCCGCCGATGAGGAAGAACGCCGTCGCCGTCACCAGATACAGGACGCCGAGAACCTTCGGATCGGTCGTGGTCACGATCTTCAGCAGGGCGGAGCCCTTCGGGCCGTGCCGTGCCGGATACGGGCGGGTCGCGGCGGTGAGTTGCGTCGGATCGGCTGGTGCCCTGGTCACGAGCTCTCCTTGGTCTGCTTTCCCCGGAATTGTTGGACCACAACGCGTTCGATCGACCAGCTTGCTGCGGGGCCGCGGGCGGTGACTCGAGCCCGGCTCGGTGGGAAAACACGCCTCCGGTCCGCGGCTCGAGCCGCGGCGCCGGGCACCACCGTGTGGATCCACCGTACGACTTCTTCGCGCCGGAAGTCGGCATTCCGGCTCGAGAAGAGCCGCCCATGGCAACGTTTGATCTTCGAGCCGCGCTGAACGCGGATGAGCCGCGTCGAACCGACGGCGCGCTGATCATCGAACAAGGCCGGCACGGGAGCTCTCCGTGCCGGCCTTTCGCGCGGCCTCGGCAGAATGCCGCCGTGGCCTCCGGAGTTGGTCCGCAGGCAGGGGGAGGGGATCAGCCCACCGGCACGGGTGCGGCGGTGGGTGCCGTCGCGGCGTCCTGCCAGCGGTGCACACCGGCGCCGAGCGCGTACGCGAGGTGACCGCCCAGCGCGCCGCCCGCGCCCATCGTCGCCAGGCCGGCCGCGCCGAGGACGGTGGCGGTGCGGTCGTCGCGCGTGCGATAGGCAGCCGAAAAGAGCATGGCCGCGATGCCGTTCGCGGCGGCGTGGACCAGCCCGACGCGCCGCTGGGGTGCGTCGAGATCCCGGAAGTCGGCCCAGCCGAGGGCGACGGTGGGCGGGGTGGCCAGCAGGCCGATCAGCACGAGCCGGCGGGCTTCGTCGGTCCGCCCGGCCGCGCGCAGGGCGGCGGCGCTGGACCACGCGCCGATCGGCATGGTGACCAGGATCGGATGTAGCGGGTGGCCCAGCCAGGAGCCGCGTGCCCAATCGCTGATCCGTCCGTCGCCGAACAGCCGCCCGACCACGGCGGCGAGCGTCGCGGCGGGCTTGTCGAGTCCGGTCGCCTTCTCGGGCGCGCTCAGTATTCGGTGGATGTTCATGCGGTCGCGATACCCCGATCGCTGCGGCTGAACCCGGCCCCCGAGCGGCTGCCCGGCCGGGCCGGATCCTGCCGTGGACCAGCGGCGGGCGTAGTCCGGTTCGCCTCCCGCCTGCCGGGGTAGGTCGCCGTGCGAGCGCCCCCGGATCACCGCGGCGGCGCCGATCTCGGCAAGACGCGAACGAGGCGCGAACGAGGGAGAGGCCGATGATGCGCGAGAGTGATCGGTCGGGACCATGAGCGGTGAGGACCGCCCCGCTGCCGCAACGCCGCGTCCAGCGGTGGACAGACGAATCCGCCGGGCCGGACGACGCCATCAGGCGCCGCCCGGCCCGGCGGAAGGTGATGGTGCTCAGGCGCCGTTCGCGGCGCGCAACCGAGCGCGGATGGTCTCCATCGTGGCGATCCGGCGCGTTATCCGCTCCCGCGTTTCCTCCCGGTCGGCGATTCCTTCGAGTTCGGCCAGGCGGGTCTGCTCCGCGGCGATCTCCTCGTCGAGCAACCGGGCCGAGTGGTCCCGGGTGAGCAGATCCTGATCGACCCAGTCCGGCGCCGCGATCTGGCCGTCGTCTTCGCCGGACATCAGGCCGTCCGCTCGAACCGGAAGAGCTTTCGGGCGTTGAGTTCGACGATCTTGTGCACCTCGTCGTCGGGCACGTTCGCCATCTGCTCGGTGACGACCTTGCGGCTGTTGGGCCAGTTGGAGTCCGAATGCGGGTAGTCGCACTCCCAGGTGATGTTGTCGATGCCGATCTTGTGGCGGTTGTCGATACCGTGCTGGTCGGAGATGAAGCAGCCGTAGATGTGCTCGCGGAACAGATCCGACGGGCGGACCGTCTGGTTGACGTTCTGGTAGTAGCGGTGCCGCTCCCAGGTCTCGTCGATACGTTCGAGCATGTAGGGCACCCAGCCGATGCCGCCCTCGCTGAGCGCGAACTTCAGGCGCGGATGGCGGTGGAAGACGGGGGAGAACAGCAGGTCGGCGGTGGCGTACATGGAGTTGCAGCCGAACAGGGCGATCATGACGGCCATCGGCGCTTCCGGCGCGGTGATCGGCGGCTTGCCCGAGGTGCCGAAGTGCGTGCACAGCACCTGCTGGTGCTCCTCGCACGCGGAGAAGAAGCGATCCCAGTGGTCGGTGTGGAACGACGGCAGGCCGAGCGGCACCGGATTCTCCGGGAAGGAGATGGCGCGGGCGCCGCGGCCGACGGTCCGCTCGATCTCGGCGACGCACAGATCCACGTCCCACAGCGGCATGATCGTCATGGGGATGTAGCGGTCCGGGGCGGTGGGGCACCACTCGTCGAGGACGTAGTCGTTCCAGGCCTGCACGCACAGCAGCGCCAGGTCCATGTCCTCGCCCTGCAGGAAGACCGTGCCGGCGAAGCGGGGGAACGACGGGAAGCACAGCGCCGCCTGCACGCCGTCGACGTCCATGTCGGCGATCCTGGCCTGCGGGTCGTAACAGCCGGGCAGCATGTCGTCGTAGCGCACGGGTTCGGCGCCGAACTCCTCGGGCTTCTTGCCCGCCACCGCGTTGAGCCCGATGTAGGGGTAGATGCGCTCCTCCCACTGCCACACCTGGGCGGGCGGGTTGCCCTCGTTCATCACCTGCTCGACGATGCGGGGCCCGCGATCGAGGTACTTGCTCGGCAACCGCTCGCTCCACAGCAGCGGATGCTCGATCAGGTGATCATCGGTCGAGATGAGCTGCATGTGATCCTGCAGCGGCATGATTCCTCCTTCGCCGACGGCTCGAAGCCGATCGCTACGGGTTAGTTGGCGTGACCGGCTTCGGCTTCGGCCACACGGGTCAGGCCCGCGGCCAGGATCAGTTCTTCGTGCAACTCGAACCACACGGTGTGATAGGAGTCGGCGATCGGCCTGGTGAACCAGCTGTGATCGCCCCCCTGCACCTTGGTCAGCGCGTCGGAGAGCTTGTCGGCATAGCGTCCGAGGCGCGGGATCTGCACGGCGGCCGAGTCGAGAATCGGGCGCACCCGTTCGTGGATCTCGGCCAGCCGGGCCACCACCGCGGCGTCGTAGTCGGCATCGGTGTGCGCATTGGGTTCGCCGTCCTTGAGCTGCCAGTCGGCGACCAGCGCCTTGAAATCGGCGTTGACGGCACGGAAAGCGCTGTAGAGCACGGCGACCGCGGCACTGTCGGCGCCGGCGCGCTCCTCGGCCAGCAGGTCGGCCAGCCGGTCGCGTCCGGCCGGGGTGATCCGCACCAGGGCCTTGTTCTCGACGAGTCCCGCCTCGCCGAGCCGGGTGAGCTCGGCGATACCGTCGGCCTCGGGGATGCCTGCCGTGGCGGCCAGGTCGGCGGCACGAGCACGACCCTTGAGCCGCACGGCCTGCAGAAGGTCGAGTTCGGACATTCGGTGTTCTCCCATCATCGGAGCCGGCCACGCCGCCGGCTTGCCGGTCAGCGCTTCGAGACGACCACGTTCGACTTCTCGATGTCCCAGGTCGCCGGGGTCACCCCTTCGTCGCGCAACTGGTACTTGAGGATCTTGCCCGTCGCGTTCCTGGGCAACTCGTCACGGAACTCGATGTAGCGGGGCACCGCGAAGTAGGGCAGCTTGTCCAGCGACCACGCGCACAGTTCTTCCTCGGTGACCGTCGCGGTCGAGGTCCGCACCGCGGTCACCTTGATGTCGTCCTCGGTGTGCTCGGAGGCGACAGCGTGCACCGCGACCTCGGCGATATCGGAGTGCGCGCGGAAGGTGCGCTCGAGTTCGAAGCTGGACACGTTCTCGCCGCGGCGGCGCAGGTAGTCCTTCTTGCGGTCGACGAACCAGAACCAGCCGTCCTCGTCGAACTTGCCGATGTCGCCGGTGTGGAACCACAGGTTGCGCAGGGTCGCCGCGGTCGCGTCGGGCCTGCGCCAGTAGCCCTCGAACATGATGTGCGGGCGACGCGGGCGGACCACGATCTCGCCCGCGACGCCGGGCGGCACCTCCCGGTCCTCGTCGTCGACGATGCGCACGTCGAAGTCGGCGTTGCGCCGTCCGGAGGAGCCGAGCGGCGCCGTGTAGCCGGGGGGAGTGCTGGTGATGAAGGTGGCCTCGGTCAGGCCGAACACCGAACTGCCCGCGGCGCGCACGCCGAAGCGGTCGCGCCAGATGTCGATCAGCTCCGGGGTCCACGGCGCGCCGCCGACGTGGTCGATCTGCCCCTTGCAGCGCAGCATCTCCGGGGTGTCGTCCATGGCGGCGATCAGGCTGATCATGATGCCGAGGATGGAGACCCGGCGCGCGCCGGTGCGTTCGATCTCGGGCCAGAAGTTGCTCAGCGAGAAGCGCGGCGCGACCGCGAGAGTGGAGCGATTGCAGGCGGTGGCGAGCACCGACGTGGCGGCGGCGTTGAGATGGAACAGCGGCAGCGGGGTCCACAGCGTGTGCGCGGGGTCGCGGGTGGCGGCCGTCGTGCGGGCCAGATTCGCCGCGTAGTTGTGGCTGATCATGCAGGCCTTGGCGGGGCCGGTGGTCCCCGAGGTGAAGATCAGCATGCTCAGCTCGGACGGATGCGGCTGCACCGGGTCGATGTCGCCGTGCGCGTCGAGATCCTCGATCACATGGTTCGCGACGCCGGGCAGCGTGACGGGCTCACCGCCGCGCCGGACCAGATGCCGCAGGCTGGGCAATCGCCCAGCGAGATCGGTGAAGCGCTGGGCGTAGTCGGCTTCGGCGACCACGACTCCGGCGCCCGCCTCGTCGACCTGGTGGCGCAGGAAGTCGGCCTTGAGCGCGGTGTTCACCGGCACCCAGATGGCGCCGAGCGCGTTGATCGCGAACCAGGTGACGACAGCGTCGACCGTGTTGTCCAGCAGGCACACGACGGTCTCGCCCCGGCCGACGCCGAGCGCGTGCAATCCGGCGGCGCGCACGCGGGTCGCCTGCCAGATGTCGCGATAGGTGTACTGCGTGCCGGAGAAATCGAGGAAGAGCTGATCACCCGCCTGCTGGTCGGCGCGGCGGAGGATATCGATGACGGTGTCGCTCTCGCCGTCGGACCAGGCCGGGAAATCGGCCGGGGCGAGGTCGGTGCGTTCGTCGGTGGAGCCGATCGTCACGAGCGGGGTCCTTCCTGCGGTGTCGGCTCGGGTTGCGACAGCCGGGCGGCGATGAGCAGAGTCTGCAACGTGCCGGCGGAGGCGACCGCGGTCGCACCCGCGCCCAGCGCCGCGGCGACGCTCTGCTCGGTGATTTCGGTGAGTTGCGGTACGTCCGCGGTGCCGGGCGCCACCACGCGCAGGGGCGTGCGGCCGGCGGCGATCTCGGTGAGGGCGCGCAGATCCGGGTTGTCGGCCTCCGACCAGGCGGTCAGTTCCAGTGCGCCCTCGCGCACTTCCCCGTGGTCGCCGTCGACGGTCACCACTTTGCCCTCCAGCGCCGCGAGCGCTTCCGCGCCGCAGCCGACCACCGCCGGGCGGCCGATCTCGCGGCTGACCACGGCGGCATGGGAGGTGGCGCCGCCGAAAGCCGTGACGATGCCCTGCGCGGCGAGCATGCCGTGCACATCGTCGGGGCTGGTGGCGGTGCGTACCAGGATGACCTCTTCGCCGTTGTCGGCGGCGTCGACGGCGTCGTCGGGATCGGTGACGACCCGGCCGCGAGCGATGCCGGGGCAGGCGGGCAGGCCCGTGGCCAACAGCGGTGCGGCCGTGCGTGTTTCGGGCTGGAGCGCGGGTTGCAGCAGGGTCGCGATCTGGGACGGGTCGATGCGCCGGACGACTTCCGCGTCGTCGATCACGCCCTCGGAGTGCAGGGCGAGTGCGATCCGCACCGCCGCCGCCGCGGACCGTTTGGCCGTGCGGGTCTGCAGCAGCCACAGCTTGCCCGACTCGATCGTGAACTCGATGTCCTGGATGTCGGTGCCGAGCTGCTCGAGCGTGCGCCCGGCCGCCATCAGCGCGCGGTGCGCCTCCGGCATGGTCCGGCCCAGCGCGCTGATCGGCTGGCAGTTGGTGGTCCCGGAGACCACGTCCTCGCCCTGTCCGCCGGACAGCCATTCGCCGAACGGCTCCGTCGCGCCGGTCATCGGGTCGCGGGTGAACAGCACGCCGGTGCCCGAGCTCTCGTCCAGATTGCCGAACACCATGGCCTGGACGATGACGGCGGTGCCCGCCTCGTCGCCGAGACCGTGATGGGCGCGATAGGTGCGCGCACGCGGGCTGTTCCACGAGGCGAAGACCGCCTCGATCGCCCCGCGCAATTGCCGGTACGGATCGGCGGGCACGGCCTGCTCGTCGTCGCGCAGCACGATCCGGCGATACATGTGCTCGAAGCGCTTGCGGGTGTCGGCCGCGAAGATCGCGCCACCCTCCTGCGCGAGCGCGCGCTCGACGCCGTCGTCGATGCCCAGGTCCAGGACGGTGTCCATCATGCCGGGCATGGACTGCGCGGCGGCGCTGCGGACGCTGACCAGCAGGGGCCGGTGCGCGCTGCCGAAGGTGCGGTCGGTCTCGGCTTCCAGCCAGCTCAGCGCCGCGGTGACCTCGGGCCAGATGCGCTCCATGAGCGCATCTGGCTCGCGCTGCCAGGCGCGGCAGGCCGCGGTGGTGATCGCGAAGGCCGGCGGGACGGGAAGCCCGTTGCGCCGCATCGCGTCCAGGCCGAAACCTTTGTTGCCTACCAGCTCACGCGCCTGCCGCACGGACCCGTCGAGGCGGACCACCGCCGTACCGATCGGCACGCTTTCGGCCTGCGCGGGGGTAGTGTTCACGAGCATCGAATTCTCGCCGTGGGATGCGACGTTCGACATGGCCCTCCTTGCCTCGGACATGTATAACTATGTCACACAGGTGCGGGAGTGTCTCGGAAATGCTCGACCTCTCTCACCGAGGCGCCGCGCCGCACGTCGCAGCGGGTGCCGGACGAGTCGCGAACCCCGAGGAGCGGATGTGACGACCGGTATCGATCTGACTTTCAAGCCCTATATCGACGGTGGCTGGCGGGAAACCGACGGCCCGGTGAACGTCGTGATCGACCCGGCGACCGAGGAAACCGTCGCGACGGGTAGCGACGGTACCGCCGCCGATGTCGCCGCGGCGATCACCGCCGCGCGCCGCGCCTTCGACGAAGGACCGTGGGGCCGCATCAGCGGAACTCAGCGCAAGCAGCATCTGCGTCGTTTCGCCGACGCGCTCGATGCCCGCCGCGCGCACATCGCCGACCTGGTCGTCGCCGAGACCGGCGCGCTGCCCGCGCTCGCCGAGCGCTTGCATGTCGGCGTCGCGCTCGAGCATTTCGCCTGGGCGGTCGAACAGTCCGACCGGGAGTGGGCGCGGCCGCTGCCCGCCTACGGCAAGGGCGCGGGGGTCGTGCTGCGGGAGCCCTGCGGTGTCGTGGCGGCGATCAGCGCCTACAACTTCCCGTTCTTTCTGAACATGGCCAAACTCGGCGGCGCGCTCGCCACCGGAAACACCGTGGTGCTCAAGCCCTCTCCGATGACGCCGCTCGAGGCGTTCGTGATCGCGGAGGCCGCCGCCGAAGCGGAATTGCCCGCGGGCGTGCTCAATGTGGTGTCCGGAGATCTGGAGGTGGGGCAGGCGCTGACCACCGATCCGCGGGTGGACGTCATCACCTTCACCGGGTCCGAACGGGTCGGGGGACTGGTGAGCGCGCAGGCGGCGCCGAACATCACCCGCGTGCTGCTCGAGCTGGGCGGGAAGTCCGCGCTGATCGTGCGCGCGGATGCCGATCTCGCGGCGGCGGTGGAGTACACCGTGCGTCAGATCATCACCCAGGCCGGGCAGGGGTGTGCGCTGTCGACGCGTCAGCTCGTGCATCGCGAGGTGTACGACGAGTTCGTGGCGGGCGTGGTGGCGGCACTGTCCCGGGTCGTCACCGGACCTCCGCGCGAGCCCGGAGTGGGGATGGGGCCGCTGATCCGGGCGAGCCAGGTCGCGCGGGTCGAGCGGATGGTCGACGCGGCGCGCGCGGCCGGTGCCACGGTCGCGATCGGCGGACGGCGAACGGCGAACCGCAGCAAGGGCTTCTTCTACGACCCGACCCTGCTCACCGGCCTGGACAACAGCGCCGACATCGCCCGTGAGGAAGTGTTCGGCCCGGTGGGTGTGGTGATCCCCTTCGCCGACGACGACGAGGCGGTGCGGATCGCCAACGACAGCAGCTACGGCCTCGGAGGTCACATCTACAGTGCCGATGTCGATGCCGCGTACCGGATGTGCACGCGGATCCGGTCGGGCTACCTGGCCGTGAACGGCGGTGTGGGCGGGATGCATCCGGCCGCGCCGTTCGGTGGCTACAAGCGCAGCGGCCTGGGACGGGAATACGGCGAGGAAGGGCTCGAGGCGTTCCTCGAGACCAAGAGCATCACCTTTCCGACGGCCTGACCCCCGCGGCCCGGAACGGCGAGAAAGCTCCGGATCCGACGACTCGCGCCCCGCTTTCGGGGTACTCCGCCTCTGTCGGCGCGCTCGCGCGCGGCGGAGCATGGGAAGCGCTGGTCGCCCCAGCACGGGAAGCATTGTCGCCGGAAAGGATCGAACGGATGCGGGTACGGATCGTCTACGAATCGATGTTCGGCAACACAGCCCAGGTGGCCGAGGCCATCGCCGAGGGGATCGGCGAGTCCGCCGAAATCCAGCTACTGGACGTGGTGGCCGCCACCGAACTGCCCGATGCTCCGGTCGATCTGCTGATCGTCGGTGGGCCGACGCACGCCTTCGGCCTGAGCCGACCGCGTACCCGGCTCGATGCCGCCGGACAGACCGATCGACCCGTCGAGACCGAGATCGGCATCCGGGAGTGGCTGGATGATGCCCCCGCCGCGCCCGAGGGGGCACGGGCCGCGGCCTTCGGAACCAAGGTCGGCAAGCCACCGTGGCTGCCGGGTTCCGCGGCGCGTGGGGCCGGCAAGCGGCTGAAGGCGCTGGGATACGAACTGGCCGACGATCCGAAGGACTTCTTCGTCGTCGGGACACCCGGTCCACCGGCCGAGGGAGAGATCGACCGCGCCCGCGTCTGGGGTGAACACCTGCGCCAGGTCGCCCTCGCCCGATCGGCGCATTCCTGAGGCGCCCGGCGCGGCAGGTCAGCCCACCACGGCGGTGCTCACGGTGAGATACACCAGGATCGACAGCAGATCCTGCACCACCGTCGCCAGTGGCCCGGAACCGAAGGCCGGATCCACTTTCAGCTTCGAGAACAGCCAGGGCAGCAGCATGGCGACCGCCGCGGCCACCGAACACGCGGCGAACAACGACAGCGACACCGCGGCCGACACCGCGCTCTCGTGCCACACCAGCAAGGTCAGCGGGTACGACACGGCGGCGATCAACGCACCGATGACCACGCCCGTCACGATCTCGCGCCTCACGATCCGCTCGATGCCGACACCGACGGACAGGCCTCGGATCACCACCGCCTCGGTCTGGGTTCCGACCGCATCGGCCAGATACACGATGCCGGGTATGAAGAACGCGACCAGAACCTGCCGCTCCAACTGCGCCTGGAACGCGTCGACGAGCCCCGCGGACGCCATCGCCCCGGCCAGCCCGACCAGCAGCCAGGGCAACCGGTGCCACAGCCGCCGCCCCACCCGTTCGGTGCTGGCCGACCGTGCCCCCGCCGCCGACTTCAGGTAGCCGGACAGCCGCGCGACATCCTCGTCGTGCTCCTCGAGCAAGACCGTGATCAGACGCTGCGGTGGGATCACGCCCTGGAACTCGCCCGCCTCGTCGACCACCACCAGCGCGGACTGGTCGTGGTGCAATGCCTTCCACAGGGCCTGTTCCTGATCCTGATCCCCGGCGACGACCGGGAAGTCCGAGTCCATCAGCGTGGCCACGCACGTCGAATCCTCGGCGGCCAGCAGGCTTTCGATGGTCAGCACGCCGACCGGTCGCCGCCCCGCGCACACCACGACGATGCCTGCCTCGCGGAACTGTTTGCCACGCATCGACGCCAGCACTGCGCCGACGGTGTCTTCCACATCGGCCACGGGCACGTTCCCGCCGGCGTGCGCGGCAGCGGTCTCGAGGGCCGACGACGAGATATCCGAAATCACCGGCGCACCCTACCGCCGGGCCGGAGTGCTTCGCAGCCCAGCGGTCCTCAGTGCGGATGAACCACCATGACAGGGCATTCGGAGTGCTGGATCAACCAGTTGCTCGTCGAGCCGAGCAACAGTCGCTGGAATCCGCCCCGGCCCCGGCTGCCGACCACCACGAGTTGGGCTGCCTTCGACCGATCACCGAGGCGTCGGCGCGGATCGGCGAGGGACACCTCACGGGTCACGGGCACCGTCGGGAACTTCTCCTGCCAGCCGGCCAGTCGCTCGGCCAGCAGGCTCTGCTCGTCGTTCTCGATGTCGCTCAGGGGGAGATCACGATAGGGGAGTCCGGCGAAAGCGGCGCTCGACAGATCGCTCCAGGCGTGCACGGCGACCAGTTCGACATCGCGGGCCGCGGCCTCGGCGAAGGCGGCGCCGATCGCGGCCTCGCCGACCGGGCTGCCGTCGACCCCGACCACGACGGGAGCGCGCTCGTCGGTCGGTCTTCCGCGGACCACGGCCACGCGGCCGTGGGCACGGGCGACCACGGTCGCCAAGGTGGACCCGAGGTGAGCCAAGGTGCCCGCCGACGGCGTGGCGCCGACGACGAGCATGTGGGCGTGCTCGGATGTCGCGATCAACCACCGGGCCGGGTTGTCCTCCGCCTGCACTGTGTGCACGTCGACGTCGGGCGCGACGGATCGGGCACATCCTTCGGCCCGCGCGAGGATCAGGGCCGCTTCGCCGCGCGCCGATTCCGAGATGGGCGGAACCAGCACGTCGTAGCTGTCGATCAGGGCGCGGGTGGCTGTGGGATCGATACAGAGGGCGATCAGCAGGCGCCGTCCACGTCCGGCCGCCGTGCGCGCGGCCCATTCCACCGCGTCCATCGAGGCGGCGGAGCCGTCGGTGCCGACCACCACGGCGCCGACCGCCGAGGCGGCCGGATCTCTGTCCTGCTCGTCGGCCATGGTGACGCTCCTTTTCGAATCGTGCCGTCGGTCACTGCGCCGCCGGCTGCGACAGTCGCTCGATCCGGCGGACTTCGACACCGGTAGCCAGCCGGTCGATCGCCGCACGGTCGAAAACCGCTGTGCCGGGCAACATCACGGTGGCCGCCGCGGCCGCGACGCCGTAGGCGCAGGCCCGGGCACAGGAATCCCCGGCCGACAGGCGCGCGGTCACCGCCGCCACCAGGCTGTCGCCCGCGCAGGCGTCGCTGCGCGCCGGTGCAGTCAACGGCGGGGCGGAGATCTCGTAGTGGTGGTCGCGATCGGAGTACACCGCCCCGAGCGGGCCCGCGGTCGTGATGACGTGGTCGGTGGCAGCCATACCGAGCACGACGTCGTTGGCGGCGCGGGCGTCGTCGAACACCTCTATCGGCCGGTCGATGAGACCGCCCGCCTCCTTGCGGTCCAGCCGGATCAGGAACGACTTCTCGCGCAGTGCCGCACGCAATTGCGCACCGGCGATGTCGAGCACCGCCCGGATTCCGCCGGCATGTGCGCGGTGCAGGACATCGGCCGAGAAGTCGGCCCGCAAGCCGGGGGTGGCGCTCCCGGTCAGGATCAGGTAGGAGTGCTCGGCCATCGCCTCGGCGATCGCCGAGCCCACCGCCGACTCCTCGGCCGCCGACAGTCTCGGCCCGGGCGGCACCACGTGATAGCTGTGGCCGGACCATTCGTCGTCGACCACGATCGCTTCCCGGGTCTGCCCCTCGATGCCCACCGCGACATGCGCGAGCCCCTCCTCGTCGAGCAGCCGATTCAGCCGGGCACCGACCTCTCCTCCCGCGGTGTGCAGTGCCACCGACGGCACGCCGAGCCGCGCCAGACAGCGCGAGACGTTGATCCCGCCGCCGCCGCCCTGGACGGAGCCGACCTCGGCGCGGTTCTTGCCGCCGCTGACCAGTTGGCGGACTCTCAGCGATATGTCCACAGCCGGATTGAGGGTGACGGTGAGGATGCGGGGCTGCTCGGCGTACGGCACGGCGGAATCCTTCGACGGAGGCGGGAATCGGTGGGCCACGCTCGTCTCAGCATCGCTTGCCGGGCGGGGTGCCGAGCACGGCCGAAAGTCGTCGATCCCAGAGACTTCCGGCTCGAGGGATTGGCCGATGTCACCTCATCCGAGGACATCCGGCACTGCTCTGCGCGTCGCGGGCGTGCGACGGTGAGAAGCGGGGGATCCGGCCGATGAACGGATGACACCATGGACCGCGGACTGCCCGACGACAACACTGTTGAGACCGCACTGGCGCTGGCCTCCCGGGCGCCATCGGTGCACAACGTCCAGCCGTGGCGCTGGCGCATCTCCGACCGGAGCGTGCATCTCTACCTCGATCCGTCCCGCGCACTGCCCTCGACGGACCCCGATCTGCGTGACCTCGTGCTCAGTTGCGGCGCCGCGCTGCATCACTTCGCCGTAGCGTGCACGGCGCTCGGCTGGGCGGCGGTGGTCAACCGGCTGCCGAACCCGGACGATCCCGACCACCTCGCCGCCGTGACGCTGGTCCCCCATCGCGCGACCGAGCAGGAGGTCGCGCTCAGCCGGGCCATCCCGCGCCGGCGGACGGACCGGCGCCGCTTCGCCTCGTGGCCCATCCCGCCGGGGCATCTGAGCCTGTTCAGCGAACGAGCCGGGGCGCTGGGCGCGGTGGTTCGCGTGGTGGACCCGGGCGAGCGGCGATTCGTCGTGGCGGCGGCGCAAGAAGCCGCCCGGACGCACTCCGCCGACGAGGTGTACCGATTCGAGCTGGCGATGTGGTCCGGCAGGCATTCCAGTCCGGACGGAGTGCCCGCGCACAGCACACCGGCTCCGCGCGCCGAGGACGAACTCCCCGCCCGCACGTTCGCGGGGGCCGAGCTGACCGATACCGCCCAGGAGTCCGATCATGCCGAATTGCTGGTGATCGGCACGTCGACCGACGACCGGCTCTCCCAATTGCGGGCAGGGGAGGCGATCAGCGCGGTCCTGCTGACCGCCACCAATATCGGCCTGGCCAGCTGCCTGGTCACCGAGCCGCTGGAGATCGCGGCGCAGCGTGACATGCTGCGTGTCGAGGTGCTGCACGACGCGGCCTACCCCCAGGCCTTCCTGCGGGTGGGATGGGCGCACACCAGCGCCGAGCCGCTACCGCCGACTCCGCGCCGGCCGGTCGAGGAGTTGCTGCTCCCGTCGAATCCCGACTGACGAGGACGTCTACTGCGGTCACCACATCCCGTGGTGGGTGGCTCACGGCAGCGGAGCCGACCAGCACTGCACGGTCCCGCCCCCGGCCCCGCGGCCGGTGGTGAAACTGCCGTGGTGTCGCCGCGCGGGTGCCGCCGGACTCGCCGTCGCGTTGCCCTCGATTCGGTCGGACGAGACGCCGATCCCGTCGTCGGCCACCTGGATGGTCACCTCGTGCTCGTGGCAGCGGAGATCGACCGAGACCGAGTGCGCGGCCGCGTGACGCACCACCCGGCTCACCATTTCCCGCAGCACGGCCTGCATGTCGTCGGCCCGGGCGGGGCACACGGCCGGTGGCAGGCCGGAGCACCGGATGGTGGTGCGCAGACCGCTGCCCGCTGTCGCATCCAAGACGATGTCGTGCAGGCGCTTGCGGATTTCGGACGGGTCGGCGGCGTCGACGCGCTGCTGATTCCGCCGCTGATTGCCTGCCATGCGCAGGGCCAGAGCAGCTTGGTCGCCGATCGCGGCCATCATCGACTGCTCCGGGATGTCGAGGGGCTCGCTGCCCGGCGGGCGCAGGGTGGTCAGCACTCCCACCACCCGATTCCCGGCGCACAGCGGGAGCACCAGGATCGGCCCGAAGCGGATGCGTGAGTCGGAGAAGAGGTCGTAGGTGAGCTTCTCGGCCGCGACCGTCTCGCCGGTGCGGAAGGCACGACCGGACTGGGAGAAGTCGACGGGAATCCGCATCCCCCTGATCTTCTCGGCTTCGACGCCCGCGGCCGCGGCGACGACGAGCTCGGTGACCTCGTCGTTCGGGATCTCGGGATCGTCGGGCAATGCCACGAAGGTGCAGGCCACGCCGGTGAGGGTCAGTGCCCGGTGGGTGAGCAGATCCAGGACTTCGCCGGGTTCGTCGCCCGCGAGCAGGCCGGTCGCGATATCGCGGGTCGCCTCCAGCCACCGCTCACGCCACCGGGACTGCTCGTAGAGCCGGGCGTTGTCGATCGCGACGCCCGCGGCCGCGGCCAGCGCCCGGACCACGACCTCGTCGTCCTCGCTGAATTCCTGTCCGTCCGCCTTCTCCGTCAGATACAGATTGCCGAACACGGCCTCGCGCACCCGGATCGGCATACCCAGGAATGTGCGCATGGGCGGGTGATGGGGTGGGAAACCCACCGACGACGGGTGTTCGCCGAGATCGGCAAGACGCACGGCCTCCGGATGCCGGATCAGCAACCCCAGGACGCCGTGGCCACGAGGCAGGTCGCCGATGAGCATGCGGGTGCCGTCGTCGATGCCTTCGTAGACGAACGCGGTGAGCCGGTCGGCTGCCTCACCGGTTCCCCTGACACCGAGCCCGCCGTAGCGAGCGCCGGTCAGTTCGGTCGCCGCGTGCACGATCGTGCGCAGCGTGTTGTCGAGGTCGAGGCCCTCGGTGACGACAAGCATCGACTCCATGAGCCGATCCATCCGGTCACGCACGTCGACTATCTCGGTGAGCGCATCCTGCACCTGGCCGAGCAGCTCCCGCACACGCAGATGCGACAGAGCCTCCGTGACCGGCACCGGGCACTGGGAAGGGGACAGATCGCTCCGTGCCTCCACTCCTCCATTGTCACCGCAGTGCGTGGCTCGGGAAAGCGCGATCGTATTCCGAACTCGCCCGGCCACGGACCGGGGCGCCACTCACCCGGACTTGCGCGTCGAGAGATACGTGGTGATGACGACCATCACCGCGAAGGTCACCGCGATGATCACCGCAGCTGTCGGCCAGTTCATGAGCTCACCTCCTCGGTGCCGGTGGGACAGATCAGCAGCGTGTTCATCGGTCCGGAGTACCAACGGTCTCGTCCTCTCCGGACCCGAGGGGCGGCGCGTCGGCGCTGCCCGCTGCCGGGCCGCCGGGACCCGGTGGGGGAGTGACCGGAATCCCGGCGTTCGGGGCGGGGTGGACGATGCGGTCGAGGCGGGCGGCGACATAGCCCGACAGCGACAGGACCGTCACGATCAGCAGGTCCTCGGCCGCGAGGGGTTGCGTGCCGAGCAGCTCGCGTAACGGCGGCACGTACAGCGCGGCCAACTGGAGTGTGAAGGCCGTGCCGACCGCCGCGAGCAACCACGGATTGGCCAGCGAGCCCTGACGGGAGCGAGAGCCCAGTGCGACGGCGAGCTGGGTGGCGCCGAGGGCGAAGAAGGCCATGCTCTGCCACGGGCGTCCGGTGTTGTCCGCCCAGACCGCGACACCCAGCGTCACGGCGGTCAACACCACCGCGATGCGGAGTACGCGCTGCCAGAGCCCGGCGCCGAGGATGCTCTGTGCGCGCGGGCGCGGCGGCCGCCGCAACACATCGCGCTCGGCCGGTTCGCTGCCGAACGCGACGCCGGGCAGGCCGTGGGTGAGCAGGTTGATCCACAGGATCTGCGCCGGGAGCAAGGGCAACGGCAGACCGAGGAACGGGCCGGCGAGCATGACTACGATCTCGGCGGCGCCACCGGACAGGCCGTACACCAGGA
Source organism: Nocardia higoensis NBRC 100133 (assembly GCF_000308595.1). Taxonomy (GTDB): domain Bacteria; phylum Actinomycetota; class Actinomycetes; order Mycobacteriales; family Mycobacteriaceae; genus Nocardia; species Nocardia higoensis. The sequence goes on along the minus strand of NZ_BAGA01000177.1, from coordinate 1,751 downwards.
AGCGGCGGATGTTGGCGTAGACCCGGCGGCCCTCCTCCACCGCGACGACGACCGTGGCCAAGTTGTCGTCGGCGAGCACCAGGTCCGCGGCCTGCCGGGCGACTGCGGTGCCACGCCGTCCCATCGCCACGCCGATATCGGCTCGGCGCAGCGCGGGGCCGTCGTTCACCCCGTCGCCGGTCATGGCCACCACGTGCTCTCGATCGCGCAGCCGCTGGATGATGTCCAGCTTCTGTCCCGGGGTGGCCCGGGCGAAGACGGCCGCGTCGGCAGCGACGCCGGGGGACGGCGCGCGCAGGTCGACGACCTGCTCGCCGGGGCCGATGATGCCGAGTTCGGTGGCGATCGCGCGGGCGGTGCCCGGATGGTCGCCGGTGATCAACACCGGGCGGATGCCCGCGGCTCGGCAGTCGCGGATGGTTCGCGCCGCCGCGGTGCGGGGCGGGTCGGCGAGGGCGATCAGGCCGAGCAGCCGCAGATCGTGTTCGACCTGGTCGGCGGGCTCGGGCAAGTGCGGTTGTTCGCGCACCGCGACGGCCAGTACGCGATAGCCGTCGTGCGCGCGATCCCTCGCCCAGCGGGCCGCCTTCTCCAGCCCGTCGGGCGCTTCGGCCACCGTGGCCGGGTTCAACACCGCCTCCGGGGCGCCCTTGCACACCACTCGGTATCCGCGGTCCGGCAGCCGGTGGATCGTCGACATCCGTTTGCGGTCGCTGTCGAATGGTCGCTCGGCCACGCGCGGCATCTGTTCCCGGAGCCGGCCGAGGTCGAGGCCCAAGCGGGCCGCCGCGGTGAGCAGGGCAGCTTCGGTCGGGTCGCCGAGCTGCGACCAGGTCCCGGAGTCCGTCTCGGGTGGTACCAGACGCGCGTCGTTGCAGAGTGCGGCCGCGGTCAGCAATGCGGTCAGCGTGGCGTCGTCGTCCGGGCCGATCTCGTTCTGCTCCACCAGCACGGCCCCCGACGGGCTGTAGCCCGCGCCGGTGACCGAGGCCTCGCCGTGTGGTGTCCACAGTCGCCGGGCGACCATGCGTCCCTCGGTCAGCGTGCCGGTCTTGTCCGTGGCCAGGATGGTCATCGAGCCGAGCGTCTCCACCGCGGGCAGCCGCCGGATCAAGGCGTTCCGATAGGCCATGCGCCGCGCGCCGAGCGCCAACGCGAGGGTCACCACCGCGGGCAGCGACTCCGGCACGGCCGCGACGGCCAGGCTGATCGACGTCACCACCATCAATTCGACGGGCAGGCCGCGCAGCAGTCCCAGCACCAGCACGATCACACACAGGACGGCGGCGACGACGGCGAGAACGGTGCTCACGTCGACCAATCGGCGCTGCAGCGGAGTCAGCCCGCCGCCCGGTTCCATGAGCTGGGCGATGCGGCCCATCGCGCTGTCGGATCCGGTGGCGGTGACCACGGCACGGCCGCGTCCGTGCACGACCACGGTGCCCGCCGAGATCGCGCGTGCCGTGCCGGTGTCCTTGTCGACGGGCGCGGACTCGCCGGTCAGCGCCGATTCATCCACCAGCAGCGCCGCGGACTCGGTGAGGCGCGCGTCGGCGGGCACGATATCGCCCTCGCCGAGCACCACCAGATCGCCGACGACGATCTCCCCGGCCTGCACCTCCAGCTCCACCCCGTCCCTGACCACGCGTGCGGTGGGCGCCGTCATCGCCGACAGTGCCGCGATGGCCTGATCGGCGCGGATCTCCTGCGACAAGCCGACCCCGGTGTTGGCGAACACGACCAGCAGGATC
>NZ_BAGA01000178.1 GCF_000308595.1 Nocardia higoensis NBRC 100133 | reverse complement strand
TCAGGGCGGGCGTCGGTATCGGTGACGACGTCCTGGTGTGGCTGCACGGTGGCGGATACGTCATGGGCAGCGCCCACGGGTATCGGCACGCGGCCGCGGCACTGTCGCGCGCCATGGGCGCCACCGTCGTCGTGCCCGACTACCGGCTCGCTCCCGAATTCCCGTTCCCCGCGGCGCTGGACGACGCGACCCGGGTGCTGGCCGCCGTCATCGCGGAGTTCGGCGCCGGGCACACCGTTCTCGGTGGTGACTCCGCCGGAGGTGGGTTGACGGTGGCGACGCTGATGGCGTCACGTGACAGCGGCGCCGCCCTGCCGGCGGCTGCCGCCGTCGTCTCGCCCCTCGCGGATTTCACCGTGTCCGGGGCCAGTGTCGTGGCCAACCGTGACACCGATCCCGTGATCACCGAACGCGACCTCGGACTACTGGCGTCCACCTATCTCCAGGGTCACGATCGTCTCGATCCGCTGGCGTCCCCGGTCTTCGGTGACCTCGCCGGATTGCCGCCGATCCTGTTGCTCGCCAGCGACAGCGAAATCCTGCTCGACGACGCCGTCCGCATCCACGACGCGGTGCAGGCCGGAGGCGGGGCGAGCACGCTGTCCGTACATCCCGACACCTGTCACGCCTGGACCCTGTTCACCGACTTCCTGCCGCAGGCACGCGAGGGCGTCGCCGAGATCGCCGACTTCTTCCGGAAGGTTCTACCATGAGTGTGAGCGTCAACGACGACGCCGCGGTGCGTCACATCCTGATCGATCGTCCCGACCGCATGAACGCTGTCGACAAGGACACCCTGCACCGGCTCGCCGACGCGATCGAGAGTGCGGGCGCCGACCCTGCCGTGCGCGCGATCGTGCTGTCGGGGACCGGCCGGGCGTTCTGCGCCGGTGGCGATCTCGATGTCGAGGACCCGCTGTCGGTCGAGAACACCGCGAGCACCTCCGACGCCGCGACCAGGTGCGTCTCGGCGATCGTCGCGGCACCGCGTCCGGTCGTCGCCGCGGTCCGCGGCCCGGCCGTAGGCGTGGGCGTATCGCTCGCGCTGGCAGCCGATTTCACCGTCGTCCGGTCGGACGCCTTCTTCTCCATGCCGTTCACCTCGATCGGCTTGATGCCGGACGGCGGCGCGACGGCGCTGGTCGCCGCCTCCGTCGGCCGGGCGGTCGCGATGCGGATGGCGCTGCTCGGCGAACGTCTGAGCGCGACCGAGGCGGCTCGCCTGGGCTTGGTGGCGGCGGTGTACGACCGGGAGGACTTCGAGTCCGAACTCGCGAAGCTCACGGCACGGCTGAGCGGGATCTCCCGCGAGTCGCTGGCCGAGACGAAACGTGCGGTCAACGACGCGAGCCTGACCGAACTCGGCGCCGCCTTCGACCGGGAGCGCACCGGCCAGATCCGGCTGACGACGACGGACGCCTTCCACGACGCCATCGCGGCCTTCACCGCCAAGCGAGTCCGTCCGGAAAACGAAGCACGAGCAGGGAGTGGCCATGTCGGTAGCTGAGATCAATCACGCGTCGGTTCATCGCACGTCCTCGATCGACCCGCGGCACACCGCGAGGGCGCGCGTCGAGCAGGCCGTCGCCGATCTCGCCTCGGGCCGTTCGATCGTCCTGTTCGACCCCCGCCGCGGGGAGGCGAGCCTGGTGGCCGCCGCCGAATTCGTCACCACCGCTTCGGTGGCGTTCATGGTCCGGTACGCCTCGGGGTTCGTGAAAGTGGCGGTGCCGGAGGAGGACTGCGTTCGACTTCTGCTTCCGCCGATGTGGCAGTTCGGCGGCTTCGACGCGAGTTCGGTTCCGGCCGTGACGGTGGACGCCGTGGCAGGCACCGGCACCGGAATCTCCGCGGCCGACCGTGCGCAGACGATCAGGACCATCGCCGATCCGGTCACCGTCCCGACCGCCTTGTCCCGGCCCGGACATGTCGCACCGATCATCGCCCGCCGCGGCGGGACCGGTGTGGCCGAGACGGTCGTGCGCCTCGTGCGAGCCGCGGGCCTGCGCCCGATGGCCGCTCTCTGCGAACTGGTCTCCCCGGCCGATCCGACCAGGATGGCCGATGAGCGCGACAGCATCGATTTCGCGCGCGATCACGCGCTGACCTTCGTCTCGGTATTCGACGCGGTGATCTGCGCGCAGTGAGTTCCGCACCCCGGACCGCCGACCGGCGGACACGGCTCGGTGGCGCCCGTCCCAGGAGTTTGCCTTGTCTTTCGTCGTGACCCAACCATGCTGTAACGACGCCGCCTGCGTGCAGGTGTGCCCCGTCAACTGCATCCGCCCCACCCCGGACGATCCGGACTTCCGGACGACCGAGATGCTCTACATCGATCCGCAGACCTGCATCGACTGTGGTGCCTGCATGGAAGCCTGCCCTGTCGAGGCCATCCACCCCGAGGACGAACTGCCCGACGACCAGTCGCGCTACCGCGAGATCAATGCGGAGTACTTCCGCCGCCATCCGCTCGACGCGGGCACGCTGCCGGAGCAGCAGCCCTCGGTGAAGGTGCCCAAGCCCGAAGCGCCGCTGCGGGTCGCCGTGGTCGGCTCCGGGCCGGCGGGTGTGTACGCCGCGGCCGAACTGATCAATCGGATGCCCAGCGGCGGCATCGAGGTCGAGATGTTCGATCGGCTGCCGACGCCGTGGGGTCTCGTGCGCGCCGGGGTCGCCCCCGACCATCTCGGCACCAAGGCCATCACCGAGGTGTTCCGCAGGATCGCCGCGAAACCCGGATTTCGTTTCCACCTCAATGTCGAGATCGGCAACCATCTCACCCACGACGAGCTGCTCGCGCACCACCACGCCGTGATCTACGCGGTCGGCGCGCTCGAGGATCGCAAGCTCGACATTCCCGGCGCCGAGCTGCCGGGCAGCGTGGCTGCCACCGAATTCGTCGCCTGGTACAACGGACACCCCGACTACGCGCAGCGCACCTTCGACCTGTCCGGCGAGCGCGCGGTGATCGTCGGCAACGGCAATGTGGCCCTCGACGTCGCCCGGCTGCTCGTCTCCGACCCGGACGATCTGGTCCGCAGCGACATGGCCGAGCACGCGCTGGAAGCCCTGCGCAGCAGCAGGATCCGCGAGGTCGTCGTCCTGGGACGGCGTGGTGTCGCCCAGGCCGCGTACACGACTCCGGAGTTGATGGCGCTGGGCCGGATCCCGGGAGTCGACGTGGTCGTCGATTCCCGCGAGCTCGATCTCGGCGACCTCGCGGACGAGGACGTGTCCTTCTCGACCGATCTCAAGACCCGGGTCGCCCGCGAATATGTCGACAGCACGACCGATCCGGGTAACAAGCGCATCGTCCTGCGGTATCTGACCTCGCCGACCCGGATCCTCGGCGCCGACCGTGTCGAGGGTGTGGAGATCGTCCGCAACGAACTGGTCCGCACCGAGCGCGGCGCACTCGAAGCCCGCCCGACCGGCGACACGGAGATCATCGCCGCGGGCCTGGTCCTGCGTTCGATCGGCTACCGCGGCACGGCGGTGCCGGGCGTGCCCTTCGACACGGCCGCCGGCCGTATTCCCAATGTCGACGGGCGGGTCATCGATCCCGCCACCGGCTCGGCGCTCGCGGGTGTCTACACGACCGGCTGGGTCAAACGCGGACCGTCCGGAGTGATCGGCACGAACAAGCTGTGCGCGCAGAACACTGTCGCCGCATTGATCGAGGATGTGGTCGCCGGACGCCTGCGGCACCCGGAGTCCGGTCGTGACCGGGAAACGCTGTCCGCGTTGGTCGTCGAGCGCCGACCCGAGGCCGTCGATCGGAAGGGCTGGCTTGCCATCGACGCGGCAGAGCGCGCGGGCGGCCGCGAGCGCGGCCGCCCGCGCGTCAAGATCACCGACATCGAGCAGATGGTCGATATCGCCCACGCGGCGATGCACGGCGTCGGGTAGGAGCAGGAGCTGCGTCATCGCGCGTGCCGGTGTTCGGCGACGCGCCGTTCAGAGCTGTCCGTTCGTCATCTGAAGCAAAGGAGCTCATGATGTCTGTTCGTAAGTCGTCGGTGGTGTGGGCGGCGCTGGGGGTCGTGCTGATAGTCGGCGCGGTCGTCATCAGATTCCTCGTCCTGCCCGCCATGACGAAACTGCCGGACGATCTCAGTCAGTCGCAACGCTACGAGGGCACCATGCAGGGCCTGAACGCCCAGGCCTTCGCCGCGGGTGACCTCGCGAATCTGCTGAGCCCGCAGATGCCGATCACCGCCGACCGCAGTCTGACCGTCGACGCCGTCGACGGTGACACCGCCATCGTCACCAGCAATTCCGTTGTCACCCTGCCTGATTCGTCGACCCAGGACGACATCCACACCTACGCCGTCGACCGTGTCGACTACTCTCCGGTCACGCTCGGCGACGAGGAGAAGAACTCGCTGGTCCCGGCGGACAGGCAGGCCACCTTCGAAGCGCACAGCGGGCTGACCTTCAGCTGGCCGATGGATCCCGCCGCGGAGGACGCCCTGCTCTACGATCCGGTGACCCGCACCGCCCAGACCGCGACCTTCATCGACGAGAGCGATGTCCAGGGCCGCAAGGTCTACAACTACCGGGTCGACGCCGCGGGCCCGATCGGCAATCCCGCCTTGCTGGCCGGTTTCGCGGACTTCCCGGCGCAACTGCCCAAGGCCATGATCGAGGGGCTCTTGCAGGCCGGCGTCGTCCCGGAGAAGTCACGCGAAAACCTCGCCGCCGCACTGCCTTCGCTGCCCGATCTGGTCGACATCGGTTTCGGCAGCACCAATGAGGTCGGCGCCGCGGTCGACGCCGAATTCGGTGCGCCGCTGCAGGTCGAGCAGACCCAGGCCATGTACGTCACCGTCTCCGCCGACGGACGCGGCATCCCGACTCTGCCGCTGTCGGTCGTCAGCATCCACACCGCCGAGAACGAGGTCGTCGCGAGCGCCGACACCCTGTCGAAGAACTCGACGATGCTGTCGATCCTCGGCCTGTGGCTGCCGCTGGTCATGACCGTGCTCGGGATCGCGCTCGTCGTGCTCGGCATCGTCCGTCGCCGGACCGCCTGAGCTCGCACTCTCGCCCTCGCAGCCGGCTCGTCCCTCCCGGGGCGGGCCGGCTGCGGTCTCACAACACGCGCAGTGGCGGGGACGGCTCGAAAGTGACCGGCAGTTCGGCCAGGGTGCGGTGCATGGGCCCGGGACGCCAGCGCAGTTCCGCGGCGGGAACAGCCGGCCGCAGATCCGGAAGGGCGTCGAGAAGCTGGTCGACGGCGCACTGCGCGATGACGTAGCCCAGCGATCTGGCCGGGCAGCTGTGCGGTCCGGCTCCCCACGCGAGATGGGCTCGGTTACCGGCGTGGTCGCCCGCGGAGATCTCGGGGTCGTCGTTGCAGCCTGCCAGGCTGATGACGACGGGCTGGTGGGCGGGCAACCAGACGTCGTCCAGCAGGATCGGCTGCCTCGGGTAGACGACGCTGGCATTGGGCAGCGGCGGATCGGTGAAAAGTACATCGTCGATCGCGTCCCGGGTCGACAGACTGCCGCCGACGATGCCGCTGAACCGGTCGTCGGTGAGCATCAGGCGCAGCGCGTTGATGATCAGCCCCTGGACGGGTTCCATCCCCACCCCGTAGAACGACAGGACCTGGTGCAGGATCTCGTCGTCGTCGAGCTGGACGGCATGGCCGAGCAGAGCGGTGGTGAGATCGGCGCCGGGATGAGCGCGCTTGTATTCGACCAGCTCGCGCACCGCGTCCTCGAAGGCGCGCTCGCCGTCGGCCGCCTGTACCCCGTCGAAGATCGAGGCCGTGGCCGCGGCCGCTTTCGCACTGATGTCCGGCGGACAGCCCAACAGCGTGTTGACCACGGTGTACACGAGTGGAAAGGCGTACTGGGCGACGAGATCGGCGGACCCTTCGGCGCAGAAGCCGTTGATCAGCGGTATGGCGGTGCGTTCGACGACCGCGATGACGGCGTGCATATCGACCGCATCGACTGCCGCGGAAGTCGCCTGACGCAGGCGTTCATGGACGTGGCCGGAGTTGCGCGAGGCATTCGGCCGCCAGCGGAACACCGGCAGCACCGGGCAGTCCGGCGCGACGCTCGCCTCCCAGGCGCGTGGATCGACGGGGAAGCGCTCGGGATCGTTGAGAATGCTCAGTGCCGTGCGGTATCCGATGACCAGTGTCGCGGGCACCCCGGGCGCCAGCTCGACCGGCACGAGGGATCCGTACCGCTCCCGCATCTCCCGGTAGGCGCCGTGGGGATCGACGGTGAACTCCGTCGAGTACAGGCGGACACGCTGCCCGTCGACCGCTGGGAGATCCGTCGGCGGTGTGGACAATGAATTCTCCAGGTGCGAATGATCGTGCGGAACAGGTTCGGATGGACCGGTTTTCGGCCGCATGAGACCCTAGCCCACTTCCGGCAACCCGGGGCTGATCCGGTACGGGTAGTCCATCGGCGAGCCGCGCCCGTGTCGTCGGAGCCGGGGCAACAGTCTCGTCGGATCGGGCGCCCCGGACCGCCGCGCACGCTGCCCTGTTCCTCCTGGATGAACTGCTGTTCTACCTGTTCCCGACCTGCCCGATAGTCTCTACCTGTACATTCCATCGAAACAGCAACTCACTATGCTATCCGGGATCGACCGCGAGTCCGCGGCCGATTCCGCGCGTCGCCGGAAGGATCGTGATGGGGCGAGCCGTCAAGCAGTCGAACGCGCTGCGCAGGGAGCAACTCCTGGCCGCCGCGACGGCGCTGTTCGAGGCGCACGGCTACCACACCGTGAGCATGGGCGATATCGCCAGCGCTGTCGGCCTGACCGGTCCCGCGCTCTACCGGCATTTCGGCGGGAAGGCCGACATCCTGGCGCAAGCCCTGGTCGAGCAGATGGATATGGTGCTCGCTGCCGTGACCGCCGCGTCCTCGGCGGACGAGTCGGCCGACCGGCGGCTCGACGGATTGCTCGACCGGCTGGCGGCTCTCGTCCTCGAACGCGAGGGGCGACTGTTGTGGAAGCGCGAACGACGGCACCTCACCGCCGAGGCCAAGGCCGAGTTCCGGGCGCGTGCCCGAGCGCTGAACACGGCGACGGCAGCCTTGATCGGCGATGTCAGGCCCGATGCCTCGCGGCCCGATCTCGAACTCCTCGCCTCGGCCGTGCTGTGGACGTACTCGCACACCCAGAGCTACCGGGGTGCGATGGATCGCGCCGCGGCGGTCGAGGTACTCGCGGGCATGGCGCACGCCGTACTCTCCTTGCGCTTCGATTCCGGCCCCGGAGCTGTCGCGAACACTCCCCGTGGGGCCGTTTCGTCGCGCCGTCCGATCGGCCGGCGCGAGCGTGTTCTGGACGCCGCCACCGAATTGTTCAGTGAGCAGGGCTATCACGCGGTGTCGATGGAGCAGATCGCCGCGCATTCGACCACCGCCCTCGGGACGATGTACCAGTACTTCGACACGAAGGCGGATCTGCTGAAGGCGGCCTGCCTGCGTGGTTCGGAAGGGTTGCACTACACGACCGCGCACCGGCTGGTCGCGGTGGCCGACGACGCCGAGGCGCTGCGGGTTCTGGTCGAGCTCTACGTCGAGCTGGCATTCGGCCTGCACGGCAGGCTGTTCGCCGTCATCTCCGCCGACATCGTCTATCTGTCCGAGGCCGAGCGCGAGACCCTGTTGCGCAGCGAGCGTCAGCACATCGACGAATGGATCCATGCGCTGATGTCGGTGCGGCCCGAGCTCGACGCTCTCGGCGCCCGGGCCAGAGTGCGCACGGCCGTCGGGGTGATCTCCGATATCGCTCAGACGCGTCGCTTCCGATCGCGGCCGGAGATCGAGGCCGACACCCGGCGGATCGCCACCGCCATCCTGTTCGCCTGAGTCCGGCCTCCCGCTCCCAAGGCGCAGCAAGTTCGCAGAACCGGTATTTACTATAAATCGAGAATGTCCAGTTGATCGGGCATTGACTAGTTGCATTGGATGCAATTACAGTTCACTCTGTTGTCGGGGTCACAGCGCTCGGTCCAGCCGAAGCGGATGCCGGACATCGCGGCACGCACAGCCGAGCGCGAAGGGCGCGTGCCGATCCCCGCTACCGGTCCCGGGTGTATCGCCGAACCGGACGAGTTTCGCCCGCGCCCACCGGGAGGCCGATCTCGTTCGCATTCGCCGACCAGCGCCCGGCGAGTACGCCGCTGAGTCAGAGAGAGACGGGTTCATGACGAACAGAGAAGACATCGATGCGGATGCCGCCCGAGAGGCACTGCGCTCGGCGAGCATTCCCTGCCTGCTGCCGGTGCTCTACCAACTGACCGGCGACGACCGGTGGCTCGGCGAGAAGTACCGGATCGCACCCACTCCCGGATTCGGCGAGATGGCCGACGGCGGCCTCGACGAAGCGACGCAGGACGAGGTACGCGCGGCCGCCCACACGGCGTTCATGCGATGGGCGCGGGGCGCCGAGCCCGCCGTCCCGGTTCCGGACTCCGCGGACCTCACCCGGCTGATGGCCTGCTGTCTCGGCGAGGAGGTCCCGGAGAAGTACGCGCCGATGGTCGCCGAGCAACTCGGCTTCCAGCCGTACGTGCCGGCCGACGTGGGGCCTCGGGCGCGGGCGAGCGGCTTCCGCGTGCTGGTCATCGGTGCGGGCGTGTCCGGTCTGGCCGCGGCCCGCGCCCTCGCCGCGGCGGGTGTGCCGTACACGGTGCTCGAGAAGAACCAGGAGGTCGGCGGAACCTGGTGGGAGAACCGCTATCCCGGTGCGCGGGTCGATGTGCCCAGCAACCTCTACTCGTATTCGTTCGCGCCCAAGGCGTGGTCGGAGTACTTCAGCAGGCGCGACGAGATCTCGGATTACCTCGTCTCGGTCAGTCACGAGGCCGGGGTGCGCGCGGCGATCCGATTCGGGTGCGAGGCCACCGGCGCCCGATGGGACGCCGAACGCCACGAGTGGGTCGTCACGGTCGTCGACGGGGAGGGGTCCGTCGACGAGCTGCGCGCCACCGCGCTGATCACCGCGGTCGGCCTGCACAACCGGCCGATGATCCCGGACCTGCCCGGACTGGGCGAATTCGAGGGCACGGTGGTGCATTCGGCGCAGTGGGATCCCGAATTGCGCATGGCGGGTCGCAAAGTCGCTGTGATCGGGGCAGGCGCGAGCGCCATGCAGATCGTTCCGGCGATCCTCGACGACGTCGAATCCCTCACCGTCTTCCAGCGGTCCCCGCACTGGATCATGCCGAACGAGCAGTACTTCCAGGCAGTCCCGGAATCGGCCAACTGGTTGCTGGACACCCTGCCCTTCTACCGGCAGTGGTATCGCTTCCGGCTGTACTGGCTCTACACCGAGCGGATGTATCCGGCGCTGCTCGTCGACCCGGAGTGGGATCGCTCGAAGAACTCCGTCAACCGTTTCAGCGAAGCGCTGCGCCGGTTCTACACCGGCTACCTGACCGAGGAACTCGGCGAACGCGACGACCTGGTGCGCAAGTGCACGCCGGACTTCCCGGTGTTCGGCAAGCGCATCCTGCTGGACAACGGGTGGTATCGCGCGCTGCGGCGCCCCCATGTCGACCTGGTGACCGAGTCGATCGCCGAAGTGCGACCCCGCGCCATCCGCACCGCCGAGGGGCAAGAGCACGAGGTCGACACGGTCGTACTGTGCACGGGATTCCAGCAGCAGCGGTTCCTGTTCCCGATGGAGATCAAGGGCGTCGGCGGCCGGTCGCTGCGCGCGGAGTGGAAGGACGACGACGCGCGGGCCTATCTCGGCCTGACCACACCGGGCTACCCGAATCTGTTCTACCTCTTCGGGCCGAACACCAATCCGCCCGGTGGCAGCTGGATCACGATCGCGGAAGCGCAGGTCCGGTATGTGATCTCGCTGCTCACCCGGATGGTCGACGACGGCATCGGCGCCGTGGAGTGCACACAGCGGTCCTATGACCGCTACAACGCCGAACTCGACGAACGCAACGGCCGCATGGTCTTCGGTCTCGACGGCGTCGACAGCTACTACCGGAATGCCGGTGGGCGTGTGGTCACCAATACGCCCTGGACGGTGTTGCAGTACTGGACGATGACGCGTGAGCCCGATCTCGCCGACTACACCCTGACCCCGTCCTTCGTGGAGGCCCGATGAGCGCCTCCGACCCGGGGCTCGCGCGGGCCCTGGCGATGTACCGCGGCGTGTTCGCGCCCGAGCTCGAGCGCGGCATCGACGCCACGCGCCGCCGATTCGCGGACATGACGGCGGCCCTGGAGCCGGGGGAGCTGCCCGAGCCCGAGCGAGCCGAGTTCGGCGGGGTTCCCGCGCTTGTCGCGGGAACCGGCGAACGCGCGGTGGTCTGGTTTCACAGCGGCGGTTATGTGCTCGGCTCGTCGCGGACGCATCTGCGGTTCGCCACCGACCTCGCGGCGGCCGCGGGCTGCCGGGTGATCGTCCCGGATTACCGGCTGGCGCCGGAACATCCGTTCCCCGCGGCCCCCGACGACGCCTCCGCCGTACTCGACGCGGTGATCGACCGCCTCGGTGCCGAACAGGTCGTGGTCGGCGGTGATTCCGCCGGTGGCGCCCTCACCCTCGTGGCATCGATCCGGCGCCGGGATCGTGGCCTCGCCGGTGCGGCGGCGATGATCCTGCTTTCTCCGCTGCTCGACCTGACCGGCGGCGGGCTCAGCATGGTCACCAACGCCGAGCGCGATCCGGCCATCTCGGCACAGGGCCTGCGCGATGTCCGCTGGGCCTACCTGCAGGGCCACGATCCGCGGGATCCGCAGGCCTCACCCCTGCACGCCGATCTCGGCGGCCTGCCGCGCGCCCTGGTTCTCGTCGGCGGCGCCGAAGCGTTGCTCGACGACTCCCGGCAGGCGGCCGCCGCGATGAACGCCGCGGGTGGACGGGCCGTCCTGCGTGAATACCCCGACATGTGCCACGCGTGGCCGCTGTTCGGCTTCCTCGACGAGAGTCGGGCGGCGCTGGGCGAGATGGCCGATTTCGTCGGGGCTTGCACGTCGAACACGAGAGGAGATGCCGGTGTATCCGGGTAAGAGGGCAGCGAACTATCCGGACCGGACAGCGCTGATCATGGCGAATTCCGGGGCCTCGCTCACCTACGCGGAATTCGAGGCGGGAGCGAACCGGCTGGCGCATCTGTACCGCCACGAGGGTCTGCTCCGCCGCGATCGTGTCGCCTATTTCATGGAGAACTCGCTGGCCATGGTGGCGGCCCAGGGGGCGGGGGAGCGGACGGGGCTGTACTACACCCTGGTCAATTCCCATCTCACCGCCGCCGAGGCCGCCTGGATCATCCGCGACAGCGGCGCGAAGATCGTCCTCACCAGCCGGGCGCTGAGCTCGGTCGCCGCCGAGCTGCCCGCACTGTGCCCCGAGGTGCGGCGCTGGCTGATGGTTGACCGCCCGCCGGAGCTGACCGATTTCGACGACTACGACAGCGCGGTCGCCGAGTTCCCCGCTACGCCGATCGACGACGAACAGCTCGGCATGGCCATGCTGTATTCCTCCGGTACCACCGGCCGGCCCAAGGGCGTCATGCGGCCGATGCCCGAACTCGATCCGCGTGACCCGTTGCCGATCTTCCAGCTGGTGCCCGAGGTGTACCGCACCCGGCCCGACATGGTCTTCCTGCAGCCGGCGCCGCTGTATCACTCCGGCCCGCAGAGCGCGACGGCGGAATCGCTGCGGTGTGGCGGCACCTGCATCATCATGGAGAAATTCGACGCGCGACAGTTTCTCGAACTCGTGCAGCGCTACCGGGTCACCCACAGTCTCGTCGTGCCCACGATGCTGTCCAGGATGCTGCAGCTCCCCGACGAGCTGCGCCTGTCCTTCGACGTCAGCAGCCTGGAGGCGATCACGCACGGCGCCGCGCCCTGCCCGCCCTCGGTCAAGCGGGCGATGATCGACTGGCTCGGGCCGATCATCTACGAGTACTACGGATCGACCGAAGCCAACGGCAGCGTCATCTGCGATTCCCACGAATGGCTCGCGCATCCGGGAACCGTCGGCCGTCCATTGCTCGGCGAACTGCTGATCATGGACCGGGACCGGAATCCGCTGCCGCCCAACACGGTCGGTGAAGTGTGGATCAAGGGCGCGACGAACTTCGCCTACATCAACGATCCCGAGAAGACCGCCGCCGGACGAACGGAATCCGGCGATGCCAGCACCACCGGTGATATCGGTTATGTCGACGAGGACGGATATCTCTATCTCACCGACCGCGTCGGGTTCACGATCGTCTCGGGCGGAGTCAACATCTATCCGCAGGAAGCCGAGAACGTCCTGGTCGAGCATCCCGCGGTGGCGGATGTGGCGGTGATCGGCGTGCCGAACGCGGACTTCGGCGAAGAGGTCAAGGCGGTCGTCGAGCTGACCGCGGGCGCGCAGGCAGGACCCGAACTCGAGCGTGAGCTCATCGCGTTCTCCCGTGATCGGCTCGCCGCCTACAAATGTCCGCGTTCGGTCGATTTCGTCGAAACGCTGCCCAGGACGGCCACCGGAAAGATGGTCAAGAAGGTGCTGCGGGATCGGTACTGGCCCGCCGCCGATGCGCCTGCCATGGCGATGACGACACCGAAGGGAAGGTGACTCGCTGTGCCGCGCAGTTATGCCGATTTCGCCCGGCCCACCTACCGTGAGCCGCGCTGGCTCGAGACGCAATGGTTCTCGGCGATCACGACCAGCGGTATCCGCCTGCATTTCTGGATGGGATTCCGGACGAATCTCGGCGTGGCGGTCTCGAAGGTGTACGCCTACTCCGGCATGTGCGAATCCGTGCTCGACATGGACATGGCCGACATGCAGTATCACTCGCCGATCGGCGCGTCGCGGTTGTCGGACTTCTCGCTGTTGTCCGGGGTGATGGTGCGAGGCCGCAAGGTGCCGAACCGGTACACGCTCACCTACCGGTCCAAGTGCGGCCGGATGACCGCCGAACTGGAATTCACCGCACTCATGGATCCCGCCGATCTGGCCGTGACCGCGGTGCGGGGAGCCGGACGCGGGTTCACGGCGTTCCACGGCCGGGCCGGGGATGGGCTGCCGGAGAACCGGTCCGGCGAGGAACCCTACGGTCACATCGATCAGACGATGCGGGTCGTCGGCGCGGTGTCCTTGGACGGTGATCGGCACGAGGTGGACTGTGTGGCCAATCGCGACCACTCCTGGAGCCCCCGCGCCGAATTCCGCCACGGCATAGGCACATTCGACCTCTTCCACTTCGGATCCGAACTCACCCTGCTCACGCACACCGGGGAAGGCGAGTCGGGGCCGTACGTCAGCAATGCCTACATCCTCGCCGGAGGGGAGGTCCGCACGGTGGCCCGCGCGGAGGTGGACTACCGCCGCGACGGGTTCCGCACCACCGAGGTGCGCTACACCGTGGAGGACACCGCGGGGCGCGACTACGAGATCCGCGGAACGCAACGCGCGTCCGCGGTGATCGACGGCGGTCAGAACATTCTGTTGGTGATGGATCTGCTGGACGCGACCTGGGACGGGCGCACCGGATACGGGGAGATCCAGTGGCACGACGACATCATGCGCCTGCAAGGGGTCCGCAGGCGGGCGCGCGGCGAGGCGGGAGCACGATGAGTAGCACGGCCACTGTCGAACATCACGCCGGAATCGACCTGCGCGCGCTCGACGCCGGGCTCGCGACGATCCTGTCGGTATCCGAGAGCGGACTGAGACGTTCGCTGCTCAGCGGCGGGCTGTCGCAGACGACCTTCCGTTACGACACCGATGCCGGAACGTCGGTCATCGTCCGGATCCCACCCGCCGCCGGCCCGCTCGAACCCTACGACCCGGTGGGGGAGGCGGCGCTGCTGACCTGGCTCGGCGAGCGCGGTATCGCCGTGCCCGCGGTGGTGCACGTCGAGCCCGGCGCCGACATGATCGGCCGGCCCTTCGTCGTCACGGAACTGGTCCGAGGCCATGTGGTCCAGGACGGCGCACACGGCTACGGCGCCACCGATCGAATGGAGTTGGCGCGGGCCTACGTCGAGCAACTGGCGGCGGTGCATCGCGTGCATCACGAATCGAAGCCGGCAAGCGTGTTGGCCTGGGCGCCGGAGAAGACGCCGGACGGAGTGCTGGGGCGCTGGAACGCCGCCCTGCGGTCGGCGGCACTGGATCTGCCCGGCTACCACCGGTTCCTCACCGACTGGTTGCTCGAACGGGCGCCCGCGGACACGGAGTCCGGCGCTGTCGTGCACGGTGACTACCGCCTCGCGAACGTCATGCTCGGCGCCGGCAACCGGGTGGTCGCGGTACTGGACTGGGAGGAGGCGGGATCGGGCGACCCCTATTTCGACCTCGCCTGGACGCTGCAGGGCGCGGACGGGCCGGACGATCCGGTCATGGGGCTGGCCCCGCGCGCGTGGTTTCTGGAACGCTACGGCGAACTCACCGGTCGCACCGTGGATCCCGCGCGGCTGGCCTGGTGGGAGATCGCCGCCGGTTGGTCGAAGCTCAGCATGGAGGCCAAGGCGGTCGCGCTCATCCGCGACGGCGTGTACAGCGACCTGCGTCCCTTGCTGTCCTGCTATCTCAACCGGCGGCTCTCGCTCCGCTCGCTGGAGAAGGTCCGCCGCTACGAGGCCGTCTATGCGTGAACCACGAGCCGAGTGTGAACGTCGAGATCTGCCCCAACACAGCGCGAGGAGCGACACATGGACTACGTAGATCATCCGACCGCGATCCGGGCGATCGTCCGCACCGTCGAGGACGAGGTGTTACCCCAGGTCACCGACAAGTACGCCCGTAGTCAGCTCTGGGCGGCGCTGGGCATTCTGTCCAATGTCGCCGAGGAACTGGGGCAACCTACCGGCGTCCCGGGCGGTGCCGGACGACCCGCCGGGGAACCGCTCGGTGTGACGGCGGCGCGGATGTACGACGAGGTGAGTGCCCAGGTCGCCCGGCAACGCTCACTGCACTACCGCAAGGCGGTCTCGGGCACCTGAGGACCGCGGCCGCAGCGCGGCGCCGGTCGACGAACCACGGACGAAGGACACTGAACAATGACCGGGACAACGATGCGAGCGGTGCGCCTGCTCGCCCCGCAACGGGTGGAGGTCGTCGAGACCGAGATCCCGGTGCCGCGCGCGGGTGAAGTCCTGCTGCGCGTCGGCGCCGCGGGGATCTGCCACTCCGATCTGCACATAGCACAGTCGCCGCACCGGATGTTCCACCGCCCGCTCACCCTCGGTCACGAAGTGGCCGGGCACATCGCCGAACTCGGCCCCGACGTTCGGGGCTGGTCGGCCGGCGATCCCGCAGTGGTACATCTGTGCTGGTCGTGCGGCGGGTGCAGGGCCTGCGCAGCGGGCCGGGACAATGTCTGCGAATCCACCGGCAGGCGAGCCCAGCCGCCCACGCCGGGCCTCGGGCCCGACGGTGGGATGGCCGAGTACATGCGGGTGCCGGCGCGGTATCTGGTGCCGATGGGTGCGCTCGACGCGGTGACGGCAGCGCCGCTCGCCGACGCGGGAATGACCTCCTACCACGCCATCCGCAACAGTGCGCACGTGCTGACTCCGGGCTCGACGGCGCTGGTGATCGGCGTGGGCGGCCTGGGGCATCTCGCCGTGCAGATCCTGCGGGAGCTGACCGGCGCCGAGGTGATCGCGGTCGACGTGTCGCCCGGCAAACTCGCCGGCGCCCGGGCACACGGCGCGGACCACACGGTGCAGGCGGGTCCGGAAACGGCGGCCGCGGTCCTGGATCTGACCGGCGGCCGCGGCGCCGACGCCGTCTTCGATTTCGTCGGCAATGCCGCGACCACGGAGACCGCGGTGCGCGCGATCGCTCCCGACGGGATCTACCAGATCAGCGGTCTCGGGGGCGGCAGGCCCGATATCGCCGCCGAGCCACGCGACGGACAGGGCTGGCCGTGGGGCGCATCGCTGCGCACCTCCTACGGCGGCACCCGCTCGGACCTGATGCACTGCCTCGCGCTCGCCCAGCGGGGACGTATCTCGGTGGCGGTGAGGACTTTTCCGCTCACCGAGGCGGCCACCGCGTTCGCCGAACTCGACGCGGGCGCCATCGAAGGCCGAGCGGTACTGGTCCCGTGAGAACGATCCGGGTGGGGCGCTGCGATCGCAGCGCCCCACCCGTCGTTCGGTGCTCAGTACTGCGAGTTCCCGGCGTCGATCGCCAGGGCGTGGCCGGTCACGAACGAGGAATCCGCCGAGGCGAGATAGACGACCGTCTTGGCGATGTCCTCCGGCTGTGCCACGCCTTGCGGCAGCAGCGGACTGAGCATGCCGCCCAGCTGCGGGTTGCCCTGCATCGCCTGTCCGATGATCTCGATCGGACGGCCGGTGCCCATGGCGGTGTCCACGCCGCCGGGGTGAATGGTGTTGACCCGGATGTTGTGCTGGGCCAGCTCCGCGGCGAAGGCCTTGCCCATGCCGGTCACCGCGAACTTGCTCGCGGTGTAGTTGACCATGAACGGGACCGCCTTCAACCCCGCCGCCGAACTCGTCAGGATGATCGACCCGCCGCCCACGGTGATCAGGTGCGGTGCGGTGACCATGACGGTGTTCCAGGTGCCGGTCACGTTGATGTCGAGGGTGTCGCGGAAGATCTCTTCGGTGACGTCGTGCCAGGCGTTGGGAATGCAGACGCCGGCATTGGCCACGACGACGTCCAGCCGCCCGAGTTCGCCGACGGCCGCGTCGACGGCCGTGCGCAACGGCTGCAGATCGCGGATGTCGGCGGTGACGGCGACGATCCGCCTCCCTGTGGACTCGACCTCCTTCGTCGTGATCGCCAGATCCTCGGGCGTGGCCGCCGCGTAGGGGACATTCCGGATCGGCGCGGCGATGTCGATCGCGATGATGTCGGCGCCTTCGCGCGCCAGGGCGACGGCATGGGCGCGGCCTTGACCGCGAGCCGCGCCGGTGATCAGGGCGACCTTGCCCTCGAGACGTCCTGCCATGTGCTTGTACTCCTCGGATCGGTGGTCCGAGATCTCCGTCGGGGTCGCCGTACTCGACGTGGAGGGTGAACCGGTCGTCCCCGGTATCGATCGGTGAATGCCGATATCACTCGGCGGAATCGAATCTTCGGGGCTGGGCCGGCCGACGGAGGGCTCGGTGAGTTCGCCGGAGCGGACCGCCTGTCGATGGTCTCACCTGGGCATATCGATGGTTCCGCTGGCGGAACAACCGCACTTTATCGCATTCGGCCGTCGTCCGCGGGAAATGTAGATTCTTCGGAGTTAATCTTGCTTCTAGTCAATCGGCGACTGGTGAGTTACCGTGTACGTGATTCGAGTCACGGCCTGCCCTGCGATCCCATTCGGCGGACGCCAATCATGGACGCAGGCCGTCAACCACCACTGATCACTCGACTCGACCATCGACAGAATGTGGAGGCGGCGATGGCGACTACGCGCATCACCGAAGCAATAACCGACGCCTATGGGTTCGCGAGCCCGGGTGCGACGATCGACGAAGTGCGATCCGGCTACGACCGCAGCATGTCCCGCGCCGGACTGCCGTCACAGGTGACCGTGACCGAGGACAAGGTCGCCGGTGTCCCCGGCCGCTGGTTCGAGGTGGCAGATGCCGACGTGACCGTGCTCTTCCTACACGGCGGCGGCTACCTCTTCGGATCCAGCGTCAGCCACGGACCCCTGGCGGCCCATCTGGCGGTCGCGGCGGTCGCCCGGGTGTTCGTCGCCGATTACCGGCTGGCGCCGGAGAATCCGTATCCGGCGGCGCTGGACGACGCACGAGGAGCCCTCGCGGAACTGGTTTCGAACGCCGGACCGGGCACGAAGGTGGTCGTCGCGGGAGACTCGGCAGGCGGTGGACTCGCGCTGGCGACACTGCTGGCGGCGAAGGCCGCGGGCGATCCGCTTCCGGCGGGCGCGGTGACATTCTCGGCGTGGACAGATCTCTCGCTGAGCAGCGCGTCCTTGGAAGAGCGGGCGCACATCGATCCTTTCGTCGACCGGGTGCAGCTGGAAGTCAACGCCGGGGCCTACCTGGGCGAGGGAAATCGTCGTGATCCGTTCGTGAGCCCTGTCTTCGGCGACCTGGCCGGTCTGCCTCCGGTCCACCTGCAGGTCGGCACCGAGGAGGTGCTCCACGACGACACCACGCGCTTCGCGCAGCGCGTCCTCGACGCCGGCGGCAGCGCCGAAGTGGCTGTGCAGGAGGGCATGCCGCACGTCCATCAGATCCTGCTCGGCCTGCTACCCGAAGCCGGCGCATCCATCGAGACGGCGGGCGCCTTCATCCGCGGGCTCCGCTGAACCGGCCGCGACGAAACACGAGAGGGAAACCGAGAATGACGACGAAGACGTCGCAGGAGAACGCGGCCGACGGCGCCGAGGTGCTCGATGTGCTGGTGATCGGGGCCGGCATCGCCGGGCTCTACCAGCTGTATTCGCTGCTGCCGACCGGACTGTCGGTCCGGGTGGTCGAAGCCGGTGACGATATCGGCGGCACCTGGTACTGGAATCGGTACCCGGGCGCGCGTTTCGACTCCGAGAGCTACACCTACGCCTACTTCTTCTCGCAGGAACTGCTCGACGAGTGGGATTGGTCGGAGCATTTCGCGGGCCAGCCCGAGATCGAGCGCTACCTGCAGCGGGTGGTCGAGAAGTTCGACCTGCGTCGCCACATCACCTTCGGCACGCGGGTGCTGTCGGCCGAGTTCGACGAAGCGGCCCGCGAGTGGCGCCTGCGGACCTCCACCGGTGAGCGGATCCGCGCCAGGGCGGTGATCACCGCGATCGGCATGCTCTCACAGCCGCAGTTCCCCCCCGCGCCCGGTCGTGAGGACTTCCGCGGCGTTTCCGCGCACACCGCGCTGTGGCCCGCCGAGGGCATCGATCTGGCGGGCAAGCGCGTCGCGGTCGTCGGCTGCGGGTCCAGCGGCGTGCAGATCGTCGGCGCCATCGCCGGTGAGGTAGGAGAGCTGACCGTCTTCCAGCGCACCGCGAACTGGTGCACGCCACTGAACAACAGCCCGATCAGCGCCGAAGAGCTCGCGGATATCCGAAGCCGCTACCCCGAGATCCACCGCTCGTGCATGCAATCCTTCGCCGGCTTCGTCCATCAGTTCGAAGAAGTTTCCGCCCACGACCGGACCCCGGAGGAACGGCTCGCCTTCTACGAAGAGCTCTACCGCCGACCGGGATTCGCCAAACTGCTCGGCAACTACCAGGAGGTGCTGTTCTCGCCGGAGATCAACGCCGAGTACTCCGAATTCCTGGCGGGCAAGATCCGGGAACGAGTGAGCGACCCGGCGACCGCCGACCGCCTGATCCCCAAGGACCACGGCTACGGAGCGAAGCGGCCACCGTTCGAGAACGGATACTTCGAGGCGTTCAACCAGAGCAATGTCTCCCTGGTCGACCTGCGAGAGACGCCGATCGAGCGGATCACCGAGACCGGAATCCAGACCACCGCGGGGCACCACGAGTTCGATGTCATCGTCTACGCCACCGGATTCGACGCCATCACCGGCGCGTTCGACGCCATCGACATCCGCAATCAGGCCGGCGAGACGCTGAAGGACTTCTGGGACGCGGGGCCGCACACCTTCCTCGGCGCGTCGAGCCCGGGTTTCCCGAATCTGTTCTTCATCGCGGGGCCGCACAGCACCGGCGGCAACGTTCCCCGTGCCATCGAGCGTCAGGTCGATTTCCTGACCGGGGTGGTAAAGCATATGGCCGCCAACGGGTACACCCGCGCCGAAGCCACGGCCGAGGCCGAGGCGGCCTGGACCGCGCACGTGCTGGAGGGAATCCAGGGCACCGTGGTGGCGGCCGAGAAGGACTGGGCCTTCGGCACCAACACTCCCGGCAAGAAGATCGCCTACCGGCACTACGCGGGCGGCATCATCACGTATTCGAACAAGTGCGACGAGGTCGAGGCCGACGATTATCGCGGCTTCGCATTCGCCTAGCGCACGGCGAGCCCGCCACAGTGGCGTCGGTCCCTGTGGCGGTGCGCGTCCGGCGCATTTCAGTGCTCGGCTATCTCCCGCAGGTGCTCGAATCCGGCGCCGGCCGCCATCTCCGGTAGCCGGATGATCCGGCCGCCGCGACCCCAGCGCCCGTCGGGCACTTCGTCGAAGGTGACCGAGGTGACCAGGCGTCTGCCGTTCAGATCGGTCGCCGTGTCGCGGGCGGCGCGTTCGAGGTCGTCGGCGAAGCGGGCGCGGCGGACCGGGTCGAGGACGCCCTCGCCGACGGTGAAGTCGACGAGCACCAGCGCGACCAGCCCGTCGGCTTCGAAACCGCCGCAGTAGGTGCGGCCGGCCGGGATCTCGTCGTGGAAGGCCACGGCGTACAGGCGGGCCCGCGGATCGTCCGGTATGGATTCCGCGCGCCAGCTCGCCTCGGTGAGCCGGGCGACGAGGGTATCGATGGCGGCACCGGAGAACGCTCCCGCGGAGGTGCGGATGTGCAGAAATGGCATGCCCATCACGCTAGGAAGGCCGCAGTGACGGAAGAAGTGGCGAGATGGACAAAGAATTGTCTAGTCTCGCCACATGCTCGCGATCGACCTGCTGGTGGTGCCGGGCTCGGGGCCGGTGGGCGTGGCAGCCACCGTCGACCTGGCCGAGGCGATCGTCCGCAGCCACACGGGCGGCGGCGCATCCGTCGATGTCCGCGTCGTCGGCGGAGAGGCCGGCACGGTAGCCCTGCGTGGTGGGATGTCGATTCCCGCGGTGCCACTGTCCGACACCGGACCCGCACGGCCCTGGGTGGTGATCCCGGGAATCGGTGAGTCGGGTGCGACAGAGATCGAGCGCAGGCTGAACGAGCGCGAACTCGTCCGGGCGGCCGAATGGGTCGGTCTGCGGGCGGGCGAGGGGGTCAACGTGGCCGCTTCCTGCACCGGCACCTTCCTGGCGGCGGAGGCAGGCGTAGTGGACGACCGGACCGTGACCACGACCTGGTGGCTCGCGGGGCTGTTCGCGGCCCGCTATCCGCGTTGCCGCGTCGACGCCGATCGCATGGTCGTCCGTGACGGCCCGCTGCGCACCGCGGGCGCGGCGCTGGGTCATGTCGACCTGCTGCTGGCGATCGTCGAGGACGAGTTCGGTGCGGCGACCGCGCACGCGGTGTCGTCCAGAATCGCTGTGGCGCCGCGTATTTCGCAGACACCTTTCCGGCGCAGCACGGTCTGTCGGGATCTGGACCCGGACCTGGTCGCCGTCGAGCGCTACGTGCTCGACCATCTCGACAAGCCGATCCGTCTGGACGACCTCGCCGCGGCCGCGCGCATGTCGCCGCGTACGTTGACGCGGCGAGTCCACGCCGCCACGGGTCTGTCGCCGATCCGGTTCGTCCAGCGCGTCAAAGTGGAGAGTGCCCTGGATCTGCTCCGCGATCCGCACCGCAGTGTCACCGAGGTCGCGCACGCGATCGGCCTGGCCGACGCCTCCACACTGAATCGGCTGCTGCGGCGGACCACCGGTCAACCGCCGGGGCGGTTCCGTGCTGCCGCCGAGAGGTGACAGAGGTGACGCTCAGCGCTGGCGCCAACTCAGCGGCCCCGGCAGGTCGACGCTGTTCTTCTTGCTGCGGGAGTTCCACGACCACGGGCCGATCTTGATACTCCACGAGGACAGACCCTGCTGGGTGAAATTCAATTTCAGCGGCCCGAAGGACTTGCGCTGACGGAATCTGATGGGCATGTGCGGCCTCCCTGAATCTGTCCACAGGGTAACCGATTCGGGCCGCCCGAATCCCCGCGTGGCCCAGAAGTAATGAGCGCCACGACGTGTCCTCGGTCCGACCGGTTCGGCGGCACGCCGCGTATCGTCGGACCGACAGTTCGATTCGACGCGAGGAGGCAACGATCGTGCAGGTCAGGACGCTCGGCACGCAGGGGCTGGCGGTTTCGGCGATGGGCTACGGGTCGATGGGCACCGTCATGGCCTACGGGGCCGGTGACGACGAGCAGTCGGTGACCGCGATCCGCCGCGCCCACGAACTCGGCGTGAATTTCTTCGACACCGCCGAGCTGTACGGATGGGGCGAGGGCGAGCGGCTGCTCGGCCGGGCGCTGGCGCCGGTGCGCGACGAGGTGGTGATCGCGACCAAGTTCGGCTTCACCCGTGACTTCGGCACCGATTCCCGCCCGGAACACATCCGTGAGGTGGTCGAGAACAGCCTGCGCAATCTCGGCGTCGACTCGATCGACCTGCTGTATCAGCATCGCGTCGACCCGAAGGTCCCGATCGAAGACGTCGTGGGCACCATGGCCGAATTCGTCGCGGCGGGCAAGGTGAAGTATCTCGGGCTGTCCGAGGCGGGGCCGCAAGATATTCGCAGAGCCCATGAGACACATCCGATTTCGGTGCTGCAGACCGAGTACTCGATCTTCGCACTCGACGTCGAGCCGCTGTTCCCGCTGCTCGAGGAGCTCGGCATCGGATTCGTCGCCTACTCGCCGCTGGCGCGCGGCTTCCTCACCGGCGCCGTGCAGCCTGCCGACGCCTACGAGGAGAACGACTTCCGCAAGCAGCTGCCCTGGTGGAAGCCGGGCAACTACGAGGTCAACCACAGGATCGTCGAGCAGCTCACCGAATTCGCCGAATCCAAGGGCGCCACGGTGTCGCAGCTCGCGCTGGCCTGGGTGCTGGCGCAGAAGAATTACATCGTGCCCATTCCCGGCTCGCGCAATCCCGATCGCGTCGCCCAGAACATCGCCGCCGCCGAACTCGCGCTCACCCACGACGACCTGGTGCGGATCGCCGAGATCGCTCCCACCGGCGGGCAGGGCAGCCGGGGCACGCCGTCGCCCTGGTTGTGACGATCAGTCGCGGGGCCGCTCATCCGCCCCGCGACTGCCGTTCGCTTGCCCTCGGCCGGTGCCCGCCTACAGGTCCACGGGTGCGAACTGCTCGCGCAGGTTTCGCTTGAGGATCTTGCCCGCACCCGACTTGGGCAGTGCCCCGTCGAGCAGGTGCACCACCCGCGGCACCTTGAACCCGGCGATCAGCTCTCGGGTGTGGGTGCGCAGCGCCTCCGCCGTGGTGGTCGAGGAGCCGCGCAGGACGACCGCGGCATGAACCGCTTCGCCCCACTGTGAGTCCGGCGCGCCGAAGACCGCCACCTCGAGCACGTCCGGATGCCGGTACAGGGCGTTCTCGACTTCGGTGCTGTACACGTTCTCGCCGCCGGAGATGATCATGTCCTTGAGGCGGTCGACCACGTAGAGGTAGCCACCCTGATCCAGGTAGCCCATGTCGCCGGTGCGGTACCAGCCGTCGATGAGCACCTGTTCGGTTTCCTCAGGACGATTGAGATAACCCTTCATGATGTTGGAGCCGCGCACGACGATCTCACCGACCATGCCGGTGTCGACGAGTTCACCTGTCTCCGAACGGATCTCGACCTCGACGCCGACGACCGGCCGACCGGCCGATCGTAGCCGTGCCGATGCTTCCGGATCGTCGCCGGACACGCCGAGGCGGTGATCCTCGTGGCTCAGGAACGTGACGATCGGCGCTGCCTCGGTCATCCCGTACACCTGGCACCAGTCGCAGCCGAGTGCTTCCATGGCATCCCGCAGGACCGCCTGCGGCGTGGGCGAGGCTCCGTAGAGCACCGATCGCAGCGAGGAGATGTCCAGGTCGGCCGGGATGGGCTCGGCCAGCAGCATGGTGATCATGGTGGGCACGAGCATCGCCCGGGTGATCCGTTCCTTCGCCACGGCCTCGAGCCAGCTGCGGCGCTCGAACCCCGGCAGGATGACGTGCTTGCCGCCGACCCAGGTCAACGCGATGGTCGAGGCGCCGTCGGCGAGGTGGAACATCGGCCCGGAGTGCAGGTAGGAGTCGTGCTCGGTATAGCCGAGGCACAGCAGCGCATGTTTGGCGTTGGCGACCAGGTTGTCGTGGGTGAGCAACACGCCCTTGGCCCGACCGGTGGTTCCGCCCGTGTAGAAGATCCCGGCCACCGCCTCGCCCGCGACCCGCGCCTGCGGCGCCGCGCGACCCGAGGAGACGATCTCCTCGAAAGAGGTGCAGTCCGCCGGGCATTCGCCGGTTCCAGCGTAGACGAGTGTGCCGAGCGTGGGAACGGTGTCGCGCAGTGAACGACCCATGTCGAGGAAGTCTTCGTCGATGATCAGGACGCGGGCGGCGGAGTCGTCGAGGATGAATTCGACTTCGGCCGGCGAGAGCCGGGTGTTGATTTCGTTGAGCACGCGGCCGCTGCGCGGGACGCCCAGCCAGGCGACCAGGTGCGCCCGGCTGTTCTTGGCGAGCACGCCGACGACGTCACCCTGGTCGAGGCCGAAGTCGTCGAGTGCCGCGTCGAAGGCTCCCACATAGCGATCGAGATCGCGGTAGGTCCAGCGGATGTCTCCATCGACCATCGCGTCCCGGTCGCCGAACAGCGCCACCGCCCGATTCAACGCGGCGGAAATGTTTTCGTTCATATCTCGGTCCTGTCTGGCGGGGTGGCTTTGTCCTGGGCAGCGCGCGGCCGGTCGGCTGCACGACCAATTTCACACATCCGCTTCGCCGTTTCTTGACATTCCGCGACGTTTTTTTGACACTTCACGACTATGGTCGACCTTGTCCGGGCCTCGTCCCTGATTCACGTGCCGGAGCTGATCTCGGCTCACGGCGGCGATCCCGCACGCGTGCTCGCCGAAGCGGGGATCGAGCCGCAGGTGGTGGGCGACTACAACCGGTTCATCAGCTACACGGCCCTGACCGCGGTCGTCGGCCGGGCGAGCGAAACGCTTGCTGTGTCCGACTTCGGGTTACGACTGTCGCGACTGCAGGATCTGGAGATGCTCGGTCCCATAGCCGTGCTGGTCCGCAACTCCGAGACAGTCGAATCGGCTCTGCTCGGCGTGACCAAGTTCCTGCACACCTACAGTCCGGCCATAGCCGCCGAACTGCACACACACGGGCGGGAATCGTCGTTTACCTTCGCCCACACGCTGCGCCGGCTCCCGTATCGCGAGCAGATGGTGGAACTGGCGCTCGGCGTCATCCTGGGCATGTTCCAGCTGCTGGTAGGCCACGATTTCCACCCCCACCGCATCACCTTCCGGCATCCGAGGATCTCTGCGGAGGATGTCTATGTCGACTACTTCCGCTGTGCCGTCCATTTCGGCGCTCCGGTCAACTCGCTGGTCTTCCCGACCGTCCTGCTGAACCGGCGCGTCGGCGGAGGCGACGATATGGCCTACGCGCTGGCCACCCGATACCTGGGCGGCCAGCATCGTCACCTGGGTGTGGACGAACACGTGCACGAATTGCTGGGCAAGCTCATACCACTGGGGCACGCCGATCTCGACAGCGTCGCGGCGGCGCTGACGATCCATCCCCGGGTGCTGCAACGGCGGCTGGCCGAGCAGGGCACGACGTTCGAGGAACTGCTCGACGACCATCGGCGCACGCTGGCGACCGAACTGCTGGCCACATCGAACCTGTCCATGTCGGATATCGCCCGGCAGCTCGGCTATTCGGAGCAGAGCACCCTTACGCGCAGCTGCCGCCGCTGGTTCGGTCGGGCGCCGTTGGCGTTGCGTCGAGAGCTGCGGCACACGAGATCGGACAGGCCCGTCGCGCCACCACTCTGAGACGGTCGACTTCCGCGCTGACCGATGCCGGCGCGGTCTGGGTGTCGGCGGCGACATGCGTCGAAACGTGGCCTACGGCATCGGGGAGGGGTGGCCGATCCAGGGCGGCGGCGTTTGGCAGGGATGTCGCCGGGTAGGCAGGCGATGTGTTCCGGCCGCCTCCAGGACCGGGGGTGCCGGGGCACCCTGTGCGCCGACCTCAGCGGAGTCCACAGCAGCACGGTCGGCAGCTGAACAGAGGAGTGTGGTGTGCACACCATCGACGAGGTCAAGCATCAGGTGAACGATCTGGTCGGCAAGGTCGTCGGCGCCGGTGGCGAGCGGACCAGTGTCCAGTCGGTGACGATCGCGGCCCCGCGTGAGCAGGTGGAGGAGTGCTGGCGCGATCCGGTGCGGCTCTCGCGCCTGCTCGGCGATACCGGCGAGGTCCGGTCGAACGCCGACCGCGTCGACTGGACATTCGGTCACGACGACGCGCAGACGACCTGGCGGACGACCCGCACCACCGAACCGGACGGCCTGCGCTACTCCGGTGACCTGGCAGGCTCCGACGCCGAGCTGCGCGTCGAATTCACGCAGGCGCCGAAAGATCTCGGCACCGAGGTGACCGTGCGGGTGCGATCCGCGTTGCCGGGGTTGATGACCGGCGCCATGGCGTTCAAACTGCTCTACCGGATGCGCGCGCTGTTGCAGACCGGCGAATTGCCCACTCTCGAGCACAACCCGAGCGCGCGTCCCGGCGCGCGCTGAACAGGAGCATATCGATGCGCGCACTGTGCTGGAACGGCGTCGACGACCTGGCCGTCGAGACGGTCGACGACCCCAAACTGCTCAATCCCCACGACGTCATCGTGCAGGTGAAGCTGACGACGACCTGCGGCTCGGACCTGCACTTCATCGACGGATACCTGCCGGGTATGCGGGAGGGTGACGTCTTCGGTCACGAATTCATGGGGGAGATCGTGCACGCCGGGCCGGAGGTCCGGCAGCGTAGCGTCGGGGAGCGGGTCACCGTGCCGTCCTTCATCGGCTGCGGCACCTGCTTCTACTGCACCAACGACATGTACTCGCTGTGCGATACCACCAACCCCAATGCCGAACTGCAGCAACCGATGTTCGGCTATCCGACCGGCGGCATCTACGGCTACACCCATCCTTTCGGCGGCTACCAGGGCTCGCACGCCCAGTACGTCCGGGTGCCCTTCGGCGATGTCAACTGCTTCCCGATTCCCGAAGGCGTCACCGACGAACAGGCCTTGTTCTGTTCCGACGCGGTCCCGACCGGCCTGATGGGCGCCGACTTCTGCGACATCGCCCCCGGCGACACCGTGGCGGTGTGGGGCAGCGGTGGCGTCGGTCTGATGGCAGGCCACTCGGCGCGGCTGCTCGGTGCGGGGCGCGTCATCGTGATCGACCGCATTCCCGAACGACTCGCTCTGGCGCGCAACCACTTCGACGCCGAGACCATCGACTACACCGCCGTCGACAGCGTGCAGGAGGCGCTGCGGGAGATGACCGGCGGACGCGGCCCGGACGCCTGTATCGACGCGGTCGGCATGGAGGGTCACGGCACCGGCCTGCAGCAGATCTACGACCGCGCCAAACAGCTACTGCGCCTGGAGACCGACCGCGCCACCCCGCTGCGCGAGGCCATCCTCGCCTGCCGCAAGGGCGGCGTCGTCTCGGTGCTCGGTGTCTACGGGCTCACCGACAAGTTCCCGATGGGCGTGGTCACCAACAAGGGCCTCACCATCAGGAGCGCGCAGCAACACGGCCAGCGCTATGTGCCGCGCATGTTCGACTACATCCAGCAGGGCGACCTCGACCCGTCCTACCTGATCAGCCACGACATGCCGCTCGAGCAGGGCGTACACGGGTACGACCTGTTCAAGAACAAGAGCCAGGGCTGCGTCCGAGCGGTGTTCCGACCCTGAACCCAGGCCGCTCACCGGCAGGAGAATCGGCCCCGGCGGTGACCTGATCGCCGGGCGGTCGCGCGAATGCTTCAGGATGGGCCCATGGCGATCCAGGTACCGACTGTCGAACAGATCCGTGAGCTTCCGGCCGTGCTGACCGCGGACGTGACCGATCGGGAGATCGACGCGAACGGTCACATGAACGTGGTCCACTACCTGTCGAACAACATCCGAGCCGCCGACATCCTGCTGCGCGCGCTCGGCTTGGACGACGCCTACCGCAGCGAGCGGCGGATCGGCCTGTTCACGACCGAGCACCATATCGTCTATCACAGCGAACTGCGCGAGGGCGATTCGTTGTCGGTGCACGCGCGCGTCCTCGACCGGGGCGAGAAGGCCGTGCACATGATGACCTACCTGGTCGATCGCGGGCGGGCGCGGCTGTCGAACACGCTCGAAATCCTTTTGGTGCACGTCGATCTCGACTCCCGGCGGTCGGCGCCGATTCCCGAGGATCTGGCGATCGGGCTGGACGAGCTGATCGCCGCGTCCGGGAAGTTGAGCTGGGAGGCGCCGACCTGCGGGGTGATGGGTATCCGTCGCTGAGCCGTCCGCCGTCCGGACCGGCGGTTCGGTACCTTCGGGATCGACAAGGCGAAAGGACACCACATGCCGATCGAAGTGGATCTCTCCACCGACGAACTCCTGTCGACCACCCGCACCGTGCGCAAACGCCTCGACTTCGACCGGCCGGTGCCGTTGGAGGTGGTCCGCGAGTGCCTGGAACTGGCGGTGCAGGCGCCGAGCGGGTCCAACAGCCAGGGCTGGCACTGGGTCGTGGTCACCGACGCCGAGAAGCGACGGCAGCTGGGGGAGCTGTATCGCAGGGGCTTCGAGGCATACGCGGCGGCGCCGGAATACCTCAGCAGGCGCAACACCGGTGATGCCGAGGCGGATGCGGTGGGGAGACGGGTCGCCAGTTCGGCCGAGTATCTCGCCGAGCGGATGGGGCAGGCGCCGGTTCTGCTGATCCCCTGCCTGGGCAACCGCGTCGACGGCGCCGCGAGCGCGCACAGCGCCTCGTACTGGGGCTCGCTGTTCCCCGCGGTGTGGAGCTTCTGCCTCGCCGCCCGATCGCGCGGACTCGGAACCGCCTGGACCACACTGCATCTGAGCTATGAGCGGGAAGCCGCCGAAGTGCTCGGCATCCCGTACGACAAGGTGACGCAGGGCGCGATGCTGCCGGTCGCCTACACCAAGGGCACCGACTTCAAGCCCGCGCCGAGGAAGAGCCTCGATCCCATCGTGCACATCGACAGCTGGTAGCCGCTCGGCCACGGACACCGCGCGGACCCTCCGCGGCCGAGAGGCAGCCAGGGCGCGGCGGGTGCCCGGCGGGACGTGCCGCCGGGCACCCGCCGCCGCGGGCTGGAAGTGCCTGCTATGAGGCGATCGTGTCGGCCATGGCGCCGGTGATCGCGTCGGCCGAGGCCAGCGGGATCGGTTCGAACATGGGCGGCTCGTCCTCGGGGAACAGCGCGGTCGGGCCGTAGATCCAGTCGGTGAACGAGTAGTCGTCGACCGCACGGGCCCGCAGCAGCACATTGCGCTGCTCGCGCTCGCGGCCGTCCAGATGCCACAGCTCGCCCCAGGCGCGGGCGGTGGTGAGAACCCGGCGGCAGTGCTCGGGCCGCACCGCTTCGTAGGCCGAAAGTGCTCCCGCCCAGTCGATCTCGCCGTCCTCGCCGCGCAGCCGCTTCGCGTGCTCGGCCAGCACCCAGCCGTCCTCGATGGCCATGATCGCGCCCTGGGCCATGTACTGCAGCGGTGGGTGGGCGGCGTCGCCGAGCAGGGCGATGCGGCCCTGGACCCAGGTGTCGATCGGGTCGCGGTCGAACATGCGCCACCACTTGTCGCGCCACATGTGCGGCAGGCCCTGCTGGACGAAGTCGCAGGTCTGGGCGAACGCCGCGTCGAGCTCGTCCGGGGTCCCCCAATCCTGCTGTCCTGCCAGGGCTTTGGGGGACCGGAAGACGGCGACCTGGTTGAGCAGAGCGCCCCCGCGCAGGCCGTAGTGGACGAAATGGCAGCGGGGGCCGACGTAGACGACTACTTCGGACAGGTCGATCGGGCGGTCGACCCGGTCGATCGGCACGGTGCCGCGGTAGGCGACATAGGCCGAGGAGACGGGCTCGTCGTTCACGAAGAGTTCGCGGGCCACCGAGTGCAGGCCGTCGGCGGCGATCACGATGTCGGCCTCGTGGACCGTGCCCGATTCGGTGGTGGCGGTGGCCTTGCCGGCGTCCTGGCCGTAGGCGACGACGCGCTGTTCGGTGAGCAGTTCGACGCCCGCGTCCCGGCACGCCTCCAGGAACAGCGCGTGCAGGTCGCTGCGGTGGATGACCATGTACGGGAAGCCGTATTTGCGCTCGAGATCGCGCAGGTCGAGTGCCGTCAGCTCGTCACCGTCGACCGCATCGCGCATGACCATGCGGTCGGGGACGACGCCGCGGGCCTTCGCCTCGTCCAGCAGGCCGTAGTCGTCGAGGATGCGGGTGCAGTTCGGGGCCAGCTGCAGGCCTGCGCCGACCTCGCCGAATTCCTTGGCGCGTTCGAGCACCCGGACCCTCAGCCCGAGCCGGGAGAGGGCGAAAGCGGCACTCAGACCGCCGATCCCGCCACCGACGACGACGACGTCGGCGTTCGTGTTGTCAGGGGTGCGCACGGGGCAGCCTCCTCTAGAGCCAGGGGCCGAGGTCGGCGACGTCGGCGAGAGAGTGGGGTCGTCCGGCGAGATAGGCGGCGATCTCGGGCAGCGGCCCGGCCGGGATCTCGCCGAGTTCCTGTCCACGCTTGGTCCGGATGTCGGAGATGAGCGCGGACAGGAACTCGTCGGGCAGGTCGGCGAAGGTCACGCCCGTGCCGAGATCGACGGCATGAACGCAGACCTCGCGTGCCCGTAGCCACGGGATCTCCGTGGCCGGCACGGTCCGGCCCTGTGCGGTGACGACCTCGGCGTGCCACTGTTCGGTGGTCAGCGCGTCCATCGCGGCGGCGAGGGTGGCCGCCGCGTCGTTCAGCCAGGTCGTCAGGTCGGTTGCCGGGCGCTGCGCGCCGGCCTCGATGTCGGCGTTGCGCTGATCCATCGAGGAGTACATGGGGGTGCGCTCGCCGGTCCGTGCCCAGCGCACCAGATTGCCGAGGGCGTCGGCATTGGCGGCGACGTGCGCGACGAGATGCTTGCGGGTCCAGCCGGGCAGGATGCTCGGCGCGGACATCGACTGCTCGTCGAGGCCGGCGACCTGTTCGGTGAACAGGCGCGTGCCGTGCTCGACCCACCGCAGAGCATCGGTGTGGGAGCGGGCCATCACGATTCCCCGACGACCCGGTTGGTGCACGCGCCGAGACCGGCGATCCTGGTGACCACGGTCTCGCCGCCGGTCAGGTAGATCTTCGGGTCGCGGGCGTGGCCGACGCCCGCGGGGGTGCCGGTGGCGATCAGGTCACCCGGGTTCAAGCGGATGACGGTCGAGATGTACCGCACCAGATGCACGGGGTCGAACAGCAGCGTGCCGGTGTCGTCCTTCTGCATGACCTGGTCGTCGACGATGGTCTCGACCTGGAGCGCGGGCCGGACGCCACCGACCTCGTCGGGGGTCACCAGGTAGGGGCCGACCGGGGTGGAGGAGTCCCAGATCTTGCCCTGGGTCCATTCGATGGTGCGGAACTGCCAGTCGCGCACCGACACATCGTTCATGACCGTGAAACCGGCGATGGCGGCGGCCGCTTCGTCCTCGCTCGCGCGGCGGACCTGCTTGCCGACGACCACGACCAGCTCGACCTCCCAGTCCAGGGCTTCGGTCTCGGCGGGCTTGACGATCGGGTCGTTCGGGCCGATCAGCGAGTCGGCGAACTTCGGGAACAGGGTCGGGTAGCTGGGCAGCTCGCGGCCCATCTCCTTGATGTGGTTGGTGTAGTTGTGCCCGACGCAGATGACCTTGGACGGCGCGGGCACGACCGGGGCGAGGTCGGCGCCCTCGGCGGGCCAGGTCTGCCCGGTGGCCGCGGCGGCGATGGTGGCCCAATCGTCCTGGGCGAGCAGGGCGCCGAGATCGTCGTAGCCGAGGTCGACCAGCACGTCGCCGTCGAGGCGGACGGCGCGGGTGCCGCCGTCGACGCGGAGGGTGGCGAGCTTCATCGGATGGTCTCCTGACGGTCGAGCCGGAGCGCCTCGAAGACGGGCGCGTCCGAGAAACGGAAGAGGTCGAGTGCGCCGGAGTCGGAGTCGGTGTCGCCGGCTTCGGACTTGGCGGAGAAGGGTTCCCACGAGGGGACGACGAACAGGTCACCGCGGGTGACCGACCAGGTCTTGTCGCCGACGGTCACCGTGCCGGAGCCGTCGAAGACCTGGAAGACCGACGAGCCGGTCTCCCGGACCGGGGCGGTCTCCGCGCCGCGGGCGACCCGGTGGAACTCGGCACGGATGGTCGGCAGCACGTCGGTGCCGTCGTGTGGGTTGGAGAAGCGGACGGCGGCATGGCCGGGCTCGACGGTGCCGCCGTAGCCTTCCTTCTCCAGTTGCAGCTGATCGTTCAACGCCGCGTCGGTGTGCTCCCACTTGTAGGCCAGCAGCGGCGAACCGGGCGCGACCTCGCCGACCGACAGCGGGCGCAGGCCGGGATGGCCCCAGAGCCGTTCGGAGCGTGAGCGTTCCGGCGTGATCCGTTCGGCGTCGCTGAGCGCTTCGCGGCCGAACTGGAAGAACTGCGACTCGACGACGTACTGGAACGGGATGTCCAGCCCGTCGATCCAGGCCATCGGCTCGGAGGTCGCGTTGTGGTGGGCGTGCCAGTTCCAGCCCGCCTGCGGCAGGAAATCGCCGCGGCGCATCGGCACGGCGTCACCGACGGCCTTGTCGCCGGTGCCGCCGACCACGGTCCACACACCCGAGCCCTCGACCACGAATCGGAAGGCGTGCTGGGTGTGGCGGTGCTCGGGAGCGTCTTCGCCGGGCATCAGGTACTGGATCGCCGCCCACAGCGTCGGGGTGGCGAACGGCCTGCCGCCCAGCGAGGGGTTGGCCAGCGCGATGGCCCGACGCTCGCCGCCACGACCGACGGGCACGATGTCGCCCGCCTTCTCGGCCAGGCGCAGCAGGTTCTCCCAGCGCCACAGATGCGGCACCGCGCGCGAACGCGGATGCGCGGGCATCAGGTCGCCGATCTCGGTCCACAGCGGGACCAGCAGCTCCTGCTCGAAGCCGCGGTACAGCTCCTCGAGCGCGGGCGTCACGTCCGGCTGTCCGGGCGCCGCGACCGCCCGCAAGCGGACAGGGGTGTCAGTCGTGGTCATATCCTCTACAGTGGCGCGTGACCGGTCAGCAGAACATGAAATTCTGCTGAGCAGAACGAGGGGAGTGCGCGTGGAACCGAAGAATCCGCCCGCCTACGTCGTGACCAGCGCCGACCACGCGCTGCGCGCCGCGGTCATGCTGCAGCTCGAGGGCGGGCTGACGGTCAGCCAGGTCGCCGAGCGGCTCGGCGTCGCCCGGTCGACGGCGCACCGGCTGCTCCAGACGCTCGTCTACCGCGATTTCGCCGTGCAGGACGACCAGCGCGTCTACCACCCCGGCCCGGTCCTCGAACTCGCCACACACTCGCAGTCCCGGGCGTCCCGGCTGCGGGCGGTGGCCCTACCGCACCTGCAGCGGCTGGTCGACCTGGTGGGGGAGTCGGCGAACCTGACCATCCGCACCGGCGACACCGCCCGCTTCATCGCCAGCGTCGAATGCGGACAGGCGCTGCGGGTGGGCTCGCGCGAGGGGATGGTCTTTCCCGCCCACCGCGTCACCGCCGGCCTGATCCTGCTCGCGGCTCTGGACCCGGCCGAAGTGGACGAGCTGTACTCCGAGCAGCGCTACGCCGAACGCCCCGGCGAACGGCCGGACATTCCGGCCCTGCGAGCTCAGCTCAGCCGGGTGCGCCGCGCCGGATTCGCCCTCAACAACGGCCTTTCGGAGCGCGGCGTGGTCGCCATCGGGGTTCCGGTGCGCGGCGCCGACGGCAAGGCTCTGGCCGGTCTGTCCATCTCCATGCCCAGCGTCCGCTACGACCGTCATGAATTGCCCGGGCTGGTCGCCACCCTGCACCGGTCGGCCGGCGCGATCGAAGCGGACCGCGGGGACTGATCGTCCACTCGGCGGTGCCCGCGGTGGTGTCCTCCGGGTGGGGGCTCACCTGCCCGGCGGCGTCGGGTTGACGCGCCTGATGTGGAGCGGACTGTCCGGCGGAAAACAGTAGCCGATCACCGGCGTCGACAGGCCACGAATCAGTCGGGCGCAGTGCTCGGCGAACCCGGAAGCTCGGGGTGAGCCGCCAAGATCAGCCACCGACGAGCAGGCTCGGAGGTGAGAGGCGCAGTGTATTCATCCGGTGCATGGGGTGCATGCAGAACATTTGTTTGATTGATGTGAACGCAGTCACTTGAATGGGGCGCACCGATATAGCGACACCGAGGTGAACATGACCCATTCAGCCCCGCCTGTTTCCGATCTCGACCTGTTCGACGACGGCATTCTGGTGGACCCGTATCCGACCTATGCCGCGCTTCGTGAGCTCGGAAGCGTCGTTCATCTGCCGAAGAACGAGGTGTACGCGCTCACGCGCTACGACGTCATCCGGGCTGCCCTGGGTGACTGGGAGCGTTTCTCCTCGGCCGGCGCGGTCGGGTTCAACCCCGCGGTGAACGAGGCACTGACCGGGACCTCCCTCGCCTCGGACCCGCCTGTGCACACGCAATTGCGGGCGACGCTGACGGCGAACCTGTCGCCGCGGGCGCTGCGCGGGCTGAAGGACGGCATCGACGCCAAGGCCGACGCGCTCGTCGGGCAGTTGGTGGAGAAGGGCTCGTTCGAGGCCATCGACGCGCTGGCCAGGGCCTTCCCGCTGGAGGTTGTGGCCGATCTGATCGGGTTCACCGGGCGCGCCCGCGACAACATGCTGCGTTGGGGGCAGGCGGCGATGCAGGTCATCGGGCCGATGAATCAGCGCACCGCGGAGAACTTCCCGATCGCCGGTGAGCTCTACGAGTGGTGCTCGACGGTCGGCGCGGAGGATCTGACGCCGGGTTCGGTCGGTCGCGGCATCTTCGAGGCCGAGGCGCGTGGCGCTATCCCGGCCGGCGCCGCGGGCCACATCATCCACCAGTACCTCGGTGCGGGAGTGGACACGACGATGGCTTCGATCGGCAATATCGTCGCGTTGTTCGCCGCGCATCCCGATCAGCTCGCTGCGGTCAGGGCGAATCCCGCGCTGGTTCCCGCCGCGTTCAACGAGGTCCTGCGCTACTGGCCGCCGATCCACGCCTGGGGTCGTCGCGCCACCGAGGACGTGGAGGTCGACGGCGTCCTGATTCCCGCCGGCGCCAAGGTCGCGATCCTGTTCTGGGCGGGCAACCGGGACCCGCGCCATTACCGGAACCCCGACGAGTTCCTGGTCGAGCGCAACCCGATCGACCACCTCGGCTTCGGCTACGGTCCGCACGGGTGCGCCGGACAGGGCTTGGCCCGTCTCGAAGCGCACGCCATCATCGGCGCGCTCGCCCGTCGGGTCGAGCGTCTGGTCGTCGGCCCCGACGTCCGCATTCCCAGCAACATCACCCGCAGCATCGAGAAGCTGCCCGTTCTGGAGGTTGTGCCCGCATGAGAATCGTCCTGGATCGACCGCGCTGCGAAGGACACGGTCTGTGTGAGGAAGCCGCGCCGGACCTCATGCACCTCGACGACGACGGCGAACTGATCATCGACCGCGAAGAGGTCGGCGACAGCGACGCCGCGACCGCCACCGCCGCGGTCCGGATGTGCCCGGTCGCGGCACTGCGCCT